>CANDBT010000008.1 GCA_947383005.1 uncultured bacterium | reverse complement strand
CTACACTGCTGTGACGAATATCATGGACACGTATCTTTTTCACTCCTGCCTTTTCTGCTTGCCGCTTCAATTTATGCTGCAATGCTTCTGCCACAATAGGGAAGATGCGTTCATCATCCGGCAGCTCATATAACTTATCCACATATTCTTTTATTTCCTGTGTCAAGAATTCTGGCAGCTCGATTACTCGCACAGATTGTTCCGTTTTAGGGGCAGTAATCACATCTCGCCTTTCCGTCCGATAATAGGTCTTTGTGATACTCATACGGTTGTTCTGAAAATCTACGTCCGATTTTGTTAAGGCAAGTAGTTCGCCTTCCCTAATTCCCGTCCAGAACAAAATTTCAAAAATCACGTAATAGCGGCTTTCAACCTCAATCGTACTGATAAACTTGTCGTATTCCTCTTTTGTCCAAAAGTCCAGCTTATCCGCATCTGGCTTTCCCATCTTTTTCACTCTCTTACATGGATTATTCGCCAAATTGTAAATACTGCTTGCATGAGTGAATAAGGCAGTAATCTGATTTTGCACCATGCGAAGATAGGTCTGCGCATACCCTTTTTCCCTCATAGCGTTCTGCCACTGGATAATATCTGACGGAGTAATCTCATTCATTTTCTTATTTTCAAAGTAAGGAAGAATATGCGCTTCTATCATGTACCTTTTATTCTTGATTGAACGCTCCTTCAACTCGCCCTCTTTATCACGAAAATAAATCTCAACAAATGCTCCCAACGCCATATCCATATTGGCATTAGCGGATAATTTGAAATTATTTTCCCACTCCAATGCTTCTTTCTTTGTTTTAAACCCACGTTTCTGCTTTTTCTTCTTGTTGCCCTGCCAATCCTCATAGTAGAACAGGCTTAGCCAAGTATTCCTTTTTTCATCCTTATATGCTGGCATCTGTTTTCCCTCCTTATGCTGTCTGCACTGTTTGATAACCGTAGAACTTCTTTTCCCAAAATGCTCTGGGAACTTTCCCTGCCACAATAATAAAGCCAGATTTCTCCAACTCTCCATTAAGCAGACGAATGACCTTATAAGCATGTCCTTTAGAAATTCCCAACTCATTAGCCACATCTTCCGCATCCATCATGTAATTTAACTTCATATAACCCTCCTTACAATTTGAATTTTAATAGAAATATTTAATTTCTTGTATTTTTATCATAATATCTATTTTTAGATATGTCAAGCAAAAATATTAAAATATGAATATTTCTATTTATTTTTGTTGAAATTGTGGTATAATAATTAAAAATCCAATGTGAGGTGAGAATATGCGAATAGCACATTATTTACATGTAGATAAACGTTTGAAGTCCTTTCGTATGGGAGCTGATATGTCTCAAAAAGAAATGGCTGCGAAGTTGGAACTGTCTGTTCCGACTTATTCTAATTACGAAAACGGTTATAGCGAACCGCCTATGGAAGTAATACAAAAATTCTGTTCTATTATTGGTATTAAAGAAGAATTATTTTTTGGATATACGATTAAACCCAACGAAGAATTGAGCATTAACACATATTCAGATATTTTAAAGGTAATTATGGAATTGATAAGAGCAGGTATTCCTGTAGAATGTTCCACATCTGTCAATACTGCTACCCGACGTTTAGTGGCATCTATCAACATAGAAAGTCCGCAGATTGCATCTCTTGTATCTCGTTGGAATGAATTGAATAAAGAACTGGAAAGTGAAAAAATTGATAGTGATGAATACAACATATGGATAGACAGTTTGATGAATTCATTTAATATTCCAGTAGAGAACTATTAGAAGACACTTTGGATATATTTTACTGATGAACAAATTTTTTAGAACCATATTAGAACCACAAAGCATTTTTGAATTGTTTCACAACGTAAAAAGGCTTTCGGAGAAATCCCCGAAAGCCTTGATTTTACTGAATAAATTATAATTACTCAACGATAGTAGCAACCCTTCCTGAACCAACAGTCCTACCACCCTCACGGATAGCGAAACGAAGACCCTGCTCCATAGCTACCGGATGAATCAGCTCAACGCTCATCTCTACGTTATCACCAGGCATACACATCTCTGTGCCGTCCGGCAACTGGCAAACACCGGTAACGTCAGTTGTCCTGAAGTAGAACTGCGGACGATAGTTGTTAAAGAAAGGCGTATGACGGCCACCCTCGTCCTTAGTCAGAACGTATACCTGGGCAGTAAACTTATGATGGCATTTTACGGAGCCTGGTTTTACCAGAACCTGGCCACGCTCAATCTCTGTTCTCTGCACGCCACGGAGCAAAGCGCCGATATTATCACCAGCCTGAGCCTCATCCAACAGCTTACGGAACATCTCGATACCGGTAACAACAGTCTTTCTGGTTTCTTCTTTGATACCAACAATCTCAACTTCGTCATTCAGATGCAAAGTACCACGCTCTACACGGCCGGTAGCAACTGTACCACGACCAGTAATGGTAAATACATCCTCTACAGGCATCAGGAACGGCTTATCCGTCTCACGCTCAGGATCAGGAATCCACTCATCAACAGCAGCCATCAGTTCCATAATCTTGTCGCCCCACTCACCGCTGGAATCTTCCAGAGCCTTAAGAGCAGAACCCTGGATAATCGGAGTATCATCGCCCGGGAACTCGTACTCGTTGAGCAGTTCACGAATCTCCATATCAACCAGCTCCAACAGCTCTTCATCATCAACCATATCGCACTTATTCATGAATACAACGATATAAGGAACGCCTACCTGACGAGCCAGCAGAATGTGCTCTCTTGTCTGTGCCATAACACCGTCAGTAGCAGCAACTACCAGAATTGCACCGTCCATCTGGGCAGCGCCGGTAATCATGTTCTTAACGTAGTCAGCATGCCCTGGGCAGTCAACGTGAGCATAATGTCTGTGCTCTGTCTCATATTCTACGTGAGCAGTAGAAATTGTGATACCACGCTCTCTCTCTTCCGGAGCCTTATCAATCATATCAAACGCTACAGCTTCACCGGTACCCTGTCTCTCATGCAGAGTCTTGGTAATAGCGGCTGTCAGTGTGGTTTTACCATGGTCAACGTGGCCGATGGTACCGATGTTACAATGCGGTTTGTTTCTTTCAAACTTTGCTTTTGCCATTTTAAAACGTCCTCCTTAATTTGGCCACTATGGGCTATCATTTATATATAGGCTGTCCTTATTATATGCGATTTCCGCAAGTTTTTCAAGCCTAATTTCTATACTGCTTTTAGTTCTTGTGTTCGGATACAATCTTTTCCTGCACAGACTTGGGAACCGGCTCATACCGCTCAAAAAACATCGAGTAGTTGCCTCTGCCCTGGGTCTTTGAACGCAGGTCTGTGGAATAGCCAAACATTTCGGAAAGAGGCACATATGCTCTTACAATCTTGCCGCCTCCCAAATCATCCATACCTTCAATACGGCCGCGACGGGAATTGATATCCCCGATTACATCACCCATATATTCCTCAGGCATAGTCACTTCCACCTTCATAATCGGCTCAAGCAGAATGGAACCAGCCTTCTGCATTGCTTCTTTAAACGCCATGGAGCCGGCAATTTTGAATGCCATCTCACTGGAGTCTACCTCATGATAAGAGCCATCATAAACGGTTGCCTTTACACCCAACACAGGGAAACCAGCCAGTACACCTGTTTTCGAAGCCTCTTCGATACCTGCGCCTACCGCCGGGATATACTCCTTCGGGATAGCGCCGCCTACGACTGTAGACTCAAACTTAAACGTTTCCTCAGCATTGGCATCCATAGGTTCAAAATGCACTTTACAATGCCCATATTGACCACGTCCGCCGGATTGCTTGGCATATTTACTATCCACGTCCACAGCCTTGGTAAAGGACTCTTTGTAAGCAACCTGAGGCGCCCCTACATTAGCCTCAACCTTGAACTCCCGAAGCAGACGGTCTACAATAATCTCCAAATGCAGCTCGCCCATACCGGAAATAATCGTCTGGCCTGTCTCTTGATCGGTCCTCGCTCTGAAAGTCGGGTCTTCCTCCGCCAGCTTCGCCAATGCCTCGCCCATCTTACCCTGACCAGCCTTGGTCTTGGGCTCAATAGCGATATCAATAACCGGCTCCGGGAATTCCATGGATTCCAGAATCACCGGATGCTGCTCATCACAAATGGTATCGCCTGTAGTAGTCAGCTTAAAACCTACCGCTGCCGCAATATCACCGGAATAAACCTTATCCAGCTCCTGTCTCTTGTTAGCATGCATCTGCAAAATACGCCCTACACGCTCTTTCTTGTCTTTTGTCGCATTGAGCACATAAGAACCGGAATTGAGCGTACCGGAATACACCCGGAAAAACGCCAGCTTTCCTACGAACGGATCGGTCATAATCTTAAATGCCAACGCAGAGAATGGCTCCTCGTCCGAAGAATGGCGCTCAATCTCATTGCCGTCCGGATCTGTACCCTTAATTGACGGGATATCCGTCGGCGCCGGCATATATTCCAAAATTGCATCCAAAAGTTTCTGCACACCTTTGTTCCGATAAGCGCTGCCGCAGCATACGGGAATAGCCGTGCATTCGCAGGTCGCCTTCCTCAGTGCTTTCTTCATATCTTCCACGGAAGGTTCTTCCCCTTCCAGGTACTGCATCATCAAATCGTCATCCAGCTCGCAGATTTTTTCCACCAGCTCGGTATGATACAATTCCGCATCATCCCGCATGTCTTCCGGCACATCAATAATAGAGATATCTTCACCCTTATTATCGTTATAAATATATGCCTTCATCTCAAAAAGATCAATAATCCCCTTGAAATCATCCTCTTTGCCGATAGGCAATTGCAGGCAAATGGCATTCTTTCCCAAACGTGTACGAATCTGGTCTACAGCGCCAAAGAAATCTGCGCCCATAATATCCATCTTATTAATGAATGCCATACGAGGAACGTTATAGGTATCTGCCTGACGCCAAACGTTCTCAGACTGCGGCTCCACACCGCCCTTTGCGCAGAACACGCCTACTGCGCCATCCAGTACGCGGAGAGAGCGTTCTACTTCAACGGTAAAATCAACGTGTCCGGGAGTATCAATAATATTGATCCGGTGCTCAAGCGCATCCTTCTTGGGTTTGCAGTTCTCCTGCAAAGTCCAGTGACAGGTAGTCGCTGCCGAAGTAATCGTAATACCCCTCTCCTGCTCCTGCTCCATCCAGTCCATCGTAGCAGTACCTTCATGGGTATCGCCAATCTTATAGTTTACACCAGTATAATATAAAATTCGCTCAGTCAACGTAGTCTTACCCGCATCGATATGAGCCATGATTCCAATATTCCTGGTTCTCTCTAACGGATATTCTCTTCCAGCCAAAGCTTTGTCCTCCTATTAGAATCTAAAATGGGAGAAGGCCTTGTTCGCCTCTGCCATCTTATGCATATCTTCTTTCCGCTTTACGGATGCACCGGTATTGTTGGCCGCATCCATAATCTCATTCGCCAGCCGCTCTTCCTGGGTTTTTTCGTTTCTTTTACGAGAAAACATGGTAATCCAACGAAGAGCCAGGGTCTGCCTCCGTTCAGGCTTTACCTCGATAGGTACCTGATAGGTGGCGCCGCCGATTCTCTTTGCTTTAACTTCCAAAACCGGCATGATGTTGTTCATCGCCTCTTCAAAAACTTCTACAGCCGGTTTGCCCGTCTTCTCTTCCACACGGGCAAATGCACCATATACGATCTTCTGTGCGATTCCCTTTTTTCCATCCAGCATAATATTATTGATCAGTTTGGTCACAACCTTATTGTTATATAAAGGATCTGCCAATACGTCTCTTTTCTGAATATGTCCTTTACGTGGCACGGTACTTCCCTCCTTAATAATAAATTAAATCATCGGTACTCACATGTTTCCATAAAATGTGTTCGTGCTCGGTATTTCTATCTATATCCTGCAACCCACAGGCTAATATCACCGGCACTAACAAAACGGATACCTTAAAGCTTTTGCCGCAGGCATCGTTACTGCTGTGCAGTCCACTTTACTGCTGTTAGTGATTCTACCTTTTAAGCATTGCTCCGCAATCGTTTACTTTTTAGCAGCCTTCGGCCGCTTCGCACCATATTTGGAGCGGGCTTGTTTCCGGTTGGCCACGCCGGCAGTATCCAGAGTTCCCCTGATAATATGATATCTGGTACCTGGCAAATCTTTTACCCTCCCGCCACGGATGAGCACCACGCTATGCTCCTGCAGATTGTGTCCCTCTCCCGGAATATAGCTGGTTACTTCGATACCATTCGAAAGACGTACTCTGGCAATCTTACGAAGAGCGGAATTAGGCTTCTTCGGAGTAGCTGTCTTTACGGCGGTACATACCCCTCTCTTCTGCGGAGAAGAAGTACCGGTAGCACGTTTTCTCAAAGAGTTATATCCTCTCTGCAGAGCCGGTGCGGTAGACTTCTTGACCGATGTCTGTCTTCCTTTTCTGACTAACTGATTAAATGTTGGCATTCCTCTTCACCTCCTGTGATATTGTCTGTGGTTGCTTTTAATCTTCTTCATGTAATACAAAAAAGCACACATTCGTATGCTTGCTTTGTATACACAAAAAACAAGTGTGAAATTCACACGCCTTACCATTATATCTACATTATAAATTCATGTCAAGGTAATTTTTTCAATTTTTCACGAATATCTTGTAACAGGTTACTGTTCACTGGTACCCAGCGAACAGCAACTCAGGCCGCCATTTAAAATCGCCTGCGGCGATGGGCGGCCTGGTTCGCTGCCATTACGTGCATCCCCCATGCCAAGCAGCGTAGTGCTTGACATGGGAGTGAACAGTAACTGTAACAATTCAGACGGCGGGGAATTTTACACGAATTTTGGGCATCAAGCTTGCTTGTAAGCCAAAATTCATGTTAAATTCTACATTGGATGGACATCCGATGCTTCTTGTCCGTTTAAAACGGGCAGGAAGATGCCCCTCACTGTGAACGGAAAACCGATAACTCATCAATCAAGCCGTTACAAGAAAGGAAACTCTCATGGACAAATCCAAAGCTTTGCTGCGCTCCTTGTTACTCTCCTACCTGTTGTCAGGTCTTTTGCTGCTGATACTTTCTTTCGCCCTCTATCGCATGAAATTAAGTGAATCCCAAATCAATTCCGCTATCTATGTAATCTATGTAGCTGCATGTTTGTTCGGAGGATTTCTGGCCGGCAAGGCAATCCGTTCACAACGTTTCTTTTGGGGACTCCTTACCGGGCTGGCTTATTTCGCAATACTGTTTGCCGTCTCCTGGCTTATCGGTCAAAAAAACAATACCATACCGGATATTTCCCATGCAATGACCGTCATGGGATGCTGTGTGTCCGGCGGTATTGCCGGAGGAATATTCAGCTAAAATTTACAAAAAAGCGGCTGCAAAACGCCAGTTTTACCTGGCTTGTATTTTGCAGCCGCTCCTGCCCGCCTCTATCCAAATGATTACCGGAAAATCAAGATGCCGCTGTTTGCTCCTCAAGCATCTCTGATTGTTCCTCATGCAGAAGATACAGATGAATTTTTTCAATCCGGTTTTTCTCTACCTTTTCCACAATTAAACGTAAATTGCCATGGCAAACCTCTTCGCCGCTGTCGGGAAGATGATCCAACAAACCAATTACCAGACCGCCAATCGAATCATAATCATCCGATTTCAATTTCAAATCCAGCCAACGATTTAAATCGTCCAGCTTAGCCGATCCGCTGACCTCATATTCATCATCTGCCAGTTTTTTTATTGTATCCTCTTCATCCTCATCAAATTCGTCCCGGATTTCTCCGACAATTTCTTCCAGCATATCCTCCAAAGTCACCATTCCCGCAGTAGCGCCATACTCATCCAATACAATAATAAAATTGTTAAATGTTTTGCGCATTTCCGCCATCAGCTCCGCGGTTTTCTTATATTCATAAGTATACAATGGCTGACGCATAAATTTACGGATCGTAAAATCCTGTCGGTTCTCCGCCAACAAAATATCTTTTACATTGATGATGCCGATTACATTGTCTGTCGAATCTTCATAAACAGGGAAACGGGTAAATTTCTCCCGCCGAATGATCTCCATCAACTCCGGAAATGTGGTATTTACTTCTACCATCACCATATCGATGCGGGGTACCATCACATCTTTAGCCACGGAATCGCCAAAATCAAATACATTATTGATCATCTTTTTCTCTTCACTTTCAATAACACCCTCTTCATGGCTGACTTCCACAATTGTCCGCAATTCATCCTCCGTAATCGCTTCCTGTTTTTTATTCGGGTCGATTCGCAAAAGAAGCAAAAAGCCCAAAGACAACTGATTGATGCAAAAAATCACCGGCGTCAGCAAGGTCATCAACAGATAAATTATCCTGGCATATCGCAAAGAAAGACTTTCCGAATAAATCGTCGCCAAAGTTTTCGGAGAAATTTCACCAAAAACCAAAATCAACAGTGTCAGCATACCAGTCGCCACTCCCACCGCTTTACTTCCGAAAAGCTGCAATGTAAGGGTTGTCATCAAGGATGAAGCTGTCAGGTTTACAATATTATTTCCCACCAAAATCGTACTCAGCATCTTTCCCGGATTTTCAATCACCTTAGATAAGGTAATCGCTCTTTTATCCCCTGCTTCCGCCAGAGTCCGCACTCTCATGCGGTTTACGGTAGTAAGCGCCGTTTCCGCCGATGAAAAAAAGGCGGACAAGCAAAGCAACACAACAACCATACCTATCTGTATGCCTGTACTGTCTCCTGAATCTAACATAAAAAAATTTTAATCTCCTTCCCAAAACAAAATATATTTGCTGGCAGCACAGCTATTATACTACAATAATTCGTTTTTTCTGTCAACAGCTTTACTCCATGGCTTTTAAGTAATCCATGGTATCCAGGGAATCCGTATCCGACGGCCTGCGGATTTCCTGACACAGCTTATAGATAAACAATAATCCCGAACCAAGGAATATACAAATATCCCCCAAATTAAACACCACTTTTTTCAACGGCCCCAACCGCAGGCTAAAATAATCAATAACATAATGGCGCATGTAGCGATCATACAGATTGCTTAAAGATCCGCCGATCACCAAAGTCAGCGCGATCTTCGGGAGATGATTCCCTTTTTTGGACAACAAAGCCGTCAGTGCTCCTGCCAGCCCTGAGGTGACTGCCAGCGAAAGTGTCCTCACCAACTGGCTTTGCTTTTTCATTAATCCAAAGGGAAAACCTTCATTGTGATTGCGGTACAGCCAGACCTTATCTTTCGTCCCTTTTAATGGCCGTGGAAAATCTTCCGGTTTTTGGGACTCAATCCTCCATTTGGCCCACAAATCCCCCGATGCCAGTAATCCAATTATTGCCGCATACACCATAGTAAAAACCTCCTTTATCCTTATTATCTACTCCCGGAATCTCTCCTCCGCCTGCATTTACGGCTGATTATCCGCCATATGCACATAAACCAATCAACATACGTTCCGCATACGTCTCATAAATTTTTGCACATCTGACAAAAATCATCTTACGATCCAAACACAAAGAAACTCCAAGAATGTATTTATTATTTATAAAAATCATGCGCAAATACACATTTTCTTTCATACTTTATGAAAAAGGCCATCTATAAAAGGCCGCCCATGAAAGGAACTTGCCTTGCCTGCTTGTGAATATTCCCCTTCTTCTGACGATTATTATGATTTTATCCTGCGCTATTCCTCCCACGCTGTAGAGTCTTTATACCAAGCATCATCAAGCACATGCATCAATTTCATCGATCAGGATTTTGCCGTCATTTATGCTAAACGGAGCAATGTGGCGCCTCTGACGATCTCCAAATTCCCTTATGGCATTATTCCCAAACTCTATGGGCTTTTGGACACCACGGCTTTGGAGGAAAGTGAAATTCCGCCGGTTTTTGACCAGCCTTCGCTGTTAAGCACCGGCCGTAATGTAATCATCGGCATTGCTGATACAGGTATTGATTATACCAGCGAACTCTTTCGCAACGCTGATGGATCCAGCCGTATCCTGGGCATTTGGGATCAGACGATCGACAGCGATAAGCCCCTCCCAACAATTGGCAGCTACCAGCCTATATACGGGAGCGTATACAGCCAGGAAGAAATCAATGCTGCCCTAAATTCAGAAAACCCCTATGACCTGGTACCCAGCCGCGATACAGACGGCCACGGGACTTTTATGGCCGGTGTTGCTGCCGGCAACCGGGTAAGCCAACCCACAACGTTTTTTGGCGCCGCGCCTGATTCCTCTCTGGTCATTGTTAAACTGAAACAAGCCAAACAATATCTTCGGGATTTTTTTCTGCTGCGTCCGGACGCAACTGCATTTCAGGAAAATGATATCATGTCGGCCATCACCTATATGACCGAATTGTCGCTTCAATATCAAATGCCGCTGATTCTCTACCTGGGGCTTGGCACCAATCAAGGCAGCCATGAAGGAAGTACGCCTCTCGGACATCAGCTTCAGAATCTGGCTGGCTATAGCGGTATAGCCGCCGTAGCTGCCGCCGGTAATGAACTCGGTCTTCACCATCATTATATGGGCACACTCTCTTCCGATCAGGAATACGACGATATTGAACTGCGGGTAGGCGCCGATGAAACCGGTTTCTGCGCCGAACTATGGGCTGGCGAACCCAATCTATATGCGGTAGGCTTTGTCTCCCCTTCCGGTGAAGTCGTCGAGCGGGTTCCTTTGACTCTGGGTTCGGAAACAGTAATCCCCCTGAAACTGGATTCCACCACCATCACCGTCAATTATCAAAATAACGAAAGCGGCTCCGGCAACCAATTGATCTTTATGCGGTTCCAGTCCCCGGCGGCAGGCATCTGGCATATTCGTGTCTATCCTATTGTACTGGTATCAGGACTCTTCCATATTTGGCTGCCTATGGATGGTTTCTTGTCAAAACAGACTATATTTTTGCGTCCTAACCCGGACAATACGATCACCGACCCGGGCAATGCGCCTATGCCCCTGACTGTCAGCACCTACAACCATGCTAATAATAGTATTTATATCCACAGCAGCCGGGGATATACCCCCAGCGGCCGAATCAAACCAGATTTAGCCGCACCCGGTGTGGAGGTCCAGGGGCCTACGGTAACACCTCCCGGCGGAGGTATCCGTTTTACCCGCCGTACCGGCTCCTCCGTAGCGGCCGCTATTACTGCCGGCGCCGTAGCCGATCTTTTTCATTGGGGCATTGTCAATAACAATAACCCTTTTCTTGGTTCGGCGGCAGTCACTTCCATGCTGATTCGAGGCGCCAGCCGCAATCCTGCTTTCACCTATCCCAACCGTACATGGGGTTATGGTACTCTTAACTTATACCAATCCTTCCTGGTTGGACGCTAATCAGCAAATCGAAAGGAAAGTATTCAGCCTCTCATCTGTATCAGAGGCCCGCCCCGTTTCTCCAAATACGCCCGGGTAATCACCACCGAACCGATATTCGGATCTTTCGGAATTTCATACATGATATCCAGCATATACTCTTCCAATATGGCACGTAAAGCGCGGGCGCCCGTCTCGCGCTTTAATGCCTCCTGTGCAATCCAGCCCAGCGCGTCTTCGTCAAATGTCAATTTTACTTCATCCATATCCAGCAAACAGATATACTGTTTTAAAATCGCATTTCGAGGCTCCTTTAATATTTTCACAAGCAGCTTTTCTGTCAGCTTTTCCAATGTAACCGTTACGGGAAGACGGCCCAAAAATTCAGGGATCATGCCGAACTCTCTTAAATCCGCGGGGGAAACCTGACATATGATATTTTCATCCTGCTCATATTTATCCTTCAGCTCGGCCCCAAACCCCATAGATGCTTTCTTGGCCAAACGGGTTCGAATGATTCTCTCCAAATCGGGAAATGCCCCGCCGCAAATAAACAAAATATTATCTGTATTAACCGTAGTCAGCGGAGTAAGCGCATTTTTCTGATTTGAACCTACCGGTACTTCCACATTGCTTCCCTCCAACAGCTTCAAAAGCTCCTGCTGCACCGACTCTCCGCTTACATCCCGCGTATTAGTCTGACGCTTTTTCGCTATTTTATCAATCTCATCAATAAAAATTATGCCATGCTCTGCCCGTTCCACATCATTTCCGGCGGCAGCCAGCAATTTGGACACCACGCTTTCTATATCATCACCAATATATCCCGCCTCTGTCAGAGATGTGGCATCCGCTATAGCCAAAGGCACGTCAAGCAAACGAGCCAAAGTTTTTACCAGATACGTTTTACCGCTTCCTGTAGGGCCAACCATCAGAATGTTGGACTTTTCAATACGGATATCCTCCCTGTCCTCAATCTGTCCCTTTTTCCCCACAGTTTTTCTTATGCTTTCCGCATAAACCCGCTTATAATGATTGTAAACAGCTACAGAAATCACTTTTTTCGCATGTTCCTGCCCGATCACATATTCATCCAGCATCCGCTTGATGGTATGAGGCGCAGGAATATCTTTCAATTCAAATGCGGGACCGGATTTTTCTTTTTTCTTTTTTACTTTCTGCTTTTGTGGAATCTGCATAATATTGTCGCCATCTGCAGAAGGGACTAAATTCAGATTCATATATGGCATATGGGAAAGCTGGGACCAATCAATCCTGGATAAATCCATATTTCCTCCCATCACTGAATCAAATGCTTTTTGCATGCAGTCATGGCACAGGCACATATTCCCCGGCATAACAATCATGTTACCCGCTTTACTCTCCGGCCTGCGGCACATATAACAAATTTTCTCATATTCCTGGCCGTCTCCCGCTCCGCCCTCATTCGTTCTATTCGTCTGACCCTTTTGCTGGTCTTTGTCTTCCATATTTTCTTTTCCCTTTCCTTGTTGTTTGCCCGTAATGTATTTTTGTGACAGTTCAGACGGCAGGGAATTTTACATGAATTTTTGGCGTCAAGCTTGCTTGAAGCCAAAATTCATGTAAAATTCCACATCGAATGGACATCCTGGCTTTTGTCCGGCATAGACGAGCAGGAAGATACCCATCTGAACTGTTACGTGTTTTTTACCAGCCTGCCATGAACAATTATGTTTACACAAATACTCAGGGCGCCATTACGGCACTCTGAGTATTGTCCCAGCCATATCTGTTTTATCATTATAAATGGCAAAAGCCTCCCGAATACTGCTTTAATCCGCTTCTGCATCTGTTTTGAAACCAAGGGTAATTTCTACTATCCGCTCTGTATACTCTCCGTTTGCCAGAGACTGCACGGTCAGCTCAACTGTAGTATTCCCCTCGTAATAAGTCAGCATATTCTGCAAATCAGCCATGGTACGCACGGTCTGTCCATCAAATTTAGTGATAATATCCTTTTCCCACAAATCAGACTTCGCTGCCGCACTCCCTTCTACAATCTTGTATACATAAATGCCTTTAGGCATCCCGTACATCGCTGCCGCCGTATCATCAATATTCATTCCCTGAATCCCCAGATACCCCTGCTTCTGTTCATCCACTTCCTCACGAATCTCCCGGTTCATCAATTCGTTGATAATATCCTGTGCTTTCGAAATCGGTATAGCATATCCCATACCTTCAACGTCTGTAGAAGAATATTTTGCTGCGTTGATACCAATGACCTCACCACGCATATTCACAAGAGCGCCGCCGCTATTGCCCGGATTAATCGCCGCATCTGTCTGCAGCAAATTCCGGGTGGTCTTTTCATCAGTCTTCACTTCCCGATCCAGAGCACTTACATAGCCAACCGTCACTGACTGGCCATATCCCAAAGCATTCCCGATGGCGATTACCCCTTGCCCTACTTTCAGTGCATCCGAGTCACCCATTACCGCCACTTTTATTTTTTCTGTCGTTTCTGCCCCGATATCGGAAAGCGGAACGGCAATCACCGCCAGGTCACTGTCCGAATCTGTCCCCTTAATCACCGCATTTACTGTGGTATCATCAATGAAAGTCACTAACAGCTCCGTCGAATCCTCTACCACATGATTATTCGTAACGATCAGCAACTGACTGTCATTTTGTCCGATAATAATGCCGGAACCGCTGCTGGGTACCTCATATCTCTGATTCGGACCGCCAAACCATGTACGCTGTTCCATTACCACGGTATTGGTAATTGCCACCACTGAAGGCATAGCTTTTTCTACGATAGCCGATACATCTGTCTGCAAAGCGGGCGCCGCGCTGGCCGGCTGTTCCTCCGGCATCTGCGTACCGGCAGTCTCCACACTGACCTGCACATCACTTTTTGGTAAATTTTTCGCTTTCATATATTCACCAAGAGTATTAACGCCGAACATTACGCTTCCTGATACCGCTCCAAATAAAACCGCAGCCACAACTATCCCTGCAAACGTAGCAACCATCTTTCCTTTTCCGCCGGATTTCTTTTCCGGTTCCTTCGGAATGTGATTTGCATTCATTCGGTTATAGGCATTTTCCTGACCATACTGCTGCCACCCGCGAGCCTCTTCCTGACGTCTCCAATCAGCCTCTCTGTCAATACCCGTATCAACTTTTTTCTCATCTTCGTACATATTATAATCCCCTTTCCGAAACAGGTGTAAACAACATCATTTTTGCTTTCCTGATCAATATAACAACGAATTGTGATAAATTTGTGATGGAATTATAATTTCTATGTGAACAGATTCATCTGTAACCGCTCAGACGGATACCTTTATTTTTTCATAGGAAAGTACGTCCTATGAAAAAACGCTCCGCATGGATGCGCACTCCGCGCAAAGGAAGATGGCTGCTGGCGCAGCCGCGCTCCGGCGCGAGAGTCCGGCAAGCCGGACTCTTTGTTCTAAGGCTGACCTGGCGCCGCTATAAAACCACCAGGCTCCTGGCTCGTAGGGCCCGTGCTCCCGGCACCATTCGGCGGACCTCCTGTTCCGCCGGGAAGCGGCGTCGTCCCCTGCCCCGGACCGCCAGGTGAAATCGGGCTGGCAGGACTGGTATTAGGCACAGAGACAGGAGCATTCTGAGAAGGAGTTTCGCTTTCTGTCAAAGTTCCGCTGCCGCTCGGCCCCACCAGAGAATTGCGCGATGCTGATTCCGACTCTGTCGGCGCAGATGGCCTGCTCTGCTGCGGACTTCCGGAACTATCAGTCGGATGGCCACCTGGTCTTTGCGGAGAAAGTGTACCTGGGTTTTCCGGAGCCGTCGTCGGACCATACGGCGAACTGCTTTCATCGGGATTCAATTGCCCGCCGCTTTCCCTGCCACCCGGCCAAACTGCCGTTTCCGACTCGCTTGTGCTGGTAGGTGACGTCGTGCCTCCTCTCTTGCGCACAAGCTTTCCTTCCTCATTTATTTCCCAATTTACAGCAATTCCATCGGCATTTGTCTCCTGCTTCACATAATCGCCATCCGAATCCGTTTCCCGGACAATCGTCTTTTTTACTTTTTTCCCATCAGCGTCCAAAACATATATATCTTCATATTCCTTATCGTCGGACACCGATGCTTTAGTCGCCTCCTCCGCCTTCCTTGTCGATTCCTGCGCTGCCGCTTTTGTCGCCTTGGGCGGCTGGATCACTCCGCCGTCAGTATCTACGCTTTTTACATAAGTACCCTCTTTATACATACCCGTATCGGCCGCTATTTTCTGACTGATATTTTTTACCGCTTCCGACGGGGTGTACTCTTCCGTGTCAAATAAAAATTCATGAAGCTTAACGACGTTTGTCTCCAGCGTCTGCGGAATTACACATGCTCCCTTTTTAGGAATATTTACATCTCCTCTTGCCGCCGGAAATCCCATACTGTCACCCAAATGATACTTATTAATGTTTTTCAGGCTGACATAGATATCATCCACCCATAAACTGGTGGAAATCTGCGGAAATACCGTGCCCAATACCCGGTTTAATGTCTCAAAATCCGCTTGTTTCGCTTTTTCAAAAGTCTGCTTGATAACCTTCCTCTGCCTCTCCGTCCTGGCAAAATCCGTATCCATCAGTCTGAGACGTCCGTAAGCTACGGCCTGGACACCGTCCAAATGGTTCATTCCTGCGTGGCTAAGATGCTGGGAGCCAATACCGGTAACTTTTACCGTCTCTGTAATGAATGAATTAATATAATAAAACTCCGCATTACTCAATTCAATATCCACGCCGCCTAATATATTGATGGCATCTGCCACGGCTTTCCAGTTGAAGGTAATATAATCCGAAATGTTTAAATCCAGATTCCGGTTCATCGCCGACATAGCCTGTTCCGGCCCCCCTACAAAATAAGCCTGATTAAACTTATTGTAAGAACCTTCTTTAGAAATATTCAGATATGTGTCACGAAACAAGGATACCAGCTTGATTTCACCTGTTTCCAGATTAATATTACAGATAATATTTACATCTGAATTGGTGCCACTGTTGATCGCCTTATCTCTGGCATCCACGCCAAACACGGCAATTGTCCAATACCCTTTCAGCTTTTCCCTGGTCACCACATCCAGATCCTGATTCTGTACTTCTTCCATATTAATCTCCGGCCGATTCACTTTATTGAGCAGCCGTGACACATAAGCATAACCAAAAATAAAAACCAAGGCAAAGCATTCTGCCACAATCATCGTAATGATCCGACGCCGCGTCCTTTTTCGGGTATTGTCCCTTGCCCGTCTCGGCATGCTTCCCCCAGATCTTTTCCCCACTCCTACAGACGTTGCAGCCGTCTGAGCCGCCCCACGGCGGGAAGCGCTCCGGGGAGAAGAACGCAGAGAACTGCCGTTCATCACGTTCAAACCTTCTGTCTGTCTTTCCGCTCCAGAAGGTATACGGCGTCCGCCTGTTCCCCTCTGATTCTGGTTTCTCCGGCTTCTGCGTTCCGTCGGACGTTTCATTTCATCATCATATCCATGGCTCATGCGATATACCTCTTTGTTAGATTGTAACAATTCGGGCGAGAAGGCATCTTTCCGCCCACCCAAACTGGTTACGATTAAAGTAGATTAAACGTTACTATTCACACCATGACTAATCACTCCGATGATTAGTCATGAGCCAATACAGTTATAGGGCTAAAGCATATGCCCCGGTCCACACTCCGTTTCGGTCGGTTTTGAACAAACGCCACTGGCGCTTAGAACCGCCGTAGGCAATTTCAAATGGGCATATGCTGTTACGTTCACAGGGTACCTGTGAACAGTAACAATTAAACAACAATCAATAAGCATTTTTATTGACAAAACCTTTAAAAATAGTCAAAAACAAAATCTTAAAATCAAATCCCAAGGTCCAATTTTCAATATAATACAAATCATGCTCGATTCGTTTCTCAATAGACGTATCCCCCCGGTACCCATTGACCTGCGCCCATCCGGTCATTCCGGGACGGACCTGGTGCTTAATCATATAACGGGGAATCTCCTCTTTGAATCGCTCCACAAAAAACGGACGTTCCGGCCTTGGACCCACCAGACTCATATTTCCTGCCAATACATTAAATAACTGAGGCATCTCATCAATACTTGTACTGCGAATCAGCCGGCCAATAGGAGTAACTCTCGGATCGTGAGGTGTTGTCCATTGTCCCTTCTCTTTCGACAGCGGCTGTACGGTCATCGATCGAAATTTATACATTTTAAAGGGCCTGTTGTGCAGCCCTACCCTCTCCTGACTGTAAATTATCGGCCCCGGAGAGGTAAGTTTGATAACGGCCGCCGCAAAAATCATCACCGGGGCAAACAAAAATAAAGCAAACACAGCTCCCACAATATCCACTATCCGCTTTACGGCGGCATTCAGGAAGTTATTCAACGGCACATGACGGATATTGATTACCGGAAGCCCCTGTAAATCCTCCATATAAGGACGGGTGGGAATAAACTTATTATAATCCGGAATGAATTTGGTATGCACGCCGGATTTCTCGCATTCGGCAACAATCCGTTCCAATCCGCTGTAATCCTTAATGCTCAACGTAATCGCAATCTCATCCAGCAAATTCATATCGAGAATTTCTTTCAGGCCACGAGTATCGTTAAGCACCTCCACTCCCCGATAGCTTTCACCATGGGCTTTATGATCATCCAATATTCCCTTGATCTGGTATCCCCACTCAGGATTCGCCAATACCCGGTCAATATATCCCTCTGCTGCTTTACTATATCCAACCAGCAGCACATGTTTTTGATTATAACCTTTGGAGCGGATTGTTCGGAGGACATTGCGGATCAAATTTCGTTCCAGCGTTTCCGCTGCTGTATTGAGGAAAAAGAAAAAGACCACCAACCGTCGGGAAAAATGTTGAAAAAACGGATTTTTCCCTCCCAAATACAACACTAACCCGAACAACAGCAATCCCAGCAGGTTTGCCTTGCAGATATTAGCAAACTCCTGCCGGCGCCCCTGGGCACGCTTAGGAGTAAACAACTGAAAAATAGTATATAATAATAAATATGCTGGCGCTATAATTACCAACACACCCAGATATATTCTGGGACTCAGAACCTCATTGGCTCCTCGAAACCAGCCGCTTCCGATTAGAATATACCAGCTAAAGACGTAAACCGCCACAATGACAAGCGCATCCAAAGCCACATGCAGACGATTCAATCTCTTTTGGTTATCTTTTATCATAGTATATCACCTTATGAAATCGAGCAGGGAAGATTTTTCCCCTACCCGCCGGGCGCCGTCAGCTTTAGCTGACATCTTCCTTTGGGCGCCCGTGTGCATAAAAAACGCAGCTCCCCAACCATTCCTAAATCGGTACAATTATACACGAATTCCTCTTGTTGTTCCATTAAATTTCTCTTAAATCGACATTCTTTTGACATTTTCTCCGCCAATCAATCAGCAGCTTCCCATTTCTTTCTCATTTGGCGCCTTAAAAACTCATAAATATATAATGCTGTCCCATATATCAGCTCCCACTGGATAGCCAGATAATTTTCTAAATCCTGCGGCCTGTACGGAACTTTCTTCGTTTTTCGGACAGTTCTTATCCCTTCCCAAAGCCCCGATAAATACTCCCTGCCAAAACCTATTTTTTTAAAAAACAGGTATTTTATCCCCATTCCTGCACTTATAGGCAGACTGTTGACCAGAAGCTGCAGCAGGGGCATATTTTTATAATTCAAATAAACCGTATTACGGGCAGCCAACCGAACTTTAAAGGCATTATATTTGGAACCGCTGGTACCGCTGCCTACATGATACAGCACCGCCCGAGGGCAGTACAGATTAAAATATCCGGCTATTTTCGCCCGATATCCCACATCAATATCTTCCAAATAGGCAAAGTGCATTTCATCAAAATACCCGATTTCCTCAAAAATCTGTCTCCGGTAAATTGCGCCGCCGGCACAAGCGGCAAAAATATGACACGGACGGTTATACCTTTCTGTTTCCTGCCCTACCCCCCTCTGATAAGCCCACCCCATTATGCTGTACATATCGCCGGCATCGTCCATCCGATCCTTATGATAAAGCTGAATCATTTTAGGACTGACAGAAAAAACCCTCGGTGAAACCTGAATCGCCTTCACCAAATGCCTGATGTATCCCGGTTCTGCCTCGGTATCATTATTCAGGAGAATGACATATGGTGTAGCCGCTTCCCGTATCCCTGCGTTTACCGCACCGGAAAAACCAGTATTTTCCGCCAAAAACAACGCGGGAATATGCTTTTCCTTTAACCATTGTACGCTGCCGTCGTCAGAACCATTATCCACCACGAGGACGTCAAAATCCTGATACTCCTGATTCTTCAGAGCATTCAGACATGGCTCCAGAAACTCAAGCCCATTATAATTGGGAATAATAATTGTTGTACTTTTCATAAACACCTCAGCTTCCTGTACAGTCCAGATAATCCTTGAACTGCTGCCGGCTCCTCACAATCTTACCTCCAGCCGATATGGCTCTCCGATTTTTTCCTTTAACAAATCCCGCAAGGCAAAATTGGATTTTCGCAAAGTCAGATTGGGATTGTAATAAGGATCACCCTTTGCCAGAATATCTGGCCAACGGCGCGCGAAAATCGCAATTTCCCGATTAAAACGCGCTTCTTTCTCCGGTGTGTCCTCAAGCCCACGGGACTTGGATTCATAATGATACATAAGGGCATAAGGTGCATAAACCACCAAAAAACCAACCGCCCGTACCTTCATGCAATAGTCGATATCATTGAAAGCTATAGCCAGTTCTTCCGTAAACCCTCCTACCTGGCGGAACACTCCAGCCTTGGTCATCATACACGCCGCTGTCACGGCACTGTAGTCCTGAGCACACATTGCCCGATGGAAATAGCTGTTCTCCGCCTGATGCAGGCCGATAAACGTATGCCCGGCAATACCGCCAAAACCGATTACCACTCCGGCATGCTGAATGGTGTCATCCTGGTACAGGAGCCTGGCGCCCACAACCCCCACTTCCTTTCGCTGGCAAAAACCCAGCATTTCCTCAAAAAGCCGCGGCTCTATGATTTCCGTATCATTATTCAAAAACAGAAGATACTCTCCTTTGGCAAAAGTCGCACCGTAATTATTGATAGCGGAATAATTAAATTCCCGCTCCCAGGTCACTACCCGTATCTGCGGAAACTCCTTCTGTATGGACTGATAATAAGCAAAAGTCTCCTTTTCTGTACTGTTATTCTCGATAATAATAAATTCCAGATTCTTATAAGTGGCCTTTTCCAAAATCGAACGGATACAAAGATCCAAATCTTTTCGATGATCTTTATTCGGGATCACCACAGATACCAACGGGTTATCCCGGATACAGAAAGTCGTATGATAAATCCCATAATCCACTCCCTTTTCCACTTTTTCTGCCGGGATCCCGCACCGCTCATAATGCGCCATAATTGCACGCGAACCAGCGCTAAATGCATAGAGTTTGCTCTGCGGATTGCTGGCTGTGGATTGCTGATGACACCGCCAATGATACAGGACTTTAGGAATATGATAAATCTCCCTGGCAGCCTCCGTACAACGGAAAATAAAATCATAGTCCTGCGCCCCGTCAAATTCATGACGGAAACCGCCCACCCGTTCCAAAAGCTCCCTTTTGACAATCAGCAAATGGCAGATATAATTGACGCTGGTCAGCAAATCCGCATTAAAATCCGGTTTAAAATGCGGGTCAAACAACGCGCCGCCATCCATGTCCAGCTTATCTTCATCAGAATAAATCATCTCGCATTGGGGATGGACATTAATAGCGGCAGCCACCTCATAAAGGGCATGCTCCGGCAACGTATCATCATGATCCGCTAAAACAATATAGCCCCCCTCAGCCATATCGATAGCCGCATTGGTATTTCCGGAAATCCCTCTGTTTTCTCCTAAATTTTTATAACGAAAACGGGAATCTCTTTTTGCATATTGGCTCATCACTTTTTCAATTGTCTGGCCTTGTCCCTCCGGGCTTCCATTAACCACACAGACTTCCCAATTGCTGTAAGTCTGAGCCTGAATCGAATCCAACATTTCCCGCAGATAATCCTCAGGCGTTTTGTACGCTGGAATCACCACGGAAAGCAATGGCTGAACAGGCAGTTTTTCTTTCCTCTGCCGCTCCAGTTCTTCCTGACTCGGTTTGGTCAATTCATACCATTCCTGGTAATCATAATCATTGTCAAATCCCTGCAGCTTATGCTTGGATTTGAGAAACAAAGCCTTCAACCCGTGCTTTCTCGCAAACTCACATGCTACCCGAACCGTTTCCCAATTCATCAGATCACGGATTTTCTCCATCCGTTTGTAAGCGACACTGGATCTCTTGGCAATCAATTCCTCATTAAACTTTATTCGGGCAACCCTGCCGTCACAGCGGATAAGCAGCCAGTAGTTTTTCCCCCGCTCATAAGGAAAACAGATATCAAACCCAAAATCCCGATCATAAGTACGCTTATAATAAATCTGGCTCACATCGTCCCGCCGGGTAGATACATGACGGAATTTCACCGGCCTCCGATCTTCGCCGACAACACGGAAGGCTGCCCTGGACTGAGGCGTTTTTCCGATAACCCAGCCATTTAAGGTTATAGAATTTTCCCGTATCCTTACTATGTCAATTTTATATTTCATTGGTTATGACTTCCTTTTTCTCTGAATTCTTCAGCTTCTCTCCCTGCCCTTTTTCTCCCTGCCCGCTTCCGTATTCCGGCTCAAAGTTCAGCCGTTTCTCTTCAACAACCAGAGGCCGTTTCATCATCCGCTGGTTAATCGCCAATATATACTCTCCCACCATTCCGATAAAAAAAATCTGCACGGACCCCAAAAACAGCATTCCCAGCAGCATAGGCGCCATCCCCGCCGGAAAACGATCCCACCAGACTAACTTCATGATCAAATAAGCCAACGCCACAGCCATGCTGAACATACAGCTAAAACCGCCGATAAATGTAGCCAGTCTCAGCCCCGCCTTTGTATAGGAGGTAACGCTTAACATGGCAGCATCATATAACCGGTAAAAATTATTGCTGGTCTTCCCCGCACGTCTCAATGGCTGGTCATACGGTATTTCTTTGCGCCTAAATCCCAGTTCCGCCACAATTCCGCGCAGAAACGGCGTCGGATCATCCAGTTCCCTCAATACCTGAATAAATCGGGCATCATACAGTCCAAAACCAGTAAACTGCTCGATTTGCTCCACATCGGAAAGCCATTTAATCAACTTATAATAACATCCTCTCAGCCAATACATCAATTTATTTTCCCTGCTGGACTTTTTTATGCCGATGACAATTTTATATCCTTTTTCCCATTCCTCCACATACCGGGGAACCATTTCCACCGGATCTTGAAAATCTGCCGCCATCAACACCGTACAGTCACCGGTAGTCTGAAGCATGCCGTAATAAGGAGAATTAAACTGTCCGAAATTTTTAGCATTAAAAATGGCCTTAATCGCCGGGTCCTCCGCACACAGTCGGCATATGGCCTCTCTGGTGCCATCCTTTGAATCATTATCAATAAAAAGTATTTCATAGTGGTAAGCAGGAAGCTCTATCCGGAACATATCCCGCAAAGCAGCCGCCAATGCTTCCACATTGGCTTCTTCATTATAACATGGCACCACAACGCTGATGGTTTTCATTTGTCCCTCCAGTACCTTAAACTAAACGTTCACGCAACTTTTGGCTTATCTTTTTTAATACAACGCTTTTTCTATCTTGTCAAGGCCTTTTATCCCCCGCCATTACAATACATCCGAAAAATGCGGTCTAAGCTGCTTAAACACCTTCAGCCCCAAAAACATCAGCACAATGCTTATCCCCCAAAAGTACAAAGTCAGTTTTGGCCTCTCCCAAAATCCATTGCCTGTCAGCATACTGTCCCTGCATCCCGCAACAATATAATAAAACGGGTTTAACTTCATCACTCCCGTCAGCCAGGATGGCGCATCTGCAAATATACTCTCATGATACATAATCGGTGTCAGCCACATCCCGAATTGGAGGGAAATCCCGACAATCTGAGCTGTATCCTTAAAAAACACATTTATCGCCGATGTCAAATAGCCAATCCCCAAAGCCAAAACTGACGCCGCCGCAGAATAATACAGCACCTGTCCCCAATAAAGCATTGGCGTCCGCCGGTAAAAAATGAACATCAGCAGCATAATCAGCAAGAAAAAAGTATGGACCAAAAGACAGGAAATCAATTTGATAACCGGCAGGATTTCCACCGGAAACACCACCTTTTTTACCAGATAGCTATACTCCTGCAAGCATCCCGTCACACAATTCAAAGCTTCGCTGAAATAAAACCAGGGGACAATCCCCGGTACAAGCCACACCACATACGGCACTCCCGGAACCGGCGGAACATTCTTAAGGCCAATTTGAAAAACGAAAAAATAGATCAGCACCGTCACCATTGGCTGAACAAACATCCATACGATACCAAAATATGAGCCGACAAACCGTTTTCGGAAATCCGCTTTCGATAAATCCCAAATCAATTTTCGCTTTTTAACGATTTCCTTTATCAGCGAAATTACATAAATTATCATGGATTATTCCTCTCTCCTGTCCTTGAAATGCGGCCCTTCTGAAAACGCTGAACCGTTGCCTAAAATCCGTAACTGTTCCCATATCACGAAAACCGGAATGTTTCCGAAAATCCTCCCCACTTTTGATCTTTTTCCGAAATAATCAGCTCCACGCCTTCCTGTAAAGGCCAATTTATCCCCAGCTCCGGATCATTCCAGGCCACGCCTCCCTCATCTCCCGGATGATAAAAGTCCGTACACTTATAAGCAAATTCCGCCTCATCCGACAAAACCAAAAAACCATGGGCAAAACCCTCCGGAATGTAGAACTGTTTTTTATTGTCGGCTGTCAATTCCACACCAAACCATTTGCCGAAAGTAGGGGAACTCGAACGCAAATCCACAGCCACGTCATATACTGCCCCCCGCAGCACCCGCACCAGCTTGCCCTGAGGATATTGTTTCTGGAAATGCAACCCACGCAGTACGCCTCTCACGGACATGGATTGATTATCCTGCACAAATATCATATCCAGGCCAGCAGCACGAAAATCATTCTGATTATAGGTTTCCACAAAATAACCTCTTTCATCTTTGAATACGGTAGGTTCAATCACATACAAGCCTTCAATCTCACATGATGTTACACTAATTTTTCCCATTTTTTCTCCTTTTGTTCTGTATGTACTCCCGGAATCTCTCCTGCACCTGCCTTTGTGCCAGATTTTCCGCCATATGCACCTAAATTTAATCAACGTACGTTTTACGTACGCCTCATCAATTTATACACATCTGACCAAAAATCATCTCGCAAATTCAGGCACGGAGAGACTCCGAAAATACATCTGAAATTTTTTGTGACACTTCTTCATTTTCTACAACCTCATTGCCACTATGCTGAAAATACGCAGCAAAACATAAACATTCGCGCAGCACATCACATACAGCAATTCTTTGGTTTTATCTCCGGTAAGAACCAAACAGTCATTTTTAAACGTCATCAACAGAACTGGCAGAAACGGCAGAAAATATCTTCCCTGCACTCCGCTTATAACCTGAGCGCTCAATGGGGTCCAGGCCAGCAGCATAGAAAACATAGCCGCTCCTGCGCATCCCAGGCACAACAGCCAAATCCACAGCCGTCTCCCACCGGTTAAAATCAAGTCTTCCCCCGGCTTTCTGAATGTAATCAAAGCAAGACATGCGGTAAACAGCATTACAACCGGATACGTAATATTCAGTATCGGATCAATATTGCCCAGATACGCGCCAATCATCGTCAGATGATAATGTTCTGCCTGCCATACTAAAGTATTAAACAACAAACGCAGACATTTTATCGGCTGATGGATCAGCGTCCCCAACGTATATCCTGCCTCTCCGGCCCACTCCACATAGCTTTCCGTCTCCGTCACATAAGACGTTACCGTACCTCGGTTTACCAGCAACATGGCAACAGCCCAGACAGACAATACACAACCTGCAGACAAAATCCACCTTTTTCTGCTGCCGAACTTATACAGGGGAATCAACAGACACAGCCCCATAAAGACAGCATAAATCATTTTGCATGGCCCTGCCATAGCCATGACCGCTGCCAACGTCACAATATCCTCCGTCCGCACCCGTTCTGCCTGATAAGCCAAATCCAGGCAGCAAGCTGTAAAATAAAAAATCCAGGCCATAATCCATGCATCATAAGAAAAAGAGGCCGACAAATGCAGCGTCATCGGCAAAAGCGCAACCGCAAACAAAACCTCTTTGCCAAAAGGCATACGCTTCATTGCCAGTCCGGTTACTCCCACAAAAAAAAGCAAATTGCCCAGACGCCCTAAATAAGCCAGACCCAGACTGCCGGTTTTCAGTATCCTGGCCAACGCTATACCTGCGGCCTGGGGGATATATGCCAACGGCGTAGTTATCACCGGCGGATAAGGTGATTGAGCCAGCTCTCCCGACGGATCGGCCCTGTTTCTATTAAAACCATTTTCATAAATCAGCCGATAGGTTTCTTCTTCCAAAGACTGTCCCAGCACGGTAGCAAGACCGGTCCCGTCCGTTGTCCCATCCTTGACCCAAATCCCCTCTTCTGCGTGATATGTGTAATCACCATAAACATCTTCTAAAAACCAGTCCTCCATCCGCACCAGCACATGACCGTCCTCGCTATTGGAAGGACGGCCCAGCATGTGGCTGGACAACTGATAGGCGCTGATATAATGGCTGATCTCATCTGGCGCCGACAAAGGCGGCAGCACAAACAAATATAATAATCCCAAGGATAAGCCAGCGACAAAATATATCCGCTCCATGTTCCGTCCCGCTCTTTCTTCCCCCGTCCTGCCCCTCCCGGATAAAAGCAAACCAAGAATTCCCGCAGCCGCCAGACCCGCAGCTAAAAGTACCAGATACCCGTTTACCAGCCACATGTCTCCGCTTACCAAGGCTCCTGAACGGACATCTCCCAAATGCCACAGCCCGAAAGCTGCCAGAATAGCTATTCCCACCATCCGGAAATCCCGTCTCAATCTTCCCCCGCCCCCGTCATTTCGCTTTCCTTCATGCTTTTTTCTTGTCATGATATTCCCGTCACTCTTTTTGTTCGTCCTGAATACGTTTTTCCACCAAAGCCAGTTTCTCGTCCCCGCTCTTTTTGTCTTCCAGCGCCCTTTTTTCATCCAGCGCAATCTGCTGAACCAACTCCTTAATCTTCGTCTCCAACTGGGAAATATGAATCGTCATATAAAACACTTTCACAATCAGCACAAAAATAGCAAACAGGAACAGAAAGTTAGCCGTGGAATAGATACCCAGGCAAGAAGCGGTAAAATCCGCCACTATCGGAAAAATACTGAAGACTACCAGTACCAAAGCCAACACAATCCAAAAAATCGCACTTTCAATCTGCACTTTTGACTGACGGATTTTCCGCATCATCAAAAACAAAGTTCCCACGGACACCAGAATCAAGGCAATCCTGAGAGTCATTGTCATCATCGGTTGTCCCCCTTCTCTATTGTGATTTTCCCTGGCTTATCCCAATAGCTGAGGTTCGTACTGCACCGGCGCACCATCCATCCTGGCAAAAGACGATAATTCCTTCCCAAACGATACCCCAAATATTTACCCCCGCTTACAACAACCAACCACGGCACAAGCCATGGCTTCTTTTGTCGGATAAGCCACCGGGCGGTACTTGCTACCAGACGGATACCCTCCCCTTCTGCCGGCAGTCCGTCAAATATTTCCGGATGGTCCGCCTGGGATACCGCCAAATCAAAATTGCGGCGAAACTGCTGTCTGAGAGTCAAATTATGTGAATGGATAACTTCTGCCTGAGCCACATAAGCAATTCCATATCCGGCGCCAATTACCCCGGCAGCGTAAATCATATCTTCATTAAAAATCGTCCTGGTAATAAATCCTCCCTGCTGCTCAAAAATGTCCTTCCTGTACGCACAGCAGACATTGGAAGCAAAATAAGCCTTGATTCCCATGCCGGGAAGGTCTTTTGCCGTTTTTACCTGGCTTCTCTCCGGGTAATTAAAACTTCGGGTATATCGCTCAATCATCTGACATTCCCTATCCGGAAGCTGCCGGGCATAGGCCATGGCTATATTTTCCCCCTCCGGCCCTTTTTTTAAAAGCGCCTTCACCAGATACTCCACCAGATACTTATTCGCAGGAACCGCATCATCGGTCATAAAAATCATCACATCAGCGTCAGAAAGTCCCGCGCCAAAATTTCTGGTTCTTCCGTGGTCAAACTCCTCTTTTGTCACATGATAAACCTCTAATCCGGAAA
The DNA here is from genome assembly GCA_947383005.1 of uncultured bacterium. Classification (GTDB taxonomy): domain Bacteria; phylum Bacillota; class Clostridia; order Lachnospirales; family Lachnospiraceae; genus Brotaphodocola. The sequence goes on along the minus strand of CANDBT010000008.1, from coordinate 95,992 downwards.
TTTTCTCGTATTTCGCCTCATTCCAGTATTTTCGTTCCGTATTGACAATGATAATCCGTCCAACCGGCCAAGTCTGCCGTTTAAGCCTATACAAGATACGATCCAGCTTCCGCCCCGGCCGATATACAGGAATAATCACATCCACCTGCCAGGGTTTCTCCTGCTCATCCGCCTGTCTTAAATTTTTCATTCCGACTTCCTTTCTTGTAAGCAATCCATGCCCCTGACACAAATCCTGCCGCCATCAAAATCATCAACAGCAGATAAGCGTATGCCGCCCCTGAAATCCCCCATCTTTTGACAAAAACCGGCGCCACCGATGCCGCTGCTACCGTCAGTATCAGATAAATAACAAAAATCACTTTTTGCCTGCGCAAAATCACCAACACATAATAATATAGATTCAGCAAAGCATAAAACCCGCCTCCCAGCACTACCAATACAAATGCTCCCTGGTATCCCGTAAGGCTTCCCTGATATGCCGCGCCCAAAATCCGTTCCATGACTCCCAATACCAACCACCCGAGTGTAAACGTCAAAAACACCGCCAAAAGACCCAAAGCCCCAATCAGCACCGAAATTTTTTTCAGCATATGGGAAAACTCCGCATATTGACCGTTGTTCCAATATTCGGTCAGATAAGTCAGCACAGGACGAATAACAAATCCCGCCGCTAAATTGATAACGGAAGTGGGCATAAAAATCACGTTAAAATACCCCGATGAAATATCATCCATATGGGCATCGATAGCATACTTAGCGGCGGAAAAAATATAGAAGTCAAGAAAGGCGGAGACAAACAGCAAAAAAGTGGCACTGGTCAAAGGCTTTATCCGCCGGATATCTCCTTTTACGTCGGCCACAAATAAATACTTAATCGCCGGCATATCAAAAAACACCAACCCTGCCGCCTGTGCCGCCACCGCACTCATACAGGCCATAACCAGCGGCTGGCCGGCTGTCAATACGGACAGAAACACAAATACTGACAAGACAGTCCGAAAAGTATTGGATTTTCCCGTCAAATGAAGATGACCCTGGCGCTGAAATTCCGATTCATATACATCCGCAAACCCATCGATAACTTTATAACACACCAATAGAAAAATGACCAGCGCTTTTTCTTTTGTATACCCGCAAAACAACAGATACCCGGCAGCTGCCGCCAACGCAAGCCCGCAAGTCAAATACCGGTGATATAAATAATCCCCAAACCGATACTCACCTGTCCCATCCGTAATCTGAAAAGGACGGATACCGAAATAGGCCAGAATAAACATTTGCTGGCCTAAAGTACTGAAACCAAAGGCAAAAATCCCGCCCTGTTCTTTTCCCGCAATCCGCATAACCAGAAAGGACAGAACCATGCTGGCAAATGCGTAGCAAAAACTGCCCGCCATATTCCAAATTATATTCTGTTTTTCCCTGTTTGGCCCGGTTTTTAGCAAAAACGCCGCCCATCTGTCCACGACCTGCATCGTTTATTTCCCTTTCACTTTCAATCGATTACGCAGTCCGTTTGCGAAAATTCTGGATAAGCAGAATCGACAATAGCATCCTGACCATATAACGAACCGCCACTGTGGGCTTCAAATAGCTTTCCCCACCGATTCTCTCTGCAATTTCCACCGGCACCTCCGCCACCTTAGCTCCCTGCTTCAACAAATAGGAAACCGTATCCGGTTCCGGTCCATAATTCAAATTCAAAGCAAACTCCCGGATCATTTTTTTATTGAACATCCGCATCCCGGACGTGGGGTCCGCCACCTTCACCCCTGTAGTCAGCCGTATCGCTCCCTCTAAAAGCCGGCTGCCTATCATCCGCACGGAACAATCCTTGGGCTTGTTGAGAAAACGGCTGCCAATAACAATATCATAGCCTTCTCTTATTTTTCCTTCCATCAGATGGATATACTCCGGCCGGTGCTGTCCGTCCCCATCAAACTGAATCGCACAGCTATAGCCTTCATAATACGCATACTTCATCCCTGTCTGAAAGCATCCGGCCAATCCCAGATTCACCGGCAAATCCAAAAGATTGTATCCTTCCTCCCGGCAAATTTCCGCCGTGCGGTCGGTAGAGCCGTCATTAACCACCACATAATCCAGCTCCGGATAATCCCGCACCAGTTCTCCCACCACCTGTCGGATATTCGCTTCTTCGTTATATGCCGGTATGATCACCAGCACTTCGTTTTGCCTGTTCACAGCCAAACCTCCATGAATAACCATTCAAACGGAATACTTTCCCGCCTGTCTGCATCATTGCCAAAATCACGAAACTCCCAATATAATCTCACATATCCCATCCACCGTCTCCAACGGCAAATCCGCATACAGCGGCAGCGTCAGCACCTGACGGGAAATTTTTGCTGCCACCGGCGTCTCCCTCTCATCAAAACGGTCTCGGTAGCAGGCATAATGATTAACACAAGGATAAAAATATTTTCTGGCATAAATCCGATGTCTGGCCAACTCCTCAAAAATTTCGTCCCGGTCGCGCCTATACCCGTCAAACACTACCGGCATATACGCATAATTGCTGCGAACACGGGGATTCTCCGGGCACAACCGTATTCCGTCCACTCCTGAAAGATGCTCCCGATAACGCATTGCCCGCTCTTTCCTTTTTTGGATTTCTTTATCTACATGGCGCAGATTGCAGATTCCCATAGCCGCCTGGAATTCATTCATCTTCCCGTTGGCGCCGACATACTCCACGCTCTCACTTCCCATGATACCAAAATTTTTCAACTGATACAGCCTTTTCCCCAGGCGCTCATCGCGATAGGAAATCGCCCCCCCCTCAATACTGTTGAAAACCTTGGTCGCATGGAAGCTGAACATGGACGCATCGCCAAGCTGGGCGATCCCCTTCCCATCCAGCCGCTCGCCAAATGTATGGGCAGCATCATAAATCACTTTCAGATGATGTCTGTCGGCAATCGCCTGAATCTTTTCCACATCACAGATATTTCCGTATACATGAACCGGCACAATTGCCGTGGTCCGCCCGGTAATCCGCTCTTCCAGCGCCTCTGCATCCAATGTATAATCTACAGGGTTAATATCACAGAACACCGGCTCCAAACCGTTTCTGACTATGGCATGGGTAGTCGAAGCAAAAGTAAACGGCGTAGTCAGCACTTCCCCCTCAAGCTCCATTGCCTGCAAAACCAGCTCAAGGGCCATATGACCGTTGACAAACAGTTCCAGCCTGGGCGTTTCCAGGTATTCTTTCAATTGCTGCTTAAACGTCTCATGGTAATCCCCCATATTGGTCAGCCATGCGCTCTCCCACAAAGGCTTAAGCATCTCCACATATTCCTCTAACGGCGGCAGAGAAGATCTGGTTACTGCTACCGGCGTCTGCATTTTCTCGTTCATCCTATCCTTCCTCACGGGGAATCACATCCCCTGTCAATATCCGTATATCCTTGCGCCCCCTCACCCCTGAGCGGGCCTCTAAATATTGCGCCTCCGGCTCCTTCCCCGCAGCCCACATCACCAGCGCATAAGGCAGATTTACCCCCGCCGCATGGCTGAAAGGATAACCGCCGCCAAAACGGGCATTTAGTTCCAGCACAAAATATTCCCCGCCGGCCTCGCGTATATCTACATCCAGGTTTCCTCTGTGCTGCAAAATCTCCGCCAAACGTCTTCCCATCTCTTCCAGCACGGGAGATTCAACCGTTTCGGCCGCATCAGTCTCCCCCGCCCGCATAGCCATCTTTTCCTTAACCACGGTTTTGCGATATCGGCCATCCAGTCCGTTGACCACATCAAGCCCAAACTCCCGCCCCGCGACCTTTTCCTGGATAAGGACGTTGGCAGCCCTGTCCTGGACCGCTTCATATTTCAAATAGCACCCCTCTATTTCCCGGCGGATCTTCCTGACAAACACTCTCAGCTCTTCCTCATCATCTGCCTGATACACAGACAGGGAACCCATACCCCATCTGGGCTTAACGATAAGCGGGTAAGCCATAATGCCTTCCCTGGCTGCTCTGACCGCCGCCTCTGTATCCAGCCAGCTTTGAGGTACATTTATGCCCTTCTCCGTCAGCAGGCAGTAGGTTTTCCATTTATCATTACATACTTTAACCGCTTCCTCATCCGCCGTAACCACAATCGTACCGGCAGACGCAAACTCCTCCCTCCGGGCCGCCAGAACCGGTAAGTCCAAATCAAACAGAGGAACCAGCAGGCGAATTTTCCATTCCCGGCAATACTCCAACAAAAAAGGAATATACTGACAGTCATAGATTAAAGGCGTCACCACCTGCCGATCCGCGGCAGAAAACGCCGGGCTGACCTCACTGTTGGCCACATGCACTTGGCCGTCAAAGCCGGCCATAACCAGCGCCTCCTTAAAATAATCCACTAAATATGTCCTTCTCCCCGCACTAGTCAGCAAAATATTCATCGGACTCTCCTCGCAATCTCCGCCAACAGTTTATACAGCCAAGGCATCCGCGCCTCCATCTGGATATAAAACCTTGTCCGTCCCGTCAATTCCTGATAATAACGCCTGTATTTCCGGTCAAGGACCACATCATACTGGCGGGTATTGACTTTCGTCAAAAACCACAGTCTGCGGACAGCGCTCTTCACTACCTGATGAAAACGCCTGTCTGTAGCCTGGTCAAAAGCCTGGTAAGACTCTTTCATCTGCTCGTAATACCGCTGCTGTTTTGCCGCATAATCTCCTGTTTTGCTCTGGACCGTCCATGATCCGGATACCCCTACCCGATATACACTCATATCCCGATCCAGATAATAACCATACCCTTCCGCCGCCGCCATAAGCTGCAGCGGAATATCTCCCACCGGACAGTCCGTATAATACGAAGGAAGAATTTTTACCAAACGGGCAGGAAAAACCAGCGAAGCCGTCGCATAGCCACTCCTTTTATCGATAATCTCTTCCGGCAGAATCACCCGGCTCTCCCGATAAGGACGCACCTGCTTGTCCGACCGCGAACCGTCTACCGTGACAATTCTGGCGCTGTGAATACATAGACTGCACCCGGGATGGCTTTCCAGATACTCCACCTGCATCTGAAGTTTATACGGATCCGTCCAATAATCGTCCCCCTCACACATCGCAATGTATTTCCCTTTGGCCCTTGGGAAATTGAAAGCCCCGCTGGGATTGGTAACTCCCTGGGAATATTGATTCTCCGTCTGAAGAAAAGGTCTAAACACCTGGGGATAACGTTCTGCATACTCCCGGATAATATCTGCCGTCCCATCCGTAGACGCATCATCATAAACCAAAATTTCATAAGAAAAGTTTACCTTCTGCTTTAAAAACCCGTCCAAAGCATCACGGATAAAATCTTTATGGTTGTAAGTAAGGCAGCAAATGCTCACCAGCGGTGCGCACGTTTCGGGAGTTAATTTATTTTTATTCAAATATTTTTTGTTCAATCTTTTTCTGTTCAATCTTTTTTCCAATTCTCCGGCTCCATTCTCTTTTTGTCATCCGCAAAAACTTATCTTGACTGGCTGCGCTCTCTGGCCACCCCCAGCAAAAACCGAAGGTTTTCCCTGGCAAATAAAACTGCCAGCAGACAATAAATTCCGATTCCTGCCAATATCTGTACTGCCAGCTTTATCCACGGCCCGGCGGAAAGAGCCGACCCCAAAGCATATACTGCCATGCACATGGCCAGGGAAATCCCCGCCGACGGAATGATATCCGCCCACTGACGCAGAATCCCGTAACCAAGCAGCCGTTTATTCGGCCAGGCATTGATAAACGTACAGAAAAAATCCAGCGCCGCCTTAATGCCTACCAGCACTAACGGCCCGAACGGAATCCCGGCCAGAAGCCCCATAATGCCGACAATTTTCTTGATAATTTCCAATTTCAGGAAAACATCGCTGCGTCCGATTGCATTAATGGCCTGTAAATTGGTAATATGAATCGGCCAAAAGGAATAGGCCACACACATAATCCGCAAATAAGGCACGCAGGAGATCCATTTTTCTCCCAAAAGCGCCAGAACCAGCGTATCCGCTACCGCACACAGGCCCAACAACATGGGAAGCACCAAAAAAGAGCTGAGCTGTACCGCACGCCGGAGCATCTGACGCATCTTTTGCGGCTCTTTCTGATGGACAGAAAACGCCGGAAGCAATACCGATTGAATCGCTGCCCCCAAATTATTGACAATCATTTTGGGAAACTGATCCCCGCGGTTATACACGCCCAAAATTTCCTTGTTATAGATCTTTCCCATAATCAGCCCATACAAATTATTAAACAAAGTATCTATCAGCGAGGCCGCCAATAGCTTCCCTCCAAAGGCAAACATCTCTTTAATCCTGTCCCAGGCGAACAGTGCCGCCGGTTTCCAGGAGACCATCAGAAATAAAGCCCCCATCAGCGCAAAATAATAAACCACCTGCTGGCCCACCATAGCCCACACGCCAAATCCCGTATAAGCCATCCAGATACTGACCATCCCGGAAACCACCGAAGCCGCCAAAGTGGACAAAAACAATCCTTTAAATTCCAATTTCCGGGACACATAGGCTGTCTGTACAGAAATCACCCCGCCCGGAAACAACACGACTGCCAGCACTCGGACAATCGCCCGCAACTCTTCAATACGATAAAACCTGGCAATAGCCGGCGCTGCCAGATAAAGAATCCCATACATGAAGCACGCCACCAGCAGATCAAAATAACATACCGAAGAAAAATCCACCTCGTCTGCATTTTGCTTCTGCACAAGCGCCGTGCTGAAACCGTTCTGCACAATCACATTGGCGATAATAATGAAGATCATGATAATCCCCACCACGCCATACTCCGCCGGAGTCAGCAGCCGTGCCAAAATTATGGCAATAACAAACTGAATTCCCTGTGCCCCGCCGTTTTCCATCAGTTTCCAAAAAATCCCTCCGGCTATTTTCTGTTTTATTTCTTTCCCTGCCACGCTGTTTAAATCCTCGCCGTTTCGTCTCTTACAAATAAAAAATTCATTACATTTTCCTTTCTCTTCCCTTTTATTTTACAATATTCCCTAGAAATTGTAAATCACATATGGAATTTTTCAATCAAATGTGTTAAATTAACAAAGGACACTTAATTTAGGAGGTTATGATAATGAACAGCAATAAAAAATTATGGCTGGCGCCGATTTTAGCCGGAGTAATGACTCTCAGCTCCGTCTTCTGTGCCTTTGCGGATCAAAATGCCGGCCCGGCCTTTGACCCCCGCTACAGTTCAGAGCAGCCGGAGACAGAAACCGGCGAATCGGCCACACCGGAAGCAGAAACCGGCGAAGGCACAACTCAGCCGGAGACAGAATCCCCTTCCTCACCGGAAACAGGCGAAACTCAACCGGAAAGCGAAACTCAGCCGGAAAGCGGGACTCAGCCAGAAAACGAAACTCAGCCGGAAGGCGAAACTCAACCAGAAGGCGAAACTCAGCCGGAAAACGAGACCCCGGCTCCCGAAACACCATCCGCCGAGCCAAAGGCCGTCTCTCCCCAGCCCCGGCTGCAGACCACGCTTCTTCTGAGCCATCACGCCTGGTCTGCCCCTTTTGTCAATGACCAGTGGTGTGAGGCAGGAGAGACATTCTATTCCGTTTCTATATTTATGGAAGCTGCCATCGGAAATATTCTCTATCGTACCTACACATCCAACCATGGATGGACAAGCTGGGCCATGAATGGGCAACAGACCAGCATCCCTGCGGGCTTTGCCCCTGTCGAAGCAGTTCAGATTCGCTTTAGCGGTCCGGTCCTGGATGAATATGACCTGTATTACAATGTGCGCCTGACCGACGGACGGGAACTTGGATGGGCCAAAAACGGCATGACAGCCGGAACCATGGAGCATCAAGGGGCCGCTGTTTCCGCTATCCGTATGGCCTTTTTCCGCAAAGCGGACCCGCCGGATATCACTGTCGGTGATTCCCTGGCCGCCGCCACTACAGACGGCGTCCAATATGTGGATGGCGCTCTTCGCTATATCAACGGTGACGGCTCAAACCACTCGGGATGGGGCTGGGTTGAAGGACAGCGCTATTTCTTCTCCGATTCCTACCCGGTAACCGGCTGGCAGTACATAGACGGCTACAAGTATTACTTTGCCGAAGACGGAAAACTCGTCACAGACCTGGAGCCGATTATCGGCGCTCACGGTCCGTATCTGATCAAAATCAACAAAGAAATGAACACTACCACCGTATATGTGGCGGACGGGGACAACGGATACATTATCCCCCTTAAGTCGTTCCTCTGCTCCACCGGTGACGACACCCCGCTGGGAACTTTCCATACCCCTGAAAAATACCGCTGGCGCCTGATGAACAGCGGCGTTTCCTGCCAATATGCCACCAGGCTCGGATCAGGCTTAAGCTTCCTGCTCCATTCTATTATTTACGATGTGCAGAATATCAATACCATGCACCCTGACACTTACAATTACCTTGGTATTGCCCGTTCCGCCGGCTGTATCCGTTTTACCTCCGGCGATGCCAAATGGATTTTTGACCATTGTCCGCTCGGTACCACTATCCAGGTATATAATTCACCGATACCCGGCCCCTATGACCGTCCGACCATAAAGGAAGTTGTTCCCTCCACACAACATTGGGATCCGACTGATCCATTAGCGGTAGCCCAGTTCGGAGGACAATAAGCGAAAATCGAGCAGGGAAGAGCCATCTTCCCCTACTCGCCGCGCGGCCCACGTGCTGCATCAGCAGCAAACTTCCATACGCGGGCCTGTGCACAGCAAAGCAGCCGGAATTCTGTCCCTTGACGGCAGTACCGGCTGCTTGATTTTTTATAGCTATTCGGCCATGCAGCGATCCGTGCGAAATGGAACGCTATTTGAAAACATTGCACCCCGCAAAAATAAGGAGAATGGATTCATGGAAATCAGGAAAACCACTATGAAAGATTTTGATATCGTATTGGAAATCTATGCCCAAGCCCGTCAATTCATGAAGGACCACGGCAACCCTCACCAATGGGGAGACAATCGCCCTTCTAAAGAACAGATATCCGACGATATCCGGCATGGTTGCAGCTATGTGTGCGTGGAAGACGGACAAATTCTCGGTGTCTTTTATTACGCCAAAACGGAAGAACCTACTTATGCCCACATATATGACGGCGCCTGGCTGAACCAACTTCCCTATGGTGTCGTTCACCGGATAGCCGCACCGGGCGGGCGGAAAGGCACCGCCTCCTTCTGTCTGAACTGGTGTATGCTAAAAAGCGGCGGAAATATCCGGATTGACACTCATCAGGACAATCTTCCCATGCAAAGAATGTTGGAAAAAAACGGATTTGTAAAATGCGGTATTATTCGGTTAACTGATGGTGATTTACGTCTCGCCTACCAAAAATCCCTGCATCATTCCAAAATATAAGTCTCCGAGAGTTCATGGGAATACAGAAGGCGGTACCGGCTGTAACCCGTCAGGGTTTTCAGCTCTTCCATGACCTCTTCCCCGTCATAACCACTGCTCCAGAACTCATTAGTGTCAACATAAACCACAATCCCGCTGTTAATCCCCTTCTCCTCCAAAATCTTATTTACATGAACGATATCTTCTTTGGGCATGGCATATAAACCACGAAAAGCGGAAAGTTCTATCAGATCTTGTGTTAATGGGGCATTTTCACCATTATTGATATAAAGACAATAATTCTGCTGATAACTGGCTGCCAGACGAATTCGTTCTTCGTTTTCGGGATACAGATATTGGACATAGCCTTGGCTGTAGCCCCGAACAAACAAAATCAGCAGCGCCGCCAGCAGCGCCAGATTCATCCGCTCCGCCTCTTTCCCTTTTCCCAGACACCACAAAACAAAGCGGCTAACCCATCCGGTTGCCAGGACTGCCATTACCGGATAGAGATTATAAATATAACGTGCTCCAGGTACCACGGCTGCCCAGGCGACAGCCAACCCGGCTCCCCCCAGCGCCAAAGTCAAAGACAACGCCGCCTTATCCTCCGGCGACCGGACATTCAAACACAGCTTAACACGTCCTTGTCCTGCACCCGAACCTGTCTTTTCTCTTTTTAAACCCTTCCAAAGGCAAACGGCAAATACCAAAAATCCTCCCACCGCCATTGGGCGTATCCAGCCACCGAGAAAATCCATATTCACACAAGATATATAGGAAATAATATTCGTCGCCAGCATAGCACCGCTGGCCAAATTGCTCCGGGTTTCCTGTGCTACAAATTCGTCATTTCTGGTCAATTGGGTAATACAGGCTGGAAATGTCAGCACCATGGCTCCTACCGCCCCAATAAGCGCTGCAGAATAAATGAATGCCTCCCTCCACCTTTTATCCTTCAGCTTTCCCAACACGTAAACTGCTGAGAGGAAAAAAGCAAAAAACACAAAATAATATTGCGTCAGCAACCCCAAAAAAGTCACCAGGCAGATACCCGCCAGCCGCCGGAGCGTCTGGCCTTTTATCCACATTTTCACATGGAGATACATACTGACTGAAGCGAAAAATGTTACCGTCATGTACATCCGGATATATACCCCTGTACTCAATGCTCCGGGGGATAATCCCCAAACTGCCATTGCTGCCAGAGCTATTTTATCACTTCGCCAGAGAAGCCTGGCGGTCAAAAAAATCATCACCAGACAGCCGGTATAAGCGACTACATTAATCACCATCCCCTGCCATATTCCATAAACATCCGGCGTAAATGAACAAATGGTATGAAGCAGCAAATAGAAAAAAGGCGGATGCACATCCTGGCTCTGATTATAAAATACCGAGCCATAAGAAAACTCCCCCGGTTGGACAGTCATGTATTTTTGCAGCTCACTTCCTTCCACCCAGCGTCCGAACACGTCATAGGAAACCACAAACGGTTTATAATAGCCATTGGACAATCCCCAGGAATAAATCTCGTCAATGAAATACCCTTTTTTCTGCGCGGTAAACATCAACAAAACAAAGACCTGCATACCGATTAAAAGAGCTGCTGCTTTTCTTATCTTTAGCTGATTTCTCAAAGCTGCGCCTCCTTTTCTTCCCCGGCCGATTCCCTTTTGCCGTTTCCGGAGCGATTCTCCCGAAGCTTCCCCCAAAGCAATATTTCCATACGGATCCCCCAAAACCACAATCTGGCCAACGTTTTTTGCACCGGCTTAATCGACAAATAATGATCCATATAGTAGAGCACGCTCTCTTCCCGCAGACGCTGGCGCTTTATCAGAACCGCAGAAGGCTCCCCCTCCATGACCGGATGGAGATGTTCATAAAATACATTGGGCAGGAGCACGGTCCGGCGTCCGGCTTTTTTCATCCGGAAAGCCAGCACATCTTCCTCCTGATACAAAAAAATCCCTTCATCGTAACCGCCGCATTCCCGAAAAGCCATCACCTCCGCCATAAGCATGGAACCATGCACCACATCTACATAAATGCCCTTACCTTTTCGGAAATGACCAGACGGATAATACAACAACCAGGAAAAAAGCCGCCGGCTTATCGGTCCCATAAACAAAAGCTGTCCCGCAAAGCCATGAAGCCTCCATCCATTAGGAAATTTCCCATAGCTTCCATCTTTCATCAATGCTGCTACAATTCCTACCTGAGGATGGTCCTGAAATACCTGCAGCATACCATTCAGGCAATCTTCGCCGAAACGCACATCAGGATTCGCAATCAGTACATGAGTGGCTCCCTCTTTTTCTGCATACCGGATACCAAGATTATTGCCTGCTCCGTACCCGCCGTTTTTCCCGGCCCGAAGAAGAATGATTTTTTCGCTGCTAAAAGATTGCAGATATTCCCAGGAATCGTCCGATGAGGCATTATCCACGACAATTATCCGTTTCAAGCAGGAAAAACCCTCTATCTGACGGATCAGGCGCTCCGTCGTCTCAGCCTCGTTAAAATTGACCACTACACAATAAAGATTCATATTCTCCCGTTTTCGTATTTTTTCCTGTTGTTTCCCGCAGACATGGACAGACGGTATAGTCACCGGCTGCGCTAATGTCTGAAGCAACGAACTTTTAAAAAAACGGCCCTTGACAATCAATCTCAGCCTCTCCCATGGTTTCCCGGCCGGCAAAGATAAAAACTGCTTCAGTACAATACGCTGGCCCGGAGACATCCTCGAGCCATAACATTCCCAAAACGCTTCCGCCTGCCTGAACATTTTCCTATAATTATCCTCCACCTGCTTTTGCCTCTCCTTCCGGCATTTTAACGTATGCAGGATATCGGCTTTCTCCGCTCCCAAAAGATTTCCGCCATGCTGACGATACTTAGACAATGGCTGAGGAACATAAATAATTCTGCCAAAACAGGAAGCACACAAGGCAATCCACCAATCATGCATAAAACAGGCTTCGGGAACAGTCTGCACCAGTTCTTTCAGCGATTGATTAATCATCATCGCCCCGCCTGTCACCGGATTTTCCACGAGGATTTCGGAAAAAGAAAGCCGCCGGGAATTGCTGTGGGCATAAGAACAAAAACTGGGACTTAGTCGCCGCAGCTTTTCATCTACCACTTCCATATCGGAATAAACCAAAAGCGGGCCTCCTTCTTTCTCGGCTTTCTTCATTTGCGCCAAGAGGATTTCCACTTTTTGCGGATGCCATATATCATCCTGATCGCTGAACAAATAATAATCGGCATCAGCCTGAGAAAGCAGCCAGAAAAAGTTCATTGCGGGAGCAGGTACTTCATCCCGGCCCATATTCCTGCCCCGATGGCACAATCGTATGTTTTCCGGATAAGCCTTCTGATAACCCTCCAAAATATCCCTGGTTTTATCCTGTGAACCGTCATCCGAAACAATAATCTGAATTCCGGATATGCTCTGCGCCAAAATAGAGTCCAACTGTGCGCCGATATACGCTTCACCTTCATAAGCCGCCAACAGGACAACTATCCTGTCCCGATAAACGGCATCAATCGGAAAAGCGGTATTCACTGAAAAATCCGGCCTGGTCAGCAAATCACTTTGAACTACGAAATCTGTCTTGCCTGTCTTTCGGGCCTCTACCACCTTCATACCGGTTCCCCGCCGGATAATCATTCGCCGAAATCCCGGACAAAGCGCTGTCACATAATCCATTAAATGATAAGCCAACATATACAGCTCTTTCCCTTTTTCTTTCGGCGTTCCCGCCCAGGGCGTCATTGCCAGGTATTTCTCATAAGCCCCGCGGTAATGATTTCTGTTCCCGGCAACCCAGGGACGCTCATCGCCCGCATAGTGAATAATTGCCGGATATGCTTTAGCCCTCTTATATTCTTTCTCTCCTACCGTCTCATAAGTTCGGCTGTACTTCACCAATTCTTTATAGGAAAAATAACGGTAATTGGAGAAAAAGTTGTAGCGCGGAGACAAAAAAAAGATCTCCCCCTTCAATGCGCCATTGATTGTATCCTGATCACAGGCAAACAAGTTTGCCCCTTTTTCCTCATAAAAATCCAACAGCCGTTTTTCTGTCCCAAACTGGCGCCACCGGACAAGATCAATCAGCAAAACCCCCGAATTGATATAGGCATCCCGTACTCCAAGACCGGCCTGCTCTTTCACGCTTTCATAAATTGTCGGCTCCATAACCGCCCCTAAAATACAGCCCTGCAAATCCGTATTCCACAACCTTTCCAGGGAACGCACCACCACCGTATCACAATCCAGATACAATACCCGTTTAACTTCCTCTGGCAAAAGCTGCCCTACAAATAACCGTCCCATAGCACTGATATCAAATCCGCGGGTATTTACGGCAGCAGAAAAACATTCCCGGATATGGGAAAACTCAATAATATGGACTTCTCTTTTATACATCTGCGCCATGGTTTTCAGCCGCTTACGGCTTGTCCCGGTAATCCCCATGGAAAGTACATAAACGGTAATTTCTGACGCGGACGTATTCCGGTCAAACAAAGAAATCATAGATACGGCCAGATGGCGAACATAATTCTCATTGGAAGCATAGACCACATTCATCACAAAGTCTCCTGTATCTCTTAAGCTTTTGATATCCTACAAACCAAATTTCCGTATTCGCCCTAAAGCCGAAGCAATAACCTTATCCATATCATAATACTTATATTCCGCCAAACGCCCGCCAAAAATCACATTTTCCTCTTTATCGGCCAATTCTGCATATTGGCGGTATAAATTCTGATTTTTTTCGTCATTGACGGTATAATAGGCTTCCAGGCATTCCTTCCAATCCACCGGATATTCCCGGGTAATTACGGTTTTGGGCTGGGTTCCAAATTCAAAATGCTTATGTTCGATAATTCGCGTGTAAGGAGTCTCCCTGTCCGTATAATTGACGACAGCCACCCCCTGATAATTATCCGTATCCAACACTTCCGTCTCAAACCGCAGACTCCGGTATTCCAATTTGCCAAACTGATACTGATAATAAGCATCAATAGCCCCGGTATATACCACCTTTTCCCCCTGCTTATCATAATATTCCTTATGCTGCAGGTAATCCACTCCTGTATGAATCGTACAATCCTCAAACATACGGTCGATAATCACATTGTAGCCGCCTATGGGAATTCCCTGATACAAATCGTCAAAATAATTATTGTCATACGTAAAACGTACAGGCAACCGTTTGATAATAAATGCCGGTAAGTCTTTGCAGTCCCGTCCCCATTGTTTCTCCGTATAGCCTTTTACCAGCTTTTTGTAAATATCTGTCCCTACCAGGCTGATCGCCTGCTCCTCTAAATTCCGGGGCTCACCGCTAATTGACCTTTTCTGCTTTTCTATAATAATTTTAGCCTCTTCAGGCGTGCTGATTCCCCACATTTTGCTGAAGGTATTCATATTAAACGGCATATTGTACATTTCTCCCCGATAGTTGGCTACTGGACTGTTTGTGTAACGGTTAAACTCGGCCAATCCATTGACATAATCCCACACTTTCCGGTCACTGGTATGAAAAATGTGTGCCCCGTACTGATGCACATGAATTCCTTCTATATCCTTACAATACACATTTCCGCCTATATGATCCCTTTTTTCTACTACCAGGCATGTCCGGCCCCTCTTTTTCGCTTCATTCGCCCATACACCCGCATATAATCCGCTTCCTACCAATACATAATCGTATTTTTTCATAAATATCTGCTTTCTCCTAACATCACAAAAATTGTAATTATTCAGACCGGATATCTTCTTTCCCGTCTGCGTCAGACAAGAAGCACCGAATGTTCATCCGATGTTGAATTTGCTATCAATCGCTGCTTCTGAATACGGCTCAACTTTTTCAACTCGTATTCCCGGCGCATAGCCTCCTGTTTTGTAGGGAATTCCTCATAATATACCAAAGTTACCGGCCTGCGTCCCTTTGTATATTTTGCCCCTGCGCCTCTGTTGTGAGCTTCCACCCGCTCTTTCAGATGATTCGTCCACCCACAGTAAAAACTTCCGTCCGCACATCTCAGCAAATAGGTGTAATTTGCCGTTGCTGTGGTTTTTTCTTCCTTCACCGCCTATATCTGTCTCCTTATCAGAATCTTCTTCCGCCGCCTCCATGGCGACGCCCGCTGCTGGAGCGGTGAGTAGTGCTGCGTCCGCTGCTTCTGACATGGCTGGTTGTCCTGTGGGAAGTACGCGGAATCATCTGCCGCGTAATATTGCTGTTTACCAAAACATCATTCTGATTGTGAAAATAAAATCCGGCGCCCGCCCGATATGACAAATAATAGCCGGAAATCTTTCCCCTCTCTTTCTCCATGGCATAATCTTGCTTCACCTTCATGCACACGCTTCCCGCACAAACAGCAGACACCGCAGCCGAGAGCAACGCCTCATACCAGCGGATACTTTTGCGAGGCTTGTAAAAACTGATCTCTCCCGTCTCCCTGTCAATATTGTACTGGCCGCTTTCAATCCCCACTTTACTCCAATGCCAGGTATTTTCAATTAGCCTCTGGCCACAACCCGCATAATCTCCGTCAGCCATGTCATTAACGGCGGCATCCAACATTTCGTTTATCCGTTTATCCGTCAAGATCCAGAGCATCTCACCGCAGGCGGAAATAACCAGTTCACGATTGTCCATATCCATCAAATAAAGGACCCCGCTCTTATCTTTTCCTACACCAAATCCAAATTCATCATAAAAATCATCCGCATACTGCTCCGAAGACTTTCCCCCTGTATTGTTTGTCGTCACCAGAACTGCATCCATCCCTGATTTTTCCCGCAGCATCTGCAGGCTTTCCGCCAGCGTCTCCTCTTCCGTCTCCGACAGAATCTCTGCCTGATCGTATACCCGCTTTTGGCCAGGCTTATCTGGCCATTGGTCTGCTGCCCTGACCGATAATGCCATTCCTCCTGCAAATACGCCCAGCACGCCGGCAACCAGCCCTGTCAGCAAAGCCCGGAAAAGCTTCCGTCCTTTCTTGCGTTCTCCGTCCCTCTCGTCCATTTTGCACCTCTTGATAAGTAAACTCCATTTATAACGTTTCCTATTATAATGTTTCCTATATATCTGCCGGCTGTCTTCACAGCATAAAGCTCACCGTCAAAAGCACGGCAAATATCGGCACAAAAACGGAGATAAACAGCCATGTCAGCTTCCCCTTGTCAACCGGAAGCTCACCACAGACTTTTCCCGTCTGCCCATTACAGGCAAAATAATATATTTTATCTGTCTTCCTGTCCCTATAAGTCAAAGTCCAGGCCGGCATCAGCACATACTTCCATTCGGGGTCCAAAACCTGCACTTCTTTGCTGTTGATTTTCACTGAATCATAACCGGCGCCAATATTGCTGCGCAAAGACGCTTCCGCAAAATCCCGTACTTCTTTTTCCACTTCATCAGCAAAATATTGCTGCTCCAAATCCCGGTTCTCCGCCAAAAATCCTGACAAATACCCGATGTGAAAAGGTTTCATTTTCTCCATTTCGAAAGGCATAACCCCCTCAGCCAATTTTCTGTCGGCTTTCGAAAGGCCATTTCGGGTTACGTTCGCAATCTTCATACTCCCGTCACGGCTGATTACATATTCTTCCATCCGGGTAACCCGCATATTTCCTTCTGTCCACCGGGAAAACTTCCTGCCTTCTGCTTCCATTTTCCCTTCTACCTGGCAGCTATACAGCCAATAGGGAAAATATACTCCTGTCAGCTTTTCTATCTGTTCCTGGGAGTAGAACTCTTTTGGTATGTATTTTTTCCTGCCCATCCACTGGCTGAAAATCTCCAATGCCCTTTCCCGGCCAACGGCAAACGGAAGCACTCCATCCGGGTGATACTGCCCCTGCATCCGCCCGGACAGCACTACAGGATTATGACAATAATAGCAAAAAGTCGCCGCCGTGGTCTTTGTGGTGGCAATTTCCGCCCCACAGCCCGGGCATGAATATACCACGGCCTCCCCGACATCCCCTGTCGTCCGATCAGGTTCCTTCTCTTCGACATTCTCCGTCAGGTTTTCCATCTGTCCCTGTGAAAATTCCGACAAACAATACTCGCACCGAAACGTCTGTTTCCCAGGCTCAAATTGCAAATCACCGCCACAATTCGGGCATTTAAATATAACTGCTGCCATATTTTCATTTACCCCCTGGGACGGCCACACTGACCACAGAATTTTCCAGTATTTACCGCGCCGCATTGGCATACCCAGGTACCGTCATCCGGTTTTGGCGAACCGCATTCGCTACAGAATTTTCCGGCATTTACCGTACCGCATTTGCATGTCCAGGTCTTTGCTTGTGGACGGGGACTCCCGCACTCACTGCAGAATTTACCGGTATTTGCCGTTCCGCATTGGCACGTCCAACTGCTCTTTCCCTGTTCATTGGCGCCAAAACCGCTGGCGCCGCTATTCCCGCCGGTTTCCTGCACCCCTCCAGCCGGGATACTATTCCCACCGTTTCCCTGCATATTTCCGCTCCGTGCATTCATCTGCATCTGCTGGATATTGGCGGCTGATGCAGCGCCCATAAACCCGCCTCCCGCATTCATGCCTGCACCCATACCCATAAAACCTGCCACAGCGCCATTCCTGTTTGATCCGGCTGCTTCCAGCCCCCGGGCAACGGCGCCCTGGACATAGCCTTCCCTGACATTGGGATCTCCCAGCATGGCCCCTTGATTACGCATATTAATCAGCTTTTGCGACTCAGCATCATAAGAAATGCTGGCCAACCCCACGCTCATAACTTCAAAACCGCGCTCCCGCTTCCAGTCTTCATCCAACACTTCTGCCATATGACGGCTAAGTATTGTCCCTTTTGATGCCACAAAAGAAATCCGTTCCCCTTCAGCGGACATTTTATTGATAGAAGCTTGCAGCGCTTCCAAAAACTCATTCATATATTGTTCATTAACTGATCCGATTTCAACCCGGCTGGCATTTTTGGGAATCACCTGAGCATAAAACAACAGCGGATCGGTAATTTTAATCGAATACGTACCATGAGCGCGCAAAAACAGCTCCGCATTATAAAAACTGTCAAAATAATTTACCGGGTTGCGGGTACCGAATTTTATTCCTTTTATTTCTTGTAAATTTACATAAAATACTTTTTGCAGCCGGGGCGTCTCCCCACCAAATCTGATGCGGTTGAACGACTCCCGCAGCGTATCCGCCAACTGCCCGTTAAACAGGGATGGCAGGGAAGAATCTTTCACCGTATAATATCCCTCTTCTGCCGTATAATCGACAACCTTTCCGCCGTCCACCACCATCATAAATTGATTGGGATACACATGAATGACCGACCCGTCAGACACCGTATTATCGCTTCCTTTAATATTGGCGCCCCTGCGGATTTTTTCCCCACTGACAAAAACCGTCTGATCCCCCATGCTTCCTGGCTCCACAACTTCCAGCCACTGATCTGCCAGCGCTCCCCGTACTGCAGTAGCCGCCGCTTTAATAATTCCCATCTCTATATCCTCCTGTATCGCACATTCTGCAGCTCCTGTCCTCCGTTCTTCAACAAAAGCATGCCTTTTTCCTATTCCCCGCTGTCGACATCCCCCGTGCCTGCCACGCCGAAACCGGACACTTATCACGACAGTCCTGTATTCATAGCGACGCCTGATGGCAGACAATGGGGGTTACTGTAATTGTAACACGACTGGTTCTGTTTTATCAAGGGAAGAATACGGTTCTATGTAAACGGCATTCGTGCTTGCAAGTCCACGCATGCCGTCCAGGTTTCCCTGATCTATCTGAAGCACCAGCTGAATGCGGGTAGCTGTAAAACAAACGGCCACAGCTTTTTTCCGGCTGCAAAGCTGTTTGCATCCTGACGGGCGCCCACATTTTTAATATATACCATTCAGGCTGAAAATGTGCCCCTTTATAGGAAACGTCATAAATCTTTATCCGGAAATAGTATATCCCAAAAATTCAGGATACCTCAGACACTTTTTTCCATTCAAAGAGTTTGAAGCGCAAGCATTTTTCACGCCCGCACAATCTCTTTTACCAAAATCAGGCAATCCCCGGGCCGCACTGTATCCGAAGCCAGGTTATTCGTTGTAATAATGTTTTCCGTGGTCGTATGGAAACGTTTGGCAATATTCCAAAGTTCATCCCCTTCCTGCACCAGATATCCGACAATACCAGGCATTTGCTGCAGGCGCTTTGTGTCCAAAGGCGCCGTATCTGCCTGCAGAATAACCGGACGGTTAATCGGCTCCAGCACCAACATATCCAACAGGACAACGGCTTTTACTTCCACATTTTCCCCGCCGACCATAGCCGCCATCAATTGCTCCACATCCGTCTCCAAATACCAAACACTGTCCTTGCTGATGTCCATTACTTCCGCTTCATAGTGGAATGGCAAAAGTTCCGTAACGGACTGGACCGGACGGCTGTCATCATCAGTCAAATAGAGTATCCTCACCTCCAATGCCCCGTCCATTACCAGAGTGTTTTCTCTTGCCTCCACTTCATCCAGTTTAATCATTCCCGTACTGTGACAGATTTGCAAAATACGTGGCCCGCCGCTCAGGGAGATTTTTTCCGCTATTTTGCATTTCCCGGTATTTCTGGCCAGGATTTTGTCAAAGCAGGCTTCCCCGGTTTCCACTGACAACTCCCGGTTAGTTGCATAGAGGTCACTTAAAATTTCCATCTGCTGTTCCTGATACAGGCGAATATCCAATTCGATTACCGCATCCACTTCCAATTCCCGCATTTCCCCATCATAATCCGGCTTTTCCTCGATCTCTTTGTGAATCAAACGGGCAGAAATCGCCGGTATCATTTCCTCTACCGCTCCCTGCATTTCCAATTCTCCGGAAAAAGGTATCATTTCCTCCACCCACTGTATAATAGGATTATCGCCTTCACTTTCATAAATGGCAAATACCATCAATGACCCTTCCATATGAATCTGTCCATCCAAAGGACGAGTCGATACCCCGGCCAAACGCATTTGTGTCCAAAGAATCCTATCGATAGCCGGTTTACTTCCGGAAAGGGTGATTTCCTCTTTTAAGCGATATGTATCTTTACGCCTTAAGGCAATCGCCGCCACATCTATCGTCTTTTTCAGCGCTTCGATTTGCGGGGCATTATCTTCCCCGTCTTCCACCGTGCCCAAATCTACAGCCGCCTCCGTATCAAACAGAGATTCCACTTTGACCTCCAGCGTGACAATCGCTTTAATGCTTAACTTCCGGGAATTGATAATATCCACATTTAAGTCTTCCAACTGCCAGCTTACCCCTACATAGTCTTTCTCCTCTAATCCTGGTACATTGATGGTTTCCTCAAACGGAATCAGCCCTCCAAGTGTCTGTAGCCCTCCCTCTTCCTTGCGGTACAACACATGAAAATCCAGTTTCCCCCGTACCGACACTTTCTCGCTCTGAACTTTTACCGGCTCAATCTGAATCTCACCTGTATCCAGGATCACCTGCGCAATATCACTCATTGTATCCGGAACAATAAAATCATCATCCAAAGTCACCTGTGTATTCACTTGGTTTTTCCATCGATTCATATGTATATTCTTTTTTACCAGCTCCAACATGAAAAAGCACCCACCTTACTTTCTATTTTAATCTTTTATAGAAAGTTTATGTGGATGCCTGAGAAATTATGTTTCCGATTGGCCGGAAAACAAATCCAATTGCTGACGCAGTCTCTTCAGCTCCTCTTCCATCTTCTGTACCCGTTCTTCCATGGCCTTATACTGTTCCTTAGTCACGGTTTCCTCCCTTTGTTCCTTGGGCACAGGCACCCCGCCGATTTTCACCGGGCGGGCGGGAATACCCACAGCGGTGGTATCATTCTCCAGCGGCTTCAATAAAACCGCATTGGCGGCAACACGGCAATTATCCCCTACCTCAAAAGCTCCCAAAATCTTTGCGCCGGCGCCTACCGTCACATTATTGCCCAAAGTCGGATGACGCTTTCCTTTATTTAATCCCACGCCTCCCAAAGTTACGCCCTGATAAATCGTACAATTATCCCCCACGACCGTCGTTTCCCCAATAACCACCCCGCAGCCATGGTCAATCAAAATCCCGTGCCCCATTTCCGCTCCCGGATGAATCTCAATCAAGGTAAAGAAACGAGCCATCTGAGACAACAGCCTGGCAATAAAAAACATCCGATGTTTATAAAACCAATGGGCAAAACGATGCCAAATCAGCGCATGGACACCCTGATACAAAAAGAGCACCTCAAGGGCATTACGAGCTGCCGGGTCCCGTTCCTGAACAGCCTTCACATCCAGCCAGATATCCTTTAAAATCATAATAGTCATCCCTTTTTATTTATTTGAACGTAACAGTTCAGACGGCTTTTGACCGGCGTAGACGGGCAAGAAGATACCCGCCTGAACTGTTACATTTGAACTATAACATAATGTTGGGGCCAAAAGGTGTTTTGACCCCTATGATACACAGATTGTTCCGCACTTCGCGCTTCCACGTCTTCGCTTCGCTACAGTCGCGCCGGACAAACATCCACCGGGCGTTTAGCGCCCTAAAACATTGATTAATGTCTGTTACTAATGTCCTATATCATATCATATGTTGAGCAAGGATGACAAGTGAATTGTTGAGAGTACGGTTCTTAAGGGTATTATTCTTAAGTGTACTATTCTCAAGGTATCTGTAAACAGCAGCTTGTAACCGCCGGTTTAAGAATATTTACTGATATTTAAGCGCCGCAGCCAGTGGAAGGATACCGAGTCCGAAGAGATGCCCCTTCATCGCGAAGAGCTATGATAAAATCATTGACATTCGGGGCATCATTTGTATTGCCGCCGCCTTCCGGCCCTACCCGGCGGATAAACTCGCCGTTAAAGAAATAATACCAATATTCTTTTCCATCAATTCTTGCATGGATCAACACCGGATCTTCACCGCTGCTGACATACATCCGGTCATAATAGTACTCTAATTCATACACAGAATATCCATTTTTCCTCATCGCTTCATTAAGTGCCAGGCTTCCGTTACCATTAAGCAATATTGCCTTTTCTATGCCTCCATCCTGATTATAATATCCTCCAAAGCCATTGCTATAAGAGTTCGCCTGGTTTCTCACAATATCTTCATACACATTCTGAACATAAGCTATTTGTTCCGCCCGGGTAGCCGGTTTTACCGGCGTTTGTACCGGCGCAGCCGTTTGCTCGCCGCGGTAGGCCAACCCTCTGTCTCTAAGTGTATTGATAAACGTATTGGCTTGGGGCGCATCGTTCGTATTGCCGCCGCCTTCCGGCCCCACCCGGCGGATAAATTCGCCTTGCCAGAAATAATACTCATAAGCTTTCCCGTCAATTACTGCACAGATAAGAAGCGGATAATTATCCTGAGTTGATGTATCGTCAAAATAATAATCCAAAGTATATGTGGAATACCCGTTTTTACTCATAGCATTGTCCAGTACCGAATCTCCGTTAGATACTGCCGCTTCTGCCAATACCCCTCCTGCCGTATAGTATCGGCCTCCAGATTGCTGGTATGTCCCCCGATTAGCTATTGTTCTCTGGTATGCATTTTGAATATACCGGATCTTTTCATCATGAGAAACAACGGATGATCCGGACGACACCAAAAACGGATCGGCTGCCGTAGCCGTCTCTTGCGGCGGCATTGTCGCCTGAGGCGCTGTAACCGTTTCCTGTATCGCCGCTGTCGTCTGGGTTTCTTCGCTTCCCGCCACTGTAGTTTCTTGCGCCGGAATTTCGGTCTCTTGGGCAGACGCATCAACTGGTTTTACAAACTTTCTGCCGTTCGAGCAAGCCGTTGACAACATCCCTGTCAGAATAACAGCCAATAAAATATTCCTTTTTTTCACTTTTGTCCCTCCTAAATTTCCTCTATATTAGGTTTCATATTTTGCCGCGCTTTGCGCGACATCGAACTGGCGCGGGTATAATCTCTGTCGAGATTATCACATATCCTTCGGATATCTTCCCCTCCGGGGGATGCGCACAGTTCGCTTAAGTGTTTGTCCTCCCTCTGGTCGGACGCGAACTGGCGCGGGTATAATCTCTGTCGAGATTATCAATATATCCTTCGGATATCTTCCCCTCCGGGGGATGCGCACAGTTCGCTTAGGTGTTTGTCCTCCCTCTGGTCGGACGCGAACTGGCGCGGGTATAATCTCTGTCGAGATTATCAATATATCCTTCGGATATCTTCCCCTCCGGGGGATGCGCACAGTTCGCTTAGGTGTTTGTCCTCCCTCTGGTCGGACGCGAACTGGCGCGGGTATAATCTCTGTCGAGATTATACCATAAATTCCCCACATTTCAACCCTTAGGTATGTGGGATGGGAGCGGCAACAAATCGAGTAGGGGAGGGTATTTCCCCTACTCGCCGCTTTAGCGGCGTGCGGGCCTGTGCATATAAAAACTGCCGCTTCACGATTTTTATCGTTAAAGCGGCAGCCCTCTTCCACCTTAAATCCTCGAATTTTATGTATGCTACTGAAAAATTACCGGATTTTCCAAATATTCTGTTCTGACTACAATGTAGGGATAAGATTTTTCTTCCCCAACGCTCTCCCCCTTTTCCGGCCCCTTAAGTTCCGTGTCGATTACAATGGAATTTTCCGTTAGATATAGTTCATTAACTGAAATACTGTATCCTCCCGTAGCCTGTTCCCCATAGCCGACAACTATATACAGGCCCTGATCATTACTGTAAGTCAGCTTAAACGGCGCTGTCTTTTTTTCCGTTATTAAATTCTTCAGCTCCTCCGGCAAATCTGCTTCGCTTGTTATGGCAAACTCCAAATCCCGTACCTTATCCTGATTTTCTTTTTCCACGCTACACCCGGTCAGCAGGCGTACCAATAACACCCAAATCAGTAAACCGGCAAACCAAACTATCTTTCCTTTCTCTGTTTTATTCATATGGACCTCCCCATAAAGTTTAACGATAACTGTATCTGCCGCTTCACAGCTACCTTTGATTATTACTAATATATTCTTGCGGGGTTATATCTATGCCGTATTTTCTATAACTCCTTGCTAAACGCCTGGATTTATCATAAAATAGGAATCAGGTTTTAACTTACCAATCATTTTGTGAAAGGATTTCGCGTGATGAATATTATCCGAAAACTATACTGCCGTACCTACCAGGCTTGTTTCCGTCTGGTGCTGCCAGTCCTCCCTTACCGAAAACCCACCTTGATTTCCGGTGTTGCTAAACTGCCAAAGATACTGCTGCAGCACCAATGTCAAAATGTACTGATTATCACCGACCCGTCCATCGCCCGGCTGGGACTTACCAAACCGTTAGAAAATGCGCTGGCCCGCTGCAATATTTCCTTCACCATATATGACCGGACCGTAGCCAACCCTACTGCTGCCAACGTAGAAGAAGCGCGAAAGCTTTATCAGAAAGCCCATTGCCGTGCTATTATCGGTTTTGGCGGCGGCTCTTGCATGGACTGTGCAAAAGCCGTAGGCGCAAGGATTGCCCGGCCGGACAAACCTTTGGAAAGGATGGAAGGGATTCTGACAATACGCCGCAAACTTCCGCTGCTGATTGCGATACCTACCACAGCGGGAACCGGCAGCGAAACCACTTTAGCCGCCGTCATTACGGACTCCTGCACTCACCACAAATTCGCCATCAGCGACTTCCCATTGATTCCCCTCTATGCCGTGATGGAACCAGATATTACCCTCAGCCTTCCGCCATCGCTTACTGCCACTACCGGCCTGGACGCCCTCACTCACGCAGTAGAAGCCTATATTGGTCAATCTACTACCCGGGATACCCGTCGGGCTGCCCTGAAAGCCGTCCGTTTAATTTTTTCCAACCTGGAAATCGCTTACGAAGATGGCCGGAACCGGCAAGCCCGGCGGCAAATGCTCATCGCTTCCTACTATGCCGGATGGGCATTCAGCAAATCCTATGTGGGCTATGTACACGCTGTCGCCCATTCACTAGGCGGAGAATATGGTGTCCCTCACGGCCTGGCCAATTCCATCTTGCTGCCGTCAGTTTTGGAGGCCAGCCGTCCTGTCATTGACAAGAAGCTTTATCAACTGGCTATCGCCGCCAGAATTGCCAATCGCCATACCCCGAGAAAAGCTGCCGCCCAGGCATTTATCACCGCCATTAAACAAATGAAAAAACGGATGGGTATTGAAGACGTACTGCCGCAGCTTCAGCCCACAGATATTCCCAAGCTCGCCCGGTACGCCGATAGGGAAGCTAATCCCCTGTATCCGGTACCGATACTGATGGATGCGGAAGAACTGCAGCAGTTTTATTATCCTCTGCTGAGTACAAAGAAGTTACAATCCACAGCTAACCCGTAAATCGTAATACGAAGAAAAATCCTTGACTTCACCCTCCTGGTATAGTATGCTCGCTATATTATAGGAAGCAAAATCAGCTTCCTATAATCGGATTTACGGCGCTAAGAACGCGCCTTTTATCGGAAATCGCTGCGCAATTTCCGATAAGTTATATTACAGGAACCGCTTCGTGAACCCTGTAATCGGATTTGCGGCGCAAAAAACATGCGCCTTTTATCAAAATTTGCTTCGCAAATTCTGATAAGTATTTATATTACATGAAAGGAAAAAACTACTTATGATACCCGCCAAATTACGCCATGCCGGCCCTGATGCCCAGTTGGATCTCTTCCTGAAAAACCTGGAAGAAGCCAAAATTCCCTTACGCGGAGCCAAAGCCAAACTCCGGTTCTCCTTTTCATGTATCGACTGGTTCTCCTTTTCATGTATCGGCCTTGTTTTCATGGTGGCACTGTCATTCCTCTGCCTCTCTTTCACAATGCCAGGCGGTTTTTTGATAGATGCCATCGCTTCCGCCGCAATGGGAGGGGGATTTTATTTATTTTACGTCAGGTTCTTCGGCACGCTGTACAACATCATCACAATTTTATTCCTTACCCTCTTTTTCGGCAGCCGCCGTATTGACGACCTGCTCAATGAATTGCAGGCACATGCAAAGCAGCTCTCTTCCAGCAAAGGCCAGGAAAATCAGGGAACAGAACAATGAACCATACCATTCAGTATTCTCATTAAAGAAAGGGATCTTTTATGAACCAGCAGGAAATCCAACAAATTATCCACACGCAGCGCACCTGGTTTTTTACCGGCGCCACCTTAAAAATCAGCAGCCGGATCCGCGCCTTGTGTAAACTGAGACAATGTATTTTAAAACACGAAAAAGACATATCGCAGGCTATCCACATGGATTTGGGCAAAAGCAGTTTTGAAAGCTATATGTGCGAAACCGGACTTGTCCTCGATGAAATCACCTATATGCTAAAACACATTTACCAGTTTGCCAAAGAAAAAAACGTACATACCCCGCTGCCCCAATTTCACGCCAGGAGCTACCAAAAGCCGTCGCCTTATGGGGTTGTACTGATCATGAGTCCCTGGAATTATCCTTTTCTGCTGACTATGCAGCCTTTGGTGGATGCCCTGGCAGCAGGCAATACGGCCGTCGTAAAACCCAGCGCTTACTCCCCTTTCACCAGCAAAATTATTCAAGATTTAATTACCGAATGTTTTGACCCGCGCCTGGTCAGCATAGTTACCGGCGGCCGCGCCGAAAATGCTTGTCTCCTTCAGCAGCGCTTTGATTATATCTTTTTTACCGGAAGCCAGGCCGTCGGACGCGAAGTCATGAAACAAGCCGCTTCCTATCTGACTCCTGTCACCTTAGAACTGGGCGGCAAAAGCCCTTGTGTCGTAGAGCGGACCGCCAATCTGCGGCTGGCAGCCAAGCGAATCGTTTTCGGCAAATTTTTAAACTGTGGCCAAACCTGCGTGGCTCCTGATTATATTTATTGTGACGAAGCCGTCAAATATCAGTTAATAAAAGAAATACGCAAGCAGATACGCTATCAAATGGGCAAAGATCCGCTGCAAAATAAAAATTACGGAAAAATCATTAATGAAAAACATTTTAAGCGGCTGACCGGGTTGATTGATCCTGCTAAAACCATTATGGGCGGAAAGTCCAATCCTGCTACCCTGCAGATTGAACCTACGGTTATGGATAAGGTAAACTTTAACGATGCCATTATGCAGGAAGAAATCTTTGGCCCCATTCTGCCTATTGTAACATACAGCTCCTTTGATGAAGCCATCAGCCAGATTAATTCCCTTCCCCATCCATTGGCTCTCTATATTTTTACCAGCCGCCAACGGCTTGCCAAGAAAATCATTGCCCGCTGCGGATTCGGCGGAGGCTGCATCAATGACACTCTCGTTCATCTGGCTACCAATGAAATGGGATTCGGCGGATTTGGCGAAAGCGGCATGGGCTCCTACCATGGAAAAGAAGGATTTTTCACATTCTCTCACAAGAAAAGTATCCTTGATAAAAAAACCTGGTTGGATCTGCCTATGCGCTACCAACCTTACCGGAAAATCTACCAATTATTAATTCGGCTATTTTTACAATGATCGTTTGCAACAGTCCGGACGACGGGGAATTTGACATAAATTAGGGTGTCAAGCTTGCTTGCAATTCCAAATTTATATCAAGTTCCACATCGGATGGACATCCCCGTTACTCTTCCTGCTTGCTGCATATAGCCAGCCGATGCTGGTATTTCTCCCTAGTAGCCAAACCGCCGCGGATATGCCGTTCCGATTTGTTTACATCCAACACAATCCGTGCTTGGGCTGCCAGAGAAGGGTTAATGTTCTCCAGACGATCCGTTACATCTTTATGTATGGTTGTAATTATTTGGAGCGTCCCTGTTTCTTGCATACCCATCCTCAATCATTACCTTTTCTTCCAAGCCTAAATCCCCGAACAGACACAGAAAAATCTCTACATTGCCTTCCTTATCCACTTCAATTTTCTGAATCATGTGTTTTAATTGGGTGTTGGTCATCTCCCGAATATCCGTAATGTCCTCTATTTCCTTGAACGTGTGATTTAAAACACTTTCCAGCTGCTCTCCTTTCGTCAAATGATAGGATACCATTTTCAATTCCTTTTTCAGCCGTTCGATTTCCTTTCTGGAGCCGCCAATTTTGTCATTTAGTTCCTGTCTGGAAATCAGATCGTCTGTGTACATATCCATATATTTCTGTCTGGCTTTTGTCAATTTGTTTAGCTGGCTTTTTAATTCTTTCTCGTATTCCAGATTTTCATCTTTTGCTTTGTAAATACGCTGAAACTCTCCCACTACATACTGGATTACCTTCTTTTTCTGGCTGAGAATGTGATTAAAATACTCCTGTAAAACATCAATCATCTCGTCTTCATCCACCGTGACTGCATTAGGGCAGCTATTCGCCCCTTTTCCATTATGGCCGGAGCATACCCAGCGAACATAAGTATTTTTGTATGTGCGCACGGTTCTGCGGAAAGACCAGCCACACTCTTTGCAACGAATTAAAGTGGAAAAGAGATGCTTATTGCTCTGACGCTCTCTGTTCATGTTAAATGAAGCATGTCTGCCATGCAGAATTTCCTGTGCCTTTTCAAAATCCGATGGCTCAATAATTTTCAGATCGGAACGTTCCATGACCATCCATTCCGTTTCATCTTTGGCTTTCCGCTTTCCGGTAAGAAAATCCTCTACTTCCTGTTTACCATTAATGACTTTTCCCGTATAAAGTTCATTGGTTAAAATCCGGCAGACGGCATTTTGGCTCCAGTTGCAATTTCGTTTTGTTTTGAGTCCTCTTTCATTGAGCATATTGGCAATTTTAGCCGCTCCATAACCTTCCTGCAAATACCATCTGTAAATCTGCTTGATTACTTCCGCTTCTGTCTTGTTAATTTCTAAATTAAAATAATCGCCTATTGTTTTATCATAACCATAGACGATGTTTGGGACACGCCCTTTTTCCGCGTTCATCTTTTTGCCAAATTTCACACGCTTGGAAGTGTTAGCACTTTCTTCCTGCGCTAAAGCACCAAAAATAGTTAGGACAAATTCGCTGTTTCCCATATTTGTCATGTTGGCAGTCAAAAATTGGGTTTCAATACCAAAAGATTTCAACTTGCGGACATTTTGCAGCAGATCTACCGTATTTCTGGCAAAGCGGGAAATATCTTTTACCACTACCATATCGAACAGACCATGTTCGGCATCGGACATCATGCGAAGAAATTCTTTTCGGTTTTTGATTTTTGTGCCGGATATGCCTTCGTCAGCATAGAGACGCACAAGGTTGTCCCCTGTACGTTCCGTATATTCGGAAAAAAAAGATTTTTGGGCTTCCAGGCTGTTCAATTGGTCGGCTTTGTCGGTGGATACGCGGCAATATGCAGCG
The DNA here is from genome assembly GCA_947383005.1 of uncultured bacterium. GTDB lineage: Bacteria > Bacillota > Clostridia > Lachnospirales > Lachnospiraceae > Brotaphodocola. The sequence goes on along the minus strand of CANDBT010000008.1, from coordinate 66,250 downwards.
ATGTTCATGGGAATACCTCTCTGTTATAATCTATTTTATTCTGTTGTTGCGATAGTACCTAAAATCCTAAGCTTCCTCTCCACCTTTCCGGCATTTGCCTGAATCAATACATCCAACAGTTTTTTTACTGTCTCATCTAAGGTATTGGGATTATGTATAACGTAATTCAACTTTCGTTTATTTTCATCTGAAGAATCACTCATGGTGGGAAACACCTCCCCGCCCTCATGGTCTTTGTCCATTCTATGAAAACCAATCTAAATTTATGAAACGTTCTCAAACAATCTTTCACAATTGTATCCCCCCTCTTCTGTCAATAAGCTTTTCTAAAATACAAAAAGGACATCCTCAGACCTATTCTTTACGGTCTATGAATGTCCTTACACTCCTTATAACAATAAAAAAGATTTTTATCCAATTAGAACTTGATTTCCCCGAAACGCAAAGCCGTATTTACGTATCCGCTCTTTCGCAATTCCCTTCGCTGCCAGCACAGCCTCATAGTTCTTATCCTCAATCTGCCGCAGGGCAGATTCCACCGTATCAGAAAGTTCTTTTTCACCGTCAATGATATCCTGCACCTTAAATTCCAGAATTATCCCATCATCCTCCTGCCTTCTTGGCTCCAGCATCACGTCATATCTTCCGAATCCGCTTTCTCTGTTGGATGTGACCACATAACGGTCCGCCAGTTCCACGATAAGTCCCAGTACAAATCCATGGTAAAATCGCTCCGGCTCACTTCCCGACGGCCTCTTCCCTGTATCAAAGTAACTGAACGTACTCATTGCCACTTTATTCATATAGGCATTCATTGCTTTTACATCATTCCCTAGCAACGCCCTGATGAATGCATTATATTCCGACTTTACAGAACCAAACCAATGCCGGATCATATTCCGGAACATGACCCTTACTTCAAAATTTGTCAATTCTAAGGTGTATTCTTTTTTCCAGCCTCCGTACGCATCCGTAATGATCTCATAGCGGCTCACCTTCAGGTATCCGCTGGCAAGCAGAAGCGCCCAGATCGCCTCTTCATTCTGATCTAGCTGGTCATATATGATCTGTTCATCCATTTCTGCGATCAGCACTTTACCATCCAGAAGGCTCTCGAATTTCTGCTTGATCTCCGGATTGCTTTCCCGCAAAAGTTTCCCTACCAGACTGTTCGAGCTGGTATTCGCCCAATATAATCCTTCCTCCCTCTTATCCAGATAATTGATGATAGACCATGGATTATAAATCTCTGACTGTTTCCCAAAAGTGAAGCCATCATACCATCTCTTCACCCCCTGTTTTTTATCGGACAGCCCGAACTCGTCCAATGCCGCAAAGACTTCCTCTTCCGTAAATCCAAAAACATCCGCATATTTATCAGAAGTTGTAGTGACGACTTCCAGATTATTCAAATCTGAAAAGATTGATTCTTTACTTACCCTTGTTATGCCTGTCATAATCGCCCGCTCCAGATAAGGGTTCGTCTTAAATGTTGAGTTGAACAGGCTTCGAATGAACCCTGACATTTCATTCCAGTACCCATTCACATATGCCTCCTGCATCGGGGTATCGTATTCGTCCAAAAGAATGATCACTTTTTTCTTGTAGCAGCGTTCCAGGTATAACGATAACTGATGGATAGCAAGCGTTGCTGTCACGTCATCCATCTCCTTTGACACATCTTCAAAAAATTTTCTTTCTTTTGGGTCTAATATTTCCGTTTCCAGCAGAAATATATTTTTAGAATAGAGGTCTGACAGAATCTGACAGATCTTATTCCGCGCCGTTTCAAAATTCTGTTCTTTTATATTGGCAAAAGAAAGAAAGATAAGTGGATACGTTCCCTGCAAATCTCTATATCGTTCTTCTTCCCATATAGCCAGACCCTCGAACAATTCCCCACGCCTTTCATATTCTACAGAAAAGAATTTTTCTAACATACTCATATTCAGGGTTTTTCCAAACCTTCTTGGACGCGCGATCAAGGTCACGTCATCGTCCGACTCCCACCATTCTTTGATAAAGCGGGTCTTATCAATATAAAAATTATGCTTTATACGGATCTTCTCAAAATCCTGCCGCCCGATGCCTATTGTCCTGGCCATAAACTCACTCCTTTTCCCATTATCTGCCCTTTTCAGAGATAAATCCGGCAACCTCCTGATATTTTTCGATATCCTGATTCTCCTGTAAAAGCCTGCACAATTCATCCGTCCACGCCTCTCAGTAGTAATGAATACTGTATTTCTCATCATATTCCGCAAAAGTACGAATCTGTTCCTCTTCCATTCTTTTCGCACATGCAAGCATATCAAAAAATGGCACTGGCATAACATACGACCTACTGCATCATACATATATTATAGGAAGCAAAATCGGCTTCCTATAATCGATTTACGGCACGAAAAGCTGTGCCTTTTATCGGAAATTACTTCGCAATTTCCAATAAGTTATATTATACCCTATCCTCCCTCAGTTTCACAACCAATTTCCATTGAATAAAAAACAAAGCCATCTCCTGAATACTTATGCATTCCCAGAAATGGCTTATGATAATCTATTTGATTCTCTATATCAATCGTTCTATTTTATTACTACCATATGTACCGTACTCTTGCTTATCCCAAACCTTTTTGCCGTCTGTCTCACCGTTGCATTGTGGTCTATAATGTAATTCGCGATAGCCACCGCCCGCTCTTCGATATAATCCTTCATCGCTTTACCTTTTAAGGACGTTTTTATCATCCTATGCTAAGAAAAGAAGGAATATGCTTAGCCAAAACCCGCCCCCCTTGATTATCCTTTCACCACGCCCACTGTCTTCAGCCTCATTACCGTTTCCACCAAATCCTGCTGATTTTCCATAACTTTCTCGATATCCTTATAGGCAAAACGGCACTCCTCTGCCACATCGGACTTTCTTGACTTTCCCAATACCACACCTTGTTTTTTCAAATCCACCATTACCTGTTCGCAGGTAAAAGCCTCCATTGCACCTTTACGGGAGTATGCCCTCCCTGCCCCGTGGGAGGAACTGCAAAAGCTTTCCTCTTTTCCCTTTCCTTTCACCACGTAGCTGTAAGATCCCATGGCTCCCGGAATAACCGCCATCTCTCCTTGCCGTACACGGGTGGCCCCTTTGCGGTGAACCCAGACATCTTCATCATAATGATGCTCCAGGGCAGCATAATTATGATGGCAGTTGATTTCTTCCGAAAACCGTACCGGCTTCCCCAGGTATTTGCCAATCTTCGCCTCTACCACGGCTTTCACCTTCTCCATCATCCGCTCGCGGTTTTCATAAGCATATCTCATGGCAAGATCCATCCATAATATATATTCCTGTCCCTCATCTGACTGAACCGGAAGGAAGGCCAGCCTGTATTCATCCGGCACCCCGCTATGCCACATGGCATTTAAAATACGGGCCTTCTGATGATATTCGTCGCAAATCCGTTTGCCAAAATGACGGCTGCCGGAATGAATCATTATTCCCAAATAACCATCCTGATTCTCCTGCAGTTCAATAAAATGATTCCCTCCTCCCAAAGTCCCCACCTGGTAATAAGCATCCTCAATAAGCGGGAACAGCTCCTCATTGGCCCGGTAAAGCCCTGCCTGCTCCATCGCTTCATCCAATACCGGAGATACCTGACGCTCTTTATGGGAATTAAATCCCACAGGAATATTTCTCATAATATCAGAAATCATTGCCTGTATCAGTGTTCCATTTCCTGTTACCACCGAACGGATATCATCCATACGGACATCTGTAGAAACAAAATTCATCCCGCATCCAATATCAACGCCGACTGCATTAGGGATAATCACGTTCTTCACCGCAAGCACCCCGCCAATAGGCATCCCTTTTCCTGTATGGGTATCCGGCATCAGACATACCCACTTGTGAATAAAAGGAAGATTGGCCAGATGGTAAGCCTGTTCCAAACAGCCCTCCTCTATATCATTCGGATTCTCAAGCCAGACTTTGATCGGCTTCTTTGTGTTTTCATTATAGATTACAAACATCTTCTCACCCCTTATTCTTTTGATAACCTAATCCTACCATTTTTCATCCCATATATCATTTCAAAAAAGCTGCGAAAATCCCGCTTGCCATCTCTTTGCTTTTTCCTTATACTATATTTATCTCCGTAAGCCAAATAATTTGCCAATACCAAGTTGTTAAACACCAGGAGAATATTATGTCTGACTACAATGAATTAATCAAAAATTTCAGCAAAATCCGCTCTTATATCCGCGATTTTTATCTCTACGGCTTTAAAACACGCCAGGATTACCAGGATAAAAGCAGCCGGACTTATGATAATCAACGACGGCGGATGGAAAGCTGGTTTTCCGGTTATATTCGCTATGAATATCATACGGATCACAAAAAATCCGTATTTATTACCATAGACAGCAGCCAAATTGCCATAAATCCCCTTTATCGCGCCTGGAAATCAAAAAGTTTTACAGCCAACGATATCATGCTTCATTTTTTCTTACTGGATCTTTTGGGGGAAGGCGGAAAATGGGGAATTGAGGATATTGCGGATGCGCTTTTACAACGCTACCAGATATTATTTGATACTCAGGTTATCCGCCGCAAATTGACAGAATATATACAGGAAGGATTGATAACCGCTTCCAAAGAAAGCCGCCAATATCTTTATTCCCTTTCTCCTGCGTTCCTGGAAAACAACTCACAGTTACTGCCTGCTCTTTTAGATGCCGTCAGTTTCTTCCAGGCGGCAGCGCCATTAGGTTTTATCGGCAGTACTATACTTGATTATTACCATACTTCCAACCGGTGTTTTCGGTTCCGCCATAATTTTCTGGTTCACACATTAGATGATGAAATCCTTCTTTCTCTTCTGACTGCCATAAAAGAAAAGCGTCAGATCTCCTTTAGCACAAAGAGCAGCAAGAACCGCAACAATGGCAAATCCTCTCCGGAACGGACAATCATCGGCGTCCCTCTGAAAATACTAATCAGCACACAAACCGGCCGCCATTATATATGTATACATAAATCTTCCACCCGGCGCCTGGCTTCTTACCGCCTGGACAATATCCGCACGGTAAAATTACTGAATATCGATTCCCATTACGGACAATACCTAAGCGATTTTCTAAAAAACCGCGATATCTCCTGGGGTGTTTCCTTCGGTACAAACCGAAAGCCGGAAACCGTCTGCCTGCAGATAGCCGTCAATGAAGAAACGGAAAAGCACATCATCCACCGGCTGGAACGGGAAAAACGGGGTGGATGTATCACCCGTCTTAAACCAGACTTGTATCAATATACCTGCTCCTGTTGGGACGCCTCGGAAATGCTGCCCTGGATTAAGAGCTTCACCGGGCGGATTTTCTCCTTTACCTGCTCCAATAAAGAGGTGGAAGACCGCCTTTGGCATGATATGGAAACGATGAAAAATCTATATATCAATCAAAAGAAAGAAGATTGACCATGAATTTGTTTTCTGAATTATATAATTGCTACTATCAGGCAGTTGCCCGGATTTTGGAGGAAGCCTCTGACAAACCGATTAACCGGCAGCAAATCACAAAACTTACCAAAGCCTATGGCTATAGGGAAAGTATGTTTTCCATCCTTCCCCATCTTATCGAGGGTGATTGGCATTTGTTGTATTCCGATATCCCCCCGGGAACCAGCTACCGTTCCCGGCTTAAGCATCTGCCATACTTTCCCCTGACCGGTCTTCAAAAATCCTGGCTGAAAGCTTTGTTGTACGATAAGCGGATTTCCCTCTTCTTTACGGACAGGCAGCTTATACAATTAAAAAAGGCCCTGCATGACACAGAACCTTTATATAATCCTGAGGATTTCTGTTATTTTGACTGCTACCATGATCGTGACCCGGTTCACTCCGTCATGTATCAGGAGCATTTTCAGAAACTTTTACAAGCCATCCACCATCGGCAGCCATTAAAAATCCGTTATCTTTCCGTTAAAAACCGGCTGATTCAGCAAACCTATCTGCCCAGCCATCTGGAATATTCTCTCAAAGACGGAAAATTCCGGCTCTGTGCCCTTTTAATGCGAAAAAATAAAATCTGCCGCTTGGATGTCCTCAACATTGGCCGGATCCTTTGCCTTGCCAAATCTAGCCAACCCTTGACAGAACCCGTGGATATCAACCCATATCTGAAAAATGCTTTGTGCAAAGAACCTGTGGTGTTGGAAATAACCAACCAGCGGAACGCTTTGGAACGCACAATGCTGCATTTCGCTTCCTATCAAAAAATTGTGGAAAAACAGGAAGAAAACGAAACTTATCGCTGCTCGATTTACTATGACCCACATTGGGAGACAGAACTGGTAATACAAATCCTTTCGTTTGGGCCGGTAATCAAAGTATTAGGGCCGGAAAATTTTCTTCGGCAAATAAAAGAACGCGTCGCGCGGCAGCCGGAAAAACGCTGCGATAACGAAAAATCTCATTTTTCCACAGGAACCCGAAATACAGAGTAATCTCCAAACACATCTCTGTACGCAAAATCGGCTCTTCCTCCATAAGCCAGATAGCAGGAACAAACTCTGCGGCCGCATTCCGGCTCAGGAAAAGAAGCTGCTTGGCATAATTCCTCCCATGCCATCTGCCAATTCCGGCTGATATTGCAGGTGCGAAGTTTTCCGTCTCCCTCCACAAACAACCGCCCTCTGCATTGGCTGACATCTGACAATACCGGATTTAGCTGATAGGCAAAATAGGGATCGATTACCGTAAATCCTTCCTTTTCTTTTTTGCTGTAAGGCCGATTCAAGCCATCCATTTTATTAATCCATAGATAAATTTCCCGCGGCAGTTCCTCCCGCAGATTTTGCAGCAGAGTTAAGTTTTCCGGGACTCCAACCGCCCCCACGCAAAATATAATCCCCTCGTCCAAAACCTTTTGGCATTTGCCGACAAAATCGGCGACAGAAACCATCTCCGGATGGAACGTCGCCCACAGACGCAGCTTTTCCCTCTTTCCTCCCGTATGTTCAAAATGTTTCAACGCTTCCGGAAGGGAAAAACTAAAATTTGTCTGGGCCCCCACCGCTTCTATCTCCGATATCCCGCAAAGATCGCCTAATCCTTCCCAATACCAGGGATGAATCAACGCTTCTCCATAAGGAACCACCTGCAGCGCACATATATGGAACCGGGCCGCTATTTCATGCAAACTGCTGACAAAAGCAAACCACTGAGTTTTATCTTTCCCCAGCTCTTTGTCAGACATCGGATGTTTAGAAAACGGGCAATAAGAGCAAGAATAATTGCAGCTCTTCAAACTTCCACGATATTGAATTATTCCCCTTGTCTGGCTGTTTCCCTTATCTGTCTTCTGTTTTCCCATGCCGCATCCCATTCTCTCATCCGCTCCCACACCTGCCGGGAAATTAACTGGGGGCCTAAATAATCCGAAAGCCCAAGCCCCACCTGCGTCAAAACTAAAAATATATCCTCTGCTTTCAAAAATCCTTGTTGACGCCACTCTCCCAACACCGGGAAATCATCCATCACGCAAGTGCCAAAATGCTTTTCATATGCAGACATATCCATTCCCGGACGAATCAACAGATGCCGGATCGCATACCTCCTTCGCATTTCATCATCCGAAAGCAAAAAACCATGCGTAACGGCTGAGAAATCCGTAGTATTTTCAAACTTTTCCAGTTGTTCCCAACACCCCTGTTGGGTGGCCGCATAAGGCGTGCAAAAATGCAGGCTCCCTATATAACTTCTGCCTCCGCAGCCAAGAGCCAGCGAAGTACCAAAACCACACTCTGAAAATCCTCGGGCGGCCTTTTTCCCTTTTTCCCGGACAAACCGCCTCATGGAATCCTGGCGGAACCCCTCCGAACAGAGAAAAGCGGCTGCTTCCTGATATTGCCGAAAAGCCAGCCCGGGATTGAGCACCAACCCCGTATCCACCACGCTTGCCAGCCCGGTCCCATGCTTAACATATAAAGGATACAAAAAAATCTCATCTGGCTCATACCGAAGGGCCTCCTTTAGAGATGCCAGCAAAGAACTTATCGTCTGCCCGGGAATCCCATAAATAAAATCCACATTTACACAAGAAAATTCTGCCTCTTTTAAAAGATCCATCGCCTCCCTGGCCGTCGCAGCCGGATGATTCCGTCCAAGGACTTTAAGCTCTTCGTCGGAAAAACTTTGTATTCCCATACTGACCCTGCTGGTTTTCGCACGTTTTAAAACAGCCAGTTTCTCCCTGCAAGTCTGGTTCGGCGCTGTTTCCACCACCAGCCCTCTTCTCCCGCTGAAAGCAAATCCCGTCTCCATCTTGTCAAAAATTTGCTCCAACTGCCGCTCTGACAGCAAAAGAGGAGTCCCCCCGCCAATCGTAATTTCCGAAAATTCCGTATGATAAGGCTTGAGAATCTCTTGGTATTGATCAATTTGCCGCCCCACAGCAACCAGATACCGATCAATCTGCTGTTCGTTTTGTCCGGTAACGGAAAAAAGATTGCAATACCCGCATTTAGCCTGACAAAAAGGAATATGAAGATAAAGACCATGGCTTTTTCCAGCCAGCAGATGGGCGTAGTCTTCCAAAAAAATTCCCTGCAGCGGACGGTATGCCGTTTTGTGGGGATAACTATACATATATTGAATATAAGGATTCTGAATTTTTTCCATCATATCGCACACCTGGTTCTGCACTATACTCATCCGCTTATTTTTCTGTGAAAAATGTGCAGACCAATCTAAACAATTACCTCAAGCATCAGTAAGCATAAAATGTTTGTAAGGAATGGTATTTACTGCCGGGTGGTCAATCCCATGAAACTGGCACCCATCCTCGCCATAACAAGTTCCATGGTCCGAGCAGCAAATGACAAACCCGTTTCCTCTCCTTGCCTTCCAGCCATCCAGCAAACGGCCTATCTGACCGTCCACATACCGTAAAGCAGCTCCATGGCTGGCTATGCTATCCTGCACGGCTCCTTCCAGATAAAAATAATTGGGATAATGAATGGCATCTACATTTAAATAAAGAAAAATTCTTTGATTATCGCTCGCTGAGGAAAGCTTCTTCAAAATAAAATCCACCTGATTTTTGGTGCTTTCCCTCACCGGACAGGAAAAAGAAGGGTTCCAATAACTTTTTTGGAAATATCCCGGAAATACTTTCCCCAAATCCGAACGTTTGTCAAAAAAAGACACTCCGCCCACACACCAGGTATCATACCCTTCTTTTTCCAAACCTTCCATTATAGTACTGCCGGAAAATGCAAACGCTCCTTTGGGTGCTTTATTTCCCATACCGATCTGACGCGGGAAAAACAGCATCTCCCGATCTGCCAGGCTCCTGGCGTCAAAACGGCAGGGAAAAAAACCTGCGAACATGGCATGATGAGAAGGATAGGTAAAATTCCCAGGCGCCTGACGTTTCTCCCATGGGCCATATCGGTTAAGCACAGGCGTCGCTCCCGCTTCCTGCTCTCGCACAGCAACGTCATACCGCAATGTATCAAGACAAATAAACAAAATATCGTCAACACCGACTATCCGCCCCATATCTATAGATGGAACCTGGTTTTTATGCGAAGAAACAAACAGACGAACGGGAACTTCCCCGACATTCTCACTTTTCCGTTTTCCAGTCACATTTTGTTCTTTCGTCGTCCCCATCCTCTCGTCCGTCTTTTTTCGTCTGTCCATATCCGTTCTTTCCCGCCCGCGTATATCCGGCTTTTTTATCTCGTTCATCTCCGGTTTTTCCCATCCGCTTATATCCAACCTGTTCCGCCGGGCTTTATCCGCTTCCTCCTGCATCCCCATATCACCTTTCCCTCTTCAACCAATCCATCATCATCTCTGCCTGATGGCCATAAATACCATTATCCTGGTATATATCCTGATAAATCAAATCTCCTTGCCCATTCATTTCGATAATTCGCGGTTTGAGACTTCCTTTTTCCAGCAGAACATCCACTCCCGCACTCCTCAGACCGGGAAAACATGCCAACGTTTGCAGGCATAAACGCTCTACCTCCTCTTCGACCGCCATGGGCAAACCCAAAAGAGAGGCTGGAAGCGGATGATTATTCAAATGAAGATTGGTAATCGGGCCGTGGGATAAACGCGCCAACCAGAAATCCCGTCGCCCATCCTGGACAACAACCCGCAAATCGTAAGGACATCCCTGATACTCTGCCTTAGGGTACCAACGCTCCACAATACAGTCCAGCCGCAAAAGGCGACTCAACAAAGAAAACACCTGCGCCTTTTCTCTAAAACATCTGAGACGCTTGGTATTGATAAGCTTATCCCCTTCACACAGCAATGCACAAGTATAAAGCGCCATCCTGCCCGTCCGCGGCTGCCATCGGAACGCCGCCACGCCGGCAGCGCCCGAACCCTCGGCCGGCTTGATAAATACCTGATAAGTCCGGCTCTCCTCCATGGCTGCCAAAAGTTCCTCCGCTTCTGCAAACTTCGCGCGCCCTGGTTTTTTGCCGCCCTCGCTTATCCTGCCGCACCTGTCATTTCCGTCAGCTTCTCCCTTCTCACCGCTTCGGCCCTCTCCACTAGTCCTCTCTTCGCTTTTGCCTCTCTCTTTGCTCCGATCATTTTTGCCGGCCGACTCGGTTTTTCCGCTCTCTCCACTCCGGACATCTCTGCCCGCCGACTCTTCAGTTTTGTCTCTCTCTCCGCTCCGCCCATCTTCACCCGCCGACTCGGTTTTTCCTATATAACGGGACTCTCCCCGCCCAAAATCTCCCAAGCCTTCTGTCACCGGCAGTCCGTGTCCCCAAAGAACTCTCTTACATTCTCGTTTGTCCAGCAGCATCCGAATACTTTCCGGATGGTTCAGAAACTCGCATCTCCCTTTTTCCGCAATATTCGCCAGGCTTTTCAACTGCAATTCATATCCTGCCGCCAATCCCGGCAAATCGTCCAACTGACAATTGTCCCACAATGGCGGATCGATTTTTAAAAACACCTGACCACTCTTTGCTTTTGTTTCCGCAAATACATCCGGCCATTTTTGCCAATCAAGAAAAGAAACGGGCAACCCGATATGCCGCGCTGCCCGTCCAAAATACAAAGTCCTTTTTGTACCTGGATTCCCCAGAAGAAATACCTGCCTCATTCGGTCAACATGGCATACCGATATACTTCGCCATCGTAAACATCCTCCGTATTTTGGTCAGAAACATCCAACTCAACGGAAAGCTTTCCCAATTTTTCCATCATCTCTGTTGATAAATAATGATGATGAAGATCCAGCTTTTTAATATTCGGAAAACGGGGAATAACTTCCAAAAGCATCTGACCGCCCACATCCGATAACGTCCCGCAAGATAAATCCAATGTATGAATCTGCTTCATCCACTTGCTATCCAAAACCAGCTTAGTCAAGTCATCTTGTATCTCACTGTCAACAATCCCTAAATATTTCAATTCAGGAAACTGACTTTTCTCGAGAAGCTCTCTGACGCTCTCCGGCCCTCCGTCAAATCCATAATAATCGCTACCAATGTAAAGAAGAAGCTTTTTCAGCTTAGGAAGCTTTGCCTCCTGAATGGATTTCATGACCGAAGAATCAAGGCCGCCGCAGATAATCGTCAAAGCTTCCAGATTCTCATGGCAAATCTGCCCCAGTTCCAAATCCGTACTCCCTTTGATTGTCAGCTCCTTAAGCTGCGGCATTGCCGCCCACAGACCGCTATAATTTCCCTGCAAAATCCAGGAAACTTCACACTCCTCATAATCCATATCGCCCACAAAAAGCTTTTCAACATGGGAAAATTGCTCCGCCTGCCGAATAATCCCGTCAATGATCTCCTGGCAGCTTTCCTCACAAGCGCTTCCCCAGCTCCCGATCACCAATTCGGTAATATCCGGAAATTCCGGATCCGCCAAAATATCCCCTACCAGGGTCTTCGCCCCTTTTCCCTCTTCCTCATACTGCTCATAATCATAGACATAGATTTTTCTTCCCACCATCATAAACCTCCACTATATCTGGTACATTTTCCCCTATATGTAACAGTTCAGACGAGTATCTTCTTGCCCGTCTGAACTGTTACCCCTATATTGCTACATCTTAGAATAACCAAAGGCATTCACTAGCGCATCCAATTTCTGTCCCTGCCTGCACATCGGGCATTCCCGGTAATCATAATTCACATACCCTGGTACGTCTTTCTTGCCAAACACTGCATGTACCGGCACTCCACCAACCTGATCTACGGCGCTGAATACCGCCGACACTCCCTGCATCTTCCCGCCATAATACTGCACACTCTCAATCGCCTTAATAGCAGAAAATCCCGTTGTCACCATAGCTACAAGAATTATCACATGCTTATTTTTAATCATGGGAATGGTATTGTCCCGGAAAATAATCTGGCTGTTATTGTTGAATTCCGGACGAACGATATAAATAGTTTTGTGCATGTTCTTGGAAAGGACACCGCTTCTTGTCAGCTCTTCCGATAAGAAAGCGCCGATCACCTCCGTCCCCTCCATACAGACAATCGTATCCACCACCATTCCATACAGATATGAGCCAACCATGCCTTTGGCCACATCCTGAGCTTCACTGGCTCTGGTTTTCAGCGTGGTCATATCCAAATAATAATTGATATGAGAATGATTTGTCGCAAAATGCCCCGGTGTGATTTTCAATGCCGCATTAGTCCCCGCTGTGTGAATTTTCGTATACCTTGTCTCCAAAGTCAGTCCCCCTCTCCTGCAATAATTCCATGCCGAAACGGCTGTGAAATTATCCGTTATCTTTGATGTTTTAACTATACCAGATTATCAGAAAATTTACCACTGTTTTCTTGTTTTTATATTTGTTAAAAAAAATCACATTTTTCCAGACATGCAACCGCCAATTATAATGGATCCATCGATTTAAATTTTATATATTTTGCCATTATTATATCCGTCTTTAAAAAAGGTCTTTACCTTTTCATAGTATTGTAGATTATTGTCATTCCTTTCAAAAAATATATAAACGGTGCTGTATCAACAAAAACTTTTTATATCCCGTCATCCTCTTACATCTCCTTCATATATTTATCGACATTTTTCCCTCTTTCACTCGGAACGACAAAACTATCCCAATCAACAGATGATTTATGGGTCTTCTTTTGTGGATAATTTAGTAATATAACAATATTAAAATCTTCATCTAAAGCCAGAATTAATTCCGGCTTTATTAAACATTGATCAAAAATATGCCAGAAATAATTCACAATAAGCCCACGGGCTGCTATCCTTCATCCATCAAGGATAACAGCCCGCGGGCTTTCACTGTTCACTATTCAGTTCTTGGCTGCTTATCAGCCTTCCTGATCATCTTTTTTCTTATGCAACGCGATGGCCGAGAACAAGGCTCCAAGACCTGCTATTCCAAACAACGCCATCATCGCGCCTGCCTGACGGCTGTCGCCAGTTCTTGGCAGCGCCGCCAACGGGACATCCATCTCTTCCGGTATTTCCACCATCGGCTCCGGCGGGAAGTTTGCCAACGGCACATCCGGGGTCTCAATCGTAGTCGTAGTGCCTGGCCCTCCCGGGTTATCCCCGCCTCTTGGCGGATTGCCGCCACCGCTTGGGCGGTTAGGCCTTCCTGGATTATCTGGTTTGTCGGGTTCATCTGGCGGGTTATCCGGTTCATCTGGTTCATCTGGTTCATCCGGCTTTTTCGGGAAGGTATTGACAAATTTTACGGCAGTATCTGCATCTGCTGTAATTTCCCCTGTACTTCCTGTTTCCTTACCTTCATCATTCTTTATGATCTGACCACCATTAACCGTCGTCACCGTATCTTCTGCATTGGCTTCTTCTTCAACTACACTGTATTGAGCATTTACCGGTATGCCCTTAATGGTAATACTCTCTCCATGCTTCAAAACCACAGAGATCTGATCGGTTTCTGATACCTCCAAAGCCATATCCTCTGACTGCCCGTCTTTATGTGTCAGAGTAGCAGGGAATGACAGCAGGCCGATTTTATCTGGCTCTTCCTCACTATTGACTACATTTAAAGAATTGCCATTTTCATCTTTTACCGTTACAGTGAAGTTCCAATCTTTATCCTCTGCTCCATTCTCCTCAGTTCCGTTTACCACTTCTTTACTGATGGTTAATGTGCTGCGCTTCAAGAAAGTATTTTTAAATGTAACCTGTTCTGCAACATCCTTAGCAATAGAGCCCTGGCTTCCAACCACTTTCCCTTCTTCTGTAACTTCCATTCCGCCTTCGACAGTTGTTGCACATTCACCATTATTCGCCTCTACCTCAACCACTTTATACTGTGTTCCTACAGGAAGGCCCTCAATGGTAATTTTTTCATTGTGCTTCAACGCGAATTGTATTTGATCATCAGAAGAAAGTTCAAAAACAAGAGGTTCTGTATTCCCATTTCCATGATCCCATACCGCATTAAATGCAGTTATGCCAATATTATCTGTTTCGTCCTCCGTTTTATTTACCACATCCAGAGAATTTCCGTTCTCATCTTTCAAAGTTAAAACAAAATTCCACTCCAGATCCTCTGCCCCGTTCAGCTCCGTGCCGTTGACCACTTCTTTCCCAATGGTCAGGCTCTCAAGCTCCGGATTACCATAGGTATTTGTGACAGTAACCTCATAATGCTTATTTTCATCTGCCTCATTTACCTTAATCCGGTAACTGTCAGAATAATCCGGCATATCTGTTGTGTCCTCTTTGATCAGATATTCGCTGATAGCCCCAGGTATCTCTAATACCTGATCTTTCGGAATTTCTGTCAGTTCCGCTGTTCCGTCTTCCTGTGTTTTCAGTATATGTTTACTGATCGTCTCGCCATTTACATCCAGTTTGACTTCTGCGACAATAACATTATCATACTTTCTGGCAACCCGGATTGTAACAGGTTTCCTGGTATTCTCTGCGTTATTGTTATCACCTCTCCACAGCTTTTCTACATCCAGGGTAAAGGTCGGACGCACATAGTCAAGGTAGATGGTTTTATTTCCGCTCTTATCTACTATAATGCTGTATGAAGAAGCATACTGCCTGCCATCCTCACCGACACTTATTTCACTATTATTGTAGGATGTCTTAACCCCGTCATTTCCGGTTATTGTCAGTATTCCGGTTGCCTCATCATAATCCACATCTCTGGCATCCTGCAATGCATAGTAAAGTCCATAATCAACAAATGCATACTGGCTGCCCTGATAATCCGGCATATGCTCCACATACTTTCTGCCGTTCACATCTTCCCCGTCGGTTGCAATCTCTTTGCCAAGCTTAATTTCATTCATTTGGATTGGTTCCCGAGCTCCGTCTCTTTCCACATCGCCATTCAGGTACTTTGTGAAATAAGTATGGACAATCCGGTAACCCCCGGCTTCACCAAGAATCAAATGTCCGTTTACTGCAATTCCACCGCCTCTGCCGCTGGCCGAATTCCCCTTGTTCTTTGCCGAGTTATTTGTAATGTGTACATCGCAGTCGCTTGCCCCGGCGGCTATATCTGCCGGATTTCCATCTGAATAAATTTCAAACCATCTTTCTTCAAGCCTCTCCTGATTCAATCTGTCATAAGGAACTTCCTTACCTGATGAGGGATCTCGCCAATTGTATTTACCACCGCCCAACATGTAACTGTTAATAGCAATAGCAGGATGATAATTTGTACTGTTCACAAGAATATCAGACAAATAGTTTTCATATACCGTCTTGCTTCTGTTATCATGAATCACGCCGCCTTGTATGCGGTAAATTTCTACGGTTGCAGTCGGGCACGCAGCGATTCCTCCTCCGCCCCACTGTGCGGTATTCTCTGCTATCTCCACATTTTTGATCTGCAAGGTCGCCGCTCCGGCCACTATCGCTCCCTGTGCGTTGCGCTTAACACCATCAACATAGATTCCGCCGCCTACCCAATAGTCATTATAAATACCATCACCTTTAGATCCTTGTGCCACATTTGAGGTGATATTTCCAGCGGTGATCTCTGCTGTTGTTTCCGACGACATATTAATGCCGCCTCCCCAGCCGTCTGCATGGTTTCTGGTAATCGTACCGCCATCCATAAACAGTTTTGCCATCTTGCCTTTATTAAGCTGGTCATTCCTGCTTCCAAGAGAAATGCCTCCGCCGCTGGATCGGGTTCCTGTAGCCGTATTGGATGAAATGACTCCGCCGGTCAATCTCATCTCCCCCACGTCACCCAGCACATATACGCCGCCGCCGCAGGCTCCTCTTTCTCCTGTTCCAATGCTTCCATACGTTCCGTCGGCAGTATTATTAGAGATCTCGCCCCCAGACATCCTGAACGTTCCCCGGTTGTGCACGCCACCGCCCAGATACGCCCGGTTGTACTGAATCTTGCCTCCGGTCATCTCCAGCGTACCATTATTGGTGATAGCTCCGCCTTCAGAAAACATATTGCTGGCTGACTGGGTATTATTCTGCAGAACTGCCCCGTCTTTCACATTCAGGGTCCCGCCGCTGGCAACGGTAACTAACGCCGCCCTGCTGGCAACATTTTCCTTACCTCCGCCATCAATAACGATATCCTGAAGGGTGAGCGTCCCTGTCACATTGATTAACGCGCCCGTATACTTTTCAAAGCGCTTCAACTGGCCTTTTGGCAGCGACCAACTATCCTCTCCGCTGACAGAAACCGGCCCGACTACATAGATGGTGTCTGAATTGGTAGCCGTTGCTAAAAGCTCCTTTGCTTTCTCAAATGTCTTTACCGGAGAGGTGCTGTTCAAACCGGAATTACTATCATCGCCTTTGTCCCCGTCCAGATAGATACCTGACAGATCGCTTTTACGCAATACAATATTACCAGCCTCATCCACCAATACCTCAATATTCTTTTCCTTATAGTTTAAATCTTTAACTACTATTTTTTTAGTCAGTCCTTCCGCTGTTTCCTTCGGGCATCCCTGTACCAGAACAATATCACTTAATGCAAGATTTCCATTTAACTGAGACAATACTTTTGCATCTAATGTAAGATTCAGCGAATCCGTTACCCCAAATCCTTCTCCTGCAGTTATGGCTTTTCCTTCACCGAGAGAAATATTCAGGTTTTCATGTTCCCCGTTAATTACAAGGGAATCTCCCTTGTAATCTACTGCGGAAGCCAAAGCCACGCCAGCGCCTACAGCCAGGTATCCGCCTTTCTCTGCTATGATTATACCGCTAATAGTATTTCTCTCACCAGAATCACCTGTATTGTCTATGGTCAGCTTTCCGCCATCAACGATACGGAAAAGTTCTGCGTCTGATGACATACTGAAATTAAGACCTTTTAAATCAAAGGTAAGTTCTTTATCAATATCAATTACTTTTGTATCAAGCATTGACAGAATTGTATTTCCCTCGCCGGAAGGAGAAATCAATTCAATGGTTTCCCCTGCCTTTGCATCCTCTACCGCCAGCTTCACGCTCAAATATTCCCTATCGCCGATTTTGGCGACCTTGGTCGGCTCTTTGCCGGCAACGGCTTTGTATGATCCCGTTGCCCCTTTGCCTGACTTTGAAATAGCTTCGTTAAGCTTCAATCCGCTCCAAGTATATTCATATTCTGCAAAGAAGTTCTCTCCCAAGTCAGGATCTTTCATTTTATTTGCAGCAATAATGGTTGCCTTCTGGTTACGCTTTCCTCCCAAGTTAATGTATATATCATTTCCAGTACCATTATTATAGACTGCTCCCGAATCCATTGCAAATGTGTAATCTGTGCTGCCTTCCAGATATATACCGCTGTTTTTGCCTGCGCCGATATTATTTTTAATCACGGTATCTTTAACAGACACATTACCATTCATCCAGTAAAGCCCGCCTATCTTTTTTCCCGTGTTGCCTTCTATCCGATTTCCTGTTTCCCCTCCTTCAAAGGTAACAAGGGAATATCCGTTAATGGAAACACCGCCTGCATCTTTTGCAGCCGTTCCATTTCCTGTGATAGAACAATCTCTGATAGTCAACGTTACATAATTGATATCAAGTCCGGCCGCTAAAACACAGAAGCTTGGAGAAGCATGCTGATCTTTATTGCCGCTGATGGTTACATTCTCAAATGTCATGGTGTTCTTGCTGGCAATAGTTGTTCCTTTTGTGTTATTGCCGCTGATATGCACGCCTCCGCCGGTATTTCCCTCTACTTTCACATCTGACCAGGTACCACAAATCACGCTGCCCCGGTTCGAGGCTATCGTGCCAGACGTAGTAGTATCGCCCAGGCTCACGCCTCCCCCATAACCATTTGTCGCGTTATTATTAATAATATCGCAAGATTCCACATTTAAAGTGAAGGGAGTTTTATATTTTGCTACCTCCACTCCTACTGCACGGATACCGCCTCCCAAAGCAGCCTTTCCACCGGTGATCGTACCATTCTTCAACGTAACCGTACCGCCGTTTTTATTTGTAAAAACGAATACGCTTCCTTTACCATCTCCGTCAACGGTATGGCCATTCATATCCAATGTATAGCTCTTCTCTGTAGATATGATATTTTCTTTCACATCCATTAAAAGAACAATCTCTGCTCCCTGCGGCTGTGCTTTTTCGCCGGTCCCGCCAATCGCATCAACGGCATCCTGGAGCTTTTCATAATACACCGCAGTTTCCCCGGAACCAATTTTCGCCGCTCCCTTGGCCGCCTCATTATCTGTCATAGCCAGAAACATAATCTCAGAAAAGCTTCCCGTCTGGAACTCAAATTCTGTTTCCTCCACATTCTCTGTGGAAGTTACTACCTCTGCCTCTTTATTGTCCGGCAAATGCACCACGGAAATTTCCGTAATATTAAGTTCCTTTTCTGCGGTTTCCACAGACACCACAGGTGCTTTCATGCGAGCACTGACACCTACTGTTTCCGTAGGTTCTATTTCCGCCCCGGTTTCCTTGGAAATAAAAGTCACATCATAAACCAGAATATCCGCTACCGACTGACCCTCTTTCAGAAGCTCGTTGGCCTGGGCCTTCAATTCTTCTACGTGCGCTTCATCCTCAATCTTCGTAACCTGAAGCTCCACTTCCTCCGCAAACGCCCCATCCGGCACATCTACGTTAAACACAGCATCATCTGTCTCGGCAGTATAAACCGCAGCCGCAATCACAGGGACTTCATCTGCCAGTTCCTCTACCTCCACATCAATTACCAAGTCATCTTCCACCGCTTCTACCACATACACATGGGCATAACCCTTCCAGTCGGACGCGCTTGCCCTGTCGGCCACATCTTCAACCTCTTCCAGCTCTTCGCCGTTGGCAAACACACCGATAATTTCATAATTATCCTCGGCTTCCACCGCAAAATACAAATCTTCGCCCTCGGCTACAGATTCAGCGCCTTCCACCGATGCGCCTCCCGGCAAATTCACATAATAATCCACCAGATACTCAAAGGCATCTTCTTCATCTTCAGAAATAATTTCTTCAATATCCTCCCAGGCAACTTTAACTGCCCTGGCGTTCACATGGTTTTTCAGGGTAACTGTAGCATAATCTTTCCCCTTCAGTTTACCCAGGAATTCTATGCTGTCGTCCTCTAACAGTTGCCCATCCATCTTGTCTGTGCTGCCTGTTTGGCTGCTGCTGGATCCGGCACTGTCCTTCCCTGTCTCTTCTTCGCTCTCTGTTTCCTCAACAGTTGTTTTATCCTCGGCTTCGGTATCTTCTACAGTAGCATCTTTTTCTGTTTCTTCTGCCTCGGTTTCTTCCGCTTCCGTCGATTTCTCAGTTTCCGCATCCTCAGCCTTGCTCTCTTCTTCCGTTTCGGCCTCGGTTTCCTCAGCCTCGGCTTCCGTTTCTTCATCCTCAGCTTCGGTTGTTTCGCTTCCGGCAGCCTCTTCCGTCTTGCCCTCTGCCGAATCTTCCGCCTCGGTTTCTTCCTCTGTTTCCGTCTCGGCAGCTTCGGTCTCTTCCTCAGCAGAAACCTCTGTCTCCTTTGTACTTTCCTCTTCTAAATCTTCCAGGGAAACAGCCACAATTGCTGCCTGTTTATTGGATTTGCTTAAAGTTTCCCCTTCCCGCTCATCCAAAACTTCATTGATATCCTCAAGCTCTATCTCTGTTTCCGCTTCAGTTTCCGGCTCTGTTTCGGTTTCCGGCTCCGCTTCGGTTTCTGTTACTTGCTCTTCTTCTGCCTGGGCACCGGTTTCTTCATCCTCTTTGTCGGCAGCTTCTGTCTCACCGGCTTTTTCCGTCTCCTCTTCCAGGGCGGCCTCGGTAGTATCGGCTTCCGTTTCCCGGCTTTCTTCCTCATCTGCCAGGGTTTTGTCTGCCGCACTGCTTTCCTCTTTACCCTCTAAAGAAACATCATCAGCCGTCTCATCCTTTCCGGCTTCTTCGCTTTTCTCTCCGGCCGGCGCCTCTTTTGTCTCCACTACTTCTGCCTTCGGGGCCGTCTTCACGTCGTCGATCATATCCGCCGCTTCATAATTTTCCCCGAAAGACGCATCCTCTTCTTCAATATTAAAGGTATTAGGCTTTACCGTCACCGGCTCTGTCTCATAACCGTCGATGTTTACCCGGTATTCCACTTCCATATCGGTTTCATTGAGGAACAGGAAAACCACATCTTCCGTACCCGCATGGTAAAACACCTGTACGGCCGCGCCCTCCGGGGCATAGCTGTCATCAACTTCCAAATCCAGCTCATAAACTTCGCCGTCTTTTTTCCCTAACAGTTTTTCATACTTATTCCGAATGCTTTTCCTGGCAGCCGCCAGTTCCAGCTTCGAAAACGAAAACACTTCCCTGTGTTCTTTCGCCTCCTGGATGGCTTCACGAAGTTCCTCCCCATCTACCAGGAACAAGGCGCTTTCTGACATCCCTGCCGCGAACGCAACGCCAACATTCCCACAAACATTGGTACCTACAATGACCGCTGTCAGTAAGAACGCTACCAGGCGTCGGTAGTTCCTGCGAAATTTTTTCCACATACCCATCCGCTCCTTTTCACTAAATTTGCCGTCAGCCATGTGTTTGGCCATAATCATGTTTCTATGTTATCAGGCGCCTACCTGGAAACACCAAAATCCTTTTTTGTTCCATCAGGGCAACTGCAATGATAATCCAGTTTTGCCAATAACTGTCAGCTAGGATTAGTATAATTCATACGGTTTCAAAAATCAAGAGTTTTTCTGAATTATTTAGAAGGAAATAACCAATATATGTAACAGTGATTCTTCATCAAGCGCACCTGGAGACAGTTACGCCATACATAATCATATGTTAAAATCAAAAAGGGATATCACTCCCATCAAAAATGTGATATCCCTTTCGCTTTGCTCAGGATTTATGATACCTCATACCTTGGCCACCTATCCTGATCTTCTTTTTCTTCTTTCTTATTCTTCCTTTTTCTTATGAATCGCTATCGCGGAGAACAAAGCCCCCAGTCCCGCTATTCCCAGTAACGCCATCATCGCACCGGATTGACGGCTGTCACCCGTTTTTGGCAAAGCTGCCAACGGCACATCGGTTTCTTCAAACACTTCCGTTATCGGCTCCGGCGGGAAATTCGCAAGCGGCACATCAGGCTCATTGATATTCGTGGTCGTACCAGGCCCACCGGGATTATCCCCACCCCGCGGGGGATTCCCGCCACCGCCGCCACTTGGACGGTTAGGTCTTCCTGGCGGATTATCCGGCTTATCTGGTTTTTCCGGCTCATCCGGCGGGTTCTCGTTCTTTGTATTAATAAATGTAACGATAACGCCATTTGCAGTAACTTTACCGGAAGCATGAGAAGATTCCACTTCGTAATCGGTATTATCATGCTCTTCCACCACATAACCGACATTGACCGGAAGCCCATCCGCCTTTATGGCTTCTCCGCCTTTCAGCGTAAATTCTGCAACGCCGTCAACGAATTCCATTTCGCCATAACGCCCGTTGATGCTCTGGTCATCCAATGTCACGGTAAAGGGGAACGCCTTGGTTGCATCTGCCTGGTTCCCACGAAGGATCTTCCTTACGGTAAGATTTCCGCTTTGGTTGATGAAATCTGCTTTTGCCGGCTTTCCGCTTGCGATAGTTCCACTCACCCCGGCTTCCCAACTGGCATTTTTCCCATCTGGCACAATCTCGCTGCCCTCGCTGCCTGTCACATCCGCAAAGAAATTCACATTAGTCCCGTCATCTCCCGTGATGCTTGCATTAGCTTCATCTTCCGTAACCGTATAAGCCGTGCCAACCGGCAAATCAATAAAACTGATAAATTGCCCATGCTTTAAACCGAACTTTGCTTCCCCGTTCTCCAAAGCAATCGAACCGTCCTGCGGAGCTTCCACGCCTGCAAGCATGCTGCCGCCTTTATAAGCCACGACAGGCGCCTGCATTCTGCCATCCACACCTTGTGAACCCCAAGATCCATCCTCGGATGTCCAGAGCGGCCTTCCGTCTTTATCAAACAGCTTCAAAGTAAACATCCACTCATAATCACCGAATTGGTCATTGCCTTTTACTGTTTTACTGACCGTTAAAATATCGCTCTTCGTGTTAATAAAAGAAGCATTTGTAATTTGATCACCCAGGATTATCCCTTTTATTCCTTTGATTTTTCCGTCATGATCTTCATCCGAGATATTGTCGGCCTCTACATTTCCGATTACGCTTGTGATAAATCCGTCATTGGCCTTGACCTCGGATACTTCATATGTTGAACCAACCGGAATGTCCTTTATGGTAATCGTCTGGCCATGCTTTAAGACAAATGCGGTCTTTCCTTCCTCGTCATCTAAGGCAAGTGAACCGGCATCTATGACCGTCCCATTGCTGCTTATTTCATAAGGCAAAACTTCAACCTGCATTTCACTGTCCAAATCCCATTCGTTATTTTCTTCTATGTGGGATGAATTTTCCGGATCACGATGGATTTTTAAGTTAAATTCCCATTCTTGATCCTCTGCCTGTTCGTCACCAACAACCGTCTTGCTGACTGCCAATGACCCCAGCCGTGCATTGATAAACTGTGTTGCCGTCGGTGTTGCGGCAACCGTTCCTTCTACGCCAACCACTTTCTCCGGATCAGTTTCGGCAGTTATATTCTTGCTGTCTTCGGGGCCATTTACTTTTACCTCAAAGACACTGTCATCTGCGCCATCCTCCACTATCCGATAAAGAGTCCCCGCCGGGATGTCCTTAAACAGGATTTTCTGGTTATTTCCCAGCATGAACTTCACTTGGCCATTTTCCTCATCAACGGGCAGGCTCCCTATTTCCGTCACATCACCTGTGCTCAATTCAAAAGCCACCGTGTTGACCTGCATCGCACCGTCAATCGTGTCGTACGTCCCCGGCAGTTTTTGCAACGGCTTTCCGTCCGGGTCAAGCAGCGTCAGAGTAAACAACCAGCTTTGTTCTTCAGTCTTGCCGACAACCGTCTTGCTGACCGACAGCTCGCTTAACTGCATATTCAAAAAATCCACCGACGACTTTTCCTGGAGGGCAGACATGCCCTGGTTCTGCGAATCGCTTCCGGCGGCACGGATTATCCCTTCCGCGCCGATTACTTTTGTCGCATCTCTTTCGTCTTCTATCGCAATCGTATCCGCGCTGCCGCTGACCAAAGTAGTAAATCCGCCTTCATTTGCCTCATCCTCTACCACATGATAAACGGTCCCTGCCGGTAAATCATCAAAGATAATTGATTGGCCGTCTTTCAAGGCAAACTGGTAAAACTTGGTTCCCTTCTCCTCGTCCTGCGCTAAAGCAAGGCTGCCGTACTCCAATTCACCTTTTTCATTTTTCAGCGCGAATGCTATACAATCCTGCCCCATTTCACCGTCAGGGCTATCGGAACCAACCTGCCCTGCGGCCAAAGGTTTCCCTTCCGAATCAGACAGGAATAAGGTAAAGCCCCATTCTTTTTCCCTGGCTTCCTTACTGCCAAGAACCGTCTTGCTGACTTCAAAGTACCCGGGACCCTTTTCGCCCAGTTCCAAAAAACCATTGCACATAATACCGGCTCCATGGGTCGTGGACGTATTGCCGGCAATCCTGACCGTCGCCCTGCTTTCCGCATATGCCTTTCCGGACTCATCAGGATCGGCGCTCAGCCCCATCCTGTAGGATGCTGATTTGCTCTCATAGCGGCCGATCGTGATTTCCTCTGTCTGCCCGCCTTTTTGTTTGCTGCTTCCCACCCAGTTGGCGCTGCCGCCGCCCAGCATCTTTCCGTAAACAACGCTCTCGTTCTGGCAGTAATAATCCTGATAACGGCCGTCTTTCATAAAGAGCGGATCGGCCTGTGCCTCTTTATCCTGCGTCTTTCTGTCTTCCTCCGTCCTGTGCGTCATTCCCTCGCCTTTAGCGGTGTTGTCATAAATCGCCGCGCCATTTACGGTAAAGATTTTCACATGTCCGGAAGGGCAGCCTGCTACGCCGCCGCCAAAGCCATCCGCTATATTGTCGGTAATCAGGGCATTAGTCATCTTAAGCGATACGCCGGTCTGGATAAAGACACCACCGCCGCCCCAGTCAAACGACGTATACGTATGATTATCAACGATTGAACCGCCGGTAATTGTTCCGTCTCCGCCGAAATAAATTCCGCCGCCCTCGCCGTTTTGCGCCACATTATTGCTGATCAGACCGTCAGTCATCATAAATGACGCTTTTCCCTGCTGGTTCCAGCTCTTGAAATCCACATAAATGCCGCCGCCGTCTGCCAAAGCCTTATTACCGCTGATTTCTCCGCCCAATACTTTCAGATTTCCGAGAGAGTAGATCCCGCCGCCGCCGGAGCCTGCATTGTATCCGGCTTCATCCTCTGTCACCAGTGGTTCCTTCTTCGTGGATTCATTGCCGTTGATTTTCGCCTCGTTAGCTATGTCCATCGAAACCCCGGGACAGACATAAATCCCGCCGCCGTTATTGCTAACAGTATTTCCTTTAATCTCGCCGCCATTAACCGCATGGAAACCGCCTGCAACATAAATGCCGCCTCCGTCCGCTGCCGTATTCTGCTCAATACTGCCCCCGTAAACCTTCACGTTACCCCGAGCCGCATAAATCCCGCCGCCGTTTTTGGCCGTATTTCCTTTAATACTGCCGCCATTGACATTTACGATGCCTTTTTCCAGATAAACGCCGCCGCCATCCGTGCTTGATGTCCCGCAGTTTTCTATGCTGCCGCCGTTCATATTGAATACGGACGTCCAGCCATTCACATACACTCCATGGTCACTGGCACGGCCTTCTCCCGGGCGGATCGTACCTCCCTCAAGATTCAATGTCCCGCCATTATCTACATAAATCGGCGCTTCGATGTCCTGGTTGCAGTCAATCACCCCAGTCCCTACACTGTCCATAATAGTCAGCGTTCCCCTGACATAAAACAAACGCTTATTGCCGCTGCCTTCCCCGCCATAAGTAAGCGTATGCCCCTTTAAATCCAGCACAAAATCCGTGCCTTCCGGGATTGCCCAGCCATAATCCCCATTTTCATAAGGGATGTCTTTTTTATAATCTGTCACAATATCACAATTCAAATAAGCCTTTTTCCCTGTGCCGGGATCCGGCCAGAAGACTTTATGGAGATCCTTCAAGCTCTCTACTTTACTCCACCCATCATAGTTAATCTCCACATTCCTCATCGCTACAGCCGCCCACGTCGAGAAACTCTCCGCCTCAAATACCAGCTCCTCCACATCCGTGTCCTGGACTGCCGTTACGGCCTTAGCTTCCTCTCCTTCCGGGAAATGCACAACCGAAATCCCGGTAGCGTCTTCCGCTATCTCCGGGGAAACCGCCGTTTCCTTAAAGCTGATGCTGACATTCACCGGCTTGCTCGGTTCCACTTCTTCATCCGAAGCGTTGAAAAACGCAAGGTCATAGGCAAGAATCGCCGCGACGGCATGCCCCTCTCCCAATGCTTCGTCAGCCTGGCTGGTCAATTCCTCAAGCTTCGATTCATCATGAATCTTCTCCGCCCGGAACTGTACCTCCTCTTCAAAAGCATCTCCCGGCACATCTACCGTAAATACCGCGTCTTCCGCTTCTGCCGTGTATACGGCGGCAGGAACAGCAATATCGCTTTCCTCCACCTCAACTTCGACTAACAAATCTTCCTCTATGTCTTTCACGACATAAACATAACTGCTTCCCGCCCAATCCGAAGCACTGGCCTGTTCAGACACATCCTCAATCTTTTCCAGCTCCTCGCCGTTGGCATATACAGCAATAAGCTCATAATTCTCTTCCGGCTCTACGGCAAAATACAAATCCTCGCCCGCGGCCACAACAAGAGCACCTTCTACCGATGCACCTTCCGGAATATTCACCGTATAATCGACCAGATAATCTGCCAGCTCATCCGTTTTTTCCTCGTCTGCAGCAATGATCTGCTCAATATCTTCCCAGGCGACTTTGACTGCCTTGGCATTCACATGGTTTTTTAGCGTAACGGTTTCAAAATCCTTTCCTTTCAGTTTTCCCAAAAACGCTATGCTGTCATCTTCCAGCAATTGCCCTTCCATCTTATCGGCGCTGTTTATCTTACCCCCGTCAGAATCAGCAGCCCCCTTCTCTGGCTCTGCACTGTCATTACTCTCTTCGATATCCTTATCCTGGGATTTTGTTGTCTCCTTCGGGATGTCTGCCCCGCTTTCTTCTGCTTTCACACTTTCTTCAACCGGTGACTCACTCCCGTCTTCTTTTTCTTCCTTTGTATCAGCTATGGTTTCTTCTGCAGCCGCATTCTCCTGACCGGCTGTTTTCTCATCTGTATCTGTAGTTTCTTTATCTGTAGTTTCTTTATCTGTAGCTGCATCTGTAGTTTCTTTATCTACAGTTGTACTTTCTTTATCCGCAGCTATGCTTTCTTTATCTGTAACATCAGCTTTATCCGCTTTTGTCTCAGATTCTTTTACATCTTCCGCATTTGTTTCGGATTCTTTTGCGTTTTCTGTCTCTTCCTCAGGTTCTTCCGCTATTGTTTCTTCCGTCTGCGGCTCAGTCTCCTCAACAGCAGCCTCCGTTTCTTCTTCCAAAGACTCTTCTTCCCCGTCTTCCAAAGAAATCGCTACCATCGGTACCTGATAATGCGACATGCTCAAAATTTCCCCAGCCGCATAACCTGAATCATCCGGCTCTTCTTCGTTTTCCGGTTCGACCTGTGCCTCGGCTTCGGTTTCCGGTTCAGCTTCCGTCTCCCTTTCGGCCTCCTGTCCAGCTTCTGTCTCCCTTTCGGCCTCCTGTTCGCTTTTTGTCTCCTCTTCGGACTCAATTTCCCGCTCCCCTTCAGCCTCGGTCCTAGCCTCAGTCTCCGGTTTGGAGGCAATTTCCAAATCAGCCTCAGTTTCTACATCTGTATCTTTTATATTCTCAGTCTCCTGACTATCTCCGGCTTCACCGACAGACTCATCCGCCGCGCTGCTCTCATCATCTGCATCCTCACCATTTTCTTCTATCTCATCTTCTGTCATCGATTCCTGTGGCTTCACAACTTCGGCTTTAGGAGTATCTTTCACGTCGTCGATCATATCCGCCGCTTCATAATTCTCTCCGAAAACTTGTTCATCCTCATCTTCAATATTCATGGTATTGGGCTTTACCGTCACCGGCTCCGTCTCATAGCCGTCAATATTCACCCGATACTCCACTTCCATATCGCTTTCATTGAAGAACAGGAAAATTACGTCTTTCGTATCAGCATGGTAAAACACCTGTACTGCAGTCCCTTCTGGTGCGTAGCTGTCATCAATCTCCAAATCCAACTCGTAGACTGCCCCGGCTTTTTTACCCAAAAGTTTCTCGTACTTATTTTTGATGCTTTTCCTGGCTGCCGCCAGTTCCAAGGATGAAAATGCAAACACTTCCTTGTGTTCTGCTGCTTCCCGGATGGCTTCACGAAGCTCTTCTCCATCCACCAGGAACAGGGCGCTCTCTTCATTCCCCGCCGCAAATGCAATACCAACATTTCCGCAGACATTGGTACCTACAATGGCCAAAGTCAGCAAAAATGCTGCCATCCGTCGATAGTTCCTGCGAATCTTTCTCCACATATAACTCACTCCTCCCTAGAAGCCAGCAAAAATCTGCAATTACTTCTTTGCCTTGATTCTGTTTTTGCTGACAATTACCAGTTAAGATTAATATAGTTCTTTAGGTTTCAAAAATCAAGTTGTTTTAGAAAAATTTTAGAAAAAATAACTTCAAAAATGAGATTGCTGTCAAACACAGCAACCTCATTTTTTCTTCACCTTCTATTCGCCTGTATTATCGACTCCAAACCATCAATCTGTTTGACTGCCATGGCGCAATCAATCGGTAATTCTCCTGGCCACCACCAGAATCCGCCCATCCTTTAAGGTATATTCACAAGTGAGCAACGCCAATAGTTCATCTTCCTCATGAAGCTCTATCCCCGTGTCATAAAATTGCTGCTGCTTCACCTTTTCCCATGCTTTTTGAAAATCCCCTTCGTCCTGTGGAAACAATAAATCCTGCCATATTGACGGATCGCCGGAAGCGCTTAATTTAAATGCCGTCACCACTTCATAGCTTCCAGCCTCATCCATCGTGTCAAACTGCACATAGGGGTGTGCCAAAAAATATTCTTTTTCCGTATAATTTTGCAAAGCCGCAAACATAGAGCCGTTCTTCATATGATGCCCGCTAATCAAAAGGCTGCTTCGCGGATCTTCGTACCGGCACTCCTCCGAAAGGTAAGGCGTCCCATAGCTGCTTTTTGACTGCTTAAAATCCCGATGCAGATAATAGTCTTTCCGATCCGGAGTGTGCATTACCGGATAATCAATATTCGTTCCCTCTATTTTTATCCAGCCAATCATATCCCCATTTTCCTCTTTCATGGACTGATAAACGGAAAAACGTTCCTGGGCCTGCCCTTCCCACCAGTGTTTCCAGCTCTGCGCCGGGGGTAAATCCTCTTTTTTATCATCCGCCTGGCCGGCCCCCGGCTCCTGCACAGCAGCAGTTACCGCCGGAGCCGAAGCTACCGCAAAACGGCTGCTCAGTTCGTCAAATGTTTCCTGCTGCCTGCTGGTTTCCCAGTAATCCTTGATCAGCATAAAACCGCTAACTGCAAATACAATCAGGCAAACCGCTAAAGAGAGCCGCAGCAGTACCAGTTTTCCGTCGGCTTTTTTTTTGCCGCTTGTACTGTCTTTTATGCTGTTTTCCTCCATTTTTTCATCCATCCTTTTTTACTTCCTTTCCCTTCGCCACCACTCCGTCCATACCAACACAGCGATACCGCCCAGGGACGTCAAATACAGCAATACCCACAATATATCCCTGGATTCGTCGCTGGTAGGAGGAAGAAGCCACGCCAAAGGCACCTCATCTTCCGGAAGGTATACCCATGTCTCCTCTTCCGGATTCCATACCTTTAAATAAGTCCTCGGAACTCCCTCTTCCATAATCACTACACTCTCCGGACTGTCCGGATCGTTAGGATCAGGCAGTTGCCCTGTCTCGCTTCCCGGGTTCAGATCCGGATCAATGCCTGACTCTGTTGCCGGATTGATGTCCGCCGCCGATTCAGCCGGTGTTTCCGGCTGTGTTGTTGCTTCCGTTGATGACTTGGGTGCCGGGTCGTTTCCTCCGCCTCCGGTATGAGATCTTTTTGTCGGTTCGGCAGGAGTCGTTGGTTCTGTAGGGCTTGTCGGATCTGTAGGGCTTGTAGGGCCTGTAGGATCCGTAGAACCTGTCGGGTCTATACCGCTTGACGGGTTATCTGGTTCCGTTGGCGCTGTTGGATCTGACGGGTCTGTGGATTCTTCCTGACTCATTGTCTCTGTAGAACTTGTCGGCTCTTCAGGAACTTTAACTTCCTTCGTGTTGACGAATCTCACGGTTTTCCCGCTTTCGCCGAAAAGCTGGCCTTGCACCTTGTCACTCCCGTCATCCAAACTGCTGGTATAACCTGTCGTTTTCGCCTCTGTCACCGTATAACGGGTTCCCTCCGGCATACCGCTGACAGTGATGGTTTCATTATGCTTTAACGTAATTTTACTTCCGCTGGCAAATGTGCCCCTGCCGCTTTCAAATCCTCCTATGGATTTTTGATAAGGATAACTGCCGCGAAGGCTTCCTTTATCCGTGGACAGCGTGATGACGAATGCGAATTGCCTTTCTGTCTCAATATCTTCCCCTTCTATCCTTTTGCTGATCGTCAAACATGTCGTTTTTTCTTTCTCCTGGGTATCACTGGCAAGGCCAAAATTGAGGATTCCGTTATTTCCGATTCCTCCCCCGTGAATAGAAGAATAATTTCCCGATATAATCACATCCGCAAAATCTATGGCTCTTTTTTGCGCGCTTTCTTCCGGTTCTGTTGACAACGCCATCATCCAACCGGATTTCATTTCTCCATCCGCAATACTAAACCGTTCTATTTCCCCGTTTTCTAACAGCCGTCCGACTCCTGTCCAGTTGGGATTGCCTCCCCCCAACATTTCTCCGTATACCTCGCTGATTCCGGCACAATAATAGGCTTCATAACATCCCGCATCTCTCAAAGCCTGATTATCTTGTTCGTTTCCGTCACCAATCTGGCTGCTGCCCGGACGCTGCGTCGTCGCCATACCGGAAGCATGGTTGCCGAAAACCGCAGGTCCCTTGACTTCCAAAATACGGGTATCTCCTTTGGTACAGCCACCAATCCCGCCGCCAAACCCCTCCGCCGTATTGTTGGTAATCAGCGCATTAGTGATCGTCAATTTTCCTGCCGGGCTTCCGCCGCGGACAAATATCCCACCGCCGCCTAAATCATAAGTAGTTCCCGTACTGTTGTTGGTAATAAATCCTCCATATATCTCGCCGTCTCCCGCACAGCGGATGCCTCCGCCCTCTCTCTTGTCTGCCCTGTTTCCGGCGACAATTCCATCGCTCATCAAAAACGTCGATCTTCCGTTCCAATTGCTCATTGGCTTTTCATTCACAACCGAATGGGATACATAAATACCTCCGCCGGAATCCGCCGCGTAATTTCCCGTAATATAACCGCCTTCAATTTTTAATATTCCCGCTGTACAGATACCGCCGCCGCCTTTCTTATACGTCGCCTCGTCACCTGTGCTCGTTTCCGAACGGTTATTCGTAATATAGCAGTTATCTTTAATAGTGATTGTATAATCATGGGCAGAAATTATCCCGCCGCCGTTTCCCGCAGCTCTGTTTCCGGCGATAACAGCATCCCCCCCGACAGTAAGGCCACCTCCCCTATTGACGGCGGATTTTGGCCAAAGGCAGACCGCGCCCCCACCGTTACCGGCTTCCGGCGCATAATTCCCGGCGATGACGGCATTTCCGTTGATAGTTACCGTACTATCCTGCGCAAAAATACCACCGCCGGTATTTCCGCAGATACCACCGCCGCCCATATAGAGTTCGCTACCTCCGCGCAGGGCAACGGGGGCAACGGCTCCGGTTCCACTATTATTACCGCTGTCAACGATATATCCGCCGAATATCTTGATTATCCCCTTGTCTTGTGCTGTTGTATCCCCAGCCCAGATGGCAGTATCTTCCGGATTCCGTTCGATTATCCCACCATCCATGGTCAAAGTTCCGCCATTTCGTACATGAAACAGATTTTTGTATGTATTCTCAATCCTTCCGATCCCTTCGTGTCCCAGATCAATTTCATAAACAGCCAAAGCTTCCTTGGTTCCCATAACATCAGGCTCGGATTCCGTCACATAATAAGTCAGGACGTCGTTTTCATACTTGGCGCTTTTTCCTGCTTCGCCAGCTTCCTGCTCGCCTGTTTTCACCGGGACAGGCTTCGTCCCGCCATTACCGTTATCCGTAAGAGTAAATGATCCATAGACTTTAAAGAAATACCGTAAGTTGTCTTTTGCGTCTCCTGTATTTAGTTTATGGCCGTTTAAATCCAAAACCAGACTGGCATCCTTGGCGATAAGATATGCGCTGTCCCCACTGGCAGTTATCTGCATCCCCGTCAAATCAATATCCTTGAGCAACCGAACTGTTCCGCTCTTATTGCTTATCGCTGTTTTCACTGCCTGGTCAAATTCTTCTTTTGTCCCTGCTTCATATACCGTCTGACTCTTACCTGAAACAACCTTAAGCTTAGTTTCCCGCTCCGCAAAAAACGTTTCTAATGCCTGCCGGTTAATACTCCCGCCCTCAATAACATGAATCCCTTTCACCAACAGCAAATACTCTCCGCCCGCGGCATCTCTTTTCATAGGAACGGCTTCCAGCTCTTTTATGGTCATTTTTCCCAAAAGTTTTTCTTCCGGGCTGCATACCCCATCGCCGTCTTTATCAGCGGATATCTGATATTCAATGGGGATTTGCCCGATCAGCTCTGCCAGATTCTCCTCGCCAATTTCCGTCATTGCCTTATATATGGTCAATTTCAGTTCAGCGCCTGGCGCTTCTCCTGAAGCAACACGGTCTGCCCAATCAAAATCAGCATATCCCACCTTAAAATCATTTTGAATATTTCCCCAGGAAGCCTCCAACTCCTGCCAGTCCAACTTCACTGTCGTTTCCCCTTGTTCCTGAAGGATATCCCTGGTTTTTTCAACGATGGAAACCGTCCAGCTCAGAACAGAACTTTCTCCATCTTCTGATGCTGGCGAAACAGCTTTAAACGATACCTGTTCTTCTATTTTCGCGCTTCCGCCTGTCTCAGGCCCTTCTGCTGTAACCGATTCCTCTGGCCTTATCGATTCTTCCGGATTCACGGTTTCTTCCAAACCTATCGTTTCCCCCGAACTTATGCTTTCCTTCGGATTCACGGTTTCTTGCGGATTTATGGGTTTTTCCGGACTCACAGTTTCTTCCGGATTTGCAGTTTCTTGCGGATTCATGGTTTCTTCCGGATTCATGGGTTCTTCCGGACTTACCGGTTCCTCCGGATTTACTGGTTCTTCCGGATTTACCGGCTCTTCTGTATTTACTGGTTCTTCCGGACTTACCAGTTCTTCCGGATTTACTGGTTCTTTTGGACTTGCCTCCGGATAATCCTCTGTTTCTTTCGGATTTTCCATCCCTGCGGATTCCTCTTCTTTTTCCGATTTATCCGTATCAGGCATCTCTTCCGGCATTTCTGCTTTTCCTGTTCCTTCCGAGTCCTGTTCTCTTTCAATTGAATCTTTTTTATCTCCGGTATTTTCCTTTTTCTCACTGTCCTTCGCATTTCCAGCTTGTGAACTGGCATCAACGGCCTCACCTAATCCAGCTTCTTCATCTACCTTGCCGATTCTCAAACTGCGAATCCGCATCCCGTAATCAAATGTTCTCAACAAAAAATCTTTCCCTGAACCGGCTGCTTCTGTCTGACTTGTTTCAGATGGCACTCTTTCCGGCTGATATACCTTTGCCCCATCCATCTGTCCCGCTCCGCTTTCCGCCTCTCTCTGCCCGGCTTGACCTGGCTCGGCCTGCGTCTCGTCTGTCCGCTCTGCTCCTGCTTTCGTCTCTCCTTGCCCGGTTTGGCCTGGCTCATCCTCTGCCTCGTCCGGACGCTCTGTTTCGGCTTCCCTCTCTCCTTGTCCGGCCTGACCTGGCACATCCTCTGTTTCATCCGGACGCTCCGTTTCAGCATCCGTTTGCCCTTGTCCGGCCTGACCCGACTCGTCCTCTGTCTCGCCCGGGCGCTCCGCTTCGGCTTCTGTCTCCCTTTGCCCGGCTTGACTTGACCCGGTCTGCGTTTCATCCTGCCGCTCTGCTCCGGCTTCCGCTTCCCTGGCTGGATCAGTCCCAATTCCCACCTGTTCCGGCTGCTTTTCCTTAGGCTTTATCTCTTCAACACCGGTTATTTCTTCTCTGTCATCAAAAAGCAGTTCTTCATCCTCTATGATTCCTTCCCTTTCATCTGCTCTTGCCCTTTCCTTATCGCTTCCTAAAGAATAAGTAATTTCCGTCTCTCCTTCGCCATAGACAACTGCCCTGCCTGATGAGTCAAATCGCAAAACATCCGCATTTGTCGAATTCCAATCACCGTCATATTCCGTTATTCCTACCCTGCCTAGCAAATCGCTACCCAGGGAATCCCGAAAAGGAATTCTCCCTTTCCCTATATCATCTTCAAAATACACGATATACTCTCGTGTACTTGCGTCTCCATCAAAATCATCCGCCATACCTGCACGGTAATCTTCCTCGCCTCCATCGTCAGACATTAATGCCCTTGCAGGAAAAAAATCCATTGAAAAAAGGCTAAAACTTACTACCACGGCAAGCAGGAACGCAAGTCCCTTTCTGCTAAGCTTTTTCCGTTTTTTCATCTTGCTTATTTCCTCCTCCACTGTCCTCCAATAAACTGGTTTGCCGCCTTAACCCCTGTCCCTGATTATATCAAGACGCACCCTGCCAATACTTTTTGTCCGATACAGGCAAGCAAAAGCGCTCCGCGAACCCTGTAATCAGATTTACGGCACGAAAAGTATGTGCCTTTTATCATAGGAAGCAAAATCAGCTTCCTATAATCGGATGGGACAGCACGAAAAGCTGTGCCTTTTATCAGAATTTGCTTCGCAAATTCTGATCAGTTACATTTTCGGTCTTTTCTACAATATAAATCGGACGATCCTTCAATTCGCTGAACAAAATAGCAATGTACTCCCCGATTATCCCCACAATCAAAAACAACACCGCAAACATAAAACAATTTAAAATCACAATCGTCGCATAACCGCTTGGCGCGCCTTGACGGGTAAACAAAGTATAAACCATCATTGCCACCCCCATCATCGCAGCAAGCATCCCTGCATAAATCCCCAGCTTTAAAGGCAAATTGGAAAAACACATAATCGTATTCATCGAAAAGGCAAACAATTTGCGGATACTGTATTTACTCTCTCCCGCTATCCGATTGTTGGCCTCGTAGGAAATGGTCGTCCTTTTAAATCCAATATTCTGCACATATCCCCGGAGGAACCGGACCTTTTCCCGATAATTTTTTTTCAATACTTCAGCCGCCTGACGGGAAATAGCAAAAAAATCCGACGCATTAGCCTCAAATTTCATATCTGACAACATGTTAATCAACTGATAAAAAGCCGCTGAAGTTATATTTTTGACCATTCCTGCCGATGCGTTTTGGGTACGCACCATACTGATAATCCCATACCCTTCGTCCAGCTTCTCCACAATCTTTGGCAAACATTCGGGAGGATGCTGCAAATCCGCATCCATACAGACTATAGCATCTCCCTCTGCATGGTCTATGCCGGCAATCATGGCCGCCTCATGGCCAAAATTGCGGGAAAAGCTCACCAGCTTTGTCTTTCTGTCTGAGGCTGCCAACTGCTGCAAAATATGCAAACTGCCGTCGCGGCTCCCGTCATTGACAAACAAAAGCTCATAATCCCAATCCAATCCGGACAGGACAGGTTTGATTGTTTCATAAAACAGGGGAAGCGCCTGTTCTTCATTATATACAGAAACTACTATTGATAATGTATTTTTCATAAGTCGTATACCTGAACTTTTGTACTACTGTGGGAAGGTACCCGCTCTTCCTTCGGTGGAAGCGTCATATAATCCCCATAAATCTGCGTCAGCACCTCATGCCAGTTTTGCGGCGCCATCAGTTTTGTATCGCCAAAAACCATATCCACTACCTGGTCGCACCACTTTCGTTGCAGGGTCACATAAAGATAGTCCGGCTGGTAATTACTGTAATAATATAAACCGCTACGGCACTTCCTGTCCTTTAGCGCAGCCATACGCTGGAAGCGGAAAATCAGCCGCATTGGTACCGGGCGCCCCGCAAAGGACAACACTCCCACAGCCAGCCGATGAAACAAGCTGTATTTGCCAAAATCCAACTTCTGCCGATGTCCCATAGCCATACCATAAATAATTTTATGCAGCAGGCGGGTTGCTTGCGAAGCACATTTCCCTTTTGGCAGCACATCAAGCGTAAACAAATCCACCCACAGATGATTCATCTTCCCTTCATAGAAACATGTCTCTGACGAATCCAGGCTGCGGCGGCTGTTTTTATAGATAATCCGGGCAGTAAAATCATAAAATACCCGCCCACCCTGAAAATCCTCCGGCTCCAGCAGTTCCATGTTTTCCGGTAGCTCCCGCTTTATCACCTTCATAAAAGCTTCATAATTCTTTCTGGTAAATACCACATCGGCATCATCGTCCCAGGGGATAAACCCCTGATGACGGACGGCTCCCAGCAGCGTCCCCGCATCCATCATGTATTTTATCTTGTATTTACGGCAAATCCGGTCTATTTCCTTTAAAACCAGCAGATTCGCTTCATGGACTTTCGTCAGATCAACTTGCATAAAATGCTTCCCTCCTCATCGGAAAATACAGTAACCGCCAAATCCCCCGCCGTCCAAACTGTTACTTACAAATGCAGTACTAGTACAGCGTTGCATTAATCTTGAAGTAATCAGTGCTTGATGTTTGCGTCAGTGCAAGGCGGAGGAAGAAGGCGATACCCTCGCTTCGCTGGGGCAGACTCTGCGGTGGCATCGTTGACTAACGGTGCTGTGTGCCAGTGGCACACGTTTAGCACGGACCGAAGCGGAGCGTAGACCAACGCGGCAATGGCACAAACAGCGAGTGCCGAATTCACCGGAATTTCCGCAAGGCAGTACTAGCATGCCTCATGGATAACCCGGACCATAAAATCAAGCATTTCATCAGTCATCCCCGGATATACCCCTATCCAGAAAGTATCTTTCATAATTCTGTCTGCCACCTGCAGATCGCCCACAACACGGTAGCCCCTTCCTTCTTTCCGCATAGAGTCAAAGCACGGATGGCGGGTCAAATTTCCGGCAAAAAGCATCCGGGTCTGCACACCTTGGCTTTCAATATAACGCACCATCTCATTTCGGTCAACCCCTTCACGGCAAGTTAGTAAAAAACCAAACCAGCTTGGCCGGGAACCCGGGCAGGCTTCCGGCAGCACCAGACGGTCAGCCAAATCATCCAGAGACGCTCTCAGATACTCAAAATTATGCCGGCGGCGTTCCACAAAACCAGGGAATTTTTCCAACTGGGCGCAGCCAATAGCCGCCTGCATATCGGTTGCTTTCAAATTGTAGCCAAAATGGGAGTAAACATATTTGTGGTCATATCCCAACGGCAGTTCTCCATACTGGCGGTCAAAACGGTGGCCACATGTATCATCCTGGCCGGAAGGGCAGGAGCAATCCCTCCCCCAATCACGGAAGGAACGGATAATCTTATTTAAAAGAGAATTGTTCGTATATACGGCTCCCCCTTCGCCCATCGTCATGTGATGGGGCGGATAGAAACTGGACGTGCCGATATCTCCGATAGTTCCTGTAAAACGTTCTTCCCCTTTCCACAGATACCGGCTCCCCAAAGCATCACAATTATCCTCTACCAGCCACAGATTGTATTGATCACAAAATGCTTTCACAGACTCCAAATCAAAAGGATTCCCCAAAGTATGGGCAATCATTACCGCTTTGGTTTTTTTTGAATAAGCTTTCTCTAACTGAGTTACATCGATATTATATTGGGGAATCGTCACATCCACAAATACCGGTACGGCTCCATATTGGATAATCGGCGCCACCGTAGTGGGAAACCCCGCCGCCACTGTAATAACCTCGTCCCCCCGGCGGATTTGCCGTTCTCCCAACAACGGCGAGGTCAGTGCCATAAACGCATTTAAATTGGCGGAGGAGCCGGAATTTACCAGGGAACAATACCTCACTCCCAGATATTCTGACAGCATTTTTTCAAATTGTACCGTATAGCGGCCCGATGTCAGCCAGAATTCCAATGCGCTATCTACCAGATTAGTCATTTCCCGGGCATCATATACCCGTGATGCGTAAGGAATCCTGTCTCCAGGTTCATAAGTCTTTTTGTTCTTTATATGATATGTCTCACAATAATCCGCTACCAAATCCAGAATTTCTTGTCTGGCCTGCTGTTCTGTCTTCTCCATAATTTTATCATCTCCTCCGTCAATACATCCGAATCTGCTGGTCGGTAATCCGGCATACATCTTCACCTTTTAAATATACTTTTGACCACTCAATCGTTCTCTCCAGCGCTTCCTCAATATGCCAGCGGGGCTTCCATCCAAAAACTCTCTTTATCCGTGAACAATCCAGTTTCAAAAAAGAAGCTTCATGAGGCCCCCCGTCATGGCGGCTGACCCAATGTGCACCTTCGCCCCACATCCGGCAAAACATCTCTGTCAATTCACCGGCCGTCACACAATCGCGGTCATCCGGCCCAACATTGTAATATCCCTGAAATGAAGGGTCTTCCGCCTGTTTCTGCATAACCTCCAAATAAAAGAACAGCGGTTCCAGCACATGCTGAAAGGGGCGGACCGCATAAGGATTGCGGATGATTATTTCCTTCCCGGAAGCCACGGCCCGTATACAATCCGGAATAATCCGGTCACGGGCAAAATCCCCTCCGCCAATGACGTTTCCGGCCCTGGCCGTAGAAACGGCACAAAGTCCCTGGGATAAGAACGACTTCTGATAAGAATGCGTCACCAGCTCCGAGCAGGATTTGCTGTTGGAATATGGATCATAGCCATCAAGCGGATCATTTTCCCGATACCCATACTCCCATTCCCTGTTTTCGTATACCTTGTCCGTAGTCACATTCAGCACTGAACGGACACAAGGAGAAAGACGTACACATTCCAGCAGGTTCACCGTCCCCATCACATTCGTTTCATAAGTATCAACCGGATTCTCATAAGACTCCCTGACAATCGGCTGGGCCGCCAGGTGAATGACCAGCTCCGGCTGCACCCGTTCAAATACCTGCCGCAGCAGCTCCCGGTTCCGAATATCACCAATTACCGAATCCATCTGCTCTTCCAGCGGCAAAAGCCGAAACAACGACGGCTCCGTAGGCGGATTCAGAGAATAGCCAGTAACCGAAGCCCCGGCCAACATCAAAATCCTGCACAGCCAGCTTCCTTTAAATCCCGTATGGCCTGTTACCAACACCCGTTTTCCCTGATAAAAGGCCCTGCATGCATCAAAATTATACATAATTCCCCCTATTTCCAGATTTTCCAAGGAGCTTCCCCGGACTGCCATAATTTTTCCAGCTTTTGCATTTCTCTCTGTGTATCCATACATTGCCAAAACCCGTCATGGAAAAAAGACATCAACTGGCCTTCTGCCACCAAACGGCTCATCGGATCTTGCTCAAACACAGTCGTATCATCCTCCAGATAATCAAAAATCTGCGGATTCAGCACCATAAAACCGCCGTTAATCACCGCACCGTCCATATTGGATTTTTCCCTGAATGAACGAATCACGTTATCGCTGCCGATTTCCAGCACACCTTTCTGCTGACCGATATTCACAGTAGTGATAGTAGCCGTTCTTCCATGATTTTCATGAAACTTTGCCAGTGCATCCAGATCTACCGTACAAACAGCATCTCCGT
This sequence comes from uncultured bacterium, assembly GCA_947383005.1. Taxonomy (GTDB): domain Bacteria; phylum Bacillota; class Clostridia; order Lachnospirales; family Lachnospiraceae; genus Brotaphodocola. The sequence goes on along the minus strand of CANDBT010000008.1, from coordinate 26,846 downwards.
AAGTAAGCATAAACGTTTCCTCACCGACATAAGGGCGAATTCTCTTTATCCTGCCTCCGGTCATAGTATGCAGCCCTGTATCTACCAGTGTCACTTTCCATGGTTCCGAATAATTGTTGTGAACTTCCATGGTATTCTTAGCCAAATCAAAAGTTACATCTGACATATGCAAAAAATAATCGGCAAAAAACTCCTTTACCACATATTGCTTATAGCCAAGACAAATAATAAAATCATGAAGCCCAAATTCCGAATAATATTTCATAATATGCCACAAAATCGGCCTTCCGCCAATCTCAATCATCGGCTTTGGCTTCAGATGGCTTTCTTCACTGATTCTTGTTCCCAATCCTCCGGCCAGAATTACTACTTTCATATTCCTTTCCTTTCGTTCTTTGCTGTTCTTTTGTTCCCTCAGACAGCCGGCAGTTCCCGCCAATTTACCGGCCAAATACATTCCAACCATGCTCTTTCAATATTCCCAAAGCCCGGCGTACATCTGCCGCGCTTTCCTTCCGCCCTTCCCGGTAATCAAACGTCTCTCTCAACGTATCGTCATCCGTTATCTCATATTGCAAAGCCACTTCCGCAATATGCTCTCCATACGCTTCACGGTAAGGCGCCTTACGTATCTCAATATAATCCGTATAACCATGGCCAATAAACAACACCAGGCATACCGCAAGCATCAGTATCCGTTCGGCTATAACCGAATATATTTCCTTCCGACTTTCCGAAAGGCGGCTTTCCAGAGGGCGGCTTGCCAGCCTGCCCGCCGCCTCATTTGCCGCTTTTTTCTTCCCGCGGATTTTTTTCTCAATCAATGCAAAGGTCAGCACAATGCCCAACACCCCGGCCTGGTACTGCAGCGCATACCGGGAACTCATGCCATAATCCTCCCGGGCAAATATATAGCGAGAAATCAAAATAATCCCGTGATTTCCCATACCGGCAAACAGCAGCATCAATGGAAGCAGGGTTTCTTCGTAAAGCTTATCTCTTATCTGGAAGAAAAACGACAGCAGATAAGCGCCAGCCAGAAATACCCCCATCAGGTACACGCTCCCGTCAGTCAGTATCCCATTTTCCATCCACTGTGTAAGTGTTTCCCCCCCTACCACCATAGAGGCCAAAGATTTTAATAAAAACCGGGGGAAAAACATGGGATTCTGTCCCAGCATCGCCCATAAGCCGATTTTTACCGCCCCATCATGATCTTCAATCGCATAGGAATCACTCCACATATATAGCAGCAACGGGATCACCACCGTAATTATCCCCAACAGGCAGAAGCGCCGATCCAATAAAGTCTGTTTCCTCTCTCCCTGCCCTTTTATCCAGGCAAAACCATAAGACAACACCATCACCACGGAATAAACCGCACAATATGGTCCCGCGATAGCCAGTGTAATCACCGGGGGCATGACCAGCAACAGAATCCGGTCAAAACGTTTTTCTCTTCCGTACAATACCCGATCAAATACCAGATAATGATAGTAAAAACAGGCAAAAGCCAGAAAATGCGCCCACCCTGTGCCATTAATAAGCATCTCCCATTTATCCAGCCCAAACAGCAAAAACATGAAGAAAGCATACCAGATTATACCGACTTTTTTTTCCGCACAATACCAACTTAATACCAGAGCTGAAAGCCCCAGGCCCAAAACACCAAGTCCCATCTCAAAAGTAGTACTGTAGTTAAAAAATCTCACATTAAAAGCACGTACCAGGTAATATACAGGAATTCGGGTCAGCACATCCGGACGGAAAAAATTCTCCGCCTTCCACACATCCGGAAGATACTTGTTGACAATGCGGATATAATCTGAATATACAATATCACAAGTTGCTTCCTTAATATACCAAAGGCATAAAATTGTCCCAATCAAAGGAATCACGGTATAAATCAGCCCTTTTTGTTTCATTCTATTCCTTCTCCCTTAATCTGCCGTTAAATTTAAAATCATAGCCAGCCGCTTTTCTCCCCGCTGCTCCTGGGCATCTGGCACATAAAAATTCGCGTTGAATTCCAGCATTACCGTCTCATATGGCTCCACCTTTACTGCCGTACTCATCTGATTCTGTTCCATTTCCAGATAAATATAAGGCTCTTCATTCACATAAACCATCAGCCACTGATCCTGGCTGACCTCACCGGGATAATAAAATTCCATATTGATCACACCGCTTTCCCCGGCCATCACTTGTATCTTTGCCTGTTCATCCATCCATCCATCCTCATAATATCCGTAAATTCCCCGGCATTTCAATGTCCTCACTGCCTGGGTGATATCCTGGAACCGATGGTATTTGGGTTCCTCCTGCAGTACCAGCATTTTATCAGTAACCAAACCAATCTGACGAATGTCCTCTACATGGACAATTTTTGTACCCTCTGCTTCCCTTTTCCTGTCAAATACCTTAAAAAACGTCTCTGCCGTAAAATCACTCATCTCGTATTGGTTTCCTACCAGATAAATCGTCCGGCCAAAGATACTTTCCCCATAAGTCCCGTAAGTCTCCTCCGCCAGAGAATTATACCAATGCTGATCGGGCCAAAAATAGAGATTGGGATACATTTTCCGATAGTGAAGCTCCACCGGCAGCATAAGCGCCACATAAACAGTCAGCATAACCACATAAGACACCATCTGCATCCAGGTTCCCTTTTCCCGCATCTTATCCGTCAATGCTCCATATAACCAGGAAAGAAACAGCAGCAATGCCGCATAAGACACGTAAACCCAACGCATCTCTACCCGGATTGTCACGCTCGAACAGACAATACAACCGGCAATAAACCCGGCAAACAGCAACGAGGTATAAAAATATTGGCTGCAATGCTTCCTCTCCTGAACCAGCTTGCCCAGAAAAGATAAAATTACAGCCAGCAAAGCTAAATCCGCTACAATAACCAAAAGTGTCACCCACAAAGGAGCCATACGGAAATTCTGACCATTCAAATGCTCCGGCCCTGCGTTAATGCCGAAAAGATAAGCCACCTGACTGCACGCATACCGAAGCGCTCCGCTCCATGTAAAAGTTTCCATTACCTGAGTGCGTCCTGTACCTGCAGGCATAATGCTGCCGATAAAAGCAAAACGAATCAACTGCACCAGCGCAAAAACTCCCGCTGGTACGGACCATAAGCGGATATTTTTTATTCTGCGGCACAAAAGCACTAAAAAAAACAACGGAAGAAGCACCATATATCGCTCATGAACAAAACACACTCCCCCATACAGGCCACAGGCAAGCCAAAACCGTTGGTGATCTTTCCCTCCCCGATCATTCATAAATTCGCACAAAAAATACAATATGCCTATGGCCATCCACATCGCCATCGTTTCCATCAATCCATAAAGCTGGCCAATCTGGTAATAAGACATCCGGGAAGCCAAAAAAGCAAAACCGCACAACGCTCCCACATAAAGAGAATGGCTGTATGATCTTCCTATCCGGTACAACGTATAAGCAATGCCTGTGTTAAGCAAAATATTTATCGGCACAATCCATTGTACATGAGGGCCGATAATTCCCAATTCCAACCAAGCTGCCAGATAGAACAGAAAACGGAACCTGGTGCTTCCCACCGGGAATACATATTCCCAAAAAGATTGTTCCCCATAGCAAGACCAGAGATACAAATCATCCATATACAAGCCTTTCAGCTCCACATCTCTGTTAATCCAGAATGCAAAGCCAAGCAACAGAAGCGCCACCAGCAAATCGCCTTTCCACCATCCTGCCATCTGCCAGCGCTGCAAAGGTCTGCTCTCCCTCAAATCACTGGAGCCGTATATGGATTGTACTTTTTCATTCATTTTTTCCTCCATTCTAATCGTAAGCCCCATAGGCTTTCCGGTAAAGCACCATCAGCCATTTTGCCATCCAATCCGGCCATATCTTCCGATACATGGCAAACTCCTCTTTTGAACGCCGGTTATTTTCTATAAAAGCCTTTGTTGTCGCGCCTTCATGTATTCGATATCCTATCAGGGGCTTTTCTATACATATCAGCCTTCCCGGCTTTCCCGCCAGCGCCCACATCGTATCCCAATCCAGCACATATTTAAAAACGGAGCGGAACAAAGGCCGTCCCAGCGCTTCCAAGTCATAAGTACAAGACGGGCAGATAATCGGATTTCCCCAGATAAGCGCTGCCCGTTTTAATATGGTATAGTGGGCCAAATGATGAAAACGCAACGGAAAACGAAGCAGGCTTTTCACCAGAGAAACAAGTCCCAAACGCCTGGCTTTCCCTTCTTTAATAATCATACAGTTTGTTGTGAAAATCGTTGTATCCGGATATTTTCCCCAGTACTGCTGCACTGTCCTGGCATAATCCCGATGATAATAGTCATCCTGATGGGCAATCGTAACCAAGCGGGTCCCTGCCATCTCACAGGCAAAATTCCAATCTTCCTGGATATCGCTTTTTCTGTTCCGTACATAATAAGGAAGCCGGTATTTTTCTGCCATTCCACGAATGAACGGAGTAGGGGTAGATGTACACAAAATAATTCTCGCCGGCGCCGTCTGCCGCTTCAATGACCGAATACAGGTTTCCAGATAAGGGGAATCCTGATATGCACAAATAGCAAAGGTATGGTCTATCATATCTCCTCCTGTAACCAAACAAGCCAATCGATTTAGAAAAAGTGCGCTTCCAGAAGCAGGCAAAGTGCATGGTACACCGGTAAATGAAGTTCCTGGATTTTGAATGTCTCCTCCTCCGGCACAATAATCGCCACGTCTGCCCGTTTTCCCAATCGGCCTCCGTCCCTTCCCGTCAAGCCAATAACTTTCAGATCCTTGGCCTTTGCCACAGTCACCGCATAATCTACATTTTGGGCATTTCCAGAAGTAGAAATGCCCAAAAACACGTCTCCTGCGGCGCCATAGCCGCATACCTGCTGCGCATAGACCATATCCGCATCCACATCATTGGCAAAAGCAGTAGACAACCCGGGATGGCCATTCAGCGCAATCGCCTGCAGACTGCCCTGCAGCCCATCCGCCAGCTTATCTCCATTTTTTGCATCTTCCCGTTTAAGACGATCCCGAAGTTCTTCGGGAAGTATCCGGCGCGCTTTGAATCCTTTCATCAATTCTCCGACAATATGCTCGGCATCTGCACAGCTTCCCCCATTTCCCGCAATCAATACCTTACCGCCACGGGAATAGCAATTCTCCAATATCCGATAAGCATCAATAATCGTTTCACGAACCGTTTTAAGAGCCGGGTAACGCTCCATCAACTCCTGCAGAACCTGTTCCTGCTTCTGATTAAACATAAGCTTTTCTCCTGCTTTATTCTCTGTCACAAATGAAACCGGTAATCCCCGTTGGGCATATGCACATCCACCTGGTCATAATCCCACCTGGTCTCATCAGCTATCCACGCCTGGGCACTCCTCAATTCAAAATTCCAATCGGTAAGCTGACCTCCTGCCGCTTCCATTCGGGCAGCCACCTTATGTTTGACATTATAAGGACAATACATAAGAAGATATCCGCCCCCACCGGCTCCCAAAAGCTTTCCTCCCAAAGCCCCCGCCTTTATCGCTTCCTCGTACAACTCATCAATCTGACAGTTGCTGATCTTATCACTCATCCTCTTCTTGCTCTGCCACCCATAGTCCAAAAGCTTTCCAAAACCGTTAAGATTCCCTTTTAAAAGCTGGTCTTTAATGGCATAGGCCAATGCCTTCACCTCACACATGGCATCAAACGAGTCTTTTTTCTCATAATTTCTGACCTGGTCTTTGATAATATTGGCGGACACATGGATATTGCCCGTATAACAGAGAAGCAAATTGTACTGCAGTTCATTAAGGATATCTTTTTTTATGCGAAGCGGATTCACTACCACATTATTCCGCCCATAAAACTCGATAAAATTAAATCCGCCGAAAGCGGCAGCATACTGATCCTGATATCCTCCCTCGATTCCCAAATCTTCCCGTTCCACCTGATAAGCCAAATCAGCCAGGTGGTATGCATCCATCTCCACGCCTTTCCATCTGGCCATAGCAATCAGCAGCGCCACCATCACTGTGGATGACGTGCCAAGCCCTGATCCCGGAGGCGCGTCACACTGTAAATACACCTCGCAGCCCTGCTTGATTTTCATCGCTTTAAGCGCCGCCGTCACCAGATCAAGCCTGCCGTCATAGACATAATTCTCCCTCGTATTGTATTTCACCGTCATATCAAAATCCAGAGAATGAACAATAATCTGATCATCTTTCCGCGGGACAATAGAACAATACGCATATTTATTAATCGTACTGCCAATAATTGCCCCACCCTGCTCCACGCAAAACGGCGCCACATCCGTACCGCCTCCGCCGAAACTGATCCGCAGCGGGGCCCTTCCTCTGATTACCATATTTCCGTTCCTTTCATCTTTATAACCAATTAAAACCGTCTTCATTACCGTTCATACCATAACTAGTACTGCATTGCGGAAATAATGGTGAATACAGCGCTTGATATTTTCGTCATCTGTGCGTCTGCAAAGCGACGTTCTACACTCCGTTCCGGTCCTTGCTGAACAAGCGCCACTGGCGCTTAGCAACGTAGCGGTGCCTACGTCTAGCTTTGCAGGCGTGCAGAGGGCGGAAATAGCGAGTGCCGAATTCACCGGAATTTCCGCAAGGCAGTACTAGCCGCCTGCCGGTCAGTCATAAAACAAGGCAATGATAGATCCGGAGCATGTTCGTCTCGCAGACAGTATACCATTTTCCCGGAAAAGATGCTACTATCTTTATAAAAATATAATGTCTTAATTATGAAAAAACTCAAATCCCCATCGGGAATTTGAGTTTTTCTTTTTTGTATATATCGTTACCAACAAATCAATAAATCGGATATTTTTCACATAATTTTGTTACTTCTGCCCGAATATAATCTGCCTTGTTTTCAAAGTCCGTTGCCGCAAGCCAAATACACTCAGCAATCTTTGGCATATCCTCCTCGGTCAGGCCGCGGGTGGTAACAGCCGGGGTACCGATCCGCACACCGGAAGTGACAAACGGCTTCCGCGGATCATTGGGAACAGAATTTTTATTAAGAGTAATATACACCTCATCACACCGGTTCTGCAATTCCTTGCCGGACACATCCATATCCCGCAAATCCACCAGCATCAAATGATTATCCGTACCGCCTGTCAGCAGCTTAAAGCCCTGATTAATCAACGCATCTGCCAAAACCGCCGCATTCTTCCTTACCTGGGCCTGATAAATCTTAAATTCTGGCTTCAGCGCTTCCCCAAAACATACGGCTTTGGCGGCAATCACATGTTCCAAGGGGCCGCCCTGAGTCCCTGGGAAAATCGCTTTGTTGAAATTAAACTGGTCTGCCGCCTCCTGATTCGCCAAAATCATACCGCCCCTTGGTCCGCGTAAGGTCTTATGCGTGGTAGTTGTCACCACATGGGCATAAGGAATAGGACTGGGATGCTCTCCCGCTGCCACAAGGCCGGCAATATGAGCCATATCCACCATCAAATAAGCTCCCACCTTATCTGCGACTTCTCTGAAGCGCTTAAAATCAATCGTCCTGGCATAAGCGCTTGCGCCTGCCACAATCAGTTTGGGCTTTGCTTCCACGGCAATCCGTTCTAACTCGTCATAATCGATATATCCTTCATCATTCACACCATAAGGCACAATGTTAAAATACAGGCCGGAAAAATTCACCGGGCTTCCGTGAGTCAGATGACCGCCATGATTTAAATTCATTCCCATAACCGTATCCCCGGGCTTTAACATCGCAAGGAATACCGCCATATTGGCCTGTGCACCCGAATGAGGCTGCACATTGGCATAATCGCAGCCGAACAGTTTTTTTGCACGCTCAATGGCAATCGTCTCCACCACGTCCACATACTCACATCCGCCATAATACCTTTTGCCGGAGTATCCTTCCGCATATTTATTTGTCAGCACCGTGCCCATAGCCATCATTACCGGCTCGGATACGATGTTTTCCGAAGCAATCAGCTCCAGATTCCTGCGCTGCCGTGCAGCTTCTTGCTCAATCGCCTTCCCTACTTCCGGGTCATAAGACGTGATAAGATTCATCAATTCATTTACCATAGCAGTTTCCCTCCCGTGTTCCTTGGCCTTTTGTTGGTGTGATTTATTTTATCGGTTTTTGACCTTTCGACCCGCAAAAGTACCAGGGTCAAAAACGTGCTTTTTATTGGCTCCGCGCCTTACCCGTTATAGGTAAAGCCGGAAAAATTACCATTCACAGGGGATCTATGAATAGTAACGGAAACGAATAGTAAACATTATATTACAAGATTATGGCTTGTGTCAAGATGAATTGCCTCCGCACTCTTGCCCCTTACCAGTGTTTATGGTAAACTTTGCTACATAGGAAAGAAAAATTTCAATACAGAAAGGATAAAGCAATATGAAGATGAAAATAAAAAGGATTGCGGCCTGGCTGCTGGTTGTCTTGCTGCTCTCCGGCTGCGGCGTCAAAGCACAGCCCTCCTCTGTATCCCTGCCTCCGGATTCAGAACCGGTATCTGTCTCTGAAACCGATACCTGTTCTGCCTCCGAAACCGATATCGGTTCCGCTTCCGAAACCGCCTCGGTTCCAAGTCCTGAAACAACCAGCGCTTCAATAACCGGAACCGGAACGACAACCGAACAAGAAACATCCATCTCGGAAGAAGGCTCTTATACCACAAAAGAACAAGTTGCCTTATATCTTCATACTTACGGGCATCTTCCCGCCAATTATATCACTAAAAAGGAGGCACAGGATTTAGGCTGGGACAGCAAACAGGGAAATTTAAATGAAATTGCGCCGGGAAAAAGTATCGGCGGAAGCCATTTCGGAAACTATGAGGGACTACTTCCCGAAAAATCCGGCCGCAAATATTTCGAATGTGACATAGACTATGATGGCGGCTATCGAGGCTCTAAACGGCTGATTTATTCAAATGACGGATTAATTTTTTATACGGAAGACCATTACCAGACGTTCGAGCAGTTATATTAACAGGGGGAAATATGCAAAAAATATTCTTGGATTTCCGTGCAGCCAAAACAATAGGGCAGCTTCATGATATTCTGGCATCCGCCCTTGGATTTCCCGATTATTACGGAAAAAACCTGGATGCCCTATATGATATGCTGACCGATTTGGGGACGGATACTTGTATTGATGTATATGGCACAGAACAGACAGATATCCCTTGCACCTATCTGCATCGTTTAGTTCAGGTACTAAACAGCGCTGAAAAGGATAATCCCTGTCTGCATGTGGTTTTTCGCGTCGGTTCAGAAAAAACAATACAAAAAGGATAAATTATATGAACAAAAACAACCAAACAGTATGGATGCTACAGACAAAAAAAGCCGACTTTTCCGACATCGGGCAACGTTTTCACATCAATCCGGTAATTGCGCGGATTATCCGTAACCGAAATGTTATCGGGGACGAAAATATTCAACGGTATCTTCATGGCTCTCTTGAAGATTTATTTGATCCTCATCTGATGAAGGATATGGACCGCACGGTCCTTCTGTTAAAAGAAAAAATCAAGCAGGGAAAGCCGATCCGCATCGTGGGCGATTACGACATTGATGGTGTCTGTTCTACCTATATTTTATACCAGGGGCTGACACGATGCGGAGCAACGGTAGATTACCAGATTCCCGAAAGAATTCGGGACGGATATGGAATCAACGAATCCATTATCCGAAAAGCTTATGACGAAGGCATTGATACGATTATCACTTGCGATAACGGCATAGCCGCCGGAGAGCAAATCCGTATGGCCAAGGATTTAGGATTGACTGTGTTTGTGACCGACCACCATGAAGTACCTGTAGACGAGCACGGAGAAGAGCTGCCTCCTCCGGCGGATACTATTATCAATCCCAAACAAAAAGCCTGCGCTTATCCGTTTCCGGAAATTTGCGGCGCTGTCGTAGCTTTTAAGCTGATACAAGTATTATACGAAATCATGGGAATCCCCCTCGAAGAATGGCGTTCCCTGCTGGAGTTTGCGTCCATCGCCACGGTAGGAGACGTCATGCGGCTGCAAGGAGAAAACCGGATCATTGTCCGATCAGGCCTCCAGCAAATGCAAAATACCCGCAGCCTTGGACTGCGCAAACTGACAGAAGCCTGCGGACTGGATATTTCTGCCTTAAGCGCCTATCATATCGGTTTTGTAATCGGACCATGCCTTAATGCCAGCGGACGGCTGCAAACCGCTAAATTAGCCCTGGAACTATTGTTATGCCAGGACGAAACGGCTGCCTCTTCCATGGCAGAAAATCTGCGTGTGCTGAACGAAGAACGAAAAAACATGACCCAAAAGGGCGTGGAAGAAGCATTAAAACAAGTGGAGGAACAATACAAAGACGATTCCGTTTTGGTAATTTTTCTGCCGGATTGCCATGAATCCGTAGCCGGGATTATCGCCGGCCGGGTACGGGAAACCTGGAATAAACCGGTTTTCGTACTGACTCGGGGTGAAGGATGCGTAAAAGGCTCCGGCCGTTCCATCGAAGCCTACCATATGTTTCGGAAAATGTGCGAGGTGCAGGAACTGTTCCTGAAATTCGGCGGCCACCCCATGGCTGCCGGTTTTTCCATGGAAGAACGCCATGTGGATGAATTCCGCAGACGCCTCAACCAACAAGCAAACTTAAAACCAGAAGATTTTATTTCCAAAGTTTGGATTGATGTGGCTATGCCATTGGAATACATAACGGAAAACCTTGTACAAGAATTAAAAATTCTGGAACCATTCGGGCAAGGCAATGAAAAACCACAGTTTGCCCAAAAAAATCTGCGCATCTGCAGCGCACGGGTACTAGGCAAAAATCGCAACGCAGTAAAATTGATATTATCAACAGAAAAAGGATTCCTTATGGACTCTCTGCTGTTTACTGACGGAGACCATTTTCTTGAGGAACTGGGGAATCAAAAAATTATGGATGTCGTCTATTACCCAGATATCAATGAATATAACGGCCGTCGGACATTGCAAATTATTATCCGTGAATATAAACTGCATCCATAACGGTTTATCCTGATATCTTCTTGCAGTTACTTCCTCAAATGTGATATAATTTTGTAAAATCTGTCTGCTGTTACCGGAACAAGTTTAAATCCTTCTCTCTTAGCAGATAATAACATTATGTCACTATACTCATTACATATGAGGAGATATTCACATGAGCAGAAACTATCATCCTGACTCCGGCCATCAGACGCCATCAGATAATCCCGCCAAGCTTCCCGGCCGTTCCCGAGCCGCCAAGCACTCCCGGGCTGCCAAAGCAGCAAAAGCCGCCCAGGCAGAAAAAGCCGCCAAAATGGCGCCAGAAACAAAAAGAGCGCCATTGCCGGCAAATGCTCCTGACGTCAACCGCGCAGCACAAAAAAGCCGTACATCTGCTTCAAAAAGTTTCCTCGTTCAGGGAAGCATTTTGGCAGCCGCCGGCATCATCGTCCGCTTTATCGGGCTTCTCTACAAAATCCCCATGACGCGAGCGCTTGGTAAAATCGGCATTGGCTATTACAATACCGCATATGAAATCTACAATATCGGCCTGATTTTATCTTCCTACAGCCTGCCTTTAGCCATCTCCAAGCTCATCGCTGGCAAGCGGGTGCGCAAACAATATCAGGATACCATAAGGGTTTTTCGCAGCGGTCTGATCTTCGGCATAGTTGCAGGCGGCTTGATGTCAATGTTTTTATTTCTCGAAGCCGACAAGATAACCGCCATTATTTTCCACAGCCCAGGAAGTGCTTTGCCGCTGAAGGTCATGGCGCCTACTATCCTTATATTTTCCATTATGGGCGTTATCCGTGGATACTTTCAGGGATTAGGTAATATGATTCCCACCTCCTTATCACAAATCATTGAACAAATCGTCAATGCCGTTGTCAGCATTGCCGCTTCCTATACCTTTATGAAATGGTTTGCCGAGAAGGAGATTCCAGAATCTTATGGAGCGGCAGGCGGAACCTTAGGTACCTTATCTGGCGCCATAGCTGCGTTTCTGTTTTTACTGTTTTTGCTTTGCCTTTACCGCAATTCTCACTCCCGAATGCTGCGCAGGCCTCAGGCAATACCCGTAGAGTCCTGGAAAAATATATACACTGCTTTATTTATGACCCTGACTCCCATTATTCTGAGCCAGTTTGTCTATCAGCTCAGCGGCACTGTTGACAATGCCATGTTTGGCTGGATTATGAACGGCAAGGGAATAGCCGAAAAAGAACGTATGTCTTTACTTGGCGTTTACGGCGGCGAATACCGGCTGCTGTCCAATGTACCGGTAGCCATCGCCTCTTCCTTAGGCGCCTCCATGATTCCCAGTATTGTCAACTCCCGCACCCAGAGAAAGAACGCCGAAGTACACCACAAAATCCATATTACCATCAAATTTAATATGCTGGTTGCCATTCCTTGTGCCATAGGCATGGGGGTGCTGGCCGGCCCGATTATGCAAATGATTTTTCATGATGATTCGCTGCTTAGCGCCAACTTGATGCAAATAGGCGCTTTTGCGGTTGTGTTTTTTTCTCTGTCCACCGTAACCAATGCCGTACTGCAAAGCATCGATCAGATGAGCAAATCCGTCACCCATTCCGCTGTCTCCCTGGCCATTCACGGCCTCCTGGTATATGTGATGCTGGATCATCTGGACTGGAATGTATATGGGCTGGTTATCGGCAACATGACCTTTGCGCTCGTCGTCTGCATACTGAACTGGATTTCTATTGGCCACACGCTGAGATACCGCCAGGAAGTACTGACCACGTTTTTGATGCCTTTATTTGCTGCCGTTCTTATGGGCGCCGTCGCCCTGGCAGCCTACAAAGGGCTTTTCTATTTCACAAAGAACAATACTCTGGCTTTGCTGGTAAGCATTCCTTTGGCTATGATTGTTTATGCTCTCCTGCTGATTTTCATTCATGCCGTAACAGAAGAGGAACTGACGGAAATGCCTTTTGGACGAAAAATGTTGACTCTTTGCCGTAAAATCGGTTTGATGTAAATATATACTTGCACACAAACCTCATTCATCAGAATATCATACAGTATAATTCAACCCATGCGAGGATTATTCTATGAATGATGTTTTAATTGCCCAGCAAGCGAACAACTGCAGATTCTGTAATTTTAACCAGTGGATGCCCGCAGGCGTGCGCGTTCTTAATGCCGCCGTCAATTACAATCCGTTTTCCGTCACTATCGGCAATACTACCGTTGCAAGCGGCCTGGATCAGGGGCAAATTACCCGCTACAATCAAATCAACCAAGGTTTTCAAACCGTTACCCTGACCGGTCCCAACGGATATATTTATGTACAAAAACAAATGTTCATTGGTGACGGCATGTCAACCATTGCCATTGTCAATTCCTCCACAGGCTTAGATTTATTATCCATCTCCGATACCGCCTGCACTACCAACGCCTTCAGTTCCTGCATCCGGGTAGCCAATCTGGCATATTACAGCGGCAGTGTCAATGTCGAATTGGGCAACCTGATCTTCTCTTCGGTAGCATTCTCCGAAGTTTCCTCCTTCAGCCGGGTATCCTCCGGCAACTACACCGCCCGTATAAGCCGCCCCGGACGGCCTGGCAACGTATTATTATCCGTTCCTCTCAACCTGTCTCCCAACCGGATTTACACTTTGTATATCATGAACTGGAACCCGTCAGCAGATGCTATCCAGACCTTGCTGGTTGAAGACCGGAGGAGCTGAAAAAACAGTTGTATTATTGAAAAAAAAGTGATACGATAAGCAGGATAATCATTCCAAGAATTCAGGAGGAAAAATTATGGGACTTATCCTGCCCAAAGATTATGATCCGCACCTTACCGTCCGTGAAACACAAGAAGCCATCAAATACATCCGTGACACCTTTCAGAAAGAGTTCGGACGTGAAATGCACTTAGAGCGTATCTCTGCCCCTCTTTTTGTCCGGCAGTCCAGCGGACTCAACGACAATTTAAATGGTGTCGAACGCCCTGTCAGCTTCGACCTTATCGATCTTCCCGGCGAAAATATCGAAGTTGTCCAGTCACTGGCAAAATGGAAGCGTATGGCACTAAAAAAATATGACTTTCAACCGGGAGAAGGTCTCTACACCAACATGAATGCCATTCGTCGCGACGAGACTCTGGATAATCTCCATTCCTGCTATGTAGATCAATGGGATTGGGAAAAAGTCATCACCAAGGAGCAGCGAACCCAGGAAACTCTCAGGGAGACGGTAAATACCATTTTCAAAATCATCAAGCATATGGAACATGAGGTCTGGTATAAATATCCTCACGCCGTCAAACGTTTGCCTGATACCATTACGTTCATTTCCTCAGAGGAACTGGAAGAACGCTACCCGGATAAATCGCCAAAAGAGCGGGAAAATCTGATTACCAAAAAATATGGCTGCGTATTTTTAATGAAAATCGGCGACAAGCTGAAAAACGGCCTGCCCCATGACGGACGCGCCCCGGACTATGACGACTGGCAGTTAAACGGAGACATCTTATTCTGGTATGAATTGTTAGGCTGTGCGCTGGAAATATCCAGTATGGGAATTCGTGTAGACGAAAAATCCTTGGACGAACAGTTGACAAAGGCCGGCTGTGATGACCGCCGGGAACTCCCTTATCATAAGATGCTGCTGTCCGGCCAACTTCCCTACACCATCGGCGGCGGCATCGGCCAATCCCGTTTGTGCATGCTGCTGCTGAACCGGGCGCATGTGGGAGAAGTGCAGGCCAGCCTATGGCCGGAATCCATGCGAAAAACATGTATAGAAAACCATATTGTTTTGTTATAAAACCGTCAGGCAGCGGCCATTACAAAAGTATACTTATTGACATAAACCATAAATGTTGATCAACACAAAACGGTATCGGCAATCCTGAACATCTTTCGGATCGCCGATACCGTCATTATTTCCTTTACTAGGTATCTGCATGAATTTATCGGTTTCTCATCTCAATCTCCGCCAACTGATCTACTCTTCTTTGATGGCGTCCGCCTTCATAAGTACTATCCAGCCATTGATCCACAATCATCTTAGCCATCTCATCCCCGATTACTCTGGCGCCAAACGTAAGGACATTGCTGTTGTTGTGCATGCGGGACAAACGGGCACTGTATGGCTCGCTGCAGGTACAGACACGGATTCCTTTTACTTTACTGGCCGCAATGCCAATCCCTATGCCAGTTCCGCAAATAGCTATGCCATAGTCCGCTTCTCCGGCGGACACAGCCTGCGCCACTTTCTCACCAAACAGGGGATAGTCACAGCTTTCGCTCCCGTTGGTTCCCAAGTCGATTACCTCATAACCCTTAGCTTCCACATACGCCTTGATCACCTTCTTCATCTCGACTGCCGTGTGATCGTTTCCCATAGCGATTTTCATTACACTTTCTCCTTTTCCCATATATCTTCCC
Organism: uncultured bacterium; assembly: GCA_947383005.1. Lineage (GTDB taxonomy): Bacteria > Bacillota > Clostridia > Lachnospirales > Lachnospiraceae > Brotaphodocola. The sequence goes on along the minus strand of CANDBT010000008.1, from coordinate 11,372 downwards.
GATATGTCCTAGTACTACCTTGCGTATCTTTAGCTGTCACCACTCTACTCGGGAATTTCTGTGAGCCAGCAGTAAATCCGCCACAGTCAGCGCTGCCATGGCCTCTACCACAACTACCGCCCGTGGCACCACAATAGGATCATGACGGCCATGAATGGCAATCTCCACGTTTTCTCCTACCCGATTCACGGTCTGCTGCCGACGGGCTATGGAAGGCGTCGGTTTAAACGCCGCCCGAAAAACAATCTGCCCCCCGTCGCTGATACCGCCTAGAATACCGCCGGAATGGTTTGTCCTTTTTTTAACCTTGCCGTCCCCATCGGTATAGAAAACATCGTTATTCTCAGATCCTTTGCTCCTGGCAGCCGAAAAACCGTCCCCCACTTCAAATCCTTTGACTGCACCGATAGACAAAATCCCCTTCGCCAGGCAGGCATCCAGTTTATCGAACACCGGCTCTCCTACTCCTGCGGGGACACCACTGATTGTACATTCCACCACACCTCCGGCAGAATCCTGTTCAGCCATCAGCGTTTCCAGATATCTGGCAGCCTCCTGCGCCGCTTCCCGATCCGGCATGTACAAGGGATTCCTCTCTCTTTCTTCCCAATCAAAACGCTGGGGATCAATTTCAATATCACCGATACTTTTCGTATAGGCAGCAACCTCTATGCCAAAACACGAAAGCAGTCTGACAGCTACAGCGCCAGCCGCTACCCGGCCAATCGTTTCTCTGGCAGAGGAACGACCGCCCCCCCGGTAATCCCGAATACCGTATTTTGCCTCATACCCGTAATCGCCATGGCCCGGACGGTACACATCCATAATATTATGATAATCCCGTGAACGCTGATCCTTATTCCTAACCATAATGGCGATCGGCGTACCGGTAGTTTTTCCCTCAAACACTCCGGATAGGATCTCTGCCTGATCCTCTTCCTGCCTTGCCGTAGCAAACCGGCTTTGTCCCGGCTTCCGTCTGTTCAGATAAGCCTGAATATCGTCCTCATCCAGGAAAATCCCCGCCGGACAGCCGTCCACGGTAACGCCGATACCCTTGCCGTGGGACTCCCCCCATGTCGTAACCCGAAAGATACTGCCGAAAGTCGACCCGGCCATTAAGGCGTCACCCTTACGATAGCACAACAATTAGGCTGATTGCATTTCAATTCCTTGGCACACATGACCAGCAGCCCTTTCTCATAGTCGACATGGAAGAACGTAATATTGCCGCTCTCATGGTTCATCACCGCAATATGCTGATTATCCGGGAAAACCGCGATATCCTTGGGATATTCCCCGCTTATAGGCAGGCTGCACAACAATTCCAGAATGCCCGTCTCTTGGTCACGTTTGAATATAGATACCGTATCGTCACCCGCATTGCCACAATACATATATTGCTGATCCTCAGAAAACCTCATGCAGCATGCGGCAGACACCTGTTTATGCTTTGGCCCCATGGTAGAAATCGTCTGTATCTTTTCGATTTCCGGTGCCCTTTCCCCACTCTTTAACGTAAAGACATCCACTACATTTTTCTGCTCGTACATCAGATAGATAAATCGGTTATCTTTGCTGAAGCGGAAGTGCCTGGGCGCCGACTCCCGCTCGCAGCGGATGGCGTCTACCTGTATCAGTCTCTCGTCCTCTTCACTAAACCGGTAAATCTGCACCTGATCCATACCGGAATCGGCTGTCATCACATATTTATTATCCGGAGTTCTCCGCATACAAGTCACATGGGGACGGAAATTTCTCTCCGCCACGCTGCCGTACCCTTTATGGAACACTCCATCCACAATCTCGCCAACTCCACCATCTCTTCTCAGACGCAGAACCGTCGCTTTGCCATCATGATAACCCGATACAAAAATATAGCGGTTATTCACATCCGTAGACAAGTGGCAGCCCCTCATCCCGTTTATTTTGCTGCTGTTAAGACGAGAAAGATTCCCGTTCTGCAGAATACGGAAAGCCACTACTCCTTCGTCCGCGATAGAATACAGGGTATCGCCGGTTTTCGAAGCAATCACATAGGAAGAATTATCCACATCCACCTCGCAGCGCTTCTCAAATTTCCCCTTGTCCACATCTACATCATAAACCGTAATGCCCTTCGCTTTTCCGGTATAAGAGTAAGATCCCACATAAGCCATGTATTTAGCCATAATTTTTCCTCCTCATGCATTCATGTTACCCGATAAAGGGAATTAAGCGTTACTGCAAACATTACAGGAATAAGCAGTAACCATTAAACTTATCATACCACATCTTTATAAAAAAATCTATTCACAATGTATTGACATGCAAATATTTTTCTGTATAATGGTAATTGCTGTCTGTTTATTATTACTAAACTTTTAACTTATTTTTACAATCAGTTAGTATTTGTAAACTTTAAGGTTAGTTTCAGGAGGAAAAAATGAATATCGGTTTAAAATTGAAAGAACTCCGGGTGCTAAAATGCCTTACCCAGGAGGAACTTGCCGACCGTTCCGAGCTTTCCAAGGGATTCATCTCCCAGCTTGAACGGAACCTGACCTCCCCTTCCATTGCAACTCTGACGGACATTCTTCAATGCCTGGGGACTTCTCTAGGTGAATTTTTTAACGAGGAATCGGAAGAACAGGTTGTTTTCGGAAAAGCCGATTACTTTGAAAAACATGACCCGGAACTGAAAAATGAAATTAAATGGATTATTCCCAATGCGCAAAAGCATGTGATGGAACCGATTTTACTTACACTGGAAGCCGGCGGCGAAACTTATCCGGACAATCCCCATGAGGGTGAAGAATTCGGCTATGTGCTGCAGGGAACCGTTTCCATACATATCGGCAGCCGGATTTACCGGGCTAAGAAAGGCGAATCCTTTTATTTTGTTCCAGGTAAAATGCACTATCTTACCAGCAAGAGCGGCGCCGTGCTGGTATGGGTCAGTTCTCCCCCCAGCTTTTAATATACTCAGGAGGAAAGATTTATGAATCAGCCTTTAATCAATTTAAAAAACATAACCAAAAGCTTTGACGGCGCCGTTGTTTTGGATGATCTAAACTTATCTGTAGCGGAAAATACTTTCGTTACTCTTTTAGGCCCAAGCGGATGCGGCAAAACTACCACGCTCAGAATTATCGGCGGCTTTGAGACGGCCGACCAGGGACAGGTCATCTTCGATGGGGAAGACATCAGCAAATTGCCACCCAACAAACGCCAGTTAAATACGGTTTTCCAGAAATATGCCCTGTTCACTCATATGAATATTGCTGAAAATATTGCCTTCGGCCTGAAGATCAAAGGCAAATCCAAAACCTATATTCAAGATAAAATTAAATATGCTTTAAAACTGGTAAACTTAGACGGATTTGAGAACCGTTCCGTCTCTTCCTTAAGCGGCGGCCAGCAGCAGCGAATCGCCATTGCACGGGCCATCGTCAACGAACCAAGAGTGCTGCTTTTAGATGAACCGCTGGGCGCACTTGATTTGAAACTGCGGCAAGATATGCAGTACGAACTGATCCGCCTGAAAAATGAATTAGGAATTACTTTTATCTATGTGACACATGACCAGGAAGAGGCATTAACCATGTCTGATACCATCGTGGTAATGAACCAGGGATACATCCAGCAAACCGGTACTCCGGAACAGATTTACAACGAACCGGAGAATGCTTTTGTAGCTGACTTTATCGGTGAAAGCAACATTATCCACGGCACGATGATCCGCGACGAACTAGTGGAAATTTTGGGCGCCCGTTTCGCCTGTGTGGATAAGGGGTTCGGCACCAACAAACCCGTAGACGTAGTAATCCGCCCTGAAGATATCGACTTGGTAGAACCTTCCCGGGGAACTCTGACTGGCATATGCACCCACCTGATTTTCAAGGGTGTCCATTACGAGATGGAAGTAACTACCCCTGACGGCTTCGAATGGCTGGTCCACAGCACGGATATGTGCCCTGTAGGAAAACAAGTAGGTATCCATGTGGATCCCTTTGATATCCAGATTATGAATAAACCCGCTTCAGAAGATGAGGAGGCAGTAGGCGTCAATGAATAAACTTTTGAGAAAAAATCTGTTAGCCGGGCCTTATCTGTTTTGGAGTCTCGGTTTTATCCTCATCCCCCTGCTTCTGATTGTTTATTACGGCTTCACTGACCGGGAAGGTTCCTTTACCTTGTCCAATATCTTGTCCATTATGACACCGGAACACCGCAAATCCCTATGGCTGGCTTTGGAATTGTCTTTCGTCAGCACGGTGATTTGCCTTGTGCTGGCCTACCCGCTGGCCATGGTTCTGCGAAATCGAGGCATGGGCCGGGGGAGCTTTATTGTATTTATTTTTATTCTGCCTATGTGGATGAATTTTCTTCTGCGGACTATGGCATGGCAAACTCTTTTAGAAAAAAACGGAGTGATCAATGGGCTTCTGGCTGCGTTGCGTCTGCCGCCCCAGGGCCTTATCAATACCTCCGGCGCCATTATCCTGGGTATGGTTTACAACTTTTTGCCGTTTATGGTACTGCCCATATACAACGTACTATGTAAAATCGATGATGACACCATCAATGCCGCCCGGGACTTAGGGGCCAACTTCATGCAAACCCTGTTTTTGGTTTGGCTTCCTTTAAGTATTCCCGGCATCATCAGCGGCATCACTATGGTATTTGTCCCTGCTCTTACCACATTCGTCATCTCCAACCTGTTGGGGGGCAGCAAAATTCTGCTCATTGGCAATGTCATTGAACAGGAATTTACCCGGGGCGGCAACTGGCATTTGGGAGCCGGCCTTTCTCTGGTGCTGATGATTTTTATTTTAATCAGTATGGCTCTCATTGCCAAATACGATAAAAACGGAGAAGGGAGTGCATTTTAGATGAGCCGGCTTAAATCCATATTTCAGCAAACCTGGCAAAATTTATATCTGGCAGCTATTTTGATTTTTTTATATGCTCCTATTGCTACTATGATGGTATTGTCCTTTAACTCCTCCAAATCCCGCACTCAATGGGGCGGTTTTTCTCTCCAATGGTACAGGGACATGTTCGCCAGCCGCAACATTATGGCCGCTTTGCAAAATACGCTTTTGATTGCCTTTTTATCCGCCCTGATTGCCACGGTTATCGGCCTGGCTGCCTGCATTGCCATTAACAGTATGAGAACCGTTCCCAAGGCCGTTATCATGGGGATAACCAACATACCCATGCTCAATGCCGATATCGTAACCGGGATTTCCCTTATGCTGGCTTTTATCGCTTTCGGGATCTCTCTGGGCTTTAAAACCGTTCTTATTGCCCATATTACTTTTAATATCCCTTATGTAATATTAAGCATCATGCCAAAGCTTAAGCAAACCAGCCGCGCCACTTATGAGGCAGCCATGGATCTGGGTGCCGGACCGATATATGCTTTTTTCAAAATTGTTTTTCCCGATATACTGCCTGGGGTGCTCTCCGGCTTTCTGCTGGCTTTTACCATGTCGCTGGATGATTTTATCATTACCCATTTCACCCGCGGCGCCGGGATTAATACCCTGTCTACGCTGATTTACAGTGAAGTCCGCCGGGGAATCCGGCCATCCATGTATGCTTTGTCTACGATGATTTTTTTGATTGTGTTGAGTTTACTGATTATAAGCAATTTTGCACCAAAGAAAAAAGAACAGATATAGTCACTGTTGTAACTGTTACTCAATGATAATATGGAGGATGTATGATGAAAAGAAAAACATGGACATTAATTTTGACGGCAGCAGTTGCCCTTCCCCTTTTGAGCGGCTGCGGAACTTCTTCTGAGGGAGCCGGGAACGGACAAAGCGCTTCTGAACAAAAGAATGCAGGTGAATTGTACGTATACAACTGGGGCGAGTATATTGATGAAGATGTGATTAACCAGTTCGAAGATGAGACGGGTATTCATGTGATTTATGATTTGTTCGATACAAATGAAGAAATGTATCCGGTTATTGAAGCCGGTGCCGTGACCTACGATGTTGTCTGCCCTTCTGATTATATGATTCAGAAAATGCGTGAAAATGATTTACTGGCAGAAATTAATTTTGACCATATCCCTAATATCAGCCAGATCGACCCGGCATATATGGAAATGTCAAAAGCCTTCGATCCGGAAAATAAATATTCCGTACCTTATTGCTGGGGCACAGTAGGAATTTTATATAATACCAAGCGCCTGGAAGAGTTAGGTGTGGCGCCTCCGACCAAATGGGCGGATTTGTGGAACCCAAAACTCAGCGGCGAGATTCTTATGCAGGACAGTGTCCGCGACGCTTTTATGGTAGCTTTAAAGCGAGATGGATTTTCAATGAACAGCACAAACGAAAACGAATTGAACCAGGCAAAGGATGCCTTGATTGAACAAAAGCCGCTGGTGCAAGCTTACGTTATCGACCAGGTACGGGATAAAATGATTGGCGGTGAAGCCGCTGTCGGTGTAATTTATTCCGGGGAAATGCTGTATGTACAAGGAGAAGTTGAGAGTCTGGGGCTGGATTATGATTTGGAGTATGTTTTGCCCGAAGAAGGAACAAATCTATGGCTGGATTCCTGGGTAATTCCCAAAAACGCGAAGAACAAAGAAAATGCAGAAAAATGGATTGACTTTTTATGCCGACCGGAAATTGCCAAGGCTAATTTTGAATATATTACCTACCCGACTCCCAATAAAGGTGCTTTTGAGCTTTTAGACGAAGAAATGCGCAATAATAAAACCGTATTTCCCGACATCGACTCTCTCACAAATAGTGAAGTTTTCACTTATTTAGGTGATGAAGTAGATGCTGTTTATAATGATTTCTGGAAAGAAGTTAAAGCAAATTAGAAACATGTTTGCCAAATTTTTCCCGTATGCGGCTCGCCGAATTCGTATATACTACTCCTGGAATATTCTGAAAGCGCATTATTACGATACCAAGGTCACAAGGTCATGTCAGAACCCGAAAAATGCCTTTTGACCCCGGCATCTTATCATGCAAAGGAGGACATAATATGAGAAGCAAAATGTTAGATTATACAGCTTTGACCATAGCAATTATCGGCGCGGTCAACTGGGGATTAATTGGTTTTTTCAATTTTAATTTAGTATCTTCACTTTTTGGCGGAATAAGCTGGATCTCCCGGATTATCTACGCTTTAGTTGGATTGTGTGGGCTGTACCTGATTACCTTTTATATGCAAACCGGCAGTAACGAATAGCCGATTACCCGCAGCAATGAGAGCAGATGCTTTGTTCCCAATACCATATTAGCCCATGGCTAATCAACAAAATGATCAGCCAAAATGTAAATAGCAACCTGAAAAACACCATTATGGGGCTGTCGCAAAACATGATGCAACAGCCCCATTTTCCTAAACTCTGCAAAATTGCAACCGAAAGGAGATTTTATGATCATTATTAAAGAAGGACGGGTAATTGATCCCAAATCAAAAACAGATGCGATTATGGATTTGGTCATAGATCAAAATAAAATTATAAAAATAGCCCCCGGCGCCGCGGGAAAATACCTTTCTTCCCGCACTCCGGAACATCCGATTCAAATTATCGATGCCCGCGGCCTGATTGTTTCTCCCGGTTTTATCGATGTCCACGTCCATTTCCGCGACCCGGGCCTGACTTACAAAGAAGATATCCATACCGGAGCAAAAGCTGCCGCAAAAGGCGGTTTCACAACCGTTGTCTGTATGGCAAACACAAAACCGCCGGTAGACAATCTCGAAACTTTGGAATATGTACTGGCCGAAGGGAAAAAAACAAATATTCATGTACTTAGCGCTGCCGCCATTACCATAGGTCTCAATGGCAAAACGCTAACCGATATGGAAAATCTCAAATCCCATGGCGCTGTCGGATTCACCGATGACGGTATGCCTCTAAAAGATGCCGTTTTAGTAAAGCAAGCTATGGAAACGGCCGCCCGCCTTGATGTGCCTCTCAGCTTCCATGAGGAAGACCCTTTATTTATCGAAAATAACGGCATCAACCAAGGTTTTGTATCCTCGCAGCTCGGGCTCGGCGGTTCCCCGGCACTGGCTGAAGATATCATGGTTGCCCGGGATTGCCTGCTGGCTTTACATACCAAAGCATCTGTCAATATCCAGCACATCAGTTCAGCAAATTCTGTGCGTATGATTCAATTGGCAAAAACAATGGGTGCTGATGTAACCGCCGAAGTTACCCCTCACCACTTTTCCCTGGACGAATCCGCCGTATTGGAGCATGGTACTTTGGCTAAAATGAATCCGCCTCTGCGCACCGCGAAAGACCGGGAGGCAATCCTTTGGGGACTTAGGGAAAATATACTTGACATTATTGCCACGGACCATGCCCCACATAGCCAGGAAGAAAAAAACCGGCCCTTTCCTCAGGCTCCCAGCGGCATCATCGGTTTGGAAACCGCATTATCCCTGGCTGTCACCAATCTGGTAAAGCCCGGCCATCTTACTTTCATGCAGCTAATAGAAAAAATGAGCCTTAATCCAGCACGCCTGTACCGTCTCGATAAAGGCTATCTCGCCCCCGGCGCCAGCGCAGACCTTACTCTGTTCGCACCGGAAGAACCTTGGATCGTTTCCCGGTTTGCTTCCAAATCCGCCAATTCCCCCTTTGTCGGGAAAACTTTGTATGGAAAAGTAAAATACACCATATGCGACGGAAAGCTGGCCTATCAAGACTGACAGGCCAGCTTTACCAATAATCTTAGCCGCATGGCTACGCTATTTTTAATCAAGCAATTTTGACAGGCAAGCGGTTACTTTTTTTCTTTCTTCTTCTCGGCAGCATTGTCCGCTGCATTCTTTTCTGTTATTTTCTTCTCCGTTACCTTTTTCTCAGACGTCTTTTTTGCCGTTGCTTTCTTTTCTGCTGCGCTCTTCTCTGCTCCTCTTTTCTCTGCTTCTGCTTTTTTCCCGTTCGCGGTTTTCTTCCCTTTCTCCGTCTTTTTCTCCTCTTTCTTTACCGGAGGTTTCATTGGTGTGCAGGAAAATACCAATGTACACATTGGCGGAAGATCTATAACCATCGAATTTTCCCTGTCGTCATATTCTTCCTGTTTGCAGGTCTTTGCCCGTGGATTGCCTTTACCGCTGCCGCCAAATTCCACAGCATCGCTGTTTAAAATTTCCTTATATTTACCATAAAACGGTACACCCACCTGGAACTTCTCATGCTCTACCGGCGCGAAATTGCAGATAAAAAGCAATGTCTCCTCCAGCTTATCTGTCTGTCGTACAAAGCTGACAATGTTTTCTGCGCTTCTTGAACAGTTAATCCATGTAAATCCCTCCGGCTGATAATCCTTTTTATACAAAGCCGGCTGAGTACGGTACAGGTGATTCAGTGCCTTTACATAATCCTGCGTGGTTTTGTGTACGGGATATTGTAAAATATCCCATGGCAGCTCTGCATTTTCATTCCATTCGGCAACCTGAGCGAATTCTTGTCCCATAAATAACAGTTTTTTACCAGGATGGCCATACATAAATCCATAAGCAGCACGCAGATTATTCGCCTTGGCTTCATAAGATTCACCTGGCATCTTACACAGCATGGAAGCCTTCCCGTGAACCACCTCATCATGAGAAAATACCAAAACAAAATTCTCACTATATGCATACAGCATGCTGAACGTCAACTCGCCATAATGATAATTGCGGAAAAACGGGTCATACCGCATATAACCGATGAAATCATTCATCCAGCCCATATTCCACTTATAGTCAAAACCCAGCCCATCATTTTTCACTTCTTCCGTAATCTTCGGCCAGGCGGTAGATTCTTCTGCTATCAGCATCGCTCCGTTTTTTCGGCCTTTAAATACCGAATTCAGATGCTTTAAAAACTCTACGGCCTCAAGATTCTCATGACCTCCATAGATATTTGCCACCCACTCGCCATCATTTTTCCCATAGTCCAAATACAGCATGGAAGCTACCGCATCCATACGAATACCATCCGCATGGTACTGCTCCGCCCAAAACAGTGCATTGGAAATCAGGAAATTTTTCACCTGAGGACGTCCATAATTATAAATCAATGTTCCCCAATGAGGGTGAGAACCCTGACGCGGATCCTGATGTTCATACAAACAGCTTCCATCAAAAGCCGCCATCCCGTACGCATCTCTGGGGAAATGCGCCGGAACCCAATCCAGGATTACGCCAATTCCCTGCCCATGAAGATAATCCATAAAATACATAAAATCATCAGGAGTGCCATAACGGCTGGTTGGTGAAAAATAACCTGTCACCTGATATCCCCAGGAAGCATCCAACGGATGTTCCATCACCGGCATAAGCTCCACGTGGGTATATCCCATCTCCTTTACGTATTCTGCCAGTCGTGGAGCTATCTCCCGATAATTGTAAAATTCCGATCCGATAATCTCCACACCATCTTCGTCTACCTCTATGGGCTTGCGGATCCAGGAACCTAAATGCAGTTCATAAATAGCAAGCGGCTTTACCTTATGGTCCTCCTGCCGCCGCGCTTTCATCCACGCCTCATCCGTCCAGGCATATTTTCCGATATCCCAAACAACAGAAGCCGTATTAGGCCGCAGCTCCGCATAGTTTCCATAAGGGTCCGCCTTTAACATCGGCTCCCCCCGTCTGCTTTTTATCTCATATTTATAAATAGCGCCTTCTTCAAGACCGGGAATAAACAGCTCATAAACGCCAAAACTGCCCAAACGCTTCATGGGATGCCGACGGCCATCCCATCGGTTAAAATCGCCGACCACACTGACCCGCATGGCAGCAGGAGCCCATACGGAAAAATACACACCTTTTACTCCTTTAATCTCCATCGGATGTGCGCCCATTTTCTTATACACATCATAATAAATACCCGCATCAAACTTTTTCAGCTCTGCTTCACTATATTGGGAGGCAAAAGCATACGGATCACGCAGCGATTCTTCACTTCCGTCATCATATTTTACCTTCAACCAATAATCTGCCAGGCTCTTCCGCGGTAGCAAAACTGCAAAAAAACCTGCCTCATCCTGCATTTCCATCGGATATTCCTTATCGCTGCCAATAAGCTTTACGGTTATCTCTGCCGCTGTAGGAATAAATGCTTGAATCAGCAGCCCTGATTCGGTTATATGCGGACCCAATAAATTCTGTGGCTCCGGTGCTTCTGAATACACCAGTTCTTCAATCCCCGCCCAATCCATCAAATCATATAGCTCTTTGTTCATATAATCCCCCTTCTGTTATCCGCAGAAAATAAGATAATCCCATAAAATTCCAGACATTTTCCGCTTCTTAACCCATTATTCTGATTACTTCCTATTATATCCAATTTGTAACAATATGGCAATGCTATTGGCACAATTTATATAAAATCAGTAACTATT
>CANDBT010000007.1 GCA_947383005.1 uncultured bacterium | reverse complement strand
CGAAAGACGCGCCTTTTATCGGAAATCGCTGTGCAATTTCCGATAAGCTATATTACAGGAACCGCTCCGCGAACCCTGTAATCGATTTACGGCGCGAAAGACGCGCCTTTTATCGGAAATCGCTGTGCAATTTCCGATAAGCTATATTATAGGAAGCAAAATCAGCTTCCTATAATCGATTTACGGCACGAAAAGCTGTGCCTTTTATCGGAAATTACGGCGCAAAAGAGTACGCCATATCATAGACGGAGGTGTATGATGAAATATAAGGTAAAAGTGACAGTGATTGACAAAAAGCTATACCCCGAATTGCAGGAACAGTATTGTGCTGATCCAAATTCCGGTGTATGTCCCTGTTATAATATTGGGGATGAATTTATCTTTGAGAGGGATGAAGAAAAGGATCATTTTTGGCATGGCGGTCTGAACACACTTGTGAAAACGGATGCCAATCCGGATACTGTGGCAGGTGGGCCGAAAATGCCGCATTGTTCAGAGGCATGGGATGCTATTGCCCGCTACATTTATTCAGGATTGCAGGGCGGATCGATTATGAAGGGGTGGATGAAAAAAGAAAATGAAATGATAGCCTGTTGTTCGGATGGGACGAGACCAGTCATTTTTAAGATTGAAAGAATTGATATGGAAGAATAAATCATGAACGGGATAATGAAATTAATGAAGGAGCGCCGCAGCATCTGTATATTCAAGCTATTTGGGATTTATTGGGGAAACCGGTTTGGAAGATAAAAAGTATGAGAAAAATTCGTTTATTTATTGCGATGAGCCTTGACGGATATATTGCGGACAGTAGGGGCAGTGTTGATTGGCTGAAAGGACAAGATAACGATAACGAAAATATTGATACCTATTCTGAGTTTGTAAAAAATATCGATACGGTTTTAATGGGATGGAATACGTATTATCAAGTTGTTACTGAACTTTCTCCACAAAAGTGGATATATGATGATTTTACAACTTATGTTATTACACATAATGAACTTATTTCAACGAAAAAAATTCGCTTTGTAAATACAGATCCTGTTGATTTGGTTCAAAGGCTGAAAAAGGAAAATGGAAAAGATATTTGGATATGTGGTGGAGCGAACCTCGTTCAGCAGTTAGTAAACGGCAATTTCATTGATTGTTATTACATTACAGTAATTCCAATACTTTTAGGGTCTGGTGTTAGGCTTTTTGAAAAGGCAAAACAGGAGATCAAGTTAAGATTACTTAAAACGCAATCATATAATGGTATGACAGATTTAATCTATACGCGAAGATAAATTTTCTGCCCAAATAATAGAAAGTAATTCGTACAGGGGAAAGGCGGAGTTTGGAAGGGCGTATATGCTTGAATTGGAAACAGGCGATTTAACAGAAAAAGTAATGTTTAAATGGTAAAAAATGCTCGGTAAAATCGCTGGGAGGATGAACGGAAAAACAAAAAGGGGTTGTTGCAAACTGAATTTTGCGACAGCCCCCTTCATATCATGACTAAACTTTAAATAAGGTTTCTTATTCGGATTAATTTCGGATTAATCTCTGGCGAGAGTGAAGCTGTCCACCAGTTGCTTTAAGCTGGACGCTTCGGCAGAAAGCTCCTCACTGGCGGCGGCGCTTTCCTGAGCGGTAGCGCTGTTGGTCTGTACTACTGAGGATATCTGGTCAATACCTTCAGTGACTTGCTCAAGGGCAGTAGTCTGGTCATCCACCGCATGCACGACAATATTCATCTGCGCAGTGACATGGCCGGCGAGGACACTGGTTTGCTCTAAGGCTTCAGTGACATTGTTTACTGCCTGGCTTCCTTCGGATACGGCTGTAATAGAACCTTCGATCAGTTCCTTGGTAGCTTTGGCAGCTTCATCGGATTTGGAAGCAAGATTGCGGACCTCGTCGGCGACGACGGCAAAGCCTTTTCCGGAAGAACCTGCCCGGGCGGCCTCCACAGCGGCATTCAATGCCAAAATATTGGTTTGGAATGCAATGCTTTCGATGGTGGCAATAATCTTGGAAATTTCTTTGGAAGAACCGGATATCTTTTCCATAGCTGTGTTTAGTTCTTTGACGTATTCCACACTGGTTCCCAGTTGGGCGCCTGCCTGCCCTACATAATTACCAGCTTCTTCGGCAGCAACGGCAGTCTGTTTGGCACTGTCAGAGATACCGGCGATTGTAGCTGCCAGTTCTTCTACGGAACTGGCCTGTTCAATAGATCCCTGACTCAAAGATTGGGCGCCGGTAGATACCTGATTGCTGGCAGAAGATACCTGGCCGGCAGAGACATCAATTTGCCGCATCGTGTTGCTCAGTTCAACTTTCAGGTTACGCATGGACATAAGTATACTCTGAAATTCTCCCACATAGGAATCCCGATGGGAGGACTGAATGTCGAAGTTTTTGTTGGCCATTTCATTAAGCAGATACTTGATATCAGTGATGATAATATTCAGGCCGGTTATCATCTCTGCCGTTGAGCGGGTCAGCATCGCTGTCTCATCATGGCCTTTGGCCTGAGGAGCCGGGGATTTCAGGTCACCTTCTACCAGCAGCTTCATCCGTTTGGCGCATGCTTGCATGGGTGCGCTGATATTGGCAGACAGCTTCAGGGCAACCACAATCGAAGCCAGGATAGAGATGCCGATTACGAGGAGATTGATGATAATGCCAAAGTATGTATTAGCCAGATATTCTGATTTCAGGGAAGTGACGGCGACACTCCAGCCGTCTGTTCCGTCTACCGGAGCGTAGGCGACAAAACGGATTCCGTCAGATGCGCGATAACTTCCGAAGCCATTCTTCCCCTGCCGCATGGCGCTGTGGATGGAAGCCCGTTCCTTTAAGGAGGAATTACTCTGGGCTTCTTTCTCGATGTTTTGGGTGGTAATCGTGTCCAGGGTTACATCGGCGATAGTATCGCCTGATTTATTAATCATATAGGCATGGCTGCTGTTGCTGATTTGAATAGAAGAGACAATGCTGTTTAAAAAGGTTTCCTGCGGCACGAAATAGACTACGCCTACAATCTGGGAGCCTTTTTTTCCGTTGGAATAGAGCGGCGCCGCAACCATAATGGACAATTCGCCAGTGATTTTGCTGATAAGCGGTTCAGATACATAGACTTTTCCCTGCATGGCTTGTTTGACGTATTCCCGGTCGGAGTAATCATTGCCGTCAAATATACTGCGGCCATCCGTCCCGATAATATTGCCTCTCTGAAAACCGTGCATTTTAACACGTTCATCAATAACTGCCTGTTTTTCCTCCACTGGCACGGAAGAGTCGGACAATTGAGGGATGCAGCCGGTGTCCATAGCTACATTTTGGTATGCAGTCAATTCCTGTTCAATACGTTCTGCTGCCAACACGGCAGTTTCGCTCATCATCTGGTCTACCGTGGCAATAGTGCTTCGGTAATTCAGGGTAATGCTGGATACGCCTACCGCCATCAGAGCGATTAGGACGGTTGCCATCAGGCATACGGTGATTTTTCTGCGGATACTCTTCATTTTCGTTCCTCCTTAATCTTTATGTAACTGTTTATACGGCGGGGAAAAAGTAATGATTGATTTATTTGCTATAGCATGGAGCTCTGCGCCTGTTCATATTTTCATGACCTCCTGTCTGTAGTATGGTTCATTGTTTCATTGTAGGATTAGCCTACAGAAGAATTTTATTCTGTCAAGAGAGGGGAGCAGAACGTCATCCACTCGTCCTTAGTCCCGTAAAAAACATTTAAGTCAACATATGGTTCACCACCGGAAAAGCCTTTTAACCGTCCACGGTTGGTATACTGCCAGAAAGTCCAATGAGGCGTGCCGTTATCCTGGCCGGCAGATTTCAAGTTTGGTTTTTTCCAGATATCACGAAACCATATGGGATAACCGTTAAAATTTCCTTGAACGTAGCGCTGCCAGGATTCCTCTGTGACGTAGATTACCGGTTTTTGGCCCCAAGTTTGTTCTATCCGGTCAAGGAATGCTTTTAGTTCTGCAACTACCTGATCCGAAGCCGGGGGATGTTCCTTTTTATCACCATAAAATTCCACGTCGACTGCCGGGAGAATCATTCCTTCAAAAGGTTTTACCGTATGGATAAAATGCTCCGCTTGGGAAAGCCCCGGACTGTCAAAGCTGAAAAAATGGTAAGCGCCTGTTTTCAAACCGCTTTCTCTTGCTTTTTCGTAATTGAAGGCAAATTTCTCATCAATGTGGGAACTTCCTTCTGTGGCCTTGATATAGGCAAATTGGATGTTTTGCCCGGATAATACCAGCCAATCGATTTCTCCCTGGTAGTGGGATACATCTATACCTTTGATGGGATATTTTTTAGCAGCCGGTCCGTTGATGTGGTAAAATCCGTAAAAAACAGCGCAAACAAATCCTAAGATGATTATGGTAAGGACACCGGCAAAGCCCAGAATAATCTGGATTCTTTTTTTCATATCCGCTCCTTTTTCTGCAAAAAATGGCTGCTTTTCGGTATTTTTGCGGGTCCCCAGGTTCAAAAATCCTCTTGCAAGCAAGCTTGCATCGGATTTTTTGACCTTTTGACCCTGGTTTCATTATACTATAATTATGTCATATAGGGAATAGCCAGATTGGCAAAAAATAAATCGGCGGCGCCATCGAGGAAAGCAATGAAGGCTGCCAGGTATACATTTGTAAGAATGAGGAACAATTTGCGGGCAATCTCTTAAGTGTTTCTAAACTTCTCAGTTTTTTATGTACACAATTCCAATTTTATGGTAAGATAGATAAAGTATTCCGATTTCCGGGACGTACTTGGAGGGTCACGCAGAGGAAAGGGGGATACAATATGAAAATCAAGGACATGCCCAATGATGACAGACCATATGAGCGCTGTCAGAGAGAAGGGCCTGAGCAGTTAAGCGATGTGGAGCTATTGTCCATTATTATTCGCACCGGCTTTCAGGATTCCAATTCTCTGGATTTAGCCGCTAAAATCCTGGCCTTAAATTACCCTAAAGACGGTATTTTAGGGCTTTTACATCTTTCGCTGCCCGAACTTATGTCGATCAGGGGGATTGGTAAAGTTAAAGGTATCCAGTTGTTGTGTGTGGGGGAGTTGTCACGCCGGATATGGAAACGTAAAGTTATGAATCAACCGTTGAGTTTTCGTGAACCGGAAACCGTAGCCAATTATTATCAGGAGGATATGCGCCATCAAAAACAGGAGCAGTTTTATATTATGTTGTTTAATACAAAGCAGATTTTAATTCGGGATATCCAGTTATCCAAAGGTACAGTCAATGCTGCTTTGGCCACGCCCAGGGAAATATTTATTGAGGCTATCCGCTATCAGGCGGTCAGCATGATTTTGGTACACAATCATCCCAGCGGAGATCCTGAGCCAAGCAGGGAAGATATATTATTGACTCGCCGGATTCAGGAAGCGGGTATCCTGATGGATATACACCTGCAGGATCATGTTATTATCGGAGAACATTCTTATGTCAGTATGAAGGAACGGGGGCTACTGTAGATGGAATCAAAACGCAGCAAATATATGTTGGTCGGCCTGTCATTTTTTTGCATTGTATTGATTATTATTACATCTGTCAGAGACGGATTTTTGGAACCTTTGCGCACGGGAGTCGGCTATTTTCTTATACCAATCCAGTCAGGGGTAAATCGTGTCGGTACGTTGATTTATAACGAAATTACGGATTATACCCGTTTTAAGGGAGCAGTTGACGAGAACAAACAGCTAAAAGCGCAAATTGATGAATTGATGATGGAGAATAGCCGTTTGCAGGCGGAGCAGTTTGAACTGGAACGGCTGAGGGATTTGTATAAGCTTGATCAGGATTACCAGCAGTATGAAAAGATAGGCGCCCGTGTAATCGCCAAAGATTCTGGAGATTGGTTCCAGGTGTTCCGCATCAATAAGGGTTCGGCGGACGGTGTGCGTGTGGATGCAAACGTGATTGCCGGCAGTGGTCTGGTCGGCATTGTCACGGATGTGGGAGCAAACTATGCAACCGTGCGCTCGATTATCGACGATTTAAGCCGGGTAGCCGGCGCCGCCCAGCAGTCGGGGGATAGCTGTATGGTTGCCGGGGATTTGATGCTGTTTTCGGAAAAACGGCTGCGGATTACCAATATTACCAAAGACGGAGATGTAAAGAATGGGGATCGGATTGTAACTTCCCATACCAGTTCCAAATATTTGCCAGGAATTCTCATCGGTTATGCAACGGACATTACGACGGATGATACCCGTCTTACAAAGTCGGGTTATCTTGTTCCGGCTGCGGAATTTAATAATTTACAGGAAGTATTGGTGATTTTGGAATTGAAAGCGGATCAGGTGCAGGAGGCGCCAGTGGAACAGGGAGTGCAGGAATGAGAAGGATAGGTTTGAATATATTGCTGATGCTTTTGGCTTTTACCATTCAGAACGGGGTGTTTCCGCTGCTGCCGTTTTTGGCCGCTACGCCCAATCTGCTGCTTATTCTTACCTTTTCCTTTGGTTTTATTTATGGAAAAGAAGCGGGGTTGTGGTATGGGCTGCTGGCGGGGATTCTGCTGGATTTGTTTTATAGCGGGCCCTTTGGTTTTTATACTTTGCTGTTTATTAATATCGGCTATTTTAACGGGATTTGTACAAAATATTATTATGAGGATTACATTACGCTCCCGCTGATTTTAAGTTTGGTTAATGAAGTGGCTTATAATTGTTATATTTATGTGCTGCGTTTTTTGATTAGGAACCGACTGGACTTTCTTTATTATTTCCGGGAAATTATTCTGCCGGAAATGATTTTTACGACAGTGGCGACGCTTTTTCTGTATCGGTCTTTTTTATTTACGAACCGGAGGCTGGAAGAAATGGAAAAAAGGAGAGATTGACAGGAAATGTTCGGAGATTTAAAAGATATTTTGCGGGAATTGCTGCAAAAACTCATCAATTCCCGTCTGTTTATGCTGGCGCTTATCTTTACCACTATGTTTGCTGTCTTGATTTTTAAGTTATTCAACTTACAGATTGTGTCCGGCGAGAAGTATATGGAAGATTACGTAAAGCTGACCAAGAAAGAGGTGTCAATTCCCGGGACCCGGGGAGATATTTATGATTGCAACGGTAACTTATTGGCCTACAATGAACCGGCATATTCCGTGACCATTCAGGATATCGGTGCGTATCCCAATTATGCTTCCATGAATGCTATGCTTTTACGGTTGGTGCGTATTTTGAAAAAACATGAATGTCCGGTTCAGGGGAAACTCGAAATTGGTATGGATGAGAACGGGCATATGGTTTATACCAGCAGCTCTGAAACTGCCAGAAAAAGATTCTTGCGGGATTATTACGGGCGTCGTTCCGTAGACGAATTGAATGACGAGGATGGGAAGTATCCGACAGCGGTCAGTGCATATGATTTGTTTGATCAGCTTCGAAAAAAATATAAGTTGGATGAGATGAAGGATGAGCGGGGCAATCCATTGATTTTATCGGACGAAGAAGCGCTGGATATTGTCAATATCCGTTATACCATGTCTTTAAGTGCTTACAAACGCTATGAGGCGATTACGATCACCCCCTATGTGGATGAAGAGACGATGACGGAGATTATGGAGCATACAGATGTCCTCCGGGGCGTGGATATTGAGGAATCCACCATCCGAAAATATAATGACAGTATTTATTTTGCTCCGATTATCGGTTATACAGGCAGGATGCAGGAAGAACAACTGGAAGCCCTGCAGAAAAAAAATCCTCAGTACGAGTTAAATGATATTGTGGGCCGAATTGGTATCGAGGAATATATGGAAACGGAATTACAGGGAGGGAAAGGCTATAGAAATCTGATTGTTAATAATGTCGGCCGGATTATGGAGGTGGTTTCCGAGACAGAGCCATCTACAGGCAACGACATATACTTGACGATAGACCGGGATTTGCAAATCGGCATTTATCATTTGATTGAGCGGCACTTGGCAGGTATTTTGGTCAAGCAGATCGTAAATGAAGATGTGGAAATCACCAGTTCCACGGACGCATCTAAAATTCAGATTCCTATAAAAGATGTCTATTATCAGTTGATTAATAATAATGTCCTTTCCCTGAATGCCATGGCGGCAGATGACGCTTCGGAAATAGAGCGTGAGATTTACAGCCGTTTTTCTTCCAGCAAAGAGCGGATTCTTGAACAGCTGCGCTGGGAACTGATGAGCGGGCATGCTACTATGATGAAAGATCTTCCTAAAGACATGATGTCTTATATGGTGTATATTTATAATTACCTGTCAGGAGATACAGTAGGCATCATTAAAAGGGAAAATATCGACATTGGCAGTGAAGCCTATCTGGCGTGGAAGAGTGATGAAATCAGTCTGCGGGATTATATTTATTCCGGGATTGCCGATAATTGGATAGACACGACCCGGCTGGATATTGAAAATAAATATTCCAGCGCCGACACGATTTATGAGGTGCTGGTAGATACGATATTGGAGGATTTGCGGACAGATACAAAATTTGACAAAAGAATCTGCCGTTATTTGATCAATGATGGGATTATTACGGGGAGGCAGTTGTGCCTTGCCTTATATGCACAGGAAATTTTAGCATATGATGAACAGCAGGTGCAGCTTTTGATGTCCGGAGGGGAAGACTATGCTTTTACCTTTATGATTGACCGCATCTCCAATATTGAGATTACGCCGGCACAATTGGCGCTTGACCCATGTACGGGAAGCGTAGTGATTACGGATGTCAATATCGGGAAAGCACGGGCGTTGGTTACGTATCCCAGTTATGATAATAATCGCCTCTCCGGTACGGTAGATGCGGTTTATTATAATCAGCTACAGGAAGATATGTCCCTGCCGATGTACAATAATGCAACTCAGGCAAGAAAAGCGCCCGGTTCCACATTTAAACCGATTGCGGCTGTGGCGGGGCTGGAGGAAGGAGTGGTCGGACTGGATGAGTTGATAGAATGTACAGGCGATTATGTGGAGGTAACTCCGGATATTAAATGTTGGACATATCCCGGCTATCATGGCGCTTTGAATTTGGTAGGGGGGATTCAGAATTCCTGTAACTACTATTTTTCGGAGGTAGCCCATCGGCTATCTACTGATGAAAACGGAATGTACTCTACAGAACGAGGATTGAATACGCTTCAAAAGTACGCTACGATGTTTGGGCTGGACCGCCCGTCAGGGGTGGAGATATCGGAAATGCCTCCGGAAATGTCCACGGAAGATCCGGAACGTTCTGCTATGGGACAAGGGAGCAACCGCTATTCCAATATTCAGCTTTCCCGCTATGTGGCGGCTTTGGCCAATCGGGGTACGGTGTTTGATTTGAGTTTACTGCAAAAAATGACCGATTCGGAAGGAAATTTGATTAAAGATTTTGCACCGAAGGCAATTGGGCATATTGACATCCAGGAAAGTACCTGGGATGCCGTACAGCAGGGTATGCACAACGTAATATACGAAAGTTCTTCAAAACGGATATTTGGGGATTTGGAGGTGGAAATTGCCGGCAAGACGGGTACGGCGCAGGAGGATAAAACCAGAGGAAATCACGCGTTCTTTATTTCATATGGCCCATATACCAATCCGGAAATTTGTGTGACGGTCAATATCCCTTATGGATATTCGTCGGCTAATGCGGCAGCGGTGGCAAAAAGCGTATACCGGTTTTATTACGGTTATATGGATTTGGAGGATATTATGGAAAGCAAAGCATTGGCAGCTTCCAATGTCACCATCGGTGATTAAGGGAGCGCTTGAATCTGCGTTTTCCTAAAAGAACAAGCTAAACAGGAAAAGAGGGGAGCAAGTTGAAAAGCAGAGTGGTGATCAAAAGCAGCAAAGCAGGAATGAGCGTGTTTCTTGATCCGGACTGTCCCTTTGAGGAGATTTTGGCCAGCATTGCGGTTAAATTCAGGGAAAGCGCCAGATTCTGGGGGAGTGTCCAGATTGCGCTGAGCCTGGAAGGGAGAGAATTAACTGCTGAAGAGGAATTTAAAATTGTTAATACGATTACGGAAAATTCCAGTGTGGAAGTATTATGCCTGATCGATCACGATGCCCAAAGAATTGAGCGGTGCGAGAAGGCGCTCAATCAGAAATTAATGGAGCTTTCTTATCGCACGGGGCAGTTTTGCCGGGGTGATTTGCATCGGGGAGAAGCATTGGATTCGGAAGCCAGCATTGTGGTCATCGGCGATGTGCTTCACGGCGCCCGGGTAACGGCCAAAGGAAATATCATCATTCTGGGAACGCTTAAAGGAACAGCCCATGCCGGGATTTCCGGTAATGATGAGGCCGTGGTGGTGGCTATGGAAATGGCGCCTTTACAGATAAAAATTGGTTCCTACAGTCAACAATACGGGGATAAAGGGCGCAAACTTGGCCGCGGGCCGGTGATGGCCTATGTTGAAAATTGTAGTATTTGTACGAAACCAATAAAAAAACCCTTTTTAAGTATGATAAATTTTAATTAATACTGGAAAAAATCCAGAATTTAAGGTAGAATGTATATGTGCAGTATTGGTATCTTTTTTCAGGAGGTATTCTATGAGCGAAGTCATTGTGATTACTTCTGGAAAAGGCGGGGTCGGCAAGACAACGACGACTGCCAACATTGGCACAGGCCTGGCGCTTTTAGGTTTCCATACGGTGTTGATTGATACGGATATCGGATTGAGAAACCTGGATGTGGTTATGGGACTGGAAAACAGGATTATTTATAATCTGGTCGATGTGGTAGAAGGAAACTGCCGAATTAAACAAGCCCTGATAAAAGACAAAAGATATCCGAATCTATACTTGCTTCCGTCGGCACAGACCCGGGATAAAACCGCGGTTAATCCAGGACAGATGCAGAAATTGACAGAAGATTTAAGAGAAGATTTTGATTATATACTGCTGGATTGCCCTGCTGGTATCGAGCGGGGATTTCAAAATGCAATTGCCGGCGCTGACCGTGCATTAGTGGTGACTACGCCGGAAGTTTCTGCTATCAGAGACGCCGATCGGATTATTGGCCTTTTAGAAGCGGCGGATATACAGGAGATGGATTTGATTGTCAATCGGATACGTATGGATATGGTACGCCGGGGAGATATGATGTCCATTGAGGATGTCGCCGAAATTTTGGCAATTAACATTATCGGTGCGGTACCGGACGACGAGGATATTGTTGTGTCTACTAACCAGGGAGAGCCGTTAGTCGATACAGATTCCATGGCCGGACAAGCTTTTCTGAATATCTGCAAACGGATTTCCGGAGAGACGGTTCCGCTTTTGGATCTGCATCCGCAGCGTGGATTACTACTCAGGCTTTCCGATTTTCTTAAACGGGCATAGGAGGGCGGATGCGATGAAACGGATATTCTGTTTCCACAAAAGCAACTCTGGTGAAATAGCCAGGAGCCGTCTGAAGCTGGTGCTGATATCCGATCAGGCAGGATGCTGTCCAAGTCTTATTGAAGGTTTCCGGGACGATATCATTGGCGTGTTGTCCCGGTATGCAGAATTTGATTCCAGTAAGGTGGATATCTGCCTGACGCGGGCGGAATGTGCGGGAATCGGCGAGTCGATGCCGACGCTTTTGGCAAAGGTTCCCATCCGCCAGTTTACCAATATGAGGAATGAATAATGTTTTTAGGTTATCCAATTAAGTATTATAATTACAGATTAGTTCTTTATATACTGGCCTTGAATTTTCTTGGTGTGCTGGTAATCAGAAGCGCAACTCAGGATACTGCCCAGGTCAGTAAGCAGCTTATGGGAATCGGTATCGGTGTGTGTATAGCAATCGTTCTTTCTTTTGTGGACTATCACAAGCTTTCTTCACTGTCCGTTTTAATTTATTTTGGCTGTGTGGCGGGGCTTTTGGCTGTATTGTTTTTGGGTGAAGAGGCAAATAATGCTACGCGATGGCTGAAATTGCCGGGGATTGGGCAAATTCAGCCGTCAGAGTTTGTTAAAATCGGTTTGATTATATTTTTTTCCTGGTTTTTTAGCAAGTATCAGGAAAAGATTAATTTTCTTTCCACATTGTTATTGTCCGCAGCTTTATTGCTGGTGGTGTTTGGGCTGATTTATGAAGAACCGGATCTTTCCACCGGGTTAGTGATCGTTTTTGTTTTTATTTGTGTTCTGTTTGCGGCGGGATTAAGTTATCGCTGGATTTTACGAGGGATGGCCGTGTTGGTTCCTGGAGGGCTCGTTTTTATCTATTTGCTGCTTCAGGATAAAGTCCCTTTTTTGAAAGGCTATCAGGCACGCCGGATTTTAGCTTTTATTGACAGGGAAAAATATGCCGAGGCAAATCTTCAGCAGGATAATTCCATTATGGCTATCGGTTCGGGAATGCTTCATGGCAAAGGACTCAATTACACGGCCAATTCGGTTAAAAACGGTAATTTTTTATCGGAAGAACAGACAGATTTCATTTTTGCTGTTATAGGAGAAGAATTGGGGTTTATCGGATGTACAATAGTTATCCTTGTAATTGCTTTGATTGTCTATGAATGTCTGGCTATGGCCGGACGGTGCAAAGATATGATGGGACGGTTGATGTGTGTAGGGATGGCGGCGCTGCTGGCATTTCAGAGCTTTTCCAATATTGCTGTGGCTACCGGCCTTTTTCCTAATACAGGTTTGCCGCTTCCCTTTGTCAGTTACGGGGTCAGTTCTCTGATGAGTATGTATATAGGAATTGGATTAACTCTCAACGTCGGACTTCAAAGAAAAAACACTAATTATTAAAGGAGGGGGTTATACTTATGAATATCGGATTGATCGCACATGACGCTAAAAAGAAATTGATGCAGAATTTTTGTATTGCTTATCGAGGAATACTGAATAAACATGAACTTTATGCTACGGGGACTACAGGACGGCTGGTGGAAGAGGTAACGAATTTAAATATACACAAATATTTGGCCGGACACTTGGGAGGACAGCAGCAAATTGCTGCTCAGATTGAACATAATGAAATGGACCTGGTAGTTTTTCTGCGCGATCCTCTCACCTCTAAATCTCATGAGCCGGATGTTAATAACCTGGTCAAATTGTGTGATACTTACAATATTCCACTGGCTACTAATCTGGCTACAGCGGAGCTTTTGATTAAGGCTTTGGATCGTGGCGATCTGGAATGGCGCGAGATTTACCGATAAGGGAGAACGGTTTTGAAACGATTTTACAGAATGCTTGGAATAGGATGGCTGTCATTTGGTCTGCTTTTAGCTGGGTGTTCACAAAATGAGCCGGAACAAACGGGTTTTCCTGAAGAAGAG
Organism: uncultured bacterium; assembly: GCA_947383005.1. Lineage (GTDB taxonomy): Bacteria > Bacillota > Clostridia > Lachnospirales > Lachnospiraceae > Brotaphodocola. The sequence goes on along the minus strand of CANDBT010000007.1, from coordinate 118,692 downwards.
AGCGCAGCGGAATCTTTGATTTGGCTGCTTCCGGAGCAGGATCGGAGGGCGGAGACTTTTGCATCGGGACTCTGTGTTTTGACCGGTGATGAACCACTGCCGGACGAGGCGGTAAGTGCAGAAGCTGCTGCTGTGTTTTCTTTGGAAGATCATCGGGTGATTTTACAGAAACATACGTTTGAGCGGCTTTATCCGGCCAGTATTACAAAGGTAATGACGGCATTAATTGCTATTCGTCATGGTGATTTACAGGAAAAAGTAACTGTCGGCCAGGAGGCCGTTATCACTGAAGCCGGGGCAACCCTGTGCCATATTAATCCGGGGGACACATTGACTTTGGAGCAACTGCTGTACGGGTTGATGATACCGTCCGGCAATGATGCCGGGGCGGTTATAGCCGTACATATAGCGGGCAGCATGGAAGGGTTTGCTGATTTGATGAATCAGGAGGCCAGGGCGCTTGGCGCCACGGATACTCATTTTGTGAATTCCCACGGGCTTCATGACGAACAGCATTATACAACAGCATACGATTTGTATTTGATTTTTCAGGAGGCGCTGAAAGAGCCCTTGTTTAGGAAAATTATCGGTACGGCATCTTATACGGCAGAATATACCGACGCACAGGGGCAAGTCAAAACTCAGACCTGGAATAACAGCAATCAGTATATTACCGGGAATCAATCCATGCCGGAAGGCTTATCGATCATCGGCGGCAAGACAGGAACCACCAGAGCCGCAGGCTCTTGTCTGATTATCGGAAGCCAGGACAGCCAGGGAGATGAATATGTGTCGGTAATACTGAAAGCAGAAAACCGTACGAAGCTTTATGAAGATATGACAAATATAATTCGGAAAGTTGTCAATTAGTGATTGCGTATTCCCCATATTTATACTATAATTATGATATGATGATCAGACTTTATATACAAATCTTATAAGCCCAAGGAGGAGATTATTATGGTGCAGATTATCGCAGGCAAAAAGGGAAAAGGAAAGACAAAACATCTGTTGGAGATGGCCAATGGCGCAATCAAGACTGCCAACGGATCAATTGTCTACCTGGATAAAAGCTCCAAACATATGTATGAGTTGAATAACCGGATTCGGCTGATTAATGTAAATGAATTCCCCATTGGCAACAGCCAGGGATTTATCGGCTTTGTCAGCGGAATTATATCTCAGGATCATGACATCGAGTTTATGTATTTGGATAGCTTTTTGAAGCTTGCCTGTTTAGAAGGAGAAGATATCAGCGAGACTATTGCGGTTTTGAAAAAACTCAGTGATAAATACGGCGTGAATTTTGTGTTGAGTATTTCCCTGGATGCGGTAGAGATGCCGGAATTGATTCAGAAAGACGTGATCGTTTCTCTGTAATATAAATGATAAAAGGGGACTTGTGGGCAGGTCCCCTTTTTCTTCTTGCACTTTTTCCCATTTGCTCTTATAATGTAGGATGAGTATGGAAAAGAATTGTCTGGAGGAGGCGGGATTGCCTAAGAAAACAACGTCAAAAAGGGCGCCATCTAAAAGAAAAAAGAATAATAAAATTGTCCGTTATCGTCGCCCTTTAAATATAAACGTAGGGGTGATTATATTTGCGATTATTTTTGTTTATATGTCATTTAGCGTTTATACCTACATAAAAAAAGACAAAATACAATTTTATGAGGTGGTCGAAGGAGATATTGTCAATGACTACCGATATGACGGAATTATTTTGCGTCAGGAAGTAGTGCAATTTGCCGATCAGCCGGGATTTATTCATTATTATGTCAGAGACGGGAAAAGGGCGGCTGTGGGATCCCCTATATATTCTATTGATCAGATTGGAAGTTTGTCCTCTTTTTTGGAGGATAAAACAGAATCAAATACTATTTTTACCAATGAAAATTTGTCAGAGATTAAGCGGCGTTTATCTTCTTTTGCCTTGACTTATTCGGATATGGCTTTCGATGAAGTTTATGGTCTGCAGACGTCTTTGGATGCAGCGGTACTGGAATACGTAAATTTCAATACATTAGAGAGTCTGGATAGTATGATGGAACAGGCCGGGGTCACTCTTCAGCATGTATTTGCTCCTGTTTCCGGCGTTGTATCTTATGGGATTGACGGGTATGAAGGCCGGGATTTTTCTCAGCCCAGCGCGGCTGATTTTGATACTTCCGGTTACAGCAGGGCGATTACAAAGGCAGGGCAGTGGATTGAAGCGGCTGATCCCGTATATAAATTAGTGACATCCGACGATTGGAGTATTTTCTTTCCTATCGGGGAAGATCAGAAGGAGGAGTTTGCTGACCGTACGAGGCTCCATGTTATATTTAAATCCAGAAATCTGGAGACGGAAGGAGCGTTTTCTCTGATAACCGGTTCGGATGGAGAAACATATGGGAGGTTGGATTTTAATCAATATATGGTGCAGTTTATCAATGACCGGTTTATTCATTTTGAAGTGAAAGCAGAGAAAAACGATGGGTTGAAGATTCCCGTGACTTCCGTTACAACGAAAGATTTCTTTTTAGTGCCTGTTGATTACATAACACAGGGAGGAGACAGCAGCGATACCGGATTTTTGAAAGAAGTTTATTCGGAGAATGGAACTTCGGCAGAATTTACTCCAGTTAGCATTTATAACTCAACAGATGAATATTATTATATTGATATGGGAGAAAACAGCCCGTTTTCTGCAGGAGATTATATCATTAAGCCGGATTCGGGCGAACGATATCAGATTGGCCCCAGTGATACGCTCCAAGGTGTATATAATATTAATAAGGGTTATACTATTTTTAAGCTGATTGAGATTCTTAATTTCAATGATGAGTATTATACCATCCGAAAAGGGATGAATTATGGCCTGTCGGTATATGATCATATTGTGTTGGATGCAAATACCGTGTATGAAGGGCAGTTGATTTACCAATAAAGCTGGGGTCTGCATAAATTACGCAATAGTTTCCACGGGCGTTTTCTTGCCGCCTGTGTCAGACAACAAGCACCCGCTCATCCAATTGATGCGAAATATTCATGCAGCTTTTGGTATGGTAAATTACTGATGGGAGGATGATGAACATAACGATTACAGAAAATTTAACCCAGGTACAAAAGAATATTGCCGCGGCATGTGTCCGCAGCAGCCGAAATCCCCGGGAAGTCACATTGATTGCTGTCAGCAAGACAAAGCCATTGGAAGCGATGCAAGAGGCGTATCGATGTGGCGTACGGGATTTTGGTGAAAATAAGGTTCAGGAGATTATAAAAAAGGCGCCGGAAATGCCACCAGATACCCGTTTCCATATGATTGGCCATTTACAGAGAAATAAAGTACGCCAGGTACTTCCTCATGTAGTGATGATTCATTCGGTAGATTCCGTTCGGCTGGCTCAGGAGATTGAACTGGCCGCCGAAAAAGAAAACCGGATGATCGACATTCTTTTGGAAGTGAATGTTGCTGGTGAGGAAAGTAAATTCGGATTTTCCCCGGATGAAATATCAGAAGCAATGGAACAGATCTGCAGTTTTCCCCATGTCCATGTACGCGGCTTGATGACAATTGCTCCTTTTGTCGAGAATTCAGAAGAAAATCGGCCAATTTTTAAAAAATTATTTCAATTATATGTTGACATGAAACCAAAAAACTATGATAATAGTAACATCATGACTGTCCTTTCTATGGGAATGACCGGCGATTATGAAGTAGCAGTAGAAGAGGGAGCGACTATGGTGAGGGTAGGCACGGGTATTTTTGGAGCCAGATAAGGAATGGAGAGAAGATTATTATGAGCCTGATTAGCAGAATAATGGAAATGACACGGTTAAACGATGAAGAAGATGACGATTATTTCGGACCGGAAGATGATTACGAGCTGGACAGGCCCGCCAGAAGAACACTTTTTGGGAATTCTCGTGATGAAATAGAAGAAGAGGAAGAAGAACCCAGACCACGTTTTTTTTCCCGCTCTTCGAAGGTGGTACCGATGCGGAAGCCAATGGAGGTTTCTGTGGTGAGGCCTACTTCGTTTGAAGATGCCAAGTTGGTTTGTGATCATTTATTGGATGGAAAAGCTGTGGTATTAAATATGGAGGGTATCTATCCGGAGATTGGCCAGCGGATTATTGATTTTACCAGCGGAGCTACGTATTCAATGAATGGTAATTTGCAAAAGATTTCCAATTCGATTTTTATTGCCACTCCGGAATCTGTAGAGCTGTCCGGTGATTTCCAGGGGCTGCTGTCGGATGAATCCCTGGATGGTGGCAGGAAGAGCCTTCGTATGTAGGAAGAGAGATGGGTTATGAATGACAGAATGACGGTTCATAGGGACGGAAAGGATATTTATGACATTGTGCTGGAAGCTTCTTTCGGGCATTTAGGTGAAGAAGTTGCCCGGTTTGATACAAAGGACAGAAAGCTATGTATCGTTACCGATAGTAATGTGGCGTATTTATATCAGGAACAAGTGCAAGAGCAGCTCATTCCCTATTGCAAAGAATGCCATTCTTTTATCTTCCAGGCAGGAGAGGCACAAAAGAATTTGGATACGGTACAAGAGTTATACCGATATTTAATTGTCCGTTATTATGACCGTAATGACATCCTGGTAGCTCTTGGGGGAGGGGTTGTAGGGGATCTTTGCGGATACGCCGCGGCTACTTATCTGCGGGGAATTCGTTTTATCCAGTTGCCGACCACCTTGCTATCCCAGGTGGACAGCAGTATCGGCGGCAAGACAGGTGTGGATTTCGATGCTTATAAAAATATGGTAGGCGCATTTCACATGCCGATTTTGGTTTATACCAATATCGAAACGCTTCTGACTTTGGAAGAAGAACAGTATAGTTCCGGTATGGGAGAAATTATTAAGCATGGTTTGATTAAAAACCGCTTGTACTATAACTGGATAAAAGAGCATGCTGAAGAAATTTCCCGAAGGGAGAAAGGCGCTTGTCAGACGATGATTTGGGAAAGCGACAAGATTAAGAGGAATGTAGTTGAAGAGGACCCGACAGAAAAGGGAGAGCGGGCATTATTGAACTTCGGGCATACTTTGGGACATGCTGTTGAAAAGCTGACCGGCTTTAAGCTGCTTCATGGACAGTGCGTCGCATTAGGGAGTGCTGCTGCGGCTTATTTATCGGCAAAACGCGGTTTTATTTCCATGGGTGATGTAGAAGAACTTTGCCAGACATTTAAACAGTTTGGGTTGCCGGTGAGTCTAAAGGGGCTGAATCTTGACATTAACAAGATTATCGCTGCGACAAAGAGTGATAAAAAGATGGATTCGGGGACGATTAAGTTTGTCCTTTTACGTGAGGTAGGAAATGCTTTTGTTGATCGTACAGTGACAGATGAGGAAATGAAAGACGCGTTGATCTGGCTGGGCGGAGGACAGGCATGAAAGAGCAGGACAGCTTCAAGAATACTTTAGCCATCGGAACCAAAACAGGCAACCTGGTTCTCTGGTTTTTGTTGTCCGGATTTTTAGTGCAGGCGGATCAGTATACAAAAAAGCTGGCGGTCTGGCACTTAAAGGGACAAAATCCCATAGTGATATGGGAGGGCGTGTTCGAACTTATTTATTCCGAGAACCGTGGCGCTGCCTTTGGAATGCTGCAGGGACGGCAGGGTTTCTTTTTCGTAATTGGTATTTTAGTACTTATCGCCGCAATATATGTGATGTGGCAGCTTCCCTCCTGCAAGAATTCTCATTATCACGGTTTACGTTTGTGCGTTATTCTGATTACTGCAGGTGCTCTGGGAAATATGGTTGATCGGATGAGTCAGGGATTTGTAGTTGATTTTTTGTATTTTAAATTGATCGATTTTCCTGTATTTAATGTTGCGGATATTTATGTAACAACAGCGACGGCTATTTTGCTGATGCTGCTGATGTTTTTTTATACGGAAAAAGATCTGGAGATATTCCGGTTGTGTGGAGGAAAAGGCTGTGACACAGGAGATTTTGGTAAATGACGCGGAGGGAATTCGCATAGACCTGTATTTGAGCCGATGCTGTGAGGATTTTTCCCGTTCCTATCTTCAGAAATTATTAAAGGACGGATGTGTGCTGATAGACGGCCATGCTGTAAAAAGCAGCTATAAAGTTACTTCCGGCCAGACTATTTTCTTAACTTTGCCGGAACCTCAGAAGCCGGAAATCCTTCCGGAAGAATTAAATCTGGATGTGCTTTATGAAGACAAGGATATTTTGATTGTCAATAAGCCTAAGGGTATGGTGGTTCATCCGGCGGCGGGACATTTTAGCGGGACTTTGGTCAATGGTTTGATGGCTCATTGCCGTGAGGAGCTGTCCGGAATAAATGGAGTTTTGAGGCCGGGGATTGTACATCGGATTGATAAAGATACGACAGGCGCGCTGATTGTATGTAAAAATGATCAGGCCCACAGAGACATTGCCGAACAATTAAAGATACATTCCATTACCAGAGTTTATTGCGCTATTGTTCACGGACGTATTTTGGAAGACAATGGGACGGTGGATGCGCCTATTGGGCGTCATCCCGTCGATCGAAAAAAAATGAGCATTAATGAAAAAAACGGGAAAGCGGCGGTCACACATTTTCATGTGATTCGTCGTTTTCAGCGTTTTACTTATATTGAATGCCGTTTGGAAACCGGACGTACTCATCAAATTCGGGTACACATGGCTTCTATTGGGCATCCTTTATTGGGCGATGTGGTATATGGTCCGGCAAAATGCCCGATTTCCGGATTGGAGGGACAAACTCTTCATGCCAAGATTATTGGCATTAATCATCCTCGCACTCATGAATATCTGGAAGTCCATGCTCCGTTGCCACAGTATTTCGAAGAATTGCTGAAAAAGCTAAAATGAAAGAAATTTTTATTATTATTTATGTACTTTTCAGAAATTTTGAGATATAATGATGTTGAGGTCAAAAGGTATTTTGACCCCTATGATACTACGGATTGCTCCGCATTTCATGCTCACGCAATCCTAAAACACCTCAAATTCACTCATTTTTCTATGAAAGATGGCTACTTTTCGGTGTTTTTGCGAGTCCCAAGTTCAAAAATCCTCTTGCAAGCAAGCTTGCATCGGATTCTTTGACCTTTTGACCCTGGTATCATATAATAGAGATATAGACAACCGGAAGCACAATTCACATCAAGAGTTACTGAAAGGAGAAGGGATATCGATGAATGGAAATCTAGTTGTTACAATCGGGAGACAGTGCGGAAGCGGTGGTAAACGGATTGGTGAGAAGCTTGCTGAGCGGTTAGGGGTTAAGTGTTACGATAAGGAGCTTCTGGCTTTGGCCGCCAAGAACAGTGGCCTGTGTGAGGAATTATTTGAAACTCACGATGAAAAACCTACCAGCAGTTTTCTCTATTCGCTGGTGATGGACACCTATTCTAAAGCGTATACCAGTTCGGCTTATATGGATATGCCGTTGAACCATAAGATTTTTTTGGCGCAGTTTGATACGATTAAGAAATTGGCAAATGAGGAATCGTGTGTGATCGTAGGACGCTGCGCAGATTATGCGCTGGCAGAATATCCGAATGTTTCTACTGTATTTATCACGGCCAGCAATGAAGATAAGATTGCTTATCTGCAGGAGATTTATAAGGTAGACAGTGCAAAGGCAAAAGATATTATGGTAAAGACAGATAAAAAGCGGGCTAGTTATTATAACTATTATTCCAGCAAGAAATGGGGAGATTCCCGCAGTTATGATTTGTGCATTAACAGGAGTTCTGTGGGGATGGATGGCGCTGTGGATATGATTGTTGAGTTGACCCGGGTTAAGAAAATTTGGTTGGAACAGGGGAAAAAGTAAGTTTAAGATTCCGTTTATTTGAATTGTGATATGATTTGGAGTGAGCTGCCCAATCATCAAAAGCTGATGATCGGGCAGCGCACTCCTTTTTGTTTGTGGTTAAGCTGCCAGGCACCAACGACACTCGTTTGGCAATGGCCAAAATAGCGGCTCCTGATGGCAGGCATAGGGGTTATTGTACCCAAACTCCGTCTGCATTGACCTTGTATCCATCTGGTGTAGTGGTATTGGTAAGCATATAGCCATCTGCGCCCATGTAATACCACAAACCAGAGGCCGGAGATTGATACCATGCATTTGTTAAATAGGTTCCATCCGTGTTCTGGATCCGCCAACCATTATCATCATTTACCCATGTAGCGATTTGGCCGTTGCCTGTGCCATTAGGGCCTGGCCAATTATCAACAACCTGATAAACTAAATGCCATTCCCAGCCCAAATCATAGTCGGTTATTTCAAGAATAATAAACGGTTCATTAGAGTATTTCATCTGTGTATTTCTATATTCTTCATCATAGTAATCCTGTGAGTCAGAATTAATCTTCTTTGTGACTGCCTCTTGTAATTCTGCTGGAAAAACAGGATAGTCTTTCCCTGCTATTATTTTTTCTGTCTTATCAGGGGAATCTTCGTAGTTCAGTCCAATTGATCCATCTTCCATTTCATAAATATGGACGCCACTTAGCCACCATTTCGCTTCAACATTGTGGGAAGGGTCACTGTCAAAACAGATTGTATCGTTTTTCGGTACGATGTAATACGCATCGCCATACTGGACGAGTTCCTCATCATCTGTTCCTACATGCAGATGTCCAAGCGGGAGATTATTTTCACCATATTTCTTTTCTGTACCAAACAGGGTGTGCATTACCGGCGGCTCCGCATAGGCAGTTGATGCTACACCAACCGTAAGAACTGTTGATAATGTTGCTGCAAGAACTTTTTTCATCAGTTTCATTTGTGGGTTCCTCCTTATTATGGAATATAATGTTTTGTATTGCCTATTTTATCACATTTCATCAATATACGCAATTGCGTATACGCTATTGCGTAAAAGAATATATCCTTTTCTCAATACCACATTGTAATGGGGAAAGGATATATTGCCATGAACGTAAAAGATGCAACAGCGAAAAGAATCGAACTTTTATGCAAGGAAAGAGGGATTACTTATAATAGCTTGTCGAATATTTGCGGTTTGACGCCATCGACGGTCTACAGTATCTTTGATCCAAAGCGAAGGTGTATTTCCCTTTCTACGGTAAAGAAAATATGCGATGGGCTGGAAATGACATTAGGGGAGTTTTTTAGCCATTCCATTTTTGAATCTTTAGAACAAGAGATTCGATAAGTTCTTTTATTGTTATGAATAACCACTTGAAACCTAATTCCGGATATGGTATATTGAGAATAGAAGGGAAAAGTCAGAGAAGCGGCCTACTCTCAAAAATAACAAGCTTAATGCTTTACAGCATCAGCCGTCGACTATTGGGAGTAGTTGGCGGCTACTTCTTTCCCCTGAAGATTGTATAGCACAACCCAACCAGGGAAACCATAAGCATGCGGGGGGGGGCGGTTCCATGCGGAGAACAGTAGGGATAGGGCATCAGGATTTTGAAGTAATCCGGAAAGAAGGATATTTTTATATTGATAAAACGGATTTTATCCGGGAATGGTGGGAAAACGGAGATAGTGTGACCTTGATTACCCGCCCAAGGCGGTTTGGAAAAACATTGAATATGAGTATGCTGGAAAAATTTTTTTCTGTCCAGTATGCAAAACGAACCGATTTATTCCAGGGGCTTTCTATATGGGAAAATGAAAAATACCGGGATCTTCAGGGAACCTACCCGGTGATCAGCTTTTCTTTTGCGAATGTCAAGGAGGGGGGATTTTTTCAGGCACGCAGGAAAATCAGCCAGATTTTAACCAATCTTTATTCAAAAAACCGTTTTCTGATGGATTATGGGGGGTTGGATGATAAAGAGAAATTGTTCTTCCAATCCGTATCGGCGGATATGGATGATATGACGGCAACTATGGCGCTTCACCAGCTTTCCCTCTATCTGTCGCGCTATTATGGGAAAAAGGTTATTATTCTTCTGGATGAGTATGACACGCCGATGCAGGAAGCTTACGTCCATGGCTATTGGGATGAGCTGGTTTCCTTTACCCGGAGCATGTTTAATGCTGTATTTAAAACGAATCCTTATCTGGAGCGGGCGGTGATGACGGGCATCACCAGGGTGAGTAAAGAATCGATATTCTCCGACTTGAATAACCTTGAAGTAGTTACAACAACATCGGAAAAATATGCGGATTGTTTTGGGTTTACTGAAGAAGAAGTATTCACGGCTCTAGGTGAATATGGTTTGTCCGGGAAAAAGCAGGAAGTAAAGACCTGGTATGACGGGTTCATTTTTGGAAAAAGGAAGGATATTTATAATCCTTGGTCAATCCTTAATTATCTGGATAAAAGGCAGAAAGGGACATATTGGGCAAATTCCAGTTCAAACAGCCTGGTGGGGAAGCTGATCCGTGAGGGAAGCCGGGAAACGAAGAGGGACATGGAAAACCTGCTTTTGGGAAAGAGCCTGATTACAGAAATTGATGAACAGATTGTGTACAGCCAGCTGGATGAAAACGATGCTGCTGTCTGGAGCCTGCTTTTAGCCAGCGGATATCTAAAAGTGATCCGGTATGAAGAATATCCCGAAGACATGGATGTGTTTGGCGGATTAAAGGAACCAGCCTATGAACTGGTTTTAACAAATCTTGAGGTAATGCTGATGTTCCGCAGCATGGTCAGGGGGTGGTTTGGCCAGGACAGGGCAAATTATAATGATTTTGTTAAAGCCCTCCTTCTGGGGGATGTGGATGCCATGAATGATTACATGAACCGGGTCAGCGAATCAACCTTTAGTTCATTTGACACCGGGAAAAACCCATCCAAAACAGAGCCAGAGCGTTTTTATCACGGTTTTGTTCTGGGCTTAATGGTAGATCTGGCGGGGAGGTATGTATTGACTTCAAATCGGGAAAGCGGTTTTGGAAGATATGATGTGATGCTGGAACCTTTGCGGCCGGAGGATGACGGGATTATCCTGGAGTTTAAGGTATTTCAGCCAAAGAAGGAAAAGACTCTGGAGGAATGTGTGGAAAGGGGATTAAAGCAGATTGAGGAGAAGCACTATGCAGATGCTTTGACGGCAAAAGGAATCCCGGAAACAAAAATAAGAAAATATGCATTTGCTTTCCTTGGGAAAAAAGTATTGATTGGGGAATAAGGCCATTTATTTAAGACAAATTCAGGAGGCGGGGATTTTCATGGAAGAAATAGTGTGGAGTGATAAGTTCAATATCGGTGTAGAAGTGGTGGATAAGGCTCACGCGAAGCTGTTTCGGATTGTGAAGAAAATCATTGACATGGCAAAGGCCGGGGAGACTAATCCCAATACATATAAGGAAGGGCTCAAGTATCTGGAAGCTTATACTATGACGCATTTTTCAGAAGAAGAAGAGTATATGCGTTCTATTCGGTATAATGGATATACTCGTCATAAGCGGATACATGATAATTTCAGGGACAAGATCCTGATTTCCCTTAAAAGGGATTTGGAATCGTCTTCTTACTCCCAGATGGCCGTCCAACATTTTGCAGGAGTGATGAACAACTGGCTGGCAGAACATATTATGGGAGAAGATCAGGCAATTGTAGGAAAGGCCGGCACCCGAAAAAACTATGATGTGTCAGCACAGATCCCGATTATATCCAAGGCAGTAAACCGAGCCGTCCTGGATGTGTTCCAAGCAGAAGCAAAGCTTGCAAGTGCGAATTATAAGGGGCAGGATATCGGAAAGGGTTTTTATGCCTGCCATTATTTTGATACAGAGGGAGATGTTCGGGTGCAGTTCCTTTTGGGGCTGGAAGAGACTTTGTTTTTTCGGAGCGTGGAACGGATGCCGGGAATACAAATGCAGGAAGAAGAGTTGGATGAGAGAACGGTCATGCAGATATTTGATCAGCTATTCCAGAAATTGAGCAAACTGTTTAAGATTGAGACGGAATATCCACTCAGCAAAGACAGCCTATTGACCAGGGATGGATTCCGTATGGAGTTTATGAAAAATTATCCCTGCAACTTGTTGTATACTACAAAAAGCGGATATTTTGTTTTTTGCTGCCGTAGCTGGCGGATGAGAAAACTTAAGACGAAGTAGGCGCCGTTTATTTCCGCGGGTAACGAGCCAAGCGGACATGCTTGCATGTCCATTTGGCGACTGCCGCGAGGGGTGCTATGCGCCAGTGGCGCATGGTCAGCACCGACCGAAGCGGAGCGTAGACCAAAGACCCCGTAGCTTGCGCGGGGTCTTTGACTTTCGCGAGCAATGGTTCTAAGCGCCAGTGGCGCTTGTTTGGAACGGAAAATTTTTTATTTTACTGTCTCTGTTTGAGGCTGCTTTTGTTTTGGGCGCAGCAATTCTCCGCCGTCTACTAAAATGGTAGAGCCGGTCATGAAGCAGTAAGCATCGCTTACCATGGTAGCCACGACGTTTCCGATATCTTCCGGATTGCCGATTTTTCCCAGTGGTATGCTGGCTTCTTTGGCTTTACGAAATTCCTCTATGGAGAAAATATGCTGATTGCCGGCGGAATGGACACAGCCAGGGGCGCAACTATTAACCCGGACGCCATATTCGGCCATACTTCCGGCCATACTGCGCATGGCGCTTTCCAGGCCGGATTTGATGCTGGAATATATGGCCTGATTGATCAAGGGACTCAATCCGTTAATGGATGTGATAACTACGATGTTGCCGGAATGCTGCCGTTTCATGATATTGGATGCCTGGATCATGCCAAAAAGGGTTCCCACATAGTTGGTTTTCAAAAGAGCATGGATATCTTCCAAAGCTACATCCGGCAGTTCCGCACGGCGGTTGATGCCGGCATTGGCAATAAAGATGTCCATCCGTCCATGTTTTTCCATGTAAGCATGGAAAAACCGATCCTGGCTATCTGTGTCTGATATATCAACGATATAATCTTCACAGACACCGCCATTTGCGGCGATGGCTTCATGGGTGATGCGAAGGCCGTCGGCAGAACGCCCTAGCAAGGCAACCTCGGCGCCGAAATTTGCCAGTGATATGGCGATAGCACGTCCGATTCCTGAGCTGGCGCCCGTGACCACGGCTTTGCGCCCGTCCAGAGAAAAGATTTTTTCTATATAAGCCATATTCATGATTTTTCTTCCTCCTGTTCAGGTGATGAATTTGTCCCATTTGCTTCTTTGTGAATTAAATCCAGATAATTATATAAGGTATATCGGGAAATATTTAAATGTTCGTAGACTTTTTCTGATGCTTTGGTGATTAAAAAAGCGCCTTTCTGATCCAGATAACGGACAAATTTGATTTTGTCTTCCCGATTCATCCGGCTTACCGGTTTTCCCACCAGTTTTCCGGCTTCTGTAATTAAGAAATCCAGAACTTGGGATACATCATTGGCAAAGATTTCCGGGCCGGATTGGGTTCCGGGGGTCTGTCTTTCCTGCGATGAAGCCAAAGTGGCGGCCGGTGTTATGGGATTGGCAGTAGTAGGCAGGTTATATTGGTTATATTGACGCAGATATTCTTCAAAGTGAACCGTTTCCGTAATGTCTGTATTTATGCAGAGACTGCCGATGGCTTTTCCCTGGTCGTCGTAGATAAACATGGTAGAGGAACGCAGTAGCTTTCCGTCCCGGGTATTTACGATATAGTTGTATCGGTCTCCGTCTTTGACCGTGCCTCGTAAAACCTCCAGTCCCAGGTTGGAACCGCAGTCGCCAATTTTTCGGTTGGTGATATAGCCGTTCCGGATATCAACAATGGTATGGTTATAATCCTTTGTCAGATCATGAAGGATAAATTCACTTTTTGTTCCAAACTGGTTTTCGAGCATGGTAAGCAGTTTCTGCCATATAGCCCAGTTGTCATAGATCAGGTTCATGGGTTCCTCCTCATTTTCTTTCGCACATTATTTTTGCATGTCATTACCAGGCCAGGGCGCCCATCTTGCGGGTGATATCCTGAATAAGCCGGACAGATTGACAATATTCTTCATATGGCACTGGCGGCTGGCCGGTTTTGAGCATTTGGATAAATTTGGTAGCACCATCAATATAGCATCCATCCTGATTTAAGTCAAAGGAATATGATTTTTTACCTATAAGATGGATATTGACCAGCTCCGTATCCAAGGTGGTCATCAGTACTGCGCTGCAGTGGGGATATTTTACTACTGTGCAAACGTTCTTTTCATTTCGGCTGACCGTGATATCCCGGTAGTCGGTTCCGCACAGGGACATACAAATTTCGGCGATATGGCTGGCGTAGTAGTGATAAAGCCCCAGAGGGCTCTCCGGGTCAGCCCGGTAGGCAATGGAAACGAAAGGGAAGTATTCTTCTTTCATGAGCTGTCGGATTTCATCCAGCTTTTTCAGATGCCGCAGGGTGGAACCGCCAAAAAGCGGAACACGATAAGCGCGTGCGGCTTCCGTGATGGCCTTTGCATCATCATAGGCAGCGGCAAAGGGTTTGTCCACAAATACCGGCTTGCCGGCTTTGATAGCTTTCAGGGCATAGGGAAGATGGCTTTCTCCTGCAATGGTCAGAATCATCACGGCATCCGATTTTTCAATCAGTTCGTCTGCCGTGGAACAATAGGCATCTACATGATAAAAACGCTGATTTTTTTCTTCTGCGGATAATTCTTCATCTTCTCCGAAGACATAAGAAAACCGATAACCGTCAAACAATTGTTCCCGGTTGAAAAGCCGGGAAAAAAATTCGCCATGACGTCCGGCATGGCCGATGCAACCAATTTTGTACATAGACTGAGGACTCCTTTCTATTGGGATTTTGCTGTTAATGTTGGACAAAGGGAAATTTAAGAAGCTGATGGCAGATCCATTCCATTTCTGCTTTTGTCAAAGTCATGGGATTTAAATAAAAGCTCTGTTTTCCCGCAGCAGCAGCGATTACCGGCGGTGTCAATGCAGATAAATAGTTTAGAACCTGTTGTTCATCGGTCTGAGCGTTGCGGATTTTAACCAGTACCCGGGGGATTGGTTGTCCGGCTTCGTTGGGATAGCTTCTTGCAGCCAGATAATAAGGATGATCATTGAGGAGCCGACAGGCAGATTCTACCTGGTCTTCCGCATCTTGAATCCGGCTGCCCATGTCGGCGGAAAGATACTGGCAAAGGGCGGAATAAAGTCCGGCTATCTCTTCTTTTCCGACTTTCAGGAACCTTCCATAACCATGTTTCGGGAAAGCGGATTCCAGCAGAAGGTCAATCAGGTCTTTTCGCCCGACAATCAGGCCGCTGGCCTGGGGGCCGCACAGATCTTTTCCACCGCTGAAGACAGCAAGGGACGCCCCTGCTTTTGTAAAATTCCACAGATTGTCAGCAGGAGGCAGCATGGCGGCGGCATCCAGGATAACCGGCAGTTGGTGTTTTTTCGCCACAGATGCCGTCAGTTCCAGAGAAGGGGCGCCGGGAGCGACCCAGCCGGATTCCAGAAAATAGATGGCAGCCGTTCGCTCAGAGATTACGGCTTCGATATCTTCTTTTGGAGAGACAAGTGTGTGATTGGAATAGGCCAGTTCTACGATGGAAACTCCCAATTGGTCGAGGATAATGTCATAAGGGCTGCGGTGGGAGCGGAAGACAACGATTTCGCTGTCATGGAAATCCTGTCTGGCCAGATAACGTATTTTTTTTCCGCGATGCAGGGCGACGGCAGCTAAAAGCCCCAGATAGATGCCTGCGGCGGCTCCGTTACAGATATAGGCAGCTTCATTCTTTGTCAGCCTGGCGATGGCTTCCCCAGCCCTTTTTTGAAGCAGGTTCAGGTCAACAAAAGATGAGGCAGCATCATTCATATCCTGTATCGTCTGGCGGCTCATTTTTGAGCCGCCATAGATCGTGTAGGTTCCCATGGCGTTGATGACACGGGGAACTCCCAGTTCTTCATAAATTCCTGGTTTTTTATCGATTTCCATAGGATGCCTCCAATCCGTTCATGATATCTGCATGAGAGCTGCGGATATGGAACATATTTTCAATTCTGACTCCCCAGTGTCCCGGCAGATAAAGGGCCGGTTCTATTGCGAGGACCATATTTTCCTGAAGAAGTTCCGGGCTGTCAGGAGAAATATCCGGATACTCATGGGCTTGAAGGCCCACTCCGTGGCCGATAGTTCCTGCCTGCATGGCATCAGGACGGATTTGTGACAGTTCTTTTCGGATAAAGCTGTCGATTTCTTTAATGGGAACTCCGGGATATAGCTTTTGCGGCAATTTTTCTAAAATTTCGCAAATTCCCTGATGAATGTCGGAAAGCTCCGGTATAGGGCCTCCAGTCAGGTACGTTCTGGCGCTGTCAGACTCGTAAAAACGTACTGTAGCGCTCAAATCTACAATGGTAGCCGTTTTTTCCCGAATTTGCCAGGAGCCGGACATATGGTGGGGAAGGCTTCCGTTAATACCGGAAATGACTTTAGTGGTAAATCCCTGGCCCATAGAACCTTTAGCAATCATCAGACTGTTCAAGGCGGACTGGATGTCCTGTTCTTCCTTGCCGCAGGTGATCAGATCGCGGGCTTTCTTCAATGCGCAATCACTGATTTTTCCGGCTGCATACAAAGCTTCTATCTCCAGGGGGTCTTTAATCATCCGGCACCATGCCAGGACAGGATGTTCATCCAGAAGGAGCGTGTGGGGCAGTTCCTTTGCCAGGGCACGGAAAAAAGGAGTGCTCATCCAGGTAAGATCCGCGCCTACCTTTGCTCCGGACTGACGGGAAAGCAGAGAAGCGACAGTCCGGGCGCAGTCTTCCGTTTCTCCCGAATATTCCATCACTTCAAAGCCGGGACCTACCGCAATGTTTTCCTGTGCCCATGGGGCAGGAAGAATTAAAAACCGGGACCCATCGGGAAAGATCAGGCAGCAGGTCTGCTTGATCTGCCAATAGGGGCGGGCAGAGGTGGCAAAGCCGGATAAGTAATAAACATTTTTGGGATGGCAGGCCAGCAGGACATTGATTCCGCAGGCAGCCATGAAAAGTTCTGTCTTTTTCAGTCGTTCTTCTGTCATAAATGGTCTCCGTTTTCTCCTAAAAGGGAAAGGGCAAAGTCGGCATAAATATAAGCGGCATCACAAAGATCTTTAATCCCAATATATTCCAGGGAAGAATGAGCCACATGAATATCGCCAGGGCCGAAAATAATGGTGGGTATGCCATGTTCAGTGCAGAGAATACTGGCGTCACAATAATAGTTCATCACGGACTTTTTCGCTTCTTTTCCCGTTATAGAAAGATAGCTGTCTGCCATGGCAAGAACCAGGGGATGATCCGGATCGATAAAATAAGGCAGACGGATTCTTTGCTGGATGGTGCTGAGCCTGACTTCTGCCAGAAGCTGTGAATCCAGTTCTTTCAACGTATCCAGATATTCCTGTATCTCTTCTAAAATCTGTTCCGTAGTCTCTCCCGGAAGATCCCGTCTTAAATAAGATGCTACACAGGAATCGGCAACGGTGTGGATTCTGGTTCCGCCGGTGATTACTCCCAGGTTGATTACCGGATGACCCAGGAAGGGATGGGTCTTCTTTTCGTAAGAAGGGAAGAAATCCCTGCGTAAATGGGTGATGACCATAGCCATTTTTTCAATGGCATTGATTCCTTTTTCCGGATAAGCGCTGTGATAAGCTTTTCCTTTGGTAATAATATCCAGGTGAGTACAGCCCCGGTGGCCGAAGCCTACGGCCATTCTGGTAGGCTCTCCCACAACGGCCATGTCGGCTGTGATGCCATGTTCCATAAGCCAGGTAGTCCCTTTGTTCAGATATTCTTCATCCGGAACAAAGGCAAGCATCAAGTCGCCGGAAAAGTTTTTTTCCATGCGGGATAAGACCATCGCTCCCATAATCATGGCGGCAATAGAACCCTTTGCATCGCAGCTTCCTCTTCCGTATAGGAAAGAATTGCGGATTTCCGGCGTAAAGGGAGGGATTTCCATATTGTCGACAACATGAGTGTCGTAATGGGTGGTGAACATTAACGTTTTACCCGGGCGCTTCCCATGGAGAAGGGCAACTACAGCAGGACGGTGAGGTTCTACTTCGTAGAGGGCGCTTTCCCAGCCCAGGTTTTGAAAATATTGATGGAGATACTGGCCGATGGCTTCTTCTTGTCCATTTATGCTGGGAATCCGAACCAGTTTCTGCAATAAGTGTATGGTTTCTTCTGCGGAGACAAAATTTTTCTGTTCCTGTGTAAGGTGCATGGGCAATCTCCTTTCAAAATTGACAAATTATCTTGTTTCATAAACGAATTATAATGTATTGAAACATAAAAATCAACAGAAAAGTAAAAAAATCTTTTTAAATCGAAAAATAATTGTTGAAAAGAGAAAAAATATAAGATTTTTTGTCAGTTTAATATTGACAAAAAGTCATGTTTGAATTATCCTTGAATTAGGAAACATAGATGATAGTTCTTATTTACATTCAAGGAGGAGTAAAAATGAAGAAGCAGATTGCATTATTGCTGGCGGCGGCTATGGTAGTGACAGGATTGACGGGATGTGCTTCCGGGAAGGAGGCTCCCAAAGAGACGGCAGCTCCGGCACAGGGTGATTCGGGCACACAGGCGGCAGAACCGGCAGCGTCGGAGAAAGCAGAGGAGCCGAAGGATGTTATCGTGTTAAAATGGGGTGATGCGGCGGTTGACGGGACAGCCGAGTATGAGGCAAACCAAAAGTTTATTGAGTTGGTAAATACTTATACCAATGGCCAGGTGAAGATCGAATATTATCCGGCTGGTCAGTTGGGATCAGATGGAGATGTGGTGCAGGCTTGTATGGCGAATACTTTGGAGATGGCAAAATGTTCTACAGCTAATCTTTCTGAATTTTGCCATGTGTTGGATTTTTGCGATTTTCCGGGAATGTTCAGGGATACGGACCATGTGTATGAGGTGCTGGCTTCCGATCTGAGAGATGAGCTTGCGGCACAAGTTTATGAAGAGATTGGCTGTTATCCGGTGACTTTTGATGTGGATGGAGGAGCGGCAAGATGGCTGTTTAATACCAAACGGGAAGTGAAGGTTCCCCAGGATGCCTATAATTTAAAGATTCGCACCACGGGTTCGGAAATAGAGATGGCTTTATATGAAGCCTGCGGGATTGGCGCTACGCCTATGGCCTGGCAAGAGCTTTATACCGGCCTGGAGCAGGGAACGGTAGACGGTGTATATGCAGGCCCGGTGCCGGCTTATACCAACAACTTTACTGAAGTGGCAAAATATGCCACCATATTGACCCTGTCCTTCGGACCGTCGGTGAGGGTGATCAGTTCCGGAGCCGTGGACGCCTTGGGCGGCGTGGACGGAGAACTTTTCCAGGCAGTAATCAAAGCGTCGAAAGAGTCGGAAAAGATTAAGAGAGAGTTGAATGAAAAAGATGTGGACGGAGTAGCCGACCAGATGAGAGAGCAGGGAGTGACGGTGTACGAGCCTACCGCGGAGGATCAGAAGTTGTGGCTGGAAGCAGCCGGCCAGATTGTTCCCAAGTTTATTGGCGACGGAAAAACCATCTCCACGGAATTATATGATCGGGTTCAGGCTATTGGAAAATAAGGAAAAGGATATAGGGGGCAGCGTTTTTGTTGTCCCCTGCTGTTTCAGAATAAAAGGAGTGAGTGCTGGTGGAAGAGAAAAAAGAAGCAAAAAAACTATGGATTTTGAAGGCAATTGACGGATGCAGTTTTTGGTCGGAGCGAATCGGGATTGTACTGGCCGCCGGGTCTGGTTTTATTATGTTGTTTTCGCTTCTTGTAGGAGTGACGACCAGGTGGCTGCCATTTATGACATCGGCTATCTGGTCAGAAGAAATTGCCAGGATGTGCATGTTGTGGCTGACTGCCAATGGCGCCAGCGTGGCATATAAACGGATTGAACTGGTGAAATTTAACCTGTTGGTAGATATGTTTCCTGAAAAGCTGAGATATATCATGGAATTTGTCAGTTATATCTGTATTGCTATTGTGCTGATTATTCTCTTAAAGTATGGTTATGAGATGCTGCTGCTGAAAATGAGGGTAAAGGCTGCGGCTACCAGGATTTCTTATTTCTGGTGGGCGCTGGGACTGTATATCGGATTCGTCCTGATGGCCGTACACACGGTTAAATTTCTGATAGACCATATTCGGGGTTGGGGTCAGGTGATGAAGGGAGGCGCTGCTTAGTGGGAGTTTATTTGTTTGTGTTTTTGTTCTTTTTTATGGCTATGGGAATTCCGATTGCTTTTGCCATGGCCATGGGTCTGGTGGCAACGATCCAGTGCTGGGGCGGAATTTCCTTCAGTATGCTGTTCCAGCAGATATTTCAGGGTGTGAACAGTTTTACTTTTATTGCCGTGCCTATGTTTATTTTGGCAGGAGAGCTGATGTCGCGGGTGGGGATCATTGACGATATTCTGCTTTTATGCCGTGTCCTGGTAGGATGGGTGCCGGGGAGCCTTGCCAATGCCAACATTGTGGCGTCTATGTTTTTTGCCGGTGTGTCAGGCTCAGCAGTAGCAGATACCTCTGCCATAGGAGGAGCCTTGATCCCGGCTATGGTAAAGGAAGGATATGATGATGATTTTTCTGTGGCAGTAACGGCCAGTTCTTCTGTCATCGGCCCAATCATCCCGCCCAGTATCGGCATGGTTTTATATGGCGCTACCCTTGGCACATCCATATCGGCAATGTTTATGGGCGGCGTGCTGCCGGGGATTCTTTTGGGAGTAGGTCTGATGATTCCGGCGACCTATTTAAGTATTAAGAGAAAATATCCGCGCAACACAGAAAAATACTCGATAAAGCAGATTGTCCATGCTGTCTTAAGGGCGGTTCCGGCCCTGTTGATGCCGGTGATTATTCTGGGCGGGATCATGACAGGAGTATGTTCACCTACAGAGGCGGCTTCCATCGCCATTCTGTATTCTATTTTGGTAGGTGTATTTTATTATCACAGTTTGGATTGGAAAATATTGCTTGATTGTATGGTGAAAGCCATGATTCAGTCTGGGGCAGTACTTTTGATTGCGGCGGTAGCATGTCCTGTGGGCTGGCTGGTGGCTATGGGGCAGGTGCCTGTGCTGCTGGCGGGTTTTATCACATCGGTTACTACCAACAAATATGTAGTGATGCTTCTGATTAATGTTTTCTTGTTGATTTTAGGATGTGGAATTGATGCTAATGTCAGTTTGCTGATTTTTGCGCCGATTTTAGCGCCGCTTGCCGTATCGTTAGGCGTGCATCCAATTCATTTTGCCGTGCTGTTTGTATTGAACATTACTATCGGGCTTGCCACTCCGCCTTATGGGGTCTGTTTGTTTATCGGTAGCAGTATTGCTAAAATACCGCTTTCCAGAACGATGAAGGCCGTGCTGCCATTCTGCGTGGTGGAAATTGTGGTATTGCTTTTGGCTACTTATGTGCCGGATATCGTGCTGTGGCTGCCTAAACTTTTGGGAATGGTATAAGGAGAGAAAAGGGGACGAGAAAATATGACAAAGACAGAAAAAAGACTGGAGGAATTGGGAATTATACTTCCGGAGGCGCCCAGGCCGGTTGCCGCTTATCAGCCTTCCGTAAGGTTTGCGGAGAGTTTGGTTTACGTGTCCGGGCAGGATTGCAAAAAGGATGGAAAGCTTCTTTATAAAGGCAAATTAGGGAGCGAAGTGACTGTGGAGCAAGGGAAGGAATGTGCAAGACAGGCCATGTGCAACTGTCTGGCGGCTTTAAAATACAGTATCGGCGATCTGGATCAGGTAAAACGAATTGTGAAGGTGCTGGGATTTGTGGCAAGCGCGCCTGGATTTGGCGAGCAGCCCTTTGTGATAGACGGGGCTTCCGAACTGCTGATTTCACTTTTTGGGGAAAACGGAAAGCATGCCAGAGCGGCCTTGGGGACTAATGAGCTTCCTTTCGGAACACCGGTGGAGATTGAAATGATTGTGGAGTTAAAGAAAGAGTAAGCACCCTTCGGGTGTACCTGGATGCCCAAAGAGCAGGGCGAGTAAAGAGGAAACACCCTTCGGGTGTACCTGGATGCCCAAAGAGCAGGGCAAATAGGAGGTAATGTGATGTATATTCGTCTGGATAAGGGAATTTATATGGTAGGAGGCGGGGCGGGTGGCCCGGGAATTTCCAATTATAAAGACTGCAATGTATACCTGGTTGAAGGGGAGAAGGATGCTTTTTTGATTGATGGGGGAAGCGGTCTGGATACGGGGTGGATTTTGCAAAATATTTTAGAGACAGGATGTGATCAGAAAAAAATCCGTTATCTTTTTTTGACCCATGCCCATGGAGACCACGGAGGCGGCGTCAAAGACTTAAAGGCGGCTATGCCATGGATCACTATAGTAGCATCTTCCGGTGAAAAAAGGCTTTTGGAACAAGGAAGTGAGGAAGAACTGGGACTTGTGGCAGCAAAGAAAAAAGGGGCCTACCCGAAAGACTACGTATATCCTCACTGCCGGGTGGACCTGACAGCAGAGGATGAGCAATGTTTTTTTGCGGCAGACGGCAAGATTACCGTTGTGCTGGTGCCGGGACACAGTGTGGAATCGGCGCTATATCTGTTGGATAAGGGAGAAAAACGGTATTTGTTCAGCGGTGACAGCATTTACTTAAACGGGGTATTAAGTTTGATTAACTGTTACGGCTCTACCATGGAAGGCTATCGGAATAATATCCATAAGTTAGCAGGAAGAGGGATTGATGCCCTGATTCCCTCTCATTACCGACTGATTATGACCGATGGCCAAAAACATGTAGATAAAGCTATTGAGCTGCTCAGCTACTCATCGCTACCGCCGATGATGTAACGTAACCATTCAGACGGCGGGGAAATTGACATGAATGCGGGCGTCAAGCTTGCTTGTAAGCCAGCATTCCTGTCAATTTCCCCATCGGATGAACATCCGATGCTTCTTGGCCGCCGCAGGCGGTCAAGAAGATACCGTCTGAACGGCGGAGGATTTGACATAAATGCGGGCGTCAAGCTTGCTTGTAAGCCAGCATTCCTGTCAATTTCCCCATCGGATGAACATCCGATGCTTCTTGGCCGCCGCAGGCGGTCAAGAAGATACCGTCTGAACGGCGGAGGATTTGACATAAATGCGGGCGTCAAGCTTGCTTGTAAGCCAGCATTCCTGTCAATTTCCCGCTGTCTGAATGACGAAAAAATTGTTGAGATGCAGGAGAAGCTCCAAAAGTATATCATATCCGATGAGAGGAAGAGGTGGATAGAAAGTGGATAAAAAATTGATATTGACAGATCATCTGATTTCCTGCGCAGGAGAGCGGATCCAGGAATCGGGAAAAGAGCAGGGGATTCTGGTTCAGGAAGGGAAGATCGTCCGGATTGAAGACAGGGATTTTTTTGCCGAAATAATCAGAAGAAACGAAGCGGAAGTTTTTGATATGAGAGGATATTATGTATTGCCAGGGCTGATTGACGGCCATCTCCATCTTTCCTTCAGTTCCAGCAGTCAGCCTTTAAATGAATTGTATGGCGACAGTGATGAAACCTGTCTGCTTCGGATGGTTCAGGCTGCCGGAATAGAGCTGAGGAGCGGAGTGACTACGGTGCGTGACAGCGGCGCCAGGGGAATGTCCATTTTGAAGCTCAGGGATTTTATCCAAAAGGGAGAAATGCAAGGGCCGGATATCATTACGGCGGGAATGCCTTTGACGATCACCGGCGGCCATTGCAATTTTTGCGGTTTGGAATGTGATTCCCGGGATGATGTTATCAAGGCGGTTCGATGGTTGTGCAAACAGGGGGTGGATTATATCAAGGTCATGGTTTCCGGAGGGAATATGACTCCGGGGAGTGATTCTCTGATTGATCAGTATCCGGAAGATACCCTGATAGCAATTGTACAAGAGGCTCATGCCAGAGGGAAAAAAGTATCTGGCCATGTACACAGCACGGAAAGTATCCGGCGGGCTGTGAGAGCTGGGTTTGATGTGTTGGATCACTGCAGTTTTAAATCTCCGGGCGGAGAGGATTACCAACAGGCTTTGGTGGATGAGATGGTAAAAAAAGGAATTGCTGTCAACCCGGCTGTTGGCAAGGCATATATCCTTCCTCCGGAAGAGGCGGCGCCATTGCCGGATAAGATTGCCATGTGGGGAGAATTTCAACAAAGCCGTTTTAGCACGACAAGACGGATGGCCGAGTCCGGGGTGCAGATCGTAGCAGGCACAGATGCAGGTTGTAAAAATACGCACTTTGATGAATTTTATCTTACCCTTGACATGATGTGTGGCAAAATGAACATGAAAAAGGAAGATGTACTGGCTGGCGCTACCTGGAAAGCGGCAAAAGTATTAGGAATCGATTCATGGGCAGGTTCTTTGGAGGCGGGCAAACAGGCAGATATTCTGGCAGTAAAGAAAAACCCTTTGGATTCCATGTTGAATTTGGGAGAAGTTGTTTTTGTGATGAAAAGAGGTGAGAGAGTTTGTCTTTTTCAAAAGAAGAACTGAAAAAGCTGCCGCCGGAAAAGCGTTTTGATTTGTGCCGCAGGCAAATGCCTGCGGCTGAAAAGTATATCTATATGAATTCGGCAGGCTGCGGCCCCATGCCGTTATCGGTTCACCGATCTATGGAAAGTGTGTTTGAACAGATGGTGGAAGAAGGCCAGGTGAATGTAAAGATCCATGGATGGCTGAAAGACCTTCTGGAGGAAGTCCGAAAATCGGTGGCATTTTTCATCCATGCAGAGCCGGAGGAAATCTTTTTTGTTCGTTGCATTGCAGAAGGGCTGAATACGATCGTGCGAATGTTTGAGTGGCAGCCGGGGGAAAGCGTGTTAATCAGTGATCAGGAAAATCCGGCTTCCATTCTTCCTTTTTATGCAGCGGAACCGATTTTAAAGCTTAATACCGATACTTTTTGCGGTTTGGGAGATAAAGAGGAAATTCTGGAACACTTTTGCAAAAAACTGAAATCAGAGACAAAAATGGCAGTGGTGAGCCATGTGTTTCACACAAACGGGACGGCAATCCCGGCAAAGGAAATGTGTAAAAAGGCGGCAGAGAATAATGTTATCACCGTATTGGATGGCGCTCAGGCAGCAGGAAATATTCCGATTGACGTAAAAGAACTTTCTTGTGATTTTTATCTTTTGTCCTGTCACAAATGGCTGTGCGGACCGGAAGGAATCGGGGCAGTCTATATCCGCAAAGACCTGATACCAAAGGTTCGGGTACCTTTTGGCGGAGTGGGTATGCAGACGGATTTTGATGTCAGGGATCATAAAATCTCGTTTCAGCCAGGAGCCAGACGGTTTGAATATGGCGGGCGCCATACACCGATGTATGCCGCTTTCCAGGAGTGTATACGGCTGGCAGATGCCATTGGCATGGATAACATTACGGAGAGGACAAGACATCTTCACCGCTATTGCAGGAATCGTATGGAAGCCTTGGGAGAGGCGGTGAAAATTCTTTCTCCTTCTGATGAGCGGCTGTGGACCGCCATTTTTGCACTGAGAATTCCAGGAAAAGACCATAGAGAACTGGTAAGGCGAGCCTGGGAAGAAGAACGGATTATCATCCAATGGAGGGTCGTGAATTTGGAGACAAAGGAGGAAGGGCTTCGGATTTCTTTAAATTGGTTTATCCGAGAGGAAGAAATCGACCGTCTGGCAGCTTTTATCAAAAGAGTCATAACGGTTTAGAATAGAATTTTCTTGCCCGGCTGCGTCGGATAAGAAGAATCCGATGGATGATTACAGAAAATTCTTGAGGGATGAAAATATGGAAAAATATCAAGTGGCAGTAGTTAGGGATAATGATATCCGAGCACAAGTCACAAAGGCTTTGGAGCTTTTGGGCGGAATGCAACGGTTTGTAAGACCAGGCCAAAAGGTTCTGATGAAACCAAACCTGACAGGTCCGGCTTCTTATGAGAAAGGGGTGACTACAAATCCTTTTCTTCTGGAAGCACTGATTGAGCTGGCTTGGGAGGCGGGGGCTTCAATCATAGATGTTGGAGATGGGACAGGTTCGCTTCACATTGGCACTTATAAGGTCATGGAGCGGTGTGGAATCCAAAGGGTGGCAGAGAAAACAGGGGCAGGAATAATTGACTTGAATTCAGGCCCCACGCGCCTGATTCCTATAGCAAACGGCAGAATACTGGAAAAGGTAAAGATCAATCAGGCGTGTCTGGAATACGATGTTATCATCAATATTCCGGTACTGAAAACTCATTTTATAACGGAGGTCAGCCTGGGTATGAAAAACCTCAAGGGATGTATTCCTCCATCAGAAAAGAGAAGATTTCATGATGTGGGGGTCAATCAGGCCGTGGCGGATTTAAACCGGGTATTCAAGACCTCTTTGACTGTGATTGACGGAACCGTCGCTTCAGAAGGGCTTGGACCCAAAGAAGGAAAACCGGTGGGGTTCGGTGTGGTGCTGGCAGGGGAAAATGTGTTGGCCGCAGATATGGCAGCGGCTGCTATAATGGGGTTTGATCCGAAGAAAATAGAGCACATTAAATTTGCCATGGAGGACGGAATCGGCCCGGATGGAATGGAAAAAATCGAAATCCTTGGAGAGACGATTCAAGCGGTAAAACGAAATTTTCAGAGAGCCATTCCATCCATGCCTTCCAACGGACAGGCTGTGATCCGCAATTTCCAGGCATGCAGCGGCTGTATGGGCTGTGCGGCTATCACAATCAGCCGTTTGGAAGATATGGGATTTTTTGCAAAGGATCCCCGACGGAAGATCGAAATTGTCATAGGAACGAAGATACCTGAGGATTTGTTTGGCGACGATCTTATTTTTATGGGGAATTGTGCCGGAAAGCAGGGAAAGGGCAGGAAATTTATACAGGGATGTGCGCCGTCGGCTCTGGACGCTGCCCATGAAATTTTGGGATATTTTCAGGTGGAAGGCTTGCCGGATGTGTAGAAGAAGATCCATTGTTACTGTTCAGAGGTACCCTGTGAACGTAACCGCATATGCCCATAATAAATTGCCTTCGGCAATGGGGCATATGCTTTGCTCCCATAATGATATCTGCCCATGGCTAATCAGCGGAGTGATTAGCCATGGTGTGAACAGTAACGATCCATTCACTGTTACTGCCTTGCAGAAACAGCGAGTGCTGATTACTAGAGGATTTCCGCAAGGCGATAACAGATGTAAGCGCGATTTTTATGCACAGGTCCGCACAGAGGAATATGCCGCTAAAGCGGCGCGCGGGCCGCGCGGCGAGTAGGGGAAGATGGCTCTTCCCTACTCGATCAAGGCAGATTTCGCATTTACAGGGAAGAAATCGTAACAGTTCGGATGGGGCATCTTCTTTGGTGTTCCAACCTCAGGTCAGGCGCTCCGCAATCTGAATTGTTACCCAAAATTGGCAGGAGGCAAAAAGAAAATGGAAATAGATCGGGAAAAAAAGGAGATTCGTCTGCTGCAGGAGATGGTACGGATTCCCAGCGTAAGTGGGAGTGAACATCAGATTGCCGATTTCTTGGAAGAGGAATTCAGACAGGTGGGGATGCAGGTTAAGAGGGTTATGACAGAAGAAGGGCAGCCTCTGATTCTTGGTATTCTGCAAGGGAAAAAGAAAGGGCCGGTTTTGGTTTTTAACGGCCATACCGATACACATCCGGTCGAGAATTATCGAGGAGATCCTTATTCTGCTTCCATTCGGGAGGGCAAGCTTTTTGGAAGGGGTTCTGTGGATATGAAGGGTGGCCTGTCGGCGATGCTCTGCGGGGCAAGACGTCTGGCAGACCAAGGGCTGGAAGCCGGAACCCTGATTGTGGCGGCAGTTCCGGATGAGGAATTTTTAAGCAGAGGGACTACTTGCCTGATCACGTATCTGAAAGGACAAGGAATTCAGGCAGATGCAGGTATTGTAGGGGAACCTACCGGGCTGCAGATCGGGAGAGCTATGCGAGGTGTTTCCCATATTGATATTATGGTGACAGGATATCCCGGCCATACTTCAGGCCAGAATCACAAGGGAAATGCCATCCTTCAAATGGGGCGTGTACTGAGGGTTATGGAAGAGGATATTACGAAGCAGTACGAAAGGAGAAAGCATCCGCTTTTAGGAACACCGATTTTTAATGTGGGTTTGATCCAAGGCGGAGAGAAACCAAATGTGGTGGCGGAACATTGCCGTGTCACGTTGTTGCGTCGGGATTTGCCGGGGGAAACTCTGGAACAGATAGTTGAAGAAATTCGGGCTGCGGCGGCATCGGTGATTGATGAAAACTGTCAGGTGTCCATATCGGAAAGCGAGATTCAAAAACGTCCCGGAAAGCGGCGGCTTCCCATGGAGATTGAATCAGAGTCAAAGGTAATAAAAACCTTGATTAGGGCAGGCAGAATGGTGGGAGGAAGCGAGCTTAAGACAGGTATGGTGCCTTTCTGGTGTGATGCTTCTATCATGACCAATGAAGGGGGAATTCCCACAGTTGTGTTCGGCCCGGGCGATATTGCCTGCGCCCATTCTCCTGAAGAGTGGATTGATTTGGAACAATATCAAAAGGCTGCGGAGATTTATGCGAATATGGCATGGGAATTTTTGCATGAAGGTATTCAATGAGAATCGGGGAAATCCGGACAATTCAGATAATCTCGACAATTCGCGCAAAAAAGGAAAGGCAGGAGGAGTCATGAAAGAATTATTTAAGCAGTACAGAATTTGTGCCATTCTCAGAAATATCCCTTCAGACCAGCTCCCGGATTACGGAGAGGCATTGTACCAAGGAGGCATCCGGCTGTTTGAAGTGGCCTTAAACTCGGAATCAGCCAGGGAGCAGATTCACATGCTCCGCAGGAAATTTGGTGATCGTGCATGGGTAGGGGCGGGAACCGTGACCACAAAAGAACGGTGCCTTATGGCAAGGGAAGCAGGCGCACAGTTTTTTCTCACACCCTCGGTAAGTAAATACACACTGGAGTTCTGCAGGGAGAACCATATATTGCTCCTTCCTGGCGTGATGACCCCATCAGATGTAGCGTCTTGCCTGGAATATGGGTATCATGTTTTAAAACTGTTTCCGGCAGGGGCTTTTCCCTTTACCTACATAAAGAATCTGAAGGGGCCGTTTGATCATACGGAATATGTAGCTGTGGGGGGCGTTTCTTTGCAAAACGTGGGAAAATATCTTGAGGCAGGATATATCGGCGCGGGAATCGGTAATAATCTGGTGCCGGCAGAGTACATTCGGGACAGACAGTGGGAAAAGGTGGAAAAGCATATAAAAAATTTGTATCAATTTTAACTTTTGCAGAGGAAGGAAAGTTGGCTGCCGGCGCAGCATGTGGGATGCGCGGCGGGCAGGAGAAAAATTGCCCCTGCCCGATTTGGGATTTAACCCCGGTTTTCCTGGTGTTCGATTTTCTTGAAAAGTCCCAGGCAAAGGAATACGGATAACACAATAGAAACATAGTCAGCAAACGGCTGGGCATAGATAACGCCATCCAGTTTAAATATCTGATTTAAGATGAACACGGAAGGAATAAAAATTAATCCTTGCCTGCAGATAGTTAAAATCAGAGAGGGGAGGGCTTTGCCCATGCCTTGAATGGTGTTGATGCATAAAAACAGGATGCCGATTACCGGGCCGGAAAGCTGCAGGGCAATAACCATCCGTATGCCATAGGCAATGACTTCCGGATCATCAATAAATGCCTGGATGAGGAATTGGCGCGCTACGACCATTATGGCGGTCAGGGCCGTCCCCATAATAACAGCGCACAAGCCGGTAAAGCGGAAAATTTTCAGCAAACGTTTTTTGTTGCGGGCGCCATAGTTATAACCAATGAGAGGCTGAATGCCGGCGCACAGGCCGATTTGCAAAAGAACGACCAGCATGTTGGATTTCATGGCGACGCCCATAGCGGCCACAGGCGTGTCGCCATAGCCGGTCAGAGCCAAATTCAAAATAATGTTAGCACAGCTCATCAGGATATTGTTGAGGGAAGCGGGAATACCGATGGCTGTGACACTGGTGGCAATCTGATCTCCCATATGAAAATCACGAAAATGGATGGACAGGCTGGATTTCTTTTTCAGGAAGTATCCGACATAAAAGGCGCTGGCTGCGATATTGCCGATTACTGTGGCGATAGCGGCGCCGGAAACGCCCCAGCCAAAGATCAAAATCATCACCGGATCAAGAATAATATTTGTTATGGTTCCGATCATATTGCCGATCATGGATTCCTTGGAAGCACCTTCACCCCGCAGGATATTGCCAAAAGCAGTACCAAACATGATAAAAGGCCCGCCAAAAGCGACATAAGTCAGATATTGACGGGCATAGCCAACGGTATTTTCACTGGCGCCGATCAGGGTCAGGATGACATCCATGCCGATGAGGAAAACCGCTGCCATAAGGATGCCTGTTCCCAGGGAAGCATAACAGCAAAAGGATGAAATCTGGCGTGCCCGCTCCGGCTTTTTTTCTCCCAGCGCCCGGGAGATAGCCGAACTTCCGCCAATACCAAAAAGGTTGCCCAAAGCCATAAAAATCATAAATACGGGGGTGGCCAGAGATACTGCCGCCACCTGCATGGGATCACCGGTTTGGCCAATAAAAAAGGTATCCGCCATGTTGTATATGACGACGACCAGCATGGAAACCATAGTGGGAACCGCCATAGTGGCAACGGCCTTGGGAACAGGCGCATCTTCGAATAAATATTTGTTTGTATTCATCAGTTTGTTATTCCTCCTTATAAAAAAATGGGTAACTGTTCAGACAGGGTATCTTAAATTTGCAGTTATTTGATATTGTCCCCCAGGCGTTTGAGAAGAATTTCCAAATATTGAAGCTCTTCTGGAGAAAAGCCTGAGGAAAGAAGGGTTTCAAAACGGCAAAGCCTTTCTTTCATGCGTTTTTGAGATTCTATGCCTTTTGCGGTAAGCACAAGATTCTTCATCCGGGCATCGTCAGGGGCAGAAAGGCGGATAAGATAACCGTTTTTTTCCATAAGCTGCAGCATATGGCTGGCGGTTGAGCGGCGGATGGAAAAGTGGGCTTCGATATCCCGCTGGATAATTTCCTGATCCGGATGCGAAGCAATATAATCCAGCACCCAGATCTGGTGTGCGGTCAAGGTATTCTCCTCTTCAGATATCATCTGATTTATCCTAAGTTTGATGAGATTGGATAATGTGCGAATTTTAAATCCGATATGTTCAGCAGGCATAGTTTGAGAGTGTCCCTTCACAAATATTGTAAGTATGCTAACATTTTAATGCGAAAGGAAAAAATTGTCAAGTGGTTTTTTATTGCTCAGGCTGCTTAATAGCACAGTTGCCTATCTACGATCTTATTCCTTTATCGATACTTATAAATTTATCTTAACAGATTGTAAGAAAGCAGTCAGGATCCATTCATTTGAAACGCTTATAATAAAATTGTAACCGTTCAGATGGCGGGAAAAACAGATGGACATCCGACGCTTCTTGTCCGGCATAGACGGGCAAGAAGATACTCGTCTGAAGTGTTACATAAAATTATACAAAAAAAGAGGGGGTAAAAAATGATTGCTTTAGTTGGATTTGGGATGATTGTATTGATTGTGCTTCTGCTTCTGAAAGGTAAAATGTCACCAATTGTAGTATTGACGATTGTGCCGACAATCGCGGCTCTCCTTTTAGGTTATGGTCCTGTAGAAGTGGCTAGCTTTATTAAGGAGGGAATCGGGACAACTACAAGTAACGGTATCTTATTTATTTTTTCGGTCATTTACTTTGGAGTCATGTCGGATACGGGTATGTTTGATGTGATTGTAAATTTCCTGGTAAAAAAGGCAGGGAATAATGTAATCGCCGTGACTGTGGCAACAGCGGTAATCGCAACAATCGCTCATTTGGATGGAACTACCGCAACAACGGTTTTGATCACAATTCCCGCTTTGTATCCGGTATATAAGGCGATGAAAATCGATTCTAAAATCCTGCTGTGTTTGACAGGGGCATGTATGGGGGTG
The DNA here is from genome assembly GCA_947383005.1 of uncultured bacterium. Taxonomy (GTDB): domain Bacteria; phylum Bacillota; class Clostridia; order Lachnospirales; family Lachnospiraceae; genus Brotaphodocola. The sequence goes on along the minus strand of CANDBT010000007.1, from coordinate 86,771 downwards.
ATGAATCTGCTTCCGTGGGGCGGTCCGGTAGCCAGGGCGGCAACGGTGTTGGCTATGGATGCCAATGAGTTGTGGCACATTTTAATTCCTGTTCAGATAGCCGGATTTGTGTTCAGCATCGTGATTGCCGTCTTTTTGGGAATGTTGGCTATTAAGCAAGGCACCGGCGCCGGAAAAGGTGAAGCCGTAGAGACGGATCAGAAAACAAAAGACGAGGAAGCTGCACTTCGCAGACCTAAATTGTTGATTTTCAACCTGGCTTTGACGATTTGTTTGATTGCCGTTCTTTCTGTAGGCGTTGTGACTAGCTATGTGGCTTTTTTGGCAGCTTTGTGTTTGGCTTTGGCGGTAAACTATCCGAACTTAAAATTGCAGGATAAATTAATCAAGAAACATGCTCCTGCGGCGTTGATGATTTCGGCAACATTATTCAGTGCCGGCGCAATGGTGGGCATTTTTGATGCAACCGGAATGCTGACTGCTATGGCAAATGCGATTATGGGTATTATTCCCGGATTTTTAGGTCGTTTTATCCATATTATCTTTGGTATTCTTGCTTTGCCATTGGGATTGTGTATCGGTACCGACGCGTATTTCTATGGCATCATGCCTCTGGTTATGCAGGTAGGTGAAACATACGGTGTTGCTTCCCTGAATACGGCTTTGACCATGGTAATCGGAAAAAATCTGGCGTTGATGGTCAGCCCTTTGGTTCCTGCTACATATCTGGCTATTGGGCTTGCCAATACGGAGTTAAAGGATCATATGAAATTTAGCATTCCTGTTTACTGGATCAGCAGTTTGGTCATGCTGGTAATCGGTGTTATTATCGGAGTGATTCCGCTTTAAAGGAATGTTAAAATGCCTTTTTGAATCGCTGTGTTAGGCATGAATGGATTTTTAAGAATATATAGACAGCATCCGGTCTGCGGGAAACCGTTTATGGACAAAGATGGGATGCTGTTGTCTTTTTGTGGGGGAAATAGCCATTGCGCAAAAAAACGGAAAACGATATAATTTTTAGTAACAGTTCAGACGGTGGGGAAAAACAGACAAAAAGAGGCGTCAAGCTTGCTTGTAAGACTGTTTTTATCTGTTTTTCCCCATCGAATGGACATCCAACGCTTCTTGTCCGGCATAGACGGGCAAGAAGATACCCGTCTGAACTGTTACAATTTTAATAAAAAGCGGTAAAAGATCTTATCATGTTTTTATCATAAGACAAATGTACCATACAAAAAATGGGGGAGCAGCAATATGGCAAAGGAAAAAATTCTGGTGGTGGATGAAGAACTTTCCATACGTATGGCCCTGCGGACTGCGTTTGTCAGGGAAGGGATGGTTGTTATGGAAGCTTCCGGCGGACAGGAAGCATTAAGAATTATAAGCGAACAAAATTTCGACTTGATTATTTTGGATATTATGATGCAGGATATGGACGGATATATGATTCTGCAAAAACTCAGGGCAGACAGAATTCTGACACCAGTGTTAATGCTTAGTGGGCGGCAGGAGGAGATGGATCAAGTGATTGGCCTTGGTCTTGGAGCTGATGACTATTTAACAAAACCGTTTCAGTTTGCCTGTCTGTATCAGATACGGGATGCGGCATCAGCAAGGAGGCCATAGACAAAATCTTTGAGCCTTTTTATACGACTAAACGCAGTGGAAAAGGAACAGGGCTTGGCCTTTCCGTAATTTTTAATATGATGAAGTCGGCAGGAGGGGAAATACAAGTTGAAAGTGAAGTGGGAAGCGGGACATCATTTTATTTGTATTTTCCGCTGATTGAACCTCAGAAATTTAAGGAGGATCTGGCAATAGGATATTCGGATAAAGGGCAAAAAGCAAATGGCGGTGATAAAAAAGCAAATCCGGGGCGTATATTAATCGTGGATGATGATAAGAACATGCTGAAAGCTTTAGAAAAAAAGTTTAAGAAAGATGGATGGAAAGCGGAATGCTTTGACCATGCGGCAGCAGCGTTAGCCAAGCTTCAAAATGACTTGGACTATACAGATTATGTACTAACCGATTATGATATGCCATCGATGAATGGCTTGGAGTTTGCCCAGTTGGTGCGAAAACTAAACCCTTCTATCCATATCGTTTTAATGAGCGGGACGGAAGACAGCCAATTTGCTTGGTATCAAAAAAACGGGTTTATTGACCATTTTATCTTGAAGTCTAATATATCCGTAACCGTTCAGGCGGCGGGGAATTTGATATGAATTCAGAATAATACAGTTCGGGAGTGTCTGGGAGATGCAAATATACAAAAAGTGGTTTATAATGTGTTTCAGGATTATGACAAAAGGATTTATGATGCTATTATGTGTTAATCTGTGTGGAAGAAGATGAGAGAATGGAAACAAAATGTGAAAATATTTATAAAGAAAACTTCCCTTTTTGGGAGAAAATATCCGATGCAGACAGAGAGTACATCTACCGAAATTCTCATATGATTACTTATCCGAAGGGAAGGAATATCCACAACGGCGAAGAATGTTCCGGCGTGATTTTCGTCCGTTCCGGGAGCTTGCGTCTTTATATGATGTCGGATGAGGGAAAGGAAATCACGCTTTATCGTCTGCATAGGGGCGATTTGTGTATGTTGTCTGCCTCCTGTGTGCTGGATGCCATCACATTTGATGTATTCGTAGATGCGGAGGAGGACAGCCAGTGTTGCGTGGTCAGCGGGTCTGCTTTTGCGGCAGTATCGCAACGGAATCCGGACATCCGCATCTTTGCGTTGGAAACCGCAGTCAGCCGTTTTTCGGATGTGATGTGGGTGATGCAGCAGGTATTGTTTATGAGTATGGATAAACGTCTGGCAATTTTCCTTTCGGATGAATCAGCCAGGACTGGTTCGGATAGCATTGTGTTGACGCACGGGCAGATTGCCCGGTATATGGGTTCTGCCCGTGAAGTGGTATCCCGGATGTTGAAATATTTTGCCAGTGAAGGGATTGTGGAGGTTTCCAGGGGCGGCGTTACGATCCTTGATAAAAAGCGCCTCCGTGATCTAGCCCTTTAACATGGCGAGGATATCTGCTTTCGGCCTTGTGCCTGCCGACTGGCTTATGACGTTCCCGCCTTTGAGCACGGCCAGTGTGGGGATGCTTAGAACATGGAATTTCTGTGCCAGTTCCGGTTCCTGGTCTACGTTGATCTTGCCTATCAGGTACTGCGGGTTTTCCTCCGCGATTTCTTCCACTATGGGGGATATCATGCGGCAGGGGCCGCACCAATCAGCGTAGAAATCCAGGAGTACGGGCTTTTCGCTGGTTCTTATAGATTCGAAGTTGTCTTTGTTTACATGAATTACAGACATAATCAGTACCTTCCTTTCTTTATTTCCGCGAGCAATGAGCCAAGTGCTGTGCTTGCCCGAAGGATGTTTCTTTTTATCTGTTGGCAGTGTATCATATCCTGCTTACTGTTTCTGTGACGTAGTCACGTTTTTTGCTTTGCATATAAGCTGTGCCATTGTTCCCATGGGGCAGTATACGCACCAGGAGCGGGGTTTGAATAAGGCCATGGTCAAAAATCCCAGTACGGTGGAGGTGAGCATCACGCTGTAGAAGCCGAAAGCAAACTGGGCGACACCGTCAGAAAACAGGGTTCCATGGTAAGCCCAATGCCATGGGAGCTTGAATGTCCACAGCAGTGTTATTACGGCACCAAGATTTTTTGCCCCGGCGAAGACCAGCCAGGTGTTCCACAGCATAAGGGAGAACATTACAAAGAAGAATATCAAAAATCCATATCGGAAATAACCCGATCTCATCCAGCCGGGGATATCCTTTTTCCGTGACAGCCCGAACCTGCCGCCGACCAGGGAAAATAGCTGGCCTCTGCCGCAATATTTGTTACAGTATGCCTTATTGCCTTTTATAACCGCTATGGCAAGGGGAATAAAAAAGCAGAAAAGCCCCAGCCATGCAAAAAGGATATTAAAAAATCCAAGGATCAGGTAGGTCAGTGAGGCAATCCAAAGGTAATCATACCATTTCTTTTTTCCTTTCATTTTTCTGTCACCTCCAATGAGATAATACTTGCGGGGCATTCTTTTGCACATTTTCCGCATCCGACACATAATTCCCTGTTGATGACCGCATGGATGCCGTTGGGAATGGTGATCGCGTTTCGTGGACAGACTTTTATGCAGCATCCGCAGGCAACGCATTCCCGGATATTGACAGTCGCTTTCTTTTTTGTCATGGTAAAACTCCTTTTGTTTTTTTTATTATACAAGGAGAAAATGTTTGATTCAGTGACGAAGTCACATTGTTGCTGATTTCCAGGCAAATATCCCACCATAAAGGCGGAGAGCCATAAGGAAACATTCACAAAATTATGACTAATGCCAGGTAAATGGAAAAACAAAATATAACACGCATATGCAGGTTTCCTTATGGGCTGCTTCGTTCTCCGAATCCGGCAGGGATTCAGGCACTCTACTTTTGTCTAAAGGGACAAACTTTAATACAAAATAAGCCTTCCGTTTCGGAGGGCTATTCAATGATGTAGCTGCCGATGGCGAAGGCGTATGTGGGGGCTTTCTGGTATACCGGAGCTGTTCCGATGAAGTTGCCTACTGCGGTTGCCAACATCCAAACTGGTGGGCATCTATTCCGATGCCAATAGCATCCTTTTTGGAAGAGTATGATTTTTCACATTGCGTCAGATAGTTGTTATGGAAGGCTGGCCTGTCCGGAAAATTTTTTCCGATCAGGTATATGTATTTTTCGACCAGCCCCGCTTTCCCCCGGAATTCCGGCTGTGACAAAATGCAATAATAGATGGTTTCACTTTCCTGCCCGTCAAGCATCATTTTAAAAATAGCATTCAACCAGTCATTCATGGATGAAGCCCTCTTTTTGTAGTTGACTGGTGCATCCAGACCATGTATTTCTGTCTCTGTCATGTGAATGTACTTTTTTGCGGTGGGCGGCGACAGCCCGAAAGCTTCTGCCACATTCTGCATTGTTTTTTTGTCCAACCCCTCCCAATATTCCTGAACCTGCCGGATCAAGAGTTGTTTTTTTACGGGACTGTGCCTGGGCTTGGTATTGATTTGATGAAAAGTTGCGTTTTTTGTTGTCATAGGTTATCTCTGTGCCATCCGGATTCAAACAATCATATTTATAAGCATACACGTGAAGAAATGTCTGCTTGCAGCGGATAGGGTGTCTTGTAATGTGCGCTCATATCCGGCATGTGCTGCATAACTGCTTGAATTCCGTGTCAAAAATGTCCTTGCAGGTGTTTATGGAATACGGATTTTTATTGCGCCTGTTTTCACCCATTTTTCCCCTCTCTGTGAACAGCAACAAGATATATCCCAATTGAATAAAAAACCGTGAGAAGAAGAAAAAGAATATCTTTTTGCCCAAGGATATCTTCCGATTTGTTGGAATTCATTCCCAATAGCATCTGGGCATAAGGCCAAAAGATTCCCAAGGAAGAGTTGGCGGCCAGCAAACCGGTGATCCCACCGATAAGCCCTAAAGCGATGGGCGTGGCGAAACTGGCTGTTTCCGAGGCAATGAAAAACTGCAGGGAAGCAATAACCATAGCGCCCAATGTCCCGCGTAAAATCCATATACAGATGTCTGTGGGAGGCAAGCCTTCAAGTCCGATAAGTTTCCCGGAAAGGAAAAAAAGCAGGGCAAACCAAGCCTGAGTCATTAAGGAAAGCAGGCATACAAGCAGTAATTTCGACAGATAGATGACAGGATAAGGTACCGGATGAGTAAATAGCAGGTTACGGCAGCGGTTAAAGTTCTCATAACGCCATAAAAATGCGCAGTAGACGCCGATTAGCGGAGCGAAAAAGAAGGTGGTATAAAATAATGTGGCTTGCGTCCAGTAGGAATACCATTCTGACTGGAGAATGGACAGATTGTTCAGATAATTTCCTGCTCCCATAAAAATCGGAATAAAAGGAATTAATAAAAAAGCTGGCCAGATTAAACTTTCTTTGCATTTTAAGCGTTCACAGAAGAGAGCTTTTCCTAGTAGAATTAACATAAATTAACCTCCTTGTCACATTGTTTTTCGAATGGAACGGAGAAAGCTCCGGCATCCTTGCTGGTAAAGAAATATAATTACAATAATCAGAATAAACAGCCAAAATACGGGATAAGAATTCCAGTAACAAGTAGTGTATCGGGTTTCTCGGTCATAAGAAAAGCCGGCGTTGCAAAGCGCTGCGTAATATCCCCAGGGAATCAGATAGCGGAGAGGCCACTGATTTAAAAACCAGGCAAACAAGCCGGTAAAAGTACCTCCAATACTGATAAAAACGGGCGTCAGTTGATTGGATGAACCTAAAGACAGATTCAATTGAAACAAAAAAATACACAAAGAGCTTAAAAAGAGATTGGCATATAAATTTAATTTATGTTGAGGGATAATGCCAAATTTTTTGTACATGAACATCGTTATAAATAATACCTGAAGCAGACAAAAAACAGCCAGATAAATTGTGCCAATAGCTGCTTTGCCAAAATAAATGTGTTTGGGCTCTTGGATGGTACAGATCCATGGGTAAGTATTTCCCAATTGTTCTATATCACACATTCGGCTGGCAGCAGCAGCCAATATTATCGGAATTAAAATAGTATTCATCAGTAACAGATTGATATAAAGTGAGACAAAAGGATCGTTGGTGGTATTTCTGTTTAGATCCTCCGAACACCAGACTGTCCAGAGGATAATTGCCATCAAGGCGAGAAAAAAGAGAAGTGGAAGACGGCGGTGATGAAGCTTTTTCCACTCCAATAAAATTGCTTTTAGTGATGCGTATTTTATGCTCATAGTCCGGTCTCCTTTACCATATCCAGATATAGATTTTCCAGATTTTCCGACTGCTCCTCAACACGATAAATTTCAATATTTTGTTCCCAAAAGTATCTCAGCAGGCGGGAAAGCTGGGTATCGGAAAGAAGCGGCAGCAGAACATGATGGTCTTGGTTATTGAGTGTTGCCGAATGCAGAAAATCCGCCAACGGAGAGGTTTGACATAAGGCAACGGTTTTTTGGGGGTCAGATGTGCGCAGCCGCAAACCACGGCGGCTTCGAAGCTTCAGCAGAGTTAAGGTGTCTTGAAAAATCAGTTTTCCTTGACTGATGATACCGATATAGTTGGCGGTCTGCTCCATTTCCGAGAGCAAATGGCTGGATATCATTACGGTTATGCCATATTGTTGGGGTAAACTTTTAATTAATTCCCGCATTTCATGGATGCCGGATGGGTCCAGTCCATTGGTGGGTTCGTCTAAAAGTACCAGTTTAGGAAAGCCTAAAAGCGCATTGGCTAATCCCAGACGTTGTTTCATGCCAAGAGAGAAATGAGCAGTTTTCTTTCGTTTTTGTCCGTCCAGCCGGACGATGGATAGCACTTGGTCAATCTCCCGATAAGGAAGTCCCCGGAGCATACAACTGATCTGTAAGTTCTCATAGGCAGTCAGATTTCCATAATAGGATGGGCTTTCAATAAGTGAACCTACTTGTTTCAAAATTTCCACACGGCTGTGTTTTTCCATTTCCTGTCCATTTATATGAATGACACCACTGTCTTTTGGCACCAATCCCAGAAGCATTTTCATGGTGGTGCTTTTTCCGGCGCCGTTCGGACCGAGGAAGCCATAAATGGAATTTTCCTGAATGCAAAGGTCAATATGGTCTACTGCTGGTTTTGCGTGATAAGTTTTAGTCAGTCCTTTTGTTTCAATGATACATGACCGAGACATATCTGTTCCTCCTGCTTTTATATTTTCTTGATGCGGATAAATTGATATGATCAGGAAGCAAATACTGCTTCCTATAATTGGAAGTATATTACCTTATCCTTAGACGCTCCTTTTCTCAACCTTAAATCTTCCTTAATTCGGAGCACAAATGCTCTTTTTGTCAGTTAAATACGGTATAATGGATAAGTGATAAGTGATAAGTGATAAGCGATAAGAGTAAGCGTTCAAAGGGTATCTGAACGGTTATAATAAAAGGAATCAGAAGGTGGGAAAAGATGAAAATGGAGGAAGCCAGGATTTTGGTAGTAGATGATAACCAAGATTTGTGCAGCCTGGTTCAGGGCATTTGCAGTCAGGAGGGGTTTTATCAGGTGTTTTCGGTTTTTTCTTGTCAGGAGGCGGAACCTGTTTTGCAAAAGGGCGGAACGGATTTTTTGATATTGGATGTAAATATGCCTGTCGAGGATGGATTCTCTTTTTTTCAGCGAATGAAGCCCATACTGGAGAGGAAGCGGATACCAGTATTGTTTCTGTCTGCCAGGGACCAAGATGAAGACCGGCTGCAGGGATTAGGCTTGGGGGCGGATGATTATTTAACGAAGCCGTTTCTTCCCCGGGAGCTGATGCTGCGAGTCCGTGCAATATTAAAACGTACGTATCAGTGGGATGAGCAGATTGGAGAGCGATTCCGTTTGGGAAAACGGGAAGTGGATTTATCGGCAGGTGTTATCCGAATTTTAGATGGTTCGCAGACAACGCTTTCATTGACCAATAAAGAATATCAATTATTGCGGCTGTTTTTGGAAAACCGCGGGAGGATTCTGACTTTTGATTTTTTATCTGAATCTGTTTGGGGAGAGAATTACTATGGCTATGAGAATACTTTGATGGTTCATATCCGAAAGCTCAGGGAAAAAATCGAGGAGAAACCCTCCGATCCGGTATGGCTGATTACCGTGAAAGGGTTGGGGTATCGCATGGACAGATGAAAAGCTTAATGAGAATCTATTTTCATTACATTGTAATAACATTGGGGATGATTTTGGGATTTTTTCTTTTGCAGATAATCCTTTTGACTGTAGTAATGCATAGATTTTATGGTCGGCCAGAGTATAAAAAATATTCCATCCGGCAGATATACGAGCAGTTGGATTCGAAAGAACAGGCAATATCCGGTTTACAGCAGTCAGGGGCCGCTTTTGCCATGATCCTTGATGACCAGGGAAATTTGACATGGAGCTGGCAGCTCCCATCCGATTTGGCCCATCCATATACCACTTCTCAAATAGCGTCGTTTACCCGGTGGTATTTGAACGATTATCCGGTATCGGTCTGGGGAGGGCAGCAGGGACTTTTAGTCATAGGATATCCCCGCAGGAGTATTTGGAAGTATAATATTTATCAAAGTATGGAAGATACCGAGAGCTTGCTGACGTTTATTGTCTGGAGTTTTTACCTTACAATAATTGCCGCAGTTCTTGTATTTTTGGTTTTAGGATATCAATATTACCGAAAAATGCAGGTAATTGCCGATGCCGTCGGTCATTTGGCTTCCGGAGAAAGCATACAGCTTTTGGAGTCAGGAATCATGCGGGAAATCGCTGTTACGCTAAATCGTACATCTGATTTGCTTGCCAGCCAACGGAATAAGTTAGTGCAAAGGGATGAGGCAAGAAACCAATGGATCAGCGGAGTATCCCATGATATCCGTACCCCTCTTTCTTTGGTTATGGGATATGCGGATATGATAGAGCGCGACAAAGATATTGATGAAAATGTGCGTCAAAAAGCAGCATCTATCCGCTGGCAGAGTATTCGTATCCGCAGCTTGATTGAGGATTTAAATTTGACTTGTAAATTGGAATATGATATGCAGCCACTGCGGCTCAAACCGGTCATCCTGGCGGCTATATTGCGCCGGGCTGCTGCGGAAATTTTGAATACAATGGAGCATCCAAGACTCTATGATTTTTCGCTCATTATTGAGCCAGATATTGAATTTTACGAGATGGAAGCTGACGAGCAGCTTCTTTCCCGTGCATTTGAAAATATTTTGGGAAATTGTGTGCGCCACAATGAGAACGGATGTCAAATATGGGTCAAAGCATGGATAGGTGAGGGATATCCACGAATGCAATTTTGCGATAACGGACGCGGGCTTCCTCCGGATATTTGCCGATATCTCAATACAGGAAAAACTCCAGATTCGGAAATTCATCTGATGGGGCTTAAGCTTGTAAAGCAGATTGTAGAAGCACACAATGGAAGCATTTGCATAGACGAAAGCGGTCATGGTATTACGATAGAATTTAATGATAGTTTTTCAGACAATAAGGGATTTTAACATAAGTTAGGGATGTTAGGCTTGTCTGTAACCTAAACTCTTATAAATTTATCATTTCACAATTTTATCATCCTGCAATTTTATAAAGAAAGGTTGTCATAAAGTGAATTTTTGTAAAGCGGAAAATTCATTTTGTGACAACCTTTTTTGTGTCATAGGAAAGTGCCTCCTATGATACAAAAACGCTCCGCGTGGATGCGCACTTCACGCAAAGGAAGATGGCTGTTGGCGCAGCCGCGCTCCGGCGCGAGTGTGCGTCTTGACGCACACTTTTTTATGTTAGAGGAGTAGTAAAGGGCTTCCAAATTAATCATCAGACCCGCTTTCGGACATTCTGGCCTCAAGTTCCCGTCGGTATTCCTCAACTTCGCGCTCGATAAATTTCTTTTTCTTTTCATGTTTTTCCGAAAACCGTTTAAATTCCCCGTAAAGAAATTCGCAGTAATCATCGGGAAGGGATTCCATCATATGAATTAAAAAGCTGCGAAATTCATCGGAAGTTTTTATCCCATTTTCGATACGGATACGTTTTTGGTCGCGGAGAAACATCGATTCGTCACCGCCTGTGCCATGGCGTAGCCAGTCTTCATTGACATTAAATTCATTACAGGCAAGCTTAATCATTGTTTCGGTAATATTAAACCGGCCGTTTTCGATGTTGCTGATTGTAGATTTGGTTACGCCCAATATTTGCCCGAATTCTTCCTGGCTAAGATCGCAGGCGAGACGAAGTTTTCTTATTCTGCTTTTCAATATTCATCCCTCCTTTAGGAGTAGGATAGCACAGAAAGTATTGTATGTCAATTAAAATGCGAAAATTTGAATAATAAATATTGTATAAATACAAAAATATTTAAATACAAAATATCTAAAAAGACAAAAGCCCATTTTGCCGGACTCTCGCGTCGGAGCGAGACTGCGGCAACAATTATTTTTCCTTATGGATGCAATGCGCGTCTCCTAGTACTGCATTGCGGAAATAACAGTGAATACAGTGCTTGATATTTTCGTCATCTGTGCGTCTGCAAAGCGACGTTCTACACTCCGTTCCGGTCCTTGCTGAACAAGCGCCACTGGCGCTTAGCAACGTAGCGGTGCCTACGTCTAGCTTTGCAGGCGTGCAGAGGGCGGAAATAGCGAGTGCCGAATTCACTGAAATTTCCGCAAGGTAGTACTAGGTATTTTACCATATAAGGGATGACGTTTCCCGTGCAATAAAAAGTCGAATTCCAACGGTGATTACATACAAAAGTCTGATGACAGGTGAAAATCTGGACAAGAAACAAGCAGATGTGGGCGCTTAAGATAAAAATTCTCAGCCGGAAAGATGATGAAAACAGCAAAAAAGAAGCACAAAGTGTGTTTGTGCAAAATGATGCCTTGCGTACGATGTGTCACGTGAAACATTACAAAAATATCTGTCAATGTAAAGGGTGTTTTAGTTAATCAATACAATAAAACAATCAGACAATGGTGATACAAAAGAGATAAGATAACAAAAATGACGAATTAATATTTTGAATATCAACAAGAAATGGCAAAAATTGCTTAAAGACCATTGAAACAAAACTTATAAATCTTTATACAAAACCTTAAAAACCACTTCCCTGCTCTGAAAAGGGCTGCTTCATTTTGATCACGGATAGAGCAGGAAGCCCTCTTCAGGGTAGTTCATGTAATGGCAGGATTACAGAAAAACAGCTTCCGCCACCAGGATTGTCTGTAACAGTGATATTTCCCTTGTGGAGAAGAACCAATTCCCTGGCTATACTCAGGCCCAGCCCAAAGTGATTCTTTCCGCTGCGAGCTTTATCGGCGCGATAGAAGCGCTCGAAAACATGAGGTTTTATATCGTCAGGAATACCCGGACCTTGATCTTTAACCTGAAGGAGCAAATATGATGGAAAGGTTCTGTCTGTTTTGTCATTATATCTTTTTCTTTTGGGCTGTATCAACTTGGCACAGATGCGGATTTCCTGATTGCTGCCTGCGTGGGATAAGGCATTATCCAATAATATGGAAAGGACCTGGCGGATACGTTCTGGATCAACAGTAAAAAGAGGCAGGGGCAGTTCCGGAAGTTCCAGGTGAAGTGTGATTTGTTTTTTCTGACAAACCGGGGAAAATGCTTCGTAGGTTTCTATCAGTAAGGTGTCCATGTCGGTTTTTTGCAAACGGATACCCCAGGTTTTTGTATCTGTTGAGGCTAAAATAAGCAGATCGTCAATTAAGCGGGACATGCGGGCACATTCGGAATCCATAGTGCGGAGCAAAGCAGTTTTCTCATCGGGGGCGGCCAAAACAGCGGCAATACCTGAGCGTAATACAGCTAAAGGAGAGCGCAGTTCATGAGATGCGGCAGCGATAAATTCTGCCTGCTTTTTTTGGCTTTCTTCTGTCGGTTTTAAAGACCAACCGACAAAATGCCAGCTAATCAAAGCCAGGCATAACGTACCTGTCAGTTCCAGTCCACAGAGGAGCGCAAAGGATTTTTGAAGAGTCAGAATAACCGGAGGGCGATAGGAAATGAGGCAAAGACTGCGTGTGGTTTTTTTATGAGAATATACCATGACCATTGCATAATATTTATCTTGGTGATTTCCCTCAAAGGAAAGCAGGCTGCTGTCGTTTGAAATGGCAGAAATGGGCGTTAATGCGGAAGAAATTCCCTGATTTTCCGCTAATGATTTCGCTTGGCTGATAAGCAACTGACGATCTGTTTGCGGTTGCCAGGAGCCTGAATATTTGAGGGGAATATTATTTTCTTCAATGTGGATAATAGAGTGGCTGGAAGCTTCTGTTTGGGCAAGAAAGCTCTGGGAAATCAGGGTATCAGACCGCAGGCGAAAAGACAAAGCATTCCATACAGCATAAAAATTATCTATCTGTGCCTGCTGTGTTTCTCTGATTCGCAGCATAAGAAAACCGGTCATGGCAATAGCCAAAACCAGACTGCTGGTAATGGTATAAAGAAAAGTAAGACGGCAGTGGAGGGATTTCATAGGCAGCTCCTTTTTTGTTCTTATTGTCCATTCGTTTGCCGGCAAGCAGTAACCTTTTCCTCACTGCTTTCCAGCCGATAGCCGACGCCATGAACGGTGGTCAGACGGACGGGGGCGCCGGAGGCTTTTAAGCGTCGGCGAAGGAAATGGATATAATTATCCAGATTTCCCTCTTCTACTTCTGAGCATGAACCCCACACATAAGAAAGAATGTGGCCGCGGGGCAAAGTCCTGCACGGATTACGCATGAAAAATTCCAACAAAGCCGATTCCCGCCGGGATAAAGTGAAGACAGTCGTACCGTAGGTCAAGAGATGCTGTTCGGGATCCAGCGAAAGGCCGGATAAAGACAGGCAGCGAGAAAGCCGCAGCTTTCCTGTACGTCTGGTAACAGCTCTGATTCTGGCCATCAGCTCTTCTATGGCGAAGGGTTTTACCAGATAATCGTCGGCGCCGGCGTCCAGACCGTCGATACGATCGTGAAGACCATCCAGGGCGGTAGCGAGAATGATGGGAGTAGCGATATTTTGGCGGCGCAAAGCCTGTAGTATCGTCATTCCATCCATTTCCGGAAGCATACGATCCAGAATAATCGCATCATAAGGAGTATCTCGGGCGAGAAAAAGCCCGTCGCTGCCTGTGTGGCAGCAATCGGTTTCATAACCGTGTTGTTTAAGTGACAAGGTAATGTTTTTACATAAGTCTTTATCATCTTCAATCATGAGAATCCGCATGTAAGCCTCCGAAAAAATTAAATATGAGAAAATTTCCCTTGCAGATAGTGTAACACAGAATTCTCTAAAAATCTTTAAAAAATATGGGGACGGTTTTCCAGTTTTTTTAGAGGAGTATTTGTTATCATTGAGGCAAACAATACAGGAAACAGGTATCCGGCCCAATTGCGAAGCAATTTTTATTGTATCATAGGAAAGTGCGTCCTATGATACAAAAACGCTCCGCGAGGTTGCTGAGTGCCAGTGGCACTCGTTTAGCAACGACCGAAGTGGAACGTAAAGTGCAACACGGTGTGGGCTTGTTCACTAAGCTCATTGCATTCGCTAAGTGAGCCAATGCCTGCGGCGGAGAAGAATTATGTTGCTGAAGCGACCCGCCGCAGGCGGAGAATCCTGCAAAGCAGGATTCTTTGTTCTCAGACGCATAATACTTCGAGGATTGCCTGAACGGTTATCTGACGAAAGCCAGCCTGTAGTGCGTTTTTGTGAGAATTGACGTATGCAGAATGGTTATCATGATTATAATTATGGAGGATATGATGAAGAAACAATTACAAAAAGGGAAATTGAGGAAAAGGCTGGCGGCTCTTTTGGTAGGATTAAGTTTGACGGCAGGAATTTTGGGTGGATGTCAAAAAAATCAATCAAATCCTGGCGAAAGCCAATTTGAACAGGAAGAGGGGCGTGAACAAGCAGAAAGCGGAACGGGCGGAAGCATTACAGAGAGGGCAAAAGGCCGATACGTGGAAAAAGAGCTTCCTGCACCTGAAGAAGCCAAAGGGGAATCCTTCCTCTCTCTTTTTCGCGGCCAGGACGGAATATTGGAGCTGTATACATCCATACGGGAAAATCCAGAGGGAAAAACGGGCGCCCGGCGCTTTTTATGGCAGGGGGACGAATGGATGCAAGATGAGGGCTGGTGGGAACGGGTGAAACCAGAGGAACCCCCTTTAGCGCTCCGGCGGGTGTTTTTCGGGCTTGACGGCAAGTATTATTTCAGTGGAATGACAACAGACGGGAGTTACATTTATCATCTTTATCAGATAAAAGAAGATGAAACAGGAACAGCTATTGGAAGCAGCGAGCTGTTGGGAGATCTTTTTTACCCGAAACAGGGAAACAGTTATGGGTGGATACCGCCGAAAACAGAGGTAGGAGCAGAAGGGAATATTTTGCTTTATTCAACAGAAGAGGCGGTTTATTACCGGCCGGACGGGACAAAGCTGTTTGCTATGGAAAAAGCCTGGGGTGGTTCTTCAGAAGACAGTGAGGGATATCTGACGGATAGGGAATTTGTCACGAGGACTGACCAGGGCGTGACACGCTACAGCCTGGATAACGGACAAAAAATAGAAACCATTTTTTATGAGGGCCTTAATCAGTATGGTGAAGGATTGCACCTTTTCGATGATGGAACAGGCGGAATATATGCCGTAAATAGAAATGGACTGGCTCATGTGAATGCGGGCGGAAGCCTATGGGAACTGATTATTGACGGAAGCATGAATACTATGGGGATGGAAAGCTGTTTCCTGACAGAATTTCTGGCGGGGGACAATGAAGAGTATTATGGCGTTTTCACGAAAAATACGGGGCATGATTTTTTTATGGTACAATATATTTATGACCCGGATATGGAAGCAGTCCCGCCGACGGCGATCACCGTATATAGCCTAAAAGATAATTCTACTGTCCGCCAGGCAGCTGCACTGTTCCAGCAGGCTTATCCCCATGTGCGGGTAGAAGTTTTGAATGGAGAAAATCAAAACGGCGATGTTTCTGAGGATACCATACGGGCATTGAATACGGAACTTTTAAGCGGGAAAGGCGCAGATGTGCTGATTCTTGATGAATTGCCTTTTGAATCCTATCAGGAAAAGGAAATCCTCATGGATTTGCGCCAGGTGTTTGAAAAAATTCAAAAGGAAAGCCCTTTGATGGAGCAGGTAATTGGTGATTTTACTCAGGAAGACGGAGCAATTTATGCTATGCCGGCAAGGATTTCCCTGCCGGTGGCAATCGGGGAGCATCCGGCTATCCAGGCTCTGTCGGGATTAGATGAAATGGCAGCTTATGGAGGGGAGCATCCTTTATTCAGGATGGATAATTACGAAAATTTTCTTAGGAGAGCTGCCTGCTTGCAATATCAGGAGCTGTTTGGCAGGGAAGAAGGGCTTACGGAAATGAAACTGGTAAAATATTTGGAAACGGTGAAAGCCCTGGGAGATAAATGCGGCGCAAAGGCGGTATTTACGCAGGAAGAAATGGAACAGTACCCTGGCATCAGTAATTATATCGCTCCTTTCGGGATAAAGGGAAATGCAACCAATTTTGACCAAAGTTTTTGCGATTGCGGCGACGAGGTATTTGACGGAGTGGAAAGCGCGATGATTCCTATGGCAGTATGGAGGAAACATCCGGAAGCAGTTTTGTCAACAATCAACAATATTTATTTCCCTTCGACTCTGGCGGGAGTGAATCAGGCAACAAAACAGCCGGAATTGGCGCAGGAGTTCGTGGCTATGTTATTTTCCCTGGATGTGCAGAAGGAATATTTTCATGACGGATTCCCGGTAAATATACAGGCCCAGCAGGAGAATTGCGCTTATGATAACGGGGATCTTTATATAGGGACAGGATATGGGGAATATGATATTTCTGCTGGATGGCCAAGCCTTGAGGAACGCCAAAAAATTTATGCTCTTTTGAAAGAAGTTTCCTTTCCGGTTATGTTGGATGAGACGGTAATGGAAATGATCATATCCGGTTCACAAGATTATTTCGCTGGTAAGATTACTTCTGCCCAGGCAGCTTCGGCTATCGGCAGGCAGCTTGCGCTGTACCAGGCGGAACAGGAGTAAAGTGATGAACCGCCGTCAAAGAAGAAAAAATGTAACAGCGGGCTTATTCCTGGCGCCAAGCTTGTGCGGGGTATGTCTGTTTTCCGTGTTGCCTTTTGGAGATGTAGTACGCCGTTCTTTTCTGGATGCCAGGGGATATGCTTTTGTGGGAATGCAAAATTTCCGTATCGTGTGGGGGAATGGCGCATTCCGTCTGGCCGTAGCGAATACCTTGCGGTTTATGATAACGGTAATTCCTGTATTGTTTGTTTTTTCGCTGTATTTGTCAATATTGATTGCTCAGTCAAAAAAAGGCCAGCGGTTGTTTCGGATCAGTCTGGTTCTTCCCATAGTAATCCCTGCTGCGGCTATAATACTTGTGTGGAAAATTTTATTTTGTACAGATGGATTTTTCAATCAGGTTCTTTCCTTTATCAGTAAAAGAAAGTGGGATTTGGACTGGGTCAACGGACAAACTGCTTTTTTGGTACTGACCGTAACCTATCTGTGGAAAAATACAGGTTATGATCTGTTGTTGTGGCTGGCAGGTTTAAGCGCCATACCAGAAAGTTTGTATGATGCGGCGCGAGTAGATGGTGCAGGAAGTCTGGCCCAGATCCGTTATGTTATTTTGCCGTGCCTGCGGGGAACGATGGGCCTGGTAATGGTGTTATCCGTGGTTAATTCTTTTCGTGTATACCGGGAAGCGTATTTGTTGGCCGGAAGTTATCCGGATTTGTCTATTTATATGCTTCCTCATCTATTTAGCCATTGGTTTATAACGTTGGATGTTCAAAAAATGAGCACAGCGGCGGTGATGCTGGTAGTCGGCGCAGGAATAGCAATGGGAATTTTTTACGCGATTGTGGCCGGGATTAAGCACAAAGATGGCCACTTTTCGGCATTTTGACTTTGGAACTTTGGTATAAAACCGCTTCGCGAACTTTGTAATCGGATTTACGGCACGAAAAGCTGTGCCTTTTATCATAATTTGCTTTGCAAATTCTGATAAGTTATATTATAGGAAGCAAAAGCTGCTTTCTATAATCGGATTTACGGCGCAAAAGACGCGCCTTTTATCAAAATTTGCTCTGCAAATTCTGATAAGTTATATTATGTGAAATTGGGAATTGAGATGATCATTAAAAGGAGAGGTATGAAAGAATTTTATCCATATAAAAATAAACAGAGGAAAAACAGATTTTTGTCCGTTGGTACATTTATTTTGATGGTGTCCGCTTTCTTAGTTTGGTTCCCGTTGCTTTTGATGGTTGCCGCTTCCCTGATGCCGGAAGATGAGCTTTTGTGGCGGTATTTGTCACCTTTGGGAATTGCCAAAGCACCGGTACGGATATCATTGCTGCCTTCCTACCCATCCTGCGAAGCATTTATTGAGCTTCTGTTGCGTTCTCCCGGATTTTTTGTTATGTTTTGGAATTCCTGTATCCAGGTTTTTCCTATGCTGCTGGGGCAGCTCTTCGTAGGTACACCGGCTGCCTGGACCTTTGCCCGATTAGATTTTCCCGGAAGGCAATGGCTGTTCCGGTTGTATGTCCTTTTAATGGTATTGCCGTTTCAGGTAACGCAGGTATCCAATTATTTGGTTTTGGATCAGATGAATCTTCTTAATTCTCATTTGTCATTGATTTTGCCGGGAATTTGGTCTACTTTTCCTGTTTTTATTATGACCCGGTCGTTTGAAGCGGCGCCAAAGGCGCTTTTGGAGGCAGCTTACTTAGATGGGGCAGGGGAAGTTCGCGCCTTTTTTCTTGTGGGAATCCCCACAGGATACCCGGGAATAGTAACGGCTCTGGTACTGGGATTTATTGATGCCTGGAATACATTGGAACAGCCGATTGCCTATCTCAAGGATATGCAGCTATGGCCGCTGTCATTGTATTTGCCGGATATTGTGCAGGATAAGGCAGCAGTAGCATTTGCTGCGGGGATAGTGATGATGATACCACCGGTACTATTGTATTTGAACGGAGAAGGGAAACTGGAGCAAGGAATAGCTTCTTCGGGGGTGAAGGAGTAGCTTATTCAGAAGGCAAAGACCCCGCAGCAAGCTAATGGGGCATCAAACTTGTAGCGCAGCAAGCTGCGGGGTATTTGAACCACACTCCGCTTCGGTCGGTGCTGATCATGCGCTATTGTCGCATAGCACCCCTCGCGGCAGTCGCCAAATGGACATGCAAGCATGTCAGCTTGGCTCGTTGCCCGCGGTAATAAAGGAGACGAGAGTACATGAAAGATGAAGAGGAGAAATCAATGGAACAAAAACGGCGAAAAGGGGCTCTATCGTGTCGGAGGATAACGGCTGTTTTTTTCCTGTTGATGCTTGTATGTACGTTTGTGTCTCGGATTTATGACAGTATCACCGTGCCTAAGGTGGCTACAGCACGAGCAAAAGAAAAAACGGTGGAAACAGTGGTTGCAGGTACGGGCACGGTGAGAGAACAGCAGGTGTTTTTCTGTCCGGTTTTTACCGGATTGAGAGTTGAATCGGTTACAGCCATGCCGGGGAAACAGGTAGATGAGGGGGATGAATTGTTTTGTTTTAGCCGGGATTCCATGGAAGAAAAAAGGAATGAGCTGAAAGAGGACATTTCCCGTTTGCAGTTGGCGCTTGAGAAAGAGACCATTTCCAGCCGCGAGATAGAATCTGTGACGGAACAAGAGCTGGCAGTCTGGGAACTGAATCTGGCAAAAAGAGAATTATCGGAGGGACAACAGGAATACGAGGAGAAGATGGAGGAATATGAAGCGGAAAAAGAAAAACTTTTGTATGAATATGAGCGAAAACGGGCGATGACCAGGGAAGAATTGTGGGAACAACAAGAAAGAGAGGAGGAAGCAGCCAGGCAAACACTTGATTCAGCAAAGAATTCCCGCAATTCCGCTTTGCGCGAGGCCAGGCGCAAGGCAGAGGATCTGGAAGAGGAATTGGCGGAAATGGAGTCAGAGGATAAAGAAGATAAGGAAATCACACGTAAAAAGCGGGAGTTGGCACGCGCTAAAGAAGATTTGGACGATTTAGAAGATGAATGGGATGACCGGATTAATGATGCAGAGTATTCGCTCGATTTGCTTGATGATCAAAGTGACCGGATTCGGCAGGGAGATACCAGCACGCAGACAGCCCTGCAGGAAAGCTATGAAGAAGCAATAAGGCAACAAGAGCAAAAGCAGAAAGAGGAAGCAAAAAAATTAAAAGAACTGGAAAAGGCTGTGGAGCAAGCACAATGGGAATGGCAGATTGCCATCAGGAAGGATGAGAATATCCGCCTGAGTCATGAACAAAATCGTCAGTTATCTCAGCTTGCCCGGCAGGAAATATTGCTGGATATCTCGCAAAAAGAACAGGAATTAATGAAGCTGGAGAAACTTTTCGTTACAGATGGAAAGGTTTATGCGGATCGGAGCAGCACAATTGTGGAAAATGAACTTTTAGCCGGAAAAACTTCGAGCGGGGAAGAGCGGTTGGCCATGGCAACCGGCAGTTTTTGCCTGGAAGGCAAATTTGAAAAGGAAGGGCAGAAATTAACTGTCGGAGATGTATTGCAGGTAACTATTCCAGGAACGATAAAAAAACAAGAGGTAAAAATAGAAGAGATGAATTTGCTGGGTGACACGATGGGGGTATTCCGGGCGGGACTTGAACAGGAAATCCCTTTGGGAGCAGTGACGGAATATGAATGCCGGAAACAGTCAGCAATTTACCGACAGGTTATTCCTTTACAGGGGCTGCGTAAGGATATGAAAGGTTATTATTGCCTGGTGGCAAGTCCCAGGCGAGCTATCCTGGGGGAAGAATTTGCAGCCCGCCGGGTAGATTTACAGCTTTTATATCTGGGGAGTGTCGAAGCGGCGGTAGAAGGTCCGCTGCAGGCCACGGATGAAATTATTATTCGCAGCAATCAAATTATTGAAGAGGGAAACCGAGTACGTTTGACCGATGATTTTTGATAATATGGAAGAAAGATTTACTGATATAACAAGGAAAAAGATTTTTGATACGCAGAAAAAATTATTTCCGGATAGGATAGAAGAAAATGGAGCTAGTACAACCCGATTTAAATAACCTTACATTTCGCTGGTCTGCTTTCCCGATAGCACACAGGAAAAATGCTCAGCGTAGCACCACTACGCTTCCGCTTTTTCCTGTGCACTCTCGAAAAAGCATTTTCAGCGAAACAGCAAGGTATTTAAATTGGGTTATACTAGATATAGGCAGGATGAAAAATTGGATAAAAAAATTATCAGGAAAATTATTTGCGCTGCTAATTTTCGTAATTTTTATGATCATCGTGGGTTTGGGAGCGCGATGGTATCTATTCGATATCCCTTGCTGTCTGGAATTAGATTGCCAAGGGTATGGCATAGGGACAGAGCAGCTTAAGTATTGGGAAGAACAGGAAAAAAGAGAATCACAAGGAATTCTCGATATAGCAGGACGGAATACAGGAGGATATGAGGAAATACAGGCTGTTGCTACAGGCAGAAAAGAGACAGCTCAGATTATAGGTGTTTACGGTAACATGAAATTGGCTTTTCCGGCGAGGATTTTATCTGGAGTATATGATACCATAGGGCAGCAAGATGCCTGCGTGCTGAGTGCGGAATTGGCAGATGCTTTATTTGGCAGTTTGGAGGTCGAGGGAGAGTCCATATGCTTTTATCCGGCAAAAGAGCGAGAGAAGATGGAGCTGGCAGCGGAAAAAACAGAAACAGCGGAACAAATAACAATAAAACAGCGGGTTTGTCTGAAAGTGGCCGGGGTAATCGACGCGAAAGGAAAGTTTTTGCTGGCATTTGCAAAAAATGGAGAGATTGAGATTCTTACTGTCCGATTTAAACGGCGCTTTCAGGCAGAAGAGAAATTGAAGCAGTTGATAGGCAGTTATTGACTGAAAAATACATCTGTTTTAATTTCAGATAAAAACCACTTGTCAAGTATTAGAAGTTATGTTATTATGTAGAAGTTGAAAACCAGCAATAATTCGGACAATTCTATTCTGCATTGTTGCAAAAATCACGCCGGTTGATTCCAATGGCGGTGCCTGCGAAACAGGTCCCTGCGGAAATATGAGAGGCCGGTGGAAGAAAAACCAAATGGAGGAAAAAACTC
The DNA here is from genome assembly GCA_947383005.1 of uncultured bacterium. Taxonomy (GTDB): domain Bacteria; phylum Bacillota; class Clostridia; order Lachnospirales; family Lachnospiraceae; genus Brotaphodocola. The sequence continues at coordinate 64,960 of CANDBT010000007.1, read as the reverse complement.
ATGAGCATTATTTCAATGAAGCAGCTTTTGGAAGCTGGCGTGCATTTCGGGCACCAGACAAGAAGATGGAACCCGAAGATGGCTCCCTATATTTATACGGAAAGAAATGGCATCTACATTATTGATCTACAGAAATCTGTTGGTAAAGTGGACGAGGCATACAATGCGGTTTCCGATATTGTAGCTAACGGCGGTATCATTTTGTTTGTAGGAACCAAGAAGCAAGCTCAGGATGCTATTAAAACAGAAGCTGAACGTTGTGGAATGTTTTATGTTAATGAAAGATGGCTGGGTGGTATGTTGACTAATTTTAAGACCATTCAGAGCCGTATTGATCGGTTGAAAGCTATTGAAACCATGTCAGAAGATGGCACTTTTGACGTATTGCCAAAAAAAGAAGTAATTGCCTTAAAGAAAGAGTGGGAAAAGTTAGAGAAAAATTTAGGCGGCATCAAAGATATGAAGAGGCTGCCTGATGCGATTTTTATTGTTGATCCAAAGAAGGAAAGAATTTGCGTTCAGGAGGCTCATGCCCTGAATATCCCGTTAATTGGTATCGCTGATACCAACTGTGATCCGGAGGAACTGGATTATGTGATCCCGGGTAATGATGATGCTATCCGAGCCGTAAAGCTGATTGTATCTAAAATGGCTGATGCGGTTATCGAAGCTAATCAGGGTCAGGCAGAAGCGGATTTTTCTGACCTCTTTGAGGAACAAAGTGAGGAGAATCCAGAGGAATAATCCGAAGATTTCATTTTGTGTGATACTTGGTCAATGAAAAAGGTGCTTTAACTTGTTGCTTTACGGGTTGAAGCACTTTTTATGCACAGGCCCGCATAAGGAAGTTTGCTGCTGATGCAGCATGGGGCCGCACGGCGAACAGGGGAAATTCCCTCCCTACTCGATTGCACAGGCCCACACAGAGGAATATGCCGCTAAAGCGGCGAAAAGGGGGAAAAGTTTCTCCCTACTTGATTAAGTATAATGAAAAATTTATGGAGGTATACGACAATGGCAGTAACAGCAGCGATGGTGAAAGAATTAAGAGAAATGACAGGAGCCGGCATGATGGATTGTAAAAAAGCTCTTGCGGCGACTGATGGGGATATGGATAAAGCAGTTGAGTATTTGAGAGAAAAAGGACTTGCTGCCGCAGTTAAAAAGGCTGGCCGCATTGCGGCAGAGGGAATTGTAGTGACTGCTCTTACTGAGGACAGTAAGAAGGCTGTTGCGGTAGAAGTAAACGCAGAGACGGATTTTGTTGCCAAGAATGAAAAATTCCAGAGTTATGTGGCTGATGTTGCCGCTCAGGCATTGGTAACTACTGCAGCAAATATTGATGCTTTTATGGAAGAAACTTGGGCAAAAGACCCGTCTATGACAGTAAAAGAGGCTTTGTCTTCTCAAATTTCTATCATTGGCGAAAATATGAATATCCGTAGATTTGAGCAAGTAGTCGAAGAAAACGGTTTTGTTGCTTCTTATATTCATGGCGGCGGCAAAATTGGCGTATTAGTGGATGTTGAAACCGATGTTATCAACGATGCGATAAAAGAAATGGCTAAAAATATAGCCATGCAGGCCGCAGCATTGAAGCCAATGTATACAGACCGCAGCGAGATCAGCGAAGAATTTATTGAGCATGAGAAAGCGATTTTGATGGCTCAGATCCAAAATGATCCGAAGGAGGCTTCCAAACCAGAAAAGGTAATTGCAGGAATGGTTCAAGGGCGTATCAATAAGGAGCTTAAAGAGATTTGTTTGATGGATCAGGTTTACGTGAAGGCTGAAGATGGTAAGCAGTCTGTGGATCAGTATGTAAAGGCTGTAGCTAAGGAAAACGGGGCAAATATTAAGGTGAAGAAATTTGTCCGGTTCGAGACAGGTGAGGGCCTGGAGAAGAAGGAAGAGAACTTTGCTGAAGAAGTGGCGAAGCAGATGGGAATGTAAGCCCTGAACCCTGAAAATTTAACATGATATGAAAAAGGCCCCAAAAGCCTTGTAAATTCCCGATTGATCGGAGAATGCAAGGTGTTTTGGGGCTTTTGCGTGTTTTTGAAAAAGCCGCAAAATACCGTATAAAACCGTCTGAAATCACTTCAACTTGAGTATTACTCAAACTACTTGTTGAGTAAAATGGGTATCTTAAATCTTTAGCGAAGTTTACTCAAATTATTAAAAACCACATCGTTACCTTCAAAAAAAGAAAAGGAAAATAAAGAATATGAATGAAGAGAAAATGATTTATTCAAGTATGGAGCATAAGGATTTTTTTGTTCGGTCATTGAAGCGGTGCAGATATCAGGATGTCTATCATGCTGCGTTGGTGTACTGTCTGGGAATTGACAGGGATACAAGGGATCATGTAAATGAGATTTATGATTTCAAGACTGGATTGGTGAAGACAGAGTGCCTGCATGATGGGTGGCAGACTTCCGGGAGTAGGAAAATTGTCCGAATGGCTTACAACTTATATAACAATGGAACCCCAAGTGTGTTCGATTATGAGGATTCGGAGGAGCAGTTGACGGAATGTGGGCGGTATACGGTAGAGGAACTGTTCTGCTGTGGCTATGCGCCTTATTTCTGGCAGGCGGTTAAGATTCGGTATCCGGAGTATTGCGGGGCAGCTTAAAGAGAGACGATTGACGGAGGAAAAAAGATGGCAAAGGTCATAACCGTAGCTTCGCAGAAAGGCGGAGTGGGAAAAAGTACAACTTGTGTGAATCTGGGTATTGGACTGGCCAGGGAAGGAAAAAGAGTCCTTTTGATTGACGCGGATGCCCAGGGCAGTATGACAGCGTGTCTGGGGATTGCAGAGCCGGATGAACTGGATGTTACCTTGGTGAATCTGATGGAGAAGGTGGTCAATGATGAACCGTGGGAGCTTGATGAGGGGATTCTGCACCATGAGGAGGGAGTGGATTTTCTTCCTGCCAATATTGAACTGGCAGGTATGGAGACAACCCTGGTGAACATGATGAGTAGGGAGACGATCTTGCGGCAGTATATTGATAGGGTTCGGGAACGGTATGATTTTATCTTGCTGGATACTATGCCTTCTCTGGGGATGATAACCATTAATGCACTGGTGGTGGCGGATAGTGTGCTGATACCAGTGGAATCGGCTTATTTGTCGGTGAAGGGGCTGCAGCAGCTGATTAAGACTATTGGTCGGGTGCGGCGGCAGTTGAACAGGGACCTGGAGATTGAAGGGATTTTGCTTACCAAGGTGGACCGCAGGACGAACTACGCGAAGGATATCTCTGACCGGCTTCGGGAGGCTTATGGGGACAGGATACATATATTTGAGAATTGTATCCCGTTATCCATTAAGGCGGCGGAAACCAGCGCGGAGGGAAAGAGCATTTTTATCCATGCCCCTAAGGGAATCGTGGCGGAAGGGTATGCGGCACTGACAAAGGAGGTGCTTGGCGGTGGGGAGTCGTAGTGCGGATAAGATTAAGTTCCGTTCTTTTGATGATCTGTTTGGAGAGCAGGAGCCGAAAGGGGTAGAAAAGGAAACAGCGGAAAATCAGGTGGTCAGAATGCCGCTGGGAGAGCTTCATCCGTTTAAGGGACATCCATTCCGTGTTATGGAAGATGAAGAGATGATGGAAATGGTGGAGAGTGTGAGGCAGTTTGGCGTTCTGGTGCCTGTGATTGTCCGGCCGGATAAGGGTGGAGGATATGAGATTATTGCGGGGCATAGGAGGAAGCGGGCCAGTGAGTTGGCCGGGTGTTCGGATATACCGGTGATTGTTCGGGATTTGACGGATGATGAGTCGGTTATTGCCATGGTGGATTCCAATATTCAGAGGCTGAATATTCTTCCTTCGGAGAAGGCAAGGGCTTACCGGATGAAAATGGAGGCCATGGAACATCAGGGGGTGAAGGGAGGACAGCATACGGCGGCGGTACTGGGGGAGGCCTCTGGGGAGAGTGCCAGGACGGTTCACAGGTATATCCGGCTTACCTATCTGGTGCCGGAATTGCTAGAACTGGTGGATCAGAAACGGATTCCTGTTGTTTTGGGGGAGAGCCTTTCTTTTTTGAAGGAAGGGGAGCAGGAACTGGTGAGGGATTATGTGGTGCAGAGGCAGGTGTTTCCGTCAAAGGGGGAAGCGGAATTGCTGCGGGTGGAAAGCGGTAAGGGGGAGTTGAGTGTTGAGAAGGTTGAGGAGATTTTGTGCAGGAATGTGAAAACAGTAGGAGGAATCACCATTTCGGCAAAGCGGATTCGGGATTATTTTCCGGAGGGGTATACGAAGGAGGAGATTGAGGAGGTGGTTTACAGCCTTTTGGATTCGTGGAGAGCGAAGGGGAGTGGGTAGAAAGAATGGTGATGCCTTTGTGCCACGGTGGCAGAAAGCAGGGATGGGAGTCCTTGTGCCATGGCGGCAGAAAGTATGGATAAGAGCCTTGTGCCACGGTGGCAGAAAGTATGGATAAGAGCCTTGTGCCACGGTGGCAGAAAGTATGGATGGGAGCCTTGTGCCACGGTGGCAGAAAGTGAGAGTGGAAGCCTTGTGCTACGATGGCAGAAAGTAAAGAGGAGGAGTCTTTATGCCACGATGGCAGAAAGAATGAGTAGAGTTCTTTGTGTCACAGTGGCATAAAGCATAAATTGGAGCTTTTATGTCATGGTGGCATAAAGTATATTTATGAGCTTTGTGTCATCATAATAGAAACCTATGGAAGAATTTTTTGTGTCGGCGCAAGAGGATAACAGAGGAAAAAAGGGATAAAACAGCAAAAATATTTTATAGTGTTTTCTGGTGATTCCAGGTAGGGTAGTTCATTCTCCAAAGCAAATTTTGAAACTTAACAGAGCAATTTGTTTGATTTTTTAATTTGATTTGGAGGATTATTATGGGTAAGAGTGGAGTTATTACGGAGAAGAGCAAAGAAAACAAAGCGTATCATAATGTGATCGTGCTGTTTAAGATTTATCGTTCGGTTTCCTGGCGTATGCAGGTGCAGATCGGGCAGGTGAAGCACCGTTTCCGGAAGGAATATGGGACGGATGTGGACAGCTTTCTGGAATCTATTTATCAGGCAGGGATGGATTTGAATGATGATGAGGCGAATATTAAGCCAAGGGTGGAAGCGATCAGCAGCTCCAATAAGTTTTTGAAACTGATTGATGAATCGGTGGAATTGATGAGATTGTATCATCCCCAGGGGGAGAGGTATTACTGGGTTCTGTATTATACCTATATGACACCGCACCAACTGAGTAATATTTCGGAGATTATGGAAAAGCTGGAGCCGCATTTGTCTCAGGGAGTAGGAATTAACCGGAGTACTTATTTTCGGTGGAGGGACAGCGCTCTGAAGGCAGTGGAAGGGATTTTGTGGGGGTATGAGGAGGAAAGTAGGAGGTTGTTGGAGCATTACCGGGATACGTGGAGGGAAGATTTGTAGGAGATTAAATGGTATGAAACAACACTATATACAGTATATTCTTATTGACATATACTATATATAGTGCTATTATATAGGAGTATTGATTTATATATCTTTTAGGCAAAAGATATAATAAAAATTTGTTCCTGTATGCACAAGCAGGAAGCTGAACGGTGAATATCTTACCGGATTGCTTTTGTTTATCTATGAATCAGAGAATGACGCTCATTTTGTAATGGAAATGCGGCGTCTTTTTTTGTGCAGAAAAAGGGACGGCGATATGGAAGGAGGGCAGAGGTAGGATTTTATTAAAGTGAAGGAGGGGCGAATGAAACGGGACAAATTTAAGAAAATGCGGCTTTGGCTGGAGACGATGAAGCCGGCGAAGGCGGATGATTGTGCGCTGCTTTTGAAGGGGCTGACTATGGAGACATCGGAGACGTCAAATTTTTCTATGGAGTCTGTGGAGCAGAAAAAGAGGGAGTTGAAAAATGGCATTCTGTCGGTGGAGATGGAGGCCAGGGGAATCCGGACGGATGATAAGCGTTTGGCCCACTTGAAGACGGGAAAGCAGGCAGAAGTTTTGGATTATAATTATTTTAAATCCAGAATGCCGGAGATGGTGATTACGGATATTCAGGCGGAGGTGTTTGATTTCCGTAAAAAGAGGGTGGTTCCGTTTGCGGTAAAGAGGCTGGAGTTTTCGTTCGGCAATGGGAAAAAGGTTGATATGACAGATAGGGTGAGTGTGTTGTCACTGGATCGTCTGGCAGGCTGATGAAAGGGGAAATTTTATGGTGAAGGATGTAAAGCTGCAGGCAAAGAGAAGTGTTCATGTGACAGGGGAAGTCCAGTTTCCGGTGAAGATTGGGGAAGAGGCCTGTTATCTTTATGGAGACAGCGTATGGTGGACGGACCGGGTGAAAAGGATTCTTGAGATTGCGGCAGATTATATTCGCGTTGAGACCACGCATTACTATTATACGATTGTGTGGAATGACAGGGAGCAGGGGCGGGTACGGGCCGCTGCATAATAGGAAAGGAGTGTAGAGGGGCAGCCATTTGGGTGGCTGCCTTTTCCTTTTGAGGATAGGCATTTGAGAGATATTGAACTATGTAAGCAATGTGTTGATTGGAAAATACGATATTAATCGGCTTTTTTAATAGTAAAATAGATAAAAGTATGATAAAATGTAGTAAAACTGCTTTGATACGAAGGAGAATGAGGATGGAAATCAGTTTAAAAGAGTCAGATTTTTTAGGATCTTTTAATTTGATATGGTCAAAAGATTTGGATAAATATAAAAAGAATAAACTGAATCTTTTTGTATTGAAGATTAATTCTAATGAATTTGATTATGATTTACTAATAGATATGCTTCTTGATCCAGTAATAGATTATTCAATATCAAGGCAAGTAAAGGAAAAATATAAAAATAGACCTGCAACGCTTTCTAAAAAGGCACGAGAGAAGTTTGTTGAATATACAAGGAATAATGGGGAATTGGGGGAACTTCTTTTGTTTTGCTTTTTAGAAACGCATTTGGGTGCGCCCAAAATACTTACAAAACTGGAATTGAAAACCTCAACAAGTCATTATGTGAACGGAGCCGATGGAGTACATTTTCTCAGGTTGCCGGATGGTAATTATCAGTTAATATTTGGTGAATCAAAAACGTATCAAAAAATAGATGCTGCAATTAGAGAAGCATTTATATCTATTTATAATTTTAAAAATGGTATTAATGATAAAGGAAACAGCAAAAGTGGAATAAGATATGAAAAAAGTTTGATTAGTGATAATTTGTTTAAAGAGTCTTTTTCAGAGGAAGAAAGAGACTTTTTAGAAAGTTTAATTTATCCTACCCCCAATAGTAATTTTGATGTAGATGATGCATTTGGTATTTTTATTGGTTTTCAAATAGATGTAAGTGAAGAAGAGAAGGGAATGCCCACGGCAGAATTTAGGAAATTAATCAAATCAAGAGTAGATGTTGAGGTTAGTAAATATCTTGGAAATATACAACAGAGGATTATAGACAATAAGCTGCAAGGGCATAACTTCTACATTTACGTTTTGCCATTTACGGATATAAATTTAAAAAGACAAAAGATTATGGAGGCCATTACAATATGACATGGTTGGAAACAAGGGTTCATCGTGCATTGATTGACCCTTATTTGAATGAACTTACAAGAAAGTTAGAGTATAAATATGCCCATAATTTTTTATATCAGAAAGATGATATTTTACTTTCTGAGAAGGAATTTGATGATGTATTGCGTTTTGCAGACATTTTATCAAGAAGTTCTGAGGCGGAGGGAAGAAATAAAGCATATAAAATTATTAGTTTAATGTATGATGCATATGAGGATGATATGCAATTTCAGTATTATGTTAATGCTATTTTAACGAAATTGGGAAATTTTATATCTTTAAATATTGCAGTTGAAAAACCAGAAGCAGTGGATACAATCGAAACAGCATTAGAAAAACAGATAAAACAGGTTTATCAAAAAGTGCCCTTTAATGATTTGATTTTTACTGATCCACAGTATAAATTATTTGAGGCAATGAAGGATAGTAACCATTATAGCTTTTCAGGACCAACATCTTTTGGTAAATCTTTTATAATGGATGCATTTATTCAACATATTATTACTGAAAGGCATGGAATAGATAATATAGTAGTTTTGGTACCAACAAGGGCACTTATAAATCAGGTTAGTGCAAGGCTAAAAAGAACTATTTTAGATAAGAATTATAAGGTGTTAGTACATCCGGTGGTTCCAATGATATATAGAAATAGGATGCTAAAATATGTGTTTGTCTTTACTCCAGAGCGTTTGATAGCATATTTAGGTGAAAAGAAAAATCCGGTAATCAATTACATGTTTGTTGATGAGGCACACAAAATAATTGCTGAAAAGGATTCAAGAGCACCTTTGTATTATCATGCTATTCTTTTGGCGGAAAGGAAAAGTATTAAATTGTATTTTGCTTCTCCTAACATTCCTAATGCATATATTTTTTTGCAATTATTTGAAAAAAGTATAGATGAGCAGATGATTATTAAGGAATCTCCAGTTGCTCAGAATAGATTCTTCATTGATTACATAGAAGGAAATGGAAGAATGTTTACAGAAACTGGGGAGGATATTATTTTTGATGATCTTGGAAAAAAAGAACAAGATTATAAAGGAAAACTTCTCCAGAAGTTAGGAGGAAGTTGTAAAAATATTGTGTATTGTAATACAGTAGGAGATACTATAGAGTTTGCTTTGGAATTTTCAAGGGGATTACCTGAACAAAAGGATATAAGAATTGATTCACTAATTGAGCTTATAAAATCTTATATACACAAAGATTACTTTCTAATTGATTGTTTAAAGAAAGGTGTTGCATTTCATTTTGGGAGATTGCCACAACGTATACGTGAAAGAGTTGAGAAATTATTTGAAGATAAGGTGATCGACTATATATTTTGTACATCTACTCTTTTGGAGGGAGTGAATTTGCCGGCAAAAAATATATTCATTTTTAGTAATGCGATTGGAAATTCCAAATTTTCTGATGTTGATTTTTGGAATTTGGCGGGACGGGCAGGTAGATTGAGTAAAGAGTTAAGCGGAAATATTATTTGTGTACGAATGGAAGAGAAAAAGAATAGATGGGATAATCCAAATAAAGATTTAGAAGTTGTGAGGAATAAAAAATAGAGGCTGTCAAGCCTTTGGTAATAAACGGACAAAAAAATTTTTATATAAATTTGGAACATTCTTTGAGACAAATAGATTTTACAAAAGATAGTTATACTCAGAACGAAAAAGAAGTTTGGGATCATTATGCTAATATTGTATTTTCACATCAGGCTTCTAAAACGGATTCTATTTTAATGAGCAATTTTTTGAGAAGAAATACAGATGGAAAAAAATTGTTAGAACGAATGGAAAAGGATAATCATATTCCATTATATATTTTGGAGCAGTGCTCAAATATAAAGGCTATATATCAAAACAAAGTATGGGTAAAAATCAAAGAATCGGAAAGAGCTTTTCCGGAAGAAATTACATATCAAACGTGTCTGGAAGTATTAGAAAGAATGTATGATTATTATAATTGGAGTAAGGAAGAATCTAAGGGGAGAAACCCGATGGTAAGACAAAGAACGAGATTGCAATACTTTGCGGTTTTGATGCATTCCTGGATGAAGTCTACTCCTTTAAATATGATGATTATTTATATAATTAATTATTATAAGAAGAAAGGAGAAATTTGGTATAATAACAAGCCAACAGTGTTTAATCCGAATGATCGGAAGCATATTAATCTTATAATTAATAATTTGATTTCTGATATTGATAATGTTCTTCGGTTTAAAATTAAGAATTATTTTTTGAATTACTATTTAATTGTATCTGAAAAAAATGGTAAACAAACTGCGGGAGATAATTGGGCGGAATATGTAGAATATGGAACGACTGATGATATTGTAATAGAATTACAAAATATTGGTCTGCCGCGTCATTTATCAATGATGATAAAAGATAATTATATGGACTTTTTAACATTTGAAGACGGCATGTTGATTGACCTGGATGCAAAAGCATTGATTGAAAATATTGATGATAAAAAATATAGAAACGAGTTGGAGGAATTAAAAATGATGATTTTGTGATGGAGTTGAGAGCGTATTGATATATGCTTAAATAGAAGAAAAGTTGACGCTATAGAAAATAGAAGCTTTGTGCCACTGTGGCACAAAGCGGAAATGGGACGGAAAAGAGACTACATTGGGACTGTGCAGCTATTGACTTGCAATTTTGAATCTTTTATAATGGTATCATCAATTTTTATGCATGGTTAAGACATGGAGAGCCATAGGAATTGAAACCGAATATTGCAATCATGGGAAGCAATCATCAGATTTGGTGGTTGCTTTTTTTGTGCCCGAATGGGCGGAAAGGAGGCCGGCGGTATTGGTTCGGAAGGCGAAGAATCGTCTGGAGGCTGTGGGCAGAAAGGTGGAGAGTCAGATTCCCCGGATGGCGGGAAGTGCTTATGCTGTGGGGATGATGGCGGCTCTGATGTGTCAGACGGCATATGCAACGGATATTTTTGGTGTGGCGAAAAGCGCTATGCAGCAGGTGTACACGGATGTGGCAGGTCTGGCGACCGTGGGGGCTGTGGTGTGTGCGGCTGTGTGTCTGTTCCTGATGAATTTTTCTAAGTCGGGAAAGACCGTGGATGAGTCCAGGGCTTGGCTGAAGCGGATTATTATCTGCTGGGCGGCGCTGATGACGTTGGGAGCCATTGTGACTTACATGGAGAAGATTATTCCACAGAGTTCATTTACACCGTAAACAGGTAGAGCCGGATAGGGAAACTTGTCCGGTGTTTGTTTTATGGGGTGGTGAAGGTTCTGGAGGGCTTTCAGGTGGATTGGCGGGAAGTATTTGTGAATGGATTGGATGGAAGTGTCTGGATCATCTATGATCTAAATTCATCTGGGGGCAGGGCAAGGATAAAATGTTGCTGATTTTGAAAAAACAAAAGGCCGGTGCTCTCCCGGCAGGAAGGAGGTGGGAGGCCTCTGGAGGAGGAAAATGGAATAGAATAGGGCGTGTTTTTGGAGATTCCAGTGGTCTGGCAGATGACGGGAAGGGAGGGAAGCGTGCCTGGAAAATAGGAGGAATGAATGGGCTGGTTATTGGAATTGCTGTTTGAGTCTGTGAGTGAGATGTGTTCTAAGTTTATTGTGGACATGATGGATGTTGCCAGCGGGATGTTTACGGAGATTTTGTCTTGTGATCTGGATTTGTTTGAGGAGTTGTTTGGAGTGGCGGGGGATTTGTACCGGAATGCCATTGTGCCTATGGGGGTGGCCCTGCTTTTGATGATTCTGGTGTGGCAGCTGTTTAAGTCTATGTTTGGGAAGCTGGGGACGGCTTCGGAGGACCCGGTGGAGTTAGTATTCCGGTCTTGTTTTTGTCTGTGTATGATTATGTTTGCCAAGGATATTGTGAATTATATCCTGGAGGTTGCGGGGACGCCTTATGACTGGGTGGTGGGGACTGTGATTACGGTGGATTCGTTCAGTGAGTATGTGACGGCGGCGGAAGGGGTCATGTCGGTTCTGGGGATTGATGTGATGACGATTTCCATATTGAAGCTGCTGCTGCAGCTGGTGGTGGCCTGGAATTATTTTAAGATGTTGTTTATTCTGGCGGAGCGGTATGTGCTGCTGGGGATCTTTTCTTATACATCGCCGTTGGCGTTTGCGGCGGGAGGGTCTAAGGCGACCAACAACGTGCTGGGCTCTTGGACGAAGATGTTTGGGGGCCAGGTGCTGGTGGTGATTCTGGATGCCTGGTGCGTGAAGATGTTTTTGTCGGCTTATGGGAATATGATGGCAAGTTCTTATGGGTTTACGAAGTTTTTTGCGGCCAATATGTGTCTTATCGGGTTCTGCAAGATTACGGCGAAGCTGGATTCTTATATGGGGTCTTTGGGTGTGAACCTGGGACGGATCGGCGGCGGTATGAGCGGGCTGGGGGCATTGCTTATGGCTGGGCGGCTTATGAATTTCGGCGGCGGCAGGAAAGGGGTTGCACAGGGGGAGCATGGCGGCCACATGAATTTTGGTTCAGGGAAGACGATTCCTTTGGGGAATGGAAGTCCGGGATTTGCTGGTAATGGAATGACAGGGGGAACGGGACAGCCGGGAGGCGGTATTGGAGGAATGGGCGCGGATGGTTTTGGAGGCCAGGCGCCGGAGTTTATGGGAAGTGGAGAGAAGCCGGGGGAAGGCACAGGATTTGGAGAGTTTGGCGGGGATATGGAGCCTGGGGAGGGGCAGAACCTTCCTTTTGGTGTGCCGGAAGAGGACTCTGCTATGACAATGGGAACGGAAGGCAGAGAGATGGATTTGGGAAGCAGCGGGGTGGAAGACGGGCCTTTTGGTTCGGTTATGGATACGGGGGAGGATATGCCAGGAGGTATGGAATCTTTTGGAACGGAAATGAGACATGGAGGCGTGGAGCCTTTTGGGACGGAAATGGGGGCGGAAGGTATGGCACCTTTTGGAATGGAAGATGGGGGTGCGGAGTTTACGGGCCAGAGTATGGGTTCAGGAGATATGGAGATGGACGGCGGCGGAATCCCTATGGCGGATATGAGTGGTTTGGAGGACTATGCTGGAATGGCTGGTGAGGATAAGGAGTTTGGTGGAATGTTTGAGGCAGCGGAGAGTATGGATGGCGGAATTTCTGGTATGACGGAAGGAGATTTTGAATCGGCAGATATGGGCAGCTTTGGAGGTTCTTTTGCTGAGGGGATGGATGGCTTTTCGGGCGGGGTGGGAGACTTTGACCGTGGGGAGGCTGGATATGGCGAAGCGGCTATGGATATGGCTGGTATGGGATATGGAGCCGGAGGTATTTCGGGTATGGAAGGAATGGCGGAAGGCGGAGTACCGGCTGGTGGAATTGGTATGGCTGGAGGTATAGGCGGCGGTGATGTAGGTGTTGGAAATGCAGGTATTGGAGATATAGGTGCTGGAAGTGAAGGTATTGGAGATATAGGTACTGGAAGTGCAGGTATTGGAAAAGTGGGTACTGGAAGCGTAGGTACAGGAAGTGCGAACGTTGGAAATGTGGGCGCAGGTGTTGGAAGTATAGGAATTGGAAACGCTGCGAATATGGAATCAGGGTTTGGGAGTGGCGATTTTGAGAAGATTGGCAATGTGTCTGGGGCTAGTATCGGAACTGGAAATGGACATGCGGCCGGGAGTGGTTCTGGACAGGGTGCTGGTAATGGTTCGGGAGAGGTTTTCGGAGCGGAAGGCGGCATGGCAGGCAGTTCTGCTTCTGGTGCAGGAAATATGGACGGTGTGGTGCATGGAATGTCGGGCATGGGAGATTACGGGACTGGAATGCCTGGAGCGTATAGGGCAGAGAGGGACGGTGAAGGGTATATGCGTTATGACGCCTCCCAATATGAGAGGCCCCAGGGTGAGTATCAGACAATCCATGAGAATGGGAAGACCTTTTATGAGCTTCCGGAAACGGCAAAGGCACCGGGAAGCCTTCCGGAAACCAGGGTGTCTCTGGAAAAGGATGGGACTCTTAAGCTGGAGAAGATTTACAAGGAGCAGAGGACTGTGCCGGGAAGCCGAAGGGAGCAGGCGGAAACTGGAAACAGAATGGAAAGGCCAAATGCCCAAAATGGAATAGGGAAGGCTGGAGCAGGAGCCGGACATGAAAAGTCAGAGAATGGATTTGGTGATAGAAGGCAGGAAACGAAAGGAAAGTCCGTTGGAAAGCGGAGTGTGAAACAGAGAGGGAAAGACCAGGGGGCTGTCGGAAATGTGGGGCAGTCCGGGCGTGGCTATGATCAGAGGAATGGGAGTGGCAGGAAATAGAGATTGGGGATTCCCATATAAGGAGAGTTTATGTCGGAGGATTGGAGGGACAATGGGCCGCTTGATAAAGCGGCAGAAATGGCTGCCCGGGGAGCCCGGGCAGCGGGGCAGGCGGAACGGATCGCCCAGGCGGTACAATCGGCGCATGGAGCTATGGCAGCGGCCAGTGCAGGCGGGGCGGCTGGGGGCATGGCTGTGGGAAGTGCGCTGGCAGGGCCTTTGGGGGCGGCCGTGGGTGCGCTGGTTACAAGTAAGACGTTTTGGAAGGTGGTTCTTTCGATCCTTTTGTCTGTTCTTTTGTTTGTTTTTGTGATTGTCAATGGGGTGGGGATTATTTTGGCTTATCTGGGGTTTGGGGACGCGGATGGGTATGTGGCCCAGGCCAGGGAGGCCGAGTACCGGAACATTAAAAATCAGATAGATACCCTTTTGGCGGAGGATTCTCAGTTGGCGGAGGAGATTTATGGGCTGATTGGGGGGGAGAGGGATTCTCTGTATGGAAAGATCGGGGAGGATTTTGATGAGAACTGGGAGGATTATGACGGGTATGAGGTGGAGACGGATGAGTATGAAAGGGTATTGAAGCCGAAGCTGAGTCGTTATCTGGCGGTGCTGATTGAGGAGGAGTGGAGTGGGAGCCGGATTGTGGGATTTAACGGGTATGGTTCTTATGGCGGAATGGATGGGAACCTGACCAGTGTGTATGATGAGTATTTTGCTCTGGCGGCGGCTACATACCAAGTGCCGGAGGCGCTTTTGAAGGCGATGGCTAAGGTGGAGTCGGATTTTAACCCCAATGCGGTTTCGGGGGCAGGGGCTGTGGGGATTATGCAGCTTATGCCGGCCACGGCAAGGAACCTGGGGGTGACCGATCCTTATGATCCGAAGCAGAATATTATGGGAGGGGCGAAGTACATACAGGAGATGTTACGGACATTTTCTGCGTATCCTAATGGGCTTGATCTGGCGCTGGCGGCTTACAATGCGGGGCCGGGGGCGGTGAAAAGGGCTGGGTATCGGATTCCTCAGAATGGGGAGACGCCTGCTTATGTAGAGAAAGTGAAGGGGTATCTGATTTTTACGGATATGGTTCAAGGGAATGGGAATGGAGGCCTGGAAGGAGAGGGTTCTGGAGAGGCTGATGGGAATGGTGGAAATTCTGGTGAGACAGGGGGAGTGGAAACAGGGGGAGAAATACAAGGAGCAGAGAGTGGAAATGGAGATGGGACAGGAGAGTCTGGGATTGTGAGTGGAAGTCTGGAGGTATCGGGAGTGTTGTTAAAGTCTCTGGTGGAGGAGCGGGCTTCGGAGTTTCTGGGCTGGACACAGACGGGGACCCATACAGAGACGGAAGGGTCCGGGGATGATGAGGTGGAAAGGGAGATTGTGGATTATGCCATTGTGGTGCTGCTGGAACCGGAGCTTTCGGAGGTGAAAACGGGGTATGAGTACCGGAGGGTTACGGATCAGACGTCATTTAATTATGTGCTGACCTTGTTTCAGATAGCCAGCCAGGGGGCGGAGGGAGTTCAGGACCTGGTGCTGCGGGCGGCAAGCTGGAAAAATTTCGTGCTGGGGGAAGGGGCTTCGGAGGATATTTATACCGGGACGATTTCCACGGAGGGGGACCGGATTGCGTATGATACGGTGGCCGGCTGTGTGGGGGAGGCGGTTTACTACAACCAGGGGGAGGAGCCGTGGGCTTCTCTGCCTTATGGGGGAAGTAATATCCGGTCGTCCGGGTGCGGGCCTACGGCACTGGCTATTGTGATTTCTACCTTGACAGGGGAGAGAGTTACACCGGAGATGACGGGGAGGTTTGCCATTTCCGGAGGGTATTATGTGAAGGGGAAAGGGACAAGCCATGCATTTCCGGCTGCTGCGGCTGC
Source organism: uncultured bacterium (assembly GCA_947383005.1). Taxonomy (GTDB): domain Bacteria; phylum Bacillota; class Clostridia; order Lachnospirales; family Lachnospiraceae; genus Brotaphodocola. Next base: position 49,236 of record CANDBT010000007.1, on the reverse strand, counting down.
TCACTGGGGGCTTTCTGTGGAGAGGATGAAGCGGGAACGGATGAATGAGGTGGTGAAGGGGCTTAAGAACGGGAAAATGGCGGTGGTGATCTGCGCGGAGAATACGATTTCGGGGAGCAGCGGGCATTATATTGTGCTGACCGGGGTGACGGAGAATGGGTATCTGACCATTGCTGACCCTGGTAGCCGGACCAGGACAGGGAATCTGTACAGTCCGGCGACCATTCAGTCGTATGCCAGGGATTTGGCGGATGGGAGTATCTGGCTGATTGGGGAGTAGGTGGGATAAGAAAGATGAAATGGGGAGAATGGGTGTGGAAAGGGTATGGGGGATTTGTATTTTGTGTGGAAGCGGTTTTGTGTGGAAAGGGGAAGGTGGTGGAAAATGACAGGAAAGCGGAGTTTGGCACGGCTATGGAAGATAGGAGTGATGGGGCTGGCGGTTGGATTGTGTGTGGGTTTTATAAGTCCGGCGGATTGTTTTGGCAGTGAGTTGATGAGAGGGATAGAGCAAAGGGACGGGCAAGGGGAGATTACAAGTGGGGACTTGTCGGGGATTACAGAGAATATGGAAAAGGGAAATGTGAATGGGGATATGGGTGCGGATTGGGAGGAGGAATTTACTGATACGGACACAAGGAGAGGAATCCTGGCTGTGAGGAGTGAGGTTTTTCAGGGGTTTGGCGGCCAGGTACGGATTGTGGTGAAGGAAATGGAGGGCGGCAGAGAGACGGCTATTTCGCTTGCTGGGGAAAGTGATTATATGGCGAATCGGGAGCTGCGGCCGGGGAGGTATCAGGTGGTGTCTGTGGAGGCGGATTCGGATGGGAGAGAGTTTGATTGTTTTGTGGAACCAGAGGAAATGGATGTGGATACGGATAAGGTGATGATGTGCCGGGTTTTTGTTCGTCCTGGAAGTGTGTATCAGGTGACTTATGAAGCGGAGGAGGAAATACAGGTAAGGAAGAGTGAAGATGAGGGGATGGAGCAGATTCTGGAAACAGCGGAAGGGGAAACTGGTGAAAATGAGAAATTAGAACTGGGTGTTATGGAAAGAGATTCTTCTTTGGAAGGTCAAGGTGGAGTGTCGGTTGTTTTGTTAATTGCTGCTTTGGGGATAGCGATTAGTCTCTATGGTGCTGTGTGGGTAATCAGGAGACATGGGAAATGACTTATTTTGAGGAAAGAGGGTGAGTGTTATGGAGCAGGAAGACCGGATTGATATTTATACCATTCCTCCTAATTTTGCTGAGGAGGGGACGCTGCTGTCTGGGCGGATTAAGACAAGGAATGCGGTGGAGACAGGGGTGATTCTGCTGGTTCTTGTGCCGGTTCTGTTGTCGCTGAATACAACGGTAAGGGTAAAGATGTACATTGGCATGATTGTTCTGGTTCCGGTGGTGATCTTAAGCGTGATCGGGGTACAGGGGGAGAGTCTGTTTGGGTTCATTGGCAGCTTTTTTCAGTATGTGAAGCAAAGAAGGTATCTGGGGCCGCCGGATGAGTGTTACCGGATGGAGCAGAACCGGAGGAAAAGGAGGGATCAGAAGGTGAGAGGACGAAAAAAGGAAGGGGGCCGACATGATAAGAGAGACAGTCTGGGAAAACAGGAAAGTGGTGAAGAGGAAAGGCACAGTGGCTATGAAGGTAAAAACGGGTAGAGAAAGCCAGAAAGAATGGAGTAGGAGAGAAAAGGGACAGGAAGGCAAGAACTGGGAGGAATGGAGCCAGGAAGAAAAGGGACAGAAAGGAAAGAATCAGGAGGAATGGAGCAGGGGAGAAAAGGGGCAGGAAGGCAAGAGTCAGGAAGAATGGAATCAGGAGGAAAAGGGACAGGAAGAAAAGAGTCAAGCGGAAAAGAGATGGGAGGGGAAAATACAGGAGGAAAAGAGCAGGGAAAGGAGCAGTTCGGAGGAGAAAAGGAAGCTGGCAGAGCAGAAGCGGCAGTGGAAACGGGAATTAAGGCGGGCAGAGAGGGACTTAAGGAGAGAAAGGACAAGCCGGGCAGACAGCAGGGCGGAAAAGGGGGAGAGAAGAGGAGAAAAGGGCAGAACAGACGGGGCAGTTCATAAAGAAAGGGAAAAAGGAATGCTGTATGACCTGCCTTTTACCAGAGCCGGCAAAGAGATTCCCATTAAGGCGATCAAGGAGGGAATCATTTACACGGAGGACGGCAGGTATGTGAAGATTCTGGAGGTGCTGCCTATTAATTTCCTTCACCGGAGTGCGGGGGAGCAGAGGAACATTATCTATTCGTTTATGGGGTATTTGAAGATTGCGCCGCCTCAGTTGCAGATGAAGTCGGTTTCCAAGAAGGCGGATATTTCCGGGTATCTGGAGGATCTGCGGGAGGATATGAGGACGGAGACGGATGAGAGGTGTCGGATGTTACAGCAGGACTATGGGGAGCTTTTGTGTACGGTGGGGTATAAGGAGGCGGTGACCAGGCGGTTTTTTCTGGTGTTTCAGGTGGAGGCCAGGAAGGGGGAGAAGGAGGCTGTGGGGCTTTTGAATTCTTATGCCCAGACGGCGAAAAAGTATCTGTACCAGTGTGGGAATGAGGTGGTCTTTTCGGAGAATCCTACGGTGGAGACGGCGGAGCTTCTTTATACCCTTTTGAATCGGAAAACCGGCCAGACGGTGGGATTTGGGGAGAGGCTGAATCAGGTGGCGGAGTGGTATTTTCGGGAGAATGGGGAGGAGAGCGTGGGGCGGATTCCGATTGGGGAGTGCGTGGCTCCGAAGGAAATGGATTTCCGGCATGGGAATTATGTGGTGCTGGATGGGGTGTACCACTCCTATCTGTTTATTCCTTCGGGGCGTTACCGGTTCCGGGTTCCGGCGGGGTGGATGTCATTGTTAATCAATGCCGGGGAGGGGATTGATGTGGACTTGTTTTTGTACAGGCAGGACAAGGGGAAGACTTTGGAGAGGATTGGGAGGCGGATACGGCTGAACCGGTCTAAGATTAAGGACGCTTCGGATACCAACTCGGATTTTGATGATCTGGCGGAGTCCATTCAGGCGGGATATTACTTAAAGAACGGGCTGTCTTCCAGTGAGGAGTTTTACTATCTGTGCGTGCTGGTGACGGTGACGGGGTACAGTGCCAGGGAGGTGGAGTGGCGGGTGAAGGAGATGAAAAAGCTGCTGAATGCCCAGGACATGGACACGGTTTCCTGCGTGTTTAAGGAGGAGCAGGGGTTCCGGTCGGCGCTGCCGCTGCTGGATTTGGACAGGAGTATTTTTGAGAGGTCGAAACGGAATGTGCTCACATCCGGGGCGGCAAGCTGTTATCCGTTTACGTCTTTTGAGATGTCGGACCGGAACGGGATTCTTATGGGGGTGAATACGGCAAACAGTTCTCTGGTGATTGTGGATATTTTTAATTCGGCAGTGTACAAGAACGCCAACATTTCTATTATGGGGACTACGGGGGCGGGGAAGACGTTTCTGCTGCAGTTGATGGCGCTGCGTATGAGGAGGAAAAAGATTCAGGTGTTTATTATTGCACCGGACAAGGGCCATGAGTTTGCCAGGGCCTGTACCAATATCGGAGGGGAGTTTATTAAGATTTCTTCGGCTTCGGCTAATTGTATCAATGTGATGGAGATACGGAAGCGGGATAAAGAGGCCAGTGATTTGCTGGATGGGGCGGTGCTGGAGAGGTCGGAACTGGCGGCGAAGATTCAGGATCTGCATATTTTCTTTTCTCTTTTGGTGCCGGATATGGACCATGAGGAGAAGCAGCTTTTGGATGAGGCTTTGGTGACGGCGTATTACCGGAAGGGGATTACTCATGAGAATGGGACGTTGTTGGAACCTGGGAATGGGGGAAGATATAGGGAAATGCCGGTTTTGGGGGATGTATATGAGATTCTTTGCGAGAAGCCGGAGACCAGGCGGATGGCCAATATTGTGAACCGGCTGGTTCATGGGTCGGCTTCCAGTTTTAATCAGCAGACCAATGTGGATTTGGGGAATAAGTATGTGGTGCTGGATATTTCGGAATTGACCGGGGATTTGCTGCCGGTGGGGATGTTTGTGGCTCTGGATTATGTGTGGTCCAAGGTGAAGGAGGACCGGACAGTGGAGAAGGCGGTGTTTCTGGATGAGGTGTGGCAGTTAATCGGGGCGTCTTCTAATGAGCTGGCGGCGGAGTATGTGCTGGAGATTTTTAAGATTATCCGGGGGTATGGGGGATCGGCGGTGTGCGCTACCCAGGATTTGTCGGATTTCATGGCGCTGAAGGACGGGAAGTATGGGAGGGGGATTATCAATGCCTGCAAGACGAAGGTGGTGCTGAATCTGGAGAATGATGAGGCGAAGAAAGTGCAGGAGCTTCTTCATCTGTCGGAGGCGGAGCGGATGGAGATTGTGCATTTTGAGAGGGGGAAGGGGATGATTTCTACGAACAGCAATAACCTGACGTTGGAGTTTAAGGCAAGTCAGTTGGAGAAGGACTTGATTACTACAGACAGGAAGGATTTGAAGGAGTTAAAGGAGAGGCTGGCAAGGTTTGGGAGTGGGGCTTATGGGAAGAGACAGAGTGGTGGAGAATAAGCGGAATGGACATAAGTGTTCCATGGTGAAGCGGGACAAGGGAGATCGGAACAAGAGAGAAGAGACAGGAGTAAAGAGAAAAGTGGCAGGAGGTGAGGGAAACCATGGGTACATATCGGAACCCGGAGGAGATATCGGGGAAGGTTCTGGATTTGATACGGAAGTATAACGTTATGGAACTGGGACAGGTGGAACTGTTTTTTCCGGGGGAGAGAACCGGGGTGATAAGGGCCATGAGGCGGCTGGAGAAGAACCGGCAGATTTTCCGCAATCCCTATACGGGGCTGGTTTCTTCCAGCGGGTTTGCGTATTCTGTGAAGGATGAGGGGACAATACAGGCTTTGTGGGTGCTTGGGGATATGGTGGGGAGACGGAAGGTGGAGAGTCATTTTTTGGCACAGAGGGAGGACTTTCCGGTGCGGATCGTGTTTTTTGGCAGCGGGGAGATTTATGACATCTTGTATGTGGGGATTGGGGATGTGAAGCTGGTGAATGGGATTTACGGGAAAATGAGGAGGCCGGAGGGAAGGCATATCGTGGTCATAGAGGATAAGGAGTTAATGGGGCAGATTCAGATACCGGATGTGGTGGGATTCTGTCTGGTGAGAGATAGCGGGGAGGTGGAATATTATCGAAAGAGAGAGAAGAACGGAATTTGAGGGACTGGCCAGGGATCGGCTGAAGGAGGCTCAGAAGCTAGCAGGGATTATGCAGGAACATCTGGCGGAGGCCGGGGGAATTAAGGCGGCTTATGAGAGGTTTGCCTCGGATTTTCAGTATGGGAGATATGGGGAGGAAGTGGAGAAGGCTTCCCTTTGTGCGGAGAGATTGACGGAAAAACTTAGGCGGTTAGTAATGGAGAGCGTGGCGGAGCCGGAGAGGCAGAGGGATTACCGGGAGAGATTGATACGGAGTCATTGGATTACGATTGGATATGAGAAGGGGATTTTGAGGGCAGAACTGCCGTTTCTTTTGCCTCACAGGAAAAGCAAGTATACGGATTATGTTTACCAGCCTCTGTTTCTGGCTATGGAGAAGTGGTGCGGGGAGAGAGGGAAGGAGGGGCTGGAGGTTCCGGCTTATAAGGAGGCGGTGGTTTGTTTCTGTCATGTTTATGATAAGGGGAAGCTGGAGGTCCGGGTGAGGGACCATGACAACATTGAGGAGAAGCAGGTGGTGGACGCTCTGGGAACTTTTTTCCTGGAATCTGACGGGGGATTGTATCTGGATAGTTACCACACCACGGTCATGGGAGACGGGGACTGGACGGAGGTGTTTCTTATGGATAAGGGGCTGTTTGGGGGCTGGATTAAGGAGTTTTATGGGGGAAACGGGGTATCGAAAAATGGCAGTTTCCGAACCAGGGAAAAATCGACAGGGTAAGAGTTGTCAAAAAACGCCGTGTTTCATGTAAAGGTTGGGGATTGACAAGTAGGAAAAGTTACCCAGGGATAGAGCCAACAGGGTAGGAAATAGAACATTACGGAAAGGAATGAGGGGTGGTCGTGAGAAGAAGGGAGAAACGGGATGAGGTGCTTTTACTGGCGGCGGTAAGCGGGGAGATACCGGCGGACTGGATGGGGGAGGCGGCTGGCTCTAAAGAGTATGGGGCGGCTCTTCTTACCAGGCTGAAAAGGGATGGGGAGATCAAGCTTCGGAGTAAGGACGGGATACGGGGATATCTGTTGCGGGTGAAGGGAAAAAGGTATCTTTTGGAGATATATAGGGAGGATGTGGAGTTGTTTCTTTCTGGCTCCGGGGCAACGAACCATGTAAAGAGTGAGCCGGACAAGCGGCTGCGGCTCCACCGCATGAGCATGGTGTGGATTTATTTTTACCGGATGGGGGTTGGGATTTTTATCAGTGACAAGCCGGTGCTGTTCCCTGGGTTCTATCCCTCTCCATATTCTTCTATGGGGGTAGGGGAAAGAAGGGGAGGAAAGATTGGGAATTATTATGGAACGGCGGAGTGGAAGTTGGAGACGGACAAGGAGGTATCCGGGTCCCGTGCTTGTGGAATTTTGGTGGGGGATGAGGCTTTTGTGGTTTACAACACCATGGACAGTTTGATGAAGTGGACGCCGAAGATTGAGAGGAATCTGAGGGGCCGGATGGAAATGCGGTTTAGGAGGTTTGGGTTTGGAGAGACCAGGCTTTATGGGGCTGTGATGATGGGGAGGGATATGGATATGCTGGGAAGGATTCTTGGGAGTGACGGGGGACTGAAGGGGAATCTTTATCAGGTGGATGAAACTTATGAGGGTATTTATTTTGTTCCATTGATTAAGGAGGCGGCGGTGCAGATACGGCTTTTGTGCAGTAGAGAGGGGAGAGGGAGGCTTAGAGAGTTTTTATGTGGGGCGCTTTCTCAGGTTCGGGAGAATCCCTTTGGGCTGGAGGCAGGGACGGATGGGAATGGAAAGAGAGTGTATTTTTGTTATTTGTTGGATTTAAGGCAGTTAAGGAGGATTCGATTACAGGGGGCGGCCAGAGGAGGCAGGGTGTTTTGTTTTACTTATCAGGCGGAGGCAGTGAGGGAGGCTTTAGGGGAGCGGTTTGAGGTAGAGGCGATCCGGCCGGAGAAGGTGTATTGGTATCTGGGGTGGGAATCTTAGATCAGGAATAAACAGCGTATGGAAATGAACAAAAGGAGAGGATAATCTTATGGAGTCTATTTATAGGACAGGAAATGAAACGGTGGACCAGCTTAGTCAAATGCGGATAACGGGGAATGTGATTCCGTCTGCCTGGTATCAGACAATTCGCAAAGAGAGTGGGAAACCCTATTTGAATGCCATTGTGATTCTTGCGGACATTGTGTACTGGTATCGTGCTGCGGAGGTACGGAGTGAGGGAACCGGGGAGCTTGTGGGATATAAAAAGAAATTTAAGGCGGATCTGTTACAGCGGAATTACCAGCAGATTGCGGACCAGTTTGGGATCAGTAAGAGGGACGCTTCCAATGCAATCGTGGAGCTGGAGAAGCTGGGAGTGGTGAAACGGATTTTTCGGAAATTAAATATGGGCGGAATTATCATTCCTAATGTTCTGTTTCTGGCTCTGGATGTGGAAGTGCTGAAGCGGCTGACATTTCCGAAAGATGGAGAACCGGATGGAGGTAAAGACGGGATAGATAGACGGGAAGAAGGTAGGGCGGAATATGGGGAAAAAGAGGCTGGAGAGGGAAAGAATGGGGAGAAGGCAGTGAGTTACAAGGAAATTGGAATAAAAATCGGAAGAATGGACGGGCATAAGAGGGAAAGGGGAGACAGCAGAGAGGAACAGAGAATGGCAGAGGTGAAAAAAATTGATGATAGAATGGAGAAGTATGAGGGAGAGGTCTTACTGAAGGAGGGGTATACCACCGAAATTGGGGATACCCATTTCCGAAATATAGAAAAGTGTGTTGCAGGTTTTAGGGGGACAAATACAGAGATTACATACAAAGATTACAACAGAGATTCTCTAATCTTATCTTCCTATCAGGGAATCAGGGAGGAATTTAAGAGACAGATTGAGTATGACATTTTGAAGCATGATTTGGGTGACACAGACGAACTGGATGAGCTGGTGGAGATCGCTTCGGAGGTTCTGACTTCCACAGCTCGGACAATCCGGGTCAACCGGGAGGAACGGAAAGCGGCAGAGGTGAAGGAGAGGTATAAGAGCCTGACCATGTTTCATGTCCAATATGTCCTTCGGTGTATGTCGGAAACAGCGTCCAAGATTCGGAATATCCGGGCGGTGATGATTACGGCACTTTACAATGCGTCCAGCACGATCAGCACTTACTACGGGAACCTATACCGGTATCATGCGGTGGGGGCTGCGTAGGAAGAACGCTTGTGAAATGGAGTTTCACAACTGGAAGGCATGTTGACAAGATGGCGCATTTCGCATAGCGGTATGTGCCAATATTGATTTTGCGGGAAGAGGTGAGATATGGGAGAACATGAAAACCAGGAGAGAGAGGAATTGCCAGAGAGAAAAAAGCTGGTAATTGGGCTTGGGGCATTGTTTTTGCTGGCGCTGTATGCAGGGGGAATCTTTAAGCAGATTTTAACGGACGCAGGCAATGTGAGTCTGAATCCGCTTCGGTGTCTGTTTGGGGCATTGTTTTCCGTGACGGGATGGAAATGTACGTTTCTGGCGTTGCTTCTGCTCCTGGTCTTTGCGGGATTGATTCTGTTTCGGAGTGAGAAAGGAGGACTTGCGGGAACGGATGAAGAACGGAATTTCAGCTATTCGAGCCTGGGAACCTATGGGACGGCGGGATACATGAAGGACTCGGAGCGGAAGGTCGTACTCCGTGAGGATAGGGATGTGAGGCAGGTGGACGGGATTATTTTGGGGCAGGATTTGAAGACCGGACATGTATTAAGTCTTCCCAGAGATTCCAGGCTGAACCGAAATATCGCTGTGTGCGGCTCCCAGGGTTCCATGAAGTCCAGGGCATTTGCCAGGAATATGATTCTCCAGTGTGTGAAACGTGGGGAGAGTATGTTTGTGACTGATCCCAAGTCGGAGCTGTATGAGGATACGGCGACGTACTTGAAAGACCAGAGGTACACAGTGCGGCAGTGGAACCTGATTAACCTGGACAATTCGGACGCCTGGGATTGTCTGGGGGAGATTGACGGGGGCGGGCTGATTGATACCTTTGTGGACGTGGTGATTCGCAATACTACGGACAAGTTTGACCATTTTTATGACAACACGGAGATGGATTTGTTAAAGGCGCTCTGTCTGTATGTGTATCATGAGTATGAGGAGAAGGATAAGAGCTTTGCGGAGGCGTATAAGCTGCTGATCAATCAGAGCCTGGAGGCGCTGGATGGGATTTTTGATAATCTGCCCACTAGTCATCCGGCTAAGGGGCCGTACCGGTTATTTTCTAAGGCGGATAAGGTGAAGGGGAATGCGGTGCTGGGGCTGGGAACCCGGCTGCAGATCATGCAGAATGAGAAGGTGCAGAAGATTACCAGTTACCGGGAATTTGATTTGACCCTTCCGGGGAAGGAACGGTGTGCTTATTTTTGTATTACTTCGGATCAGGATTCTACTTATGATATGCTGGCAACGTTGTTTGTGTCGTTCTTGTGTATCAAGCTGGTGCGGTTTGCGGACCGGCAGGAGAGCCGGAAGCTGCCGGTTCCGGTTCAATTTATTCTTGATGAGTTCCCCAACATCGGGGTGGTGCCGGATTTTAAGAAAAAGCTGGCTACGGCCAGGAGCCGGGATCTGGGAATGAGTATTATGTATCAGAATATCCCTCAGTTACAGAATCGGTATCCGGATGGGCAGTGGGAGGAGATTCTGGGCGGGTGCGATACGTCATTGTTTTTAGGGTGTAATGACATGACTACGGCAACGTATTTCAGCAATCGGTCGGGGGAAGTGACTGTGGGGGTGGCTTCTATACGGAAGAATTTAAGCTCCATGCGTATGAGCGACTATGTACCGGATTATTCGGAGACCAGTTCCGTTGGGAAGCGCATGCTGCTTCTGCCGGATGAGGTGCTTCGGTTTCCTTTGGATCAGGCTCTTGTGATTATCAGGGGGCAGAAGGTGTTGAAGGTGAGAAAATTTGATTATTCCAGGCACCCGGTGGCGAAAAATCTGGTGCTGGAGAAGACGGAGAGCCATGTGCCGGAGTGGCGGAAGGGGGAATTGGAAGCTGAAAACGGAGAAGGAAACTCTGGGGAAGGAGAGGGAAAACGAAAGGGCGGGGAGGCTTTTTCAGAGGTTCCTGGTGAATCAGAGGGAGTTTTTCTAAAGGGAAAAGGGGGAAGAGTAACAGAGGATTCGGACAGACGAAAAAAACCGCAGAACCAAAGTGAGGAGCAGAAGCTGGCAAGGGATGGGAGTAAGGAAACGGATAGGGTGAAATCGCGGGAAAGTGTGGAAATGGGATTCCAAAGGGAACAAAGTGGCTTGGATAGAACGGAACTGATACAGGAGAGTAAAGGGCATGAATCAAGCCGCGGAGGTGGAGATGGGGGAAAAATAGAGAGGGTGGAGGATTTATTTACGGATGACTGGTAAGGAGTGGGATATTTCAGATCAGGAACTTGTGGAAATTTTGTGGAGGGAATTTGCTGTAGAGATTGACGATCCATGTGCCAAAGAACTGGAGAGAGCAAGAATGTCTTTGGATGTCTATAAAGATGTGGGGGAATTTTTGGAGCAGACCAGATGGCGGAAGGATAATCCGGAATTGGCTGAGGAATCGTATTTGACAGAGAACAGAATCTGCAGATGGATATATGGGAGGTTTGTGTATTTTTCCTGGCTGTTATGGGAAAGCGATGGTAAGAAAACAGTAAGATGAGTTTAGCGATTGTTTACGCATTTGTTAGAACCATGTTAGAGTTAGCGGTTATTTCTATGCTGGCAGCAGGAAGTATGATTGCATTAGGGGCAGATTCAATATCTGTATCTGAGACGATAGCTGTAGAGACTGTTTTTGCTAAGGAGAATCAGGAACGGGAATTGATGGATGTGGTTTACTTCAGAAGCGAAAATGGAGTTGCAGAGCTGTCGGAAGTCCCGTTTGAAAATGAGAATTCCAAAACGCTGGGAAATGTAAAGTAAACAGTAGAAATTCCTTATGACAGAGTGCATGAGATAAGGCCGGAGGGGAGATTTGACAGTTCTGCCTTCTGGCTTTTATTCACATGGGGCAACAAACCAGACAGCCATACCCAAAGGGCGCACTGCATTACAGATTTCTTCGGAGAAGGGGCGCTTTGGGCCATAAGGTATACTCCTATGGTTATGTGGTTCGTTGCTGTGTGTGGGTTGACTGGCTGCCAGTGAGGACAGGGAGGATGTATGTTTGAAAAGTTGGAACGCGGTTTGTTCATGTGTTTTTTATTTGCCATAGTGGGAGTCACCGGTATTTTTTGGAAAAGGATTTGGGATTTAAGAGAGGAGCAGATCCAGTTTCTCAGACTGGCGGAGGAGGTGAAAACAGTACGGGACGAAACAGAAGTGATGGAATATGCATTCCGTGGGGAAAAGGACATGCTGCCGGAGTATAAGGGGCTTTGGGAAAAAAACGGGGATTTGGCAGGCTGGGTTTCCATTGACGGGACAGGAATTGACTATCCGGTCATGTGGACGCCGGATGATCCGGAATATTATCTCCACAGAAATTTCGAGAGAGAAAAATCATATGGAGGAACGCCGTTTGCGGCAGGCTCCGGTTTTGATTTGGGAGGGGAAGGGTGTGTATTTTTGTATGGCCATAATATGCGTAATGGAAGCATGTTTGCGGATTTGTTAAAGTACCGGGAGAAAAGCTATTGGGAGAATCATCCGGTTATCTGCCTTGACAGTTTGTGGGAACATAGAAGGTTTCAGGTTTTTTCGGTTTTGTATGCCAAAGAAGAGGACTGGACGGAGCCGGAGGGGGTGTTTTATCAACGGAAACCGGAGACGAAAGCTGAAAAAGCGGATTTTTTTAAACGGCTTAAGGAAGCTGGGTTCTATGGGACGGGTATTGAGTTTGAGAAGGATTCTGTAATGGTGCTCCTGGTTACCTGCAGCTATCAGGAACGGGATGGGAGGTTTGTCGTGGCAGGGATTGAGAGTGACAAGTAGATGTTATGATGTTAACTGTATCCGGACGTTTCTTGTGAGCAGTATGCAGGTGCCTTTTCTCTGGAAGTGTATATGACTGGGGGACAGATGGCTGGTTTCCGCGGGCAGTCAGGATTCATAGAAATGTGCCGCTATAAATTAAAATGATAGCAGATTGCAGAAAGGGCATTGTACTTTAGGGAAAATGTGCTTTATAATCATTCCCATACAGAAAATAACAAAAAGAGAGGGGAAGAGGAATGGAATTTGTCACATTAACGAATAAAGTAAAAATGCCCATGGAAGGGTTCGGTGTGTTTCAGGTGCGGGATAAGGAGGAATGCAGGAGGTCGGTGCTGGATGCCATCCGCACCGGATACCGCCTGATTGACACGGCGGCCTCCTACACCAACGAGGATGCCGTGGGAGAAGCGGTCCGTGATGCTATCGCGGAAGGAATCTGTACCAGGGAAGAACTCTTCATCACTTCCAAGATGTGGGTGCAGGATATGGAAAGCTATGAGACGGCCAAAAGGGCTATTGACGCTTCTTTGGAAAAGTCAGGGCTGGAATACTTAGATCTCTACCTTCTGCACCAGGCCATGAAGGATTATTTCAGCGCCTGGAGGGCCATGGAGGACGCTTACAGGGAGGGGAAATTAAAGGCCATCGGAGTGTCCAATTTTTATCCCCATGTGCTGACCAACTTCTGTGAGACCGTGAAGATCAGGCCCATGGTCAACCAGGTGGAGCTGCACCCTTATTACACCCAGGAGAAGGCTTTGGAGACCATGGCCTACTATGATGTGGTGCCGGAAGCCTGGGCGCCTCTTGGAGGAGGGCGCTATAAACCTTTTGAGAATGAGATGTTAAAGGAGATCGGGGCGGCCCACGCAAAGACCGTAGGCCAGGTGATCCTGCGGTGGAATGTGCAGAGAGGCGTGGTGGTCATCCCCAAGTCCACTCATAAGGAGCGCATAGAGGAGAACTTCGACATCTGGGATTTTACCTTGAGTGAAGAGGAGATGGAGCGAATCTTTTCTCTGGACATGGGATACGTGGGTACGGCGGTGAAACATTTTGATCCGGAATTTGTCCGTATGTGCAACGGGAGGAAGATCCATGACTGATACAGGCATTGTTTTAAACAACAGGGTCACAATGCCCCGGCTGGGCTTTGGGACCATCGGCCAGACCGGAAGCCAGATTGTGGAGAATGTGGCGTTTGCCTTAAACCACGGCTATGACCTGATTGATACGGCCAACCGCTACGGCAACGAGGCGGAAGTGGGGGAGGGCTTAAAGAGATCGGGACGGAAACGGGAGGAATATTTTCTGGAGACGAAACTGGGGCCGACGTTGTATGAACAGGATCACGCTGTTGACGACACGCTGAAAAGGCTCCAGGTGGATTACATCGACCTGATGATCCTGCACCATCCGGTGAACAACTACGGGTATGCCTACAAAATGCTGGAGAAAGCTTACAGGGAGGGCAAATTGAGAGCCATCGGCCTGTCAAACTTTCCTGTGGAAAAGATAGAAGAAATCCTGGAACAGTGTGAGGTAAGGCCCATGGTCATGCAGGCGGAATGCCACCCGTACTATCCGGCGGAGCAGGTGAAGCCTTTTCTTGACGAAAACGGCATTGTGCTGCAGTCCTGGTTTCCCTTAGGGCATGGCAACGCGGATATGCTTGGGGACCCGGTGTTTCTGGCGCTGGCTGACAAGTACAAAAAGTCGCCGGCCCAGATTATCCTGCGGTGGCATATGCAGATGGGACTGGGAGCGGTTCCGGGCAGCAGGTCTAAGGAACATATAGAGGAAAACGGGAATCTGTTTGATTTCGCGCTCCTGAAGGAGGAGATGGAACAGATTGCCGGCGTCAACAAACACAGGCCGTTCTATCAGGTGACGGCGGAGTCTCTGGAGAGAATGGCAACGACAAAATGCAGGTTTGAAGAGGAATGAGAAAATTGCCGGAGTAAATCCTACAGCGAGGCGAACAGCGCCGAGAATTCTTTCTTTTTATCATTCCTGCACACAAGATAATAGGTCACGGATGCCTCCTCGTCTGAGATGGGGACTGTCACACGGCCGGAGGCTGTTTCAATGTATTTTTCCGAGAGATCCGTGATAAAGGAAGGCAGGGTGGAAGACTCCACCAGTTCGTTGAAACTGAAACGGTCATACTGGGTGAGAAAACGGGAATCCGGCATTTTTTCCCTGTGGAGAAGGTCCCAGAAACCGATGTCAGACATGAGGAGCATATTTTCTCCGTTCATCTCCTGAAAGGACAGGCTCTTTCGCCTGGCGTACTTGTGGCCTTTGGGCAGGGAGAAGGAGAGCTTCTCCCTGCCGCATTCTTTTACATAATAGAGGCCGTCCTTAGGCTGTCTATGGACCACTGCCAGATGGTACACGTGATTTTCCAGGTCTTTTAACAGCCGCTCTTCGTCCTTCAGTTCGGTCTGCAGGGTCATATGGGGATAAAGGTTGGAGATCAGCGGTGTAAGGAGCCAGGCCGGGGCGGGAGCGCACAGACCCAGAGTGATGGTGCGGTTCCTTCTGTCATAGTCTCTGGCCTTTGCCACCAGCAGGTCCGCGTCTTCCAGAAGTTTCTTTGTAAGCTCCAGCACATACATTCCGTTTTCATTCAGTTCCAGCCTGTTTTTCTGGCGCAGAAAGAGGGAGATGCCCAAATCTTCCTCCAGCTTTTTCATATTGCGGCTTAAGGCGGGTTGGGAGAGATGGAGCGTTTCGGAGGCTTCCGACAGTGTTCCGGCCTTTGCGAAGGCCAGGAACTGCCGAAGTTCATAGAGTTCGATCATGGCAGGTCCTTTCAGTATAAATAGAATTTATAATTGTATTCCTTATCGACATTGTACTTTATTGGAAATATCCGTTATAATACCAACAGAGGCAAAGGAAAATGGTATGAGAGCAACGAATCAAAGTATCAGTTATGATCATAGCAGAAAGGGACAAGATTTTCAATAGCAAAGGGGCTTTGGGGCGTGAGAATTTATTGACAGATACAGGAGGGAGAAGGATATGGTATTTTATTTTACGGGTACAGGCAACAGCCTGTATGTGGCAAAGCAGTTAGAGGAAAAACGAATCAGTATTCCCCAGGCAATCCATGAGGAGGAACTGGTTTTTGAAGGGGATACCATTGGGGTGGTCTGCCCCCTGTACGGCCATGAGATGCCTGCCATGGTGAAGGAATTTTTGAGGAGAGCCGTGTTTCGGACGGAGTATTTTTACCTGGTCCTGACTTATGGAAAGAGGCATGGGGGAGGGGCGGAGCTTGCTAAAGAGTTTTTGGATTCCTGCCAAAGACAAGCGGATTATATCAACACCATTATTATGGTGGATAATTACCTGCCGGGGTTTGACATGGAGGAGCAGCTGGCCATCAATCCGGAGAAGAAGGTGGAGGAACACATAGAGGCCATCCGGCGGGATATTGCCGCCAGGAAGCGCTTTATACAGCCGGCAACGGAGGAGGACCGGGGATGGCACAGGGCTTTTATAGAGAGAACGGCAGGAGAACCGGAAAAACTCTGGAAAAATCTTTATGAGGTGACCGGGGATTGTATCGGCTGCGGGGTCTGTACCAGAGTCTGTCCCGGGGGCTGTATCCGTGTGGAGAATCAGAAAGCTGTGAATACGGGAGAAAACTGCCAGGTATGCATGGCATGTATCCACCACTGTCCAAAGAATGCTATCCGGCTGACCATTCCGGAAAAGAATCCGGACAAACGTTATCATAACGAATTCATCCGCCTGACGGAGATTGTGGAGGCAAACAATCAGCATAGGGGGTGAAAAATTTTCGGAGTTTAGAAATAGTTTATCAAATTGTTAGACATTTGTTAGGAATATCTGGTAAACTGTTTCTTATTAATACTGCTGAAAGATCAAGAATGCAAAGGAGTGCCTGCCTTATGTATAATCCACAGCTGGACACATTTCTCCATGTGGCGGACGCAGGCAGCTTTAACAAAGCTGCCGAGGAATCCTATATTACCCCTACTGCGGTCATCAAACAGATCAACCTTCTGGAGGCCTCTCTTGGCGTCAAATTATTTGAGAGGACTCACAGGGGGCTGATTTTGACAAAAGCAGGAAAATCCTTGTATCAGGATACGAAATATGTGATTCAGTATTGCCGGGATTCTGTCACAAGAGCGAAGAACGCCATGCAGGAGGATACCAAGGTGATCCGGATCGGCAGTTCCCCCATGACGCCGGCCCAGCTTCTTATGCAGCTGTGGCCTAAGATACAGACCCATTGTCCGGACATGAAATTCCAGATCATTCCGTTTGAGAATACGCCGGAAAACGCCAGGGAGATCCTGGGAAATTTAGGAAAGAACATTGATGTGGTGGGAGGGATTTTTGACGAAACCATGCTGGAGCTGCGGCGCTGCGCGGGATTGGAGCTGTCCCGTGAGCCCTTTTGCTGCGCGGTTTCCATTCACCACAGGCTTGCGGAAAAGGACAGGCTTAAGCCGGAAGACCTGTATGGGGAAAACCTGATGCTTATGCGCCGGGATTGGAGCCATTATGTGGACCGGCTTCGGGACGACATCTGGCAGAACCACAGCCGGATCCATATTGTGGACTTTGATTTTTACAGTATGGAGGCTTTTAACCGATGTGAGAACAGCAATGACGTTCTGCTTGCCATACCGGGATGGGCCAGCGTACATCCGCTTTTGAAGGTGATCCCGGTGGACTGGGAACACAGCATTCCTTTCGGCCTGCTCCATGCTCCCCAGCCTTCCGGGATTGTGAAACAGTTTCTGGAGGCAGTGAAGGCGGCGGTACAGTAATTTGTGTCTGCTTTACAGTACGGCCGGGAACGGAGGCATTCATCTCTGAGCTGAATGCAGGGGGAATGGATTAAGCAAATAGAAAATGATCAGGAAAGGAACCGGATACCGAAAGGTATTTCGGTTCTTTTTTGTCCGGATTTTTTGAATCAAGTTATAACCATTGGGTATCAGCTGATGAACAAAGGGAGACTTCTCCTCAGGGTCCGCCTTATTTATAATTGAAACATAGGTAATGGGGACGCAATAACAGGAAGGAATGGTGAAGGGTGAACAATTTTATTTTTGAAAACGGGACAAAGGTATTTTTCGGGAGAGGCTGTGTGAAAGAATACCTGGCCTGTCTCACAAAGGGATACGGGGATACGGTCATGCTTGCCTATGGAGGCGGTTCGGTCAAAAAGAACGGGGTCTATGATGAAGTGACTGCCATTTTAAATGGGGCGGGAAAAGAGATTGTGGAGTTTCCAGGCATAATGGCCAATGTCACCTATGCCAAAGTCCTGGAAGGAGCGGAAGTTGCCAGAAAACATCATGTGGGGCTGATCCTTGCTGTCGGCGGCGGTTCGGTGATGGACTGCTGCAAAGCAATCTCCATGACTGTCCGGTATGAGGGGAACCTATGGGAAAACTTCTGGGCAAGGCCCGGAATCTTTGACTTTGAGCCTTTGCCTCTTGGGGTGGTGGCTACGGCGGCGGGAAGTGGAAGCGAATGCAATGGAAGATCAGTCATTACCAATGAAGCGTTGATGGTGAAGACCGGGCGGGACTATCCTAAATGTAATCCGAAGTTCGCCCTCATGGACCCGGTTTATACTTACAGCATTCCCCAATTCCAGATGATATGCAACGGATTTGCCGTCCTTTCCCATATCATGGAGAGCTATCTTGGTGGGCCGGATGAGGACAATGTTTCGGACGACCTTGCCGTGGCTCTTATGAAAAACGTGATCCGCAGTCTTCGCAGAGCAGTCAGGAATCCGGAGGACTATACGGCCAGAGGCAATCTGATGTGGGCTGGGGCAATGGCGGAAAACCGAATCATCAGACTGGGAAAGCCCGACCATTTCCAGTGCCGTCAGATAGCGTATCAGCTTGAGGCGCACACGGGATGCAGCCACGGCGCCGGGCTGGCGGTGCTGCTGCCTGTGTACTGCCGCCACATTTATACGAGCGGGCTGGCGAAGTTTAAGCGGTTCGCTGTGGAAGTGTGGGGGATTACGCCTGGGGAAAAGACGGAGGAAGAAATTGCCTGTGCCGGAATTGACGGGCTGGCGGATTTTATCCGGGAGATTGGGCTGCCCGCAGACTTGAGGGAATTGGGAGTTGATGAGAATACGGACTTAAGAGCCATTGCTGATTCCAGTGCCATGGTTTCCGGAAGCTGCACAAGATTGACACAAGAGGAAATCCTTAGAATATTCCAGGAGTGTTATGGGGAGGACTGCTGAAAAACGGCTGTTTTCGCATGATTGCCGCAATAGGAGCCCCGTGGTTTATACCGCAAGGTATATACTGGATAACGAATGGTGACTTCTGCGGATCATAAGTATCCTTTATAATAAAGACAGATGAAAAAGAGGAGGAATTTAATTATGAAAGCATTACTTGTAAACGGAAGCCCAAGGAGAAACGGATGTACTTACACGGCGCTGACGGAGCTGGCGAAGACCTTGGAGGCAGAGGGGATTGAGGCGGAGATCGTCCATGTGGGGAATAAAGACATCCGGGGCTGTATTGCCTGCCGGAAATGCCACAGTGAGGGGGAGCAGGGAGGCAAGTGCGTATTTAACGATATCGTCAACGAGATTGCCCCCAAGCTGGCGGAAGCGGACGCCTTTGTCATCGGCTCCCCGGTTTATTTCGCTTCTCCGGCAGGCGGGGCCGTATCTTTTATGGACCGTCTGTTCTTCAGCACCCTGAATATTGACAAGACCATGAAAGTAGGCGCGGCGGTGGTATCCTGTCGGCGTGGAGGCAATACGGCCACTTTTGACATGCTGAATAAATACTTTACCATGTGCGGCATGCCGGTGGCGAGCAGCCAGTACTGGAATATGGTGCATGGCGGGACTCCGGAGGAGGTTTTAAAGGACGAGGAGGGCATGCAGACCATGCGGACGCTGGGACGCAATATGGCGTTTCTCATGAAGAGTATCCGGATGGGCAAGGAAAAATTGGGCCTTCCCCAGAAAGAACAGACGATCTTTACCAGCTTCCACCGTTAGAAAGGGGAGAACAATCAATGAAAACATGGCTGATTACAGGCTGTTCCACCGGTCTTGGGAGAAGTCTTGCCAAAGCGGCGCTGCAAAAAGGCGATAACGTGGTGGTAACAGCAAGGGATACAAAGAAACTGGAGGAGTTTGAGAAGGACTTTCCGCAGACGGCCCTGACCGTCCGCCTTGACGTGACGGATCTTTGTTCGGTCGCGGAGGCGGTTAAGGCGGCAAAAGAGAGGTTTGGCGGGATTGACGTGCTGGTCAATAATGCGGGCTATGGATACCGGGCAGCGGTTGAGGAGGGCGATCCGGAGGATGCCAGGCGTCTGTTTGACACCAATTTCTGGGGGCCCGTGAACCTGATCAAAGCCGTGCTTCCGGATATGAGGGCGAAAAAAAGCGGGGCCGTCATTAATATTTCGTCCATTGCCGCCCTCCGCACGGCGCCTGGGTCCGGTTATTACGCGGCTTCTAAATGCGCGCTGGAGGGAATGACAGAGGGACTTTACCTGGAGACGGCGCCTCTGGGGATTAAGGTTATGATTGTAGAACCGGGAGCTTTCCGCACGGATTTTGCCGGACGCTCCCTTACCCAGTCAAAGACCGCCATCGGCGATTACGGGGAGACGGCGGGAACCAGACGGATTGAGAATGATAAGACCCACGGAACCCAGCCGGGGGACCCGGACAAGGGCGCCGGACTGATCATAGAGGCCATAGAGGCTGAGGATACGCCGCTGCGGCTGCTGTTAGGAAGGGATGCGGTGAAGGTGGCAGGCGCAGTTTTGGATAACCGTAAGAATGAGTATGATAAGTGGCGGGAGTTTAGCAGCCGGTCTGATTTTTAGATGGTATCAAACAAATAAAGTTGATTAAGATTTTTCCCGGCTGAGAGGCCTGGGATTTTAAGGAAAGGCGGATGATAAAAATGGAAAAGAGAACACTGGGAGCCAGCCAGCTGCGTGTCAATCCCGTTGGCCTGGGATGCATGGGATTCAGCCATGCGTCAGGAGATCCTACGGAGAAAAGCGCTGCAGTAAAGACCTTGAGAGAGGCATGTGAGATGGGATATGATTTTTTGGACACAGCCGAGGCTTACACCGGAGTCAGCCCTGACGGCACGGTTTCCTGCAATGAAGAGCTTGTGGGCGAGGCGGTCAAAGGCATTCGGGACAAGGTGGTGATTGCCACAAAGATGGGTGTAAAGCATAATCAAGACCGTTCCTTAAGACTGGACAGCAGCCCGGAAACCATAAGAAAAAGTGTGGAGGAAAGCCTTAGGAAGCTGGGAACGGATTATATAGACCTGTATTATCAGCACCGGATCGATCCCAAAGTGGAGCCGGAAGCAGTGGCCGAGACCATGGGTCTGCTGATCAAAGAGGGAAAGATCCGCTATTGGGGAATTTCGGAGACTACAGAGGAATATCTCCGCAGGGCTCATGCCGTGTGTCCCGTTACAGCCATTGAAAACAGATACTCCATGATGGCAAGATGGCATGAGACGATTTTTCCCGTCTGCGAGGAACTGGATGTTGCCTATGTGGCTTTTTCTCCCATGGCGAACGGATTCCTGACGGGGAAGTACACGCCTGCCACAAAATTTGAGGGGAGCCAGGATTACCGGGCGGCTATGCCTCAGTACACCGAAGAAGGTTACGAAAAGGCGAAGGAGCTTTTGAATATGCTGACAAACATGGCGGAAGAAAAAAAGGCCACCATGGGCCAGCTGTCTCTTGCGTGGATGATCAACAAGAAGCCTTACATCGTTCCGATTCCGGGTTCCCGCAAGATAGAAAGACTGAGAGAGAACTTTGAGGCAGGCAATGTGGTTCTGACGCGGGAAGAGATTGCCATGATTGATTCCAGACTGGATACCATGGAGTTTGACGTATTCGGCGGCCACAGCGCTAAATAAAAAGATGATTGGAGGAATCGCTGATGGATTACATAACTTTAAATAGTGGAGTAAAAATGCCTGTGGCAGGGATTGGCACCTTTCTTTTGTCTCCTGACGAGGCGGAAGCTTCCTGCTTAAGCGCTCTTGGATGCGGATACCGTCTCATCGACACGGCCAACGCCTATGTCAATGAGAAGGCCGTAGGCCGGGCCATGAAAAAATCCGGCCTGGCCAGGCAGGAGATCTTTCTGGAGACTAAGCTGTGGCCCACGTTTTACAGCGATGAAAATGCTGTGGACGATACCTTGGAGCGCCTGGGCACGGACTATATTGACCTGATGCTTCTTCATCAGCCGGCAGGCTGCTACCTGACCGGTTATCGTCTGCTGGAGAAAGCATACAAGGAGGGAAAGGTAAAAGCCATCGGTTTATCCAACTTTACCGAGGCTCAGATTGAGGAGATTATTGACGCCTGCGAGATCAAACCAGCCGTTCTTCAGACAGAGGTACATCCTTATGCCCAGGCGAAAGAACTTAAAAAGCTTCTTTCCAAGGCAGACATGGCCATTCAGGCATGGTATCCTCTGGGGCATGGGGATAAGGTGCTCCTTGAGGAGCCGGTATTTACCAGCCTGGCAGAAAAATATAAAAAGACCAATGCTCAGATCATTCTGCGCTGGCACGTGCAGGCGGGAAATATCGTCATTCCTGGTTCCAGGAATCCAGATCATATTAAGGCCAATCTGGCTCTGTTC
This sequence comes from uncultured bacterium, assembly GCA_947383005.1. GTDB lineage: Bacteria > Bacillota > Clostridia > Lachnospirales > Lachnospiraceae > Brotaphodocola. The sequence goes on along the minus strand of CANDBT010000007.1, from coordinate 27,371 downwards.
GATTTTGCGCTGACCAAAGATGAGATGGCGGAGATTGAGGGCCTGGATCAGGAAAAGCATTATTATACCAGCACTCCGGAGAAGCTGAAACAGTATGAGACGATGGTTCCGGCAGTGAATACGCAGAAATAAAGAGAGGAAGGCAAATGTGAAGCATTTTTAGGATGCCTTCCGACGACTTGGCAGGTGCCGTTACCTTAAAACGAGGAGGAAGAGCAAATGGAATTTATAACATTGAGAAATGGCGTAAAAATGCCGATTTTGGGTTATGGTGTGTATCAGGTGACAAAAGAGGACTGTGAGCGGTGTGTTCTGGACGCCCTTCAGGCAGGGTATCGTTCCATTGATACGGCGCAGAGCTATTTTAATGAGGAAGAGGTGGGGAGCGCCATAAAGAAATCCGGGATTCCCAGAGAGGACATCTTCCTGACCAGTAAGGTATGGGTGGAACATTACGGCTATGAAGCGGCGAAAGCGTCTCTTCTTGAATCCATGAGAAAACTTCAGGTAGATTACATAGATCTTATGCTGCTGCACCAGCCTTTTAATGATTACTACGGGGCATACCGGGCTCTGGAAGATCTGTATAAGGAGGGCAGGCTGCGGGCCATCGGCGTTTCCAACTTCTATCCGGACCGTCTGGTCGATATTGCTTCTTTCACAGAGATTCCGCCTATGGTGAACCAGGTAGAGACCCATGTGCTGAACCAGCAGACAGAGGCAAAGCAGTGGATGGATAAATATGGGGTTCAGGCCGAGGCATGGGCGCCTTTCGGAGAGGGAAGGGGAGGCTTGTTTGAGAATCCTGTTTTGGCTGAGATCGGCGGAAAATATGGAAAGACTACAGCACAGGTGATGCTGCGGTGGAATATTCAGAGAGGGATTGTCGTACTCCCCAAATCTGTTCACAAAGACAGGATGGAGCAGAATCTCAATGTATTTGACTTTGTGCTGACTGATGAGGATATGGCGAGGATCGGGGCGCTGGATACAAAGACCAGTTCTTTCTTTTCCCATTATGATCCGGGGATGGTGGAGTGGTTTGTAAAAATGGTGGAAGAAAGAAAAAAACAGCATGACAGTTCTAAGGAAAAGAAAAACTGGTAAAGGGGAGGAAAAGCGGTTTCTTTTGAATTGAAAGAAGGAAAGCAGATAGAAGGGGGCGGCCTCTGGCTGCGCTATGTACCTAAAAACAGAAAAACAGAAAGTACAGGAGGTATGGCAGAATGAAACGGATTTGGAAACTGGTACTGGCAATTTGTGTGCTGACAATTGGTATGGCGTCCACTGCTTTTGCGGCGGGATGGACAACAGGGCAGGGAGCAAACAGCTCCAGATGGTGGTATGATCTGGGAAACGGGCAGTACTACGGGACTCCTACATCGGCGGTGGAGTGGCAGTGGCTGGACGGGAACAAGGACGGAATTGCGGAATGCTACGCTTTTGACAGGGAAGGATGGATGTACGCGGGAACCACTACGCCGGACGGGTATACGGTGAATGGGGACGGGGCATGGACTGTCAACGGTGCGGTACAGACTATGGCGGTAACTGCCGGATACGGCGGAACACGTGCTCAGGCGCAGCAGCCGGGGACAGCCGGAAAGAAAGTTCTGACCGCTTATTTTTCCAAGACAGGGACAACAAAGGAAGCGGCAGAGAAGATTCATTCCGTGGCCGGAGGAGATTTGTTTGAGATCAGGCCGGCAGTGGCTTACCCGTCAGGTTATCAGAGCACGGTGGATCAGGCAAGGAGAGAACTGGATCAGAACGCAAGGCCGGCGGTGGCTTCCCATGTGGAAAATATGAATGATTACGACATCATACTTGTGGGTTTCCCTATCTGGTGGCATACGACCCCTATGGTGGTCAACACATTTTTGGAGTCCTATGACTTGTCAGGCAAGACCATCCTTCCCTTCTGTACCAGCGGGGGCAGCGGGATTGAGGAAAGCATGGCAGGAGTCAGGGCTTCTGTGGGGAATGGAACTGTGGGAACCGGTCTTACAGCGAATTCTCTGACAGATGAACAGATCCGCAGCTGGCTTGCCGAAAACGGGCTGTAGGAAACAGGGGCTCTGCGCCAGACCGTGAAAGCTGCCCAGGAGTTTGTGCGCATATGCAACGGAAGAAGGATTCACGGCCGATGGAGGGCAGGAGAAAAATTTCCTGATTGTTTAGACTTTTGTTATTGGTTTGTTAGGAATTCCTGATAGGATGGAAAAGAACAGATTCCGAGTACCATTCTTGTGAAGCTGTCATGGGTGCCGGGTGTGGGGATGAGCCCTGCACCTGGCACTTTTCTGTGGACTATTGATAGAAAGCATATCTGTCTGTGGGCAGGAGGAAAGGGTAAACAGGAGAACAGAGAGAACAAAATGACAATAAAAAACAAAATCAGGCTGTCCAATATCCTGATGTTGGTGATTCCCCTTGCCGTCACCATGGCGGCAGTGCTTTTGGGAAGGTGCAGCCTTATAGGAAACTACTGGCATTCCATTGAAGCCATGTACCAGGATGAAAACGGAATCCAGTCTGCCCAGAGCTTGATCTATACCTATCAGAAGGAACTTTGGGAAATCAACTGGGGAGACCGGGCAGAACGGGACAGGGCGGCGGGGGAGATACGTCAAAGCGACACCATGTATTATCTGGAAAAGAAGCTGACAAAGATGGGGTATTATTTTCAGGTAAGTAAAAACGGAACCGTCCTTTACTCAAATATTTCGGACAGGGACATGGAAATCGCCGTAAAGACGGCAGGAGATGCTCTTTTTACAGCCAAAAGCCTGACTGCCAGCCTGGACCATGCCTCCGTACTCAAAAATACCTTTGTCCACGAGGAAAAAGAATTTTCCATTATCGCCGTCAACAACGGCCGGGAGAGATGTCAGGTAGAGTCCTATTTTCAAACTTACATAGTAAAATATGTAGGGATTCTTTTGGCTGTCTTTTTGGGGATAACCATGATGGTCAATGGGATTTTGTCCTGGTGGGTGTCAAAAAGCGTCCTGGTGCCTTTGAAAAAATTGAGCCAGGGAACCAGGCAGATTCGGGAAGGCAATCTGGATGTAGAGATTGATTACCATAAAAACGATGAATTCTACCAGGTGTGCCAGGATTTTGAGAAGATGAGAGCCTATCTGAAAGAGTCGGTAAGACAGCGGGTGGAAAATGAGAACCGGCGCAAGGAGATGATCAATGGGGTCTCTCATGATTTAAGGACGCCTCTTACTTCCATAGGAGGATATGTGGACGGCCTGATCGAGGGGATCGCCGATACCCCGCAGAAGGAGGAGCGTTATTTAAAAGCCATAAAAAGACGTGCCGGGGATCTGGAACGGCTGGTGAACAGCCTGTCTGACTATAACCGCCTGGAAAACGGACAGGCCAAATACCATATGGAGCGGGGAGACCTGAAGGTGTTTTTTGAACAGTATCTGTCCGCCTATAAAGAGGAGGCAGGGCAGAACCATGTGGAGATCTGTCTGGAGGCCCCGGACAGGGCGTATCCGCTGTTGTTTGACGGCAGTGAAATGAAACGGGTTGTTGATAATCTGTTTACCAACACCATCCGTTACCGGACGAATATTCCGTCAAAAGTATGGATACGGATTTCTAAAAAACAACAGCAGGACAGAATACGGATCGAATTTCAGGATGACGGGCCGGGAGTTTTCGAGGAGTGCCTGCCAAGGCTGTTTGACATGTTTTATCGTACCGATGAAGCAAGAAGCCAGTCTGGCAGGGGAAGCGGCATTGGCCTTGCGGTAGTGAAAGAGATCATCACGGCCCACAAAGGGGAGGTAAGGGCAGAAAACAGGAAAGGCCTTGCCATTATTATGGAGCTGCCGGCAATGGCTGAAAGGGGACAGAAGATAAGTGGGAAGGAGGCTTCTGATTTTGGAGAAAGTACTGATCATTGAGGATGACGAACTTATTGCGGAGCTGGAGAGGGATTATCTGGAAGCAGGGGGCTTTCAGGTGGAAATTGCGCTGGACGGGACGACAGGACTCCAAAAAGCGCAGACGGAAGAGTATGGCACGGTTGTCCTGGATGTAATGCTTCCGGGGAAAAACGGGTTTGAGATCTGCAGGGAGCTTCGCAGGAATCAGGATCTGCCCATCATCATGGTGACGGCCCGCAGGGAAGATGTAGATAAGATCCGGGGACTGGGGCTGGGAGCGGACGACTATATGGTAAAACCCTTCAGCCCGGCGGAGCTGGTGGCCAGAGTGCGCTCCCACATTATGATTCACCAGCGCCTTCTGGAACGAAAAGAGGGGCGTAAGCCGACACAGCTGCTTATGGGAAATCTGAAAATCCTGCCGGAAGAAAGAAGGGTGTTTTTGGGGGAGGAAGAGATTGCATTGGCCAATAAGGAGTTTGAGCTTCTTCTGCTCATGGCCCAGAACCCGAATATTGCTTTTTCAAAAGAAACACTCTTTAACCGGATCTGGGGGATGGATTCTGTGGGGGCTACGGATACGGTCACCGTACATATCAACCGTCTGAGGCAGAAACTGGAGCGGAATTCGGCCAGTCCCAAAATGATTGAAACGGTGTGGGGCGTGGGATACCGGTTTAAGATCAATATCTGAAGAACAACATAACACTTTTGGGTATAAACTGATGAACAAATCGAGACTTCTTTGGAGGTTTCGATTTTGTTATGATGAAATACATAAAAACAATTAAGAAACAGGTGGCTTATAATGAAACGGATAAAAGCAGCGGCGCTGCTTGGTATGTGCATGGCAGTTTTTACAGCCTGCAGAGGAAAAGCAGACGTCAACTCTGTCAGCGAACTGGAACAGGGAATCCAGACAGTGGAGGAAGCGGTCAATGCAGAAAGGAGTGAAATTTCGGTGCAGGATATAAAGAGCAGCCGGGAAGTCCGCGAAGGGACATCAGCCGACACCGTGGCCACACCGGAGGATTTCCCAATGGAGTACGATTATGGAAGCGGCCGTATCAGCGACTGGTCCAGAGAGGATATGCTTAAGAAGACGCCAAAGCCTAAGGGAAACGAAACCGTCCTGAATACAGTCCCAAACCCTGCCAAAATCCAGGCTCTCTATCTCTGGGAGGAGGGAAATGTACCGGCAGTGACCAGGTTTACAGAGGACATGGACGGATATTTTGATGAGTGGAATTTCCGGCCTTACGTGACGGCGATTCCGGTCAGGGACGGAGTGAAGCCCAAAGGGGCCGTTGTCCTGATGGCAGGCGGGGCTTATCAGTTTCGGGGCAATTATACGGATTCCCTGCCAACGGCAGCGGCTTTGAGGGAATATGGATTCCAAACCTTTCTTGTGGATTACCGGCTGCGGCCTTACACCCAGGAGGAAGGGGCGCTGGATGTTGCCAGAGCAGTCCGGTTCATCCGCAAATATGCGGACGTGTACGGGATTGCCCCGGATAATATCGCGGTCATGGGCTTTTCAGCCGGGGGAATCCAGGCAGGGGAATTTCTCATGCACTACGATGAAATGGTGGATGGGACTAAGCTGGATGCTGATTATATTCCGGATGAACTGGACGACATCCCGGCCCACACTTCGGCAGCGGGAATGATCTATTCCTTTTACGGAAGATTAAGCGTGGGCAATATGGACCCGGACTGGCTTTCCAAAGGGGAACTGCCTCCCACCTTTTACGTCTATGGCACGGAAGACCCTTTTTACACCCAGTTTGAGGAACAGTATGAGGTGATCAAAACTATGGGGATAGACACAGGAAGAATCGTGCTGAACAACTGGCCCCATGGGTTTGGCTCTGACGGCGGCTGGGTGGAGGATTACGCGCAGTGGCTGGAAGGAATCTTTCCGTCCGGCGGGGCGTTGGAAACAGCAGGCGAGGAGGGAATGGAACTGTTTACGCCTGAAACAAGGATACAGGATGTGATAGATGATCCGGCATTTGAAGGCTTTGGCAGACTGGTATTTCCGGTAGATTTAGGATTAGAGGGGACGTTGACTCTTAAGGAGGCGGGAAACCGCCTTGTGTGGTACAGCCATGTGAATCCAGAGCGGACGGTCTCCATTGTGAATGAGATGAAAGCCAGGGTACAGAGGGGTGAGAAGATTTTTTATGATATTTATACAGATGAGGAAAAGAAAAAGGATCCTTCCAAGGAGGATACGGGGCTGTTTTACTTTCGGGGCGATCCCGGTGAGAAGTTTGCGGTGGTAAATGCAGGCGGCGGTTTTATGTATGTGGCTGCCATGCACGACAGCTTTCCCCATATGCAGGAGCTGGCGAAGCAGGGGTATCACGCTTTTGCGCTGATCTACCGCCCCGGCGCCCAGACCGCCTGTGAGGATCTGGCCAGGGCAGTCGCTTTTATTCAGGAGCACGCAGAAGAGTTTCAGGTTCACAGGGAAGGGTATTCCCTGTGGGGAGGCTCTGCGGGGGCGAGAATGGCGGCATGGCTTGGTTCCTATGGAACGGCCGCTTTTGGGGAGAAGGAGTATCCGGCTCCGGGGGCGGTGATCATGCAGTATACGGGGCTGTCGGAAGTATATGGGAACGAGCCTCCCACCTATGCATGTGTAGGCGTCAATGACGGAATCGCTTCGTACAGAACCATGGAGCGCCGGATCAGGGGGATCAGGGCCAATGGGACTGCCGGGGAGATTGAAGTTTTTGACGGCCTTTCTCATGGCTTTGGCCTGGGGGAAGGAACCGTGGCGGAGGGATGGATCAACCGGGCTGTGGCGTTTTGGGAAGAGAACACAGATCAATAAAGCAGATACCTTTCGGTTGATACAGGGTAACAAAAAGTGACTTCTGTGTGTGGCAGAGAGTGGTTATAATGAATCTGCTGATTTTCGGCCCTTCTGCTCCGGTATCACAAATAATTTAAGAGAGAGGATATAAGACTATGAGAAAACAAACGTTAATGAGAATGGCAGCTATGGCTGCGGCAGGGATGGTCCTTATGACCGGCTGTGGGGGCAACGGTTCCCAGGCGGCCACGACAGCAGCGACAGCGGCTCCAGAGACGACACAGTCTTCTGAAACGACAGCTCCGGAAACAACCGAAGCGGAAACTACAGCTTTAGAGGAAGCCGGGGAGACGGATGTGCCTTTGGCGCCGGAGGGCGCGCTGGCTATCGCAAAGCAGGGGATGTTTTCTTCCGGCGGCACGGTTACGGAGCCGGTTGAGGGAGAGTATGATGAGACCCAGAACTGGCAGGATTCCACCAGGGCAGGGAATACCGCCCATGTAGACCATGCCAATGTGCTTTATCAGATTCCGGTCAATGATAATGGAAACCCCATTGTCTATCTTCATGGCTATGGACAGTCCAGGATGGGCTGGATGACTACGCCTGACGGGAGAGAGGGCTGGTCGGACATATTCCTGAAAAAAGGGCACAGCGCGTTTCTGGTGGACCAGCCCAGACGGGGAGAAGCAGGTTCCACAGCAGCCATGACTACGGACGGCATTGATACCTGGAGTGAGGATTCCAAGGAATATATGCCGGGCGACCAGGCGTGGTACACCCATTTTAGGATCGGGCGGGTGGCGCCGGAACGGTATGAGGGTTCCCAGTTCCCGGAGGGAGATGAGGCCCAGGATCAGTTTTTCCGCCAGATGACGCCCAACACCGGTTCCTATGATGAGGGAATGGACGGCCAGGCCCTTGGCCAGGTGATGGAAGATGTTTATGAGATGACGGGAAACAAGGCCATCTACATTACCCATTCCCAGGGAAGCAGGGTGGGGTGGGCTACCCCGGTAGAGAACATATCAGCGATTGTGGCTATTGAGCCAGGCGGAACTCCGGAGATCGGCTCGGAATATTACCAGAGACTTTTGGATGCGAAAATCCCCATTGCCGTTTACTTCGGCGACTACATTGAGAACGGACCGGAGGATATCCATTCCTCCCAGTTCTGGAAAAATGTAAAGGACGCGGCCTTTGCTTTTGCCGAAGCCTATAACGCGGACGGCGGAGACTGTACGGTTGTAGATCTGCCCCAGGAGGGAATCACGGGCAACAGCCATTTCATGTTTCAGGAAATGAATAATCAGGAGATTGCGGACCATATTGAAGCCTGGCTGGCAGAGAGAGGGCTGAACTAACACCAGGCATTCGTTATCTTTTGACAGAGACAGAAAGAGAGGAAAAATCGAAATGAGTATTTTATTTATCAACGGAAGTCCCAACAAGAACGGAAATACAGCGGCTCTGGCAGCCGCGCTTCTGAAAGGGAAGGAGTATGAGACGCTGAATCTGACTGAGTACCGGATTGGAAGTTATGGACAGGCTTTTGAGGACGACCAGCTGAACCAGGTGATCGCAAAGATGAAGGAAGCCCATGTGATCGTAGTCGGTTCCCCGCTGTACTGGCACAATATCTGCGGCTCTGTGCGGAATGTACTGGACCGGTTTTATGGCCTGATGGAATACGGGGAGCTTTCGGGAAGGACCCTTTACTTTTTATTCCAGGGCGCGTCACCGGAGAAGTGGATGATGGAGGCCGGAGAATATACCATGAAACGTTTTGCGGCGCTTTATGGTATGGAGTACGGTGGGATGGCCACAAACAAAGGCGAGGCGGATAAGCTGGGAAAAGGCATTTGAGAATCCACAGACAAGAGTTTGAGACAGCAGGGGATTAAGAGAAGGGAGACAACAGGAGATGAAATTTAAAATCATAAGCAAAGGCGCGGCGGTATTTCTGGTTTCCGGGTTATTAGCGGGCTGCGGCAGCCAGACACAGGAGACTCTTGTGAGTCAGACAGAAGCCATGCAGTCAGAGTCTGTGAGTGAGGCAAAAAACGTTTCGGGTACGGAAGCAGCTCCAGAGGAGAGTGTAGAGGCAGAGGAGAATGGGGAGACTGTTACAGCAGAGAGTGTCCGGACCAACGGCGGCGAGGTGATTGGGCTTTCGGCGTTGGAACATCAGGATAAAGGCGGGGAATCGGCTGTGTATTTCACATCTGATATCAGTTCTCAGGCCCTGGTGGATATATACGCGGCTCTTGGCACGGAGCTTATTGGTGACAAGATTGCTGTGAAGCTGTCCACCGGCGAGCCTCCGGCAAGCAACTACCTGGACCCGGCTCTGATTGCGGAGCTGGTCCGTCAGGTAAATGGCACGATTGTTGAGAATAATACGGCTTACGGCGGACAGCGCTCCGGCACGGCCATGCACTACCAGGTGGCAGAGGATCATGGATTTACGGCGATTGCTGATTTTGTCGTTATGGATGAGAACGGTTCCGTGTCATTGCCGGTGGAAGGGGGAACACGTCTTACGGAGAATCTGGTGGGCGCCCATTTCCCGGAATATGACGGATACCTGGTGCTTTCCCATTTTAAGGGACATGCCATGGCAGGCTTTGGCGGCGCCATCAAAAATATATCCATTGGCCTTGGCTCCCAGGAAGGGAAATGCCTGATCCACACAGCCGGGGCAAGCCGTACCAGTCCGTGGGGCGGCGAACAGGACCCATTTACGGAAAGCATGGCTGAGGCGGGAAAATCCGTGGTGGACGCCCTGGACGGAAATATTTTATATATCAGTGTTATGAACCGGCTGTCCATTGACTGTGACTGTGATGGAAATCCGTCTGAACCAGATATGCATGATATTGGGATTCTTGCCTCCACGGACCCGGTGGCTCTTGACCAGGCGTGTGTGGATCTAATCTATGCCTCAAAGGATGATACCGCGTCCCTGATTGAGCGGATGGAATCCCGGAACGCCATTCACGTTCTGGAGCACGGGGAAGAGATTGGTCTTGGAACCAGAACCTATCGGTTGGTGAACTGTGATGATTGACGTGCTGCATAGGGAATTCGTTTATCTCTGGTATTATTTTGACATACAGCTGCGGCAGATCTTCGGGTACTGGGCGTTGGGGATCGTTCTCGGCTCCCTGGTATCGGTTTTTTTGAAGGAGCGGATTCACGGACTGCTTCATTCTATGAGCAGCAGCAAAATGGGGCTTGTGGGAATTATCCCCGCAAGCCTGCTGGGGATCGCCTCCCCTCTTTGTATGTATGGAACCATTCCCCTGGCGGCTTCCTTTTCCAGAAGCGGAATGCGGGATGAATGGCTTGCGTCTTTTATGATGTGTTCCATTCTCCTAAACCCGCAGCTGATCGTGTACAGCACAGCTTTAGGAGTGACCGCCCTGGCTGTGCGGGTGCTTTCCTCATTTTTATGCGGAATTCTGGCAGGTCTTTTGCTCTGCCGGACAGGCAAGGGAAAGCCGTTTTTTCGTTTTGAGTATTTTGATGGTCCTCATAATCACGACACAGATCCCAATGGGTTTTTGCGCCTGCTTAAAAATATCGGGAGGAATATCCGGGTGACCGGGCCGTATTTTCTGTTTGGCATTCTGCTTTCTGCACTGTTTCAGCGGTATGTTCCTGAAAATCTGATGACGGGCCTCTTTGGAGGAAATGAGGCATTTGGAGTGCTTATGGCGGCTACGGTAGGAGTTCCGCTCTACGCCTGCGGAGGAGGAACCATTCCGCTTCTACAGGCGTGGCTCATAGATGGGATGAGCATGGGGAGTGCGGCGGCCTTTATGATTACCGGCCCGTCTACCAAGATCACCAATCTGGGGGCATTGAAAATTGTGCTGGGCATGAAGAATTTTGTGATCTATCTGGCGTTTGTTATGGTGTTTGCTTTTTCTGTCGGGCTGCTTGTGAATCTGGTAGTGTAATGATCTGCGGCAGGTAACTGGGGCGCACGAGCCTTTTGGCTGGCACGCCCCTGATATTTTTTATGCATATGATGGAACATGAAAAAGGAAGGAGACAGAATATGAGAGGGAAGAATGAATGCTGGAACTTGGGGGGCTTGCCTACTGGCCGGAGGGTGCTGCCGTAGCGCTGTTTTTCCGTGACAATGTGGAGCGGACCGTGGTTCCGGTCTATACGCTGGGAAAGGTTCTGGACGATGTCCGGATATTTGAAGAGTATGAGGGCGGCATTAAGATAACACGTTTAAGTATAAACTGATGAACCAATTGAGACTTCTTTTGAGGTCTCAATTTTGTTATGGTAATACCATAAAGGAAAACCCGAAGGGATATCAATAAGGCCATATGGCGAAAACATAAGAAAGGAAAATGTATCATGAAGAAAGCAGCAGTACTTTTGATGTGCATGGCTCTTGCTTCGGCGGCTGCCGGCTGTAGCGGGTCAGGAGAAAGGAACACACCGAACGCGGCAGCCGTACAGGCACAGATGACAGAAGGAAGAGAAAGTGCCGGGGACGAATTGACTGTATCAGGTAACAGCCGGGACGCAGAAACCGCACTTCAAAATACAGACCGTGTACAAAATGGGAAAGATTTGGAAGGTGGTGATTCATCAGGGGAGTCCGGTGTACTGATCGTGTATTTTTCCGTTCCTGAAGATGTGGACATATCGGGAGTGGATGCGGTGGCCGGAGCAAGTATTGTAGTACGTGACGGGGAAAAAATGGGCAATACGGAGTACGTGGCAGAACTGATCCGGGAAACCATAGGAGGTGATATGTTCCGTATCGAGACCGTGGACGGCTATCCCCTGGATCATGACCCGCTGGTGGATCAGGCGGCTGACGAGCAGGACGAAGACGCCCGGCCCCAGCTTGCCTCGCATATAGAGAATTTAGACCAGTACGAAACCATTCTGCTGGGCTATCCTAACTGGTGGGGAGACTTGCCGATGCCCCTGTATTCTTTCCTGGAGGAATATGATTTCGGAGGCAAGACCGTGATTCCTTTTGTCACCCATGGGGGAAGCGGAGCGTCCCGAACCATTGACACCATCTCAGAGCTGGAGCCGGAAGCACAGATTTATGAGGATGCGCTGGTGATCTCCAGAAATGATGTGGCAGACAGCGCGAAAACAGTGACAGACTGGGCAAAGGGTCTGGCATTGCAGGAAAGATCGCAGGAAGCCTTGCTCCAGGAGACTGCGGTTTTGGAAACAGCAGCAGCTTCTTCCGCAGAACTTCCCTTTCCTTTAGGGCAGAGGATCGAATCGGATTCCTTTACAGGGAATGCCTATATCGAGATGATGATCGCCAATGATGAAACCTACCATTTCCCTCAGACCAACCACCTCACCTTTGAGCCGGGAGCCAGAAGCAGCTGGCACAGCCACGGGGGAATGGTGCTTCTGATTACGGGAGGCAAAGGGTTCTATCAGGAAGAAGGGAAACCGGCCCAGATCTTAAGGCCGGGAGACGTGGTGGATATTGAGCCGGGAGTGAAACACTGGCATGGGGCAGCGCCCGACAGCTGGTTTTCCCAGATCGTGATTTTTGATTCCCATTATGTGCCGGAGGAGGGAGCGGCGCCTTTGGAGGAGCCGGTTACGGATGAACAGTATAACAATCTGGAGACTCAGGAATATACAGGACGCAGGGTGAAACCAGACGATATGCTTATGTTTCAGCGAGCAGAACAGGCGGCAGCATTTGACACGTTCAGCGGCCTGGCTTATGTGTCATCTTTAATCGGAGCGGATAATGCCGCGGGAGCGCCGGATCTTCATTATGTGGTTTTTGAACCTGGGGTGATTAATAACTGGCATACCCATGAGGGCGGCCAGATCCTTATTGCCACTGACGGAATCGGCTATCATCAGATGGAGGGGGAGCCTGTGCAGGTTCTCTATCCGGGGGATGTGGCCTTGTGCCCGCCGGGAGTGAAACACTGGCATGGCGGCAGCGCAGACGCCAGCTTTGGGCATATTGCGGTAAATACCAATCCGGAACTGGCAGGCCTTACATGGTTTGACCGGATTACGGAAGAGGAATATGCGGCGCTTCCTGCAGAAAAAGACGTGGAATCAGATGATTAAACTTTGAAAAGAAAAACTGATGGAAGAATAGGAAACCGAAAGAAGGTGTGATATGGTGTGGCAGGCATGGATGTTTGGTCTGACACTCTTGACATTGACAGGATGTGTTGGCGCCTATGGGGGAGATGATGCCGCAAAAGAGGCAAAAAGTGAGATTTCAGTAGAAATGACAGAGAAAACGGAAACAGGGGCAGGGAAACATATACCGGAAACAGAGAGAATGGAGGAAGGCGGGGAGTTGGGAGAGCGAGACAGCAGCTATGTAACGGAAGGTACGGAAAATTACCGTGATTTTGTGGTGGACAGCGTACTGCATTCCCATGAACTGGGCGATATCCATTACTGCGTTTTTATTCCTGACGGATATGACGGCGGCAAGGCATACAGCCTTTACATTACCCTTCCCGGCTATCAGGGACTTTACTTTCAGGGATCTGCCATGAACCTTCGGACAGAGGAATTTGGGTTTGAAGCACAAAATTACCGGAAAGATATGATCATCCTTGCGCCGCAGCTGGAGGATTGGGGTGAAACATCTGCCAGAAAAACGATTGCGCTGACCGAGTATTTTCTGGAACACTACAATGTTCAAAGGGAACAGGTCTATATTAGCGGGTATTCCGGCGGCGGAGAAACCCTTTCCCTGGTGCTTGACAGGCGCCCGGAACTTTATACGGCAGCACTGATGTGCAGCTCCCGGTGGGACGGAGGATACCAGACAATTGCAGGGGCCAAAACTCCGGTATACTTTGTGACCGGGGAATCGGACGAATATTATGGATCGGAACCATTTGACAGGGCATATAGGGAGATACGCAGTCTTTATGAAGCAGAAGGGCTTTCGGAAACAGAAATAGACCGTTTCGTGGTGCTGGATATAAAACCTGGGGCTTACTTTACAGACAAAGGCATGAAAAATCAGCATGGCGGAGGCGCAGGACTGTTTAGCAGAGACAGCGAGATCATGGGATGGCTCTTTGGCGAACATGAATCATAGGGCAGAGAGGAAGGTTAGAATCATGAGAAAGAGAAAACAAATACTTGCGGCTGCACTGGCCGGGGCCATGGCTTTTAGCCTGACGGCCTGTGGCAAAACCAATACTGCCGCAGGACAGACGGAAAGTATACAGCAGACGGAAAGCAGAGGGCAGGCAGAACCTACAGAAGAAACTGCCGATGAAGCAAATACGGCTTCAGAAGAAAATGAAAACGGGGGGACTGTGGTGCAGACTACGGCTGGTCTGGTACAGGGAACCGATGAGGATGGTATCTCCCGGTATCTTGGTATTCCCTATGCCCAGGCGGAGGAACGATTTGTCCCTGCGGCGGAGGTGACAGCCTGGGAAGGGATACGTATAGCAGATTCCTATGGCCCCATCTCTCCCCAGGGAGCAATTTCCGGTCTGGGGCAGGCAGGAAATCAGGATGGCACAGACAATAACAGCCAGAATCTGAATATCTGGACGCCCGGTGTAAATGACGGAGAAAAACGCCCGGTCATGGTATGGCTTCACGGCGGCGGTTTTTCCACCGGTTCTGCCAATGAGGAGGGATATGACGGTGAAAATTTAAGCCGCAGCGGGGACGTGGTGGTGGTTTCGGTGAACCATCGGCTCAATGTGTTCGGCTACCTGGACCTGTCTGCCTATGGGGAGAAATATAAGGATTCCGCCAATGTAGGAATCCGGGATATCGTGGACTCCCTGGAATGGATTCAGGATAATATCGAGGCGTTTGGAGGTGATCCTGACAATGTAACCGTATTTGGACAGTCGGGCGGCGGCGCAAAGGTTCTGGCTCTGATGACTTCTCCCTATGCGGAAGGACTGTTCCATAAGGGGATTGTTCAGAGCGGCGCTACAGAGACCATGGGAGTTATTTTCAACAGCCAGGAGGCCAGTACAAGGCTGACCGAACATATCCTTAAAAGACTGGATATTACGGAGGATAATATTGAAGATATTCAGACGGTTCCCGTAGAGGAGTTGGAAACAGCGGCCATGGAGGCCCTCCAGGAAACAGGGGAAGAGCTGAAACTTCCGGCAGCCCTGGGCGGCGGCTATTCTATGGACTGGGAACCAGTGGTGGATGGAGATTTCCTTCCCACAAACCCGGTGACAGAGGATTCCTTTGCGGAGGCGGGAGCGGATATACCACTTTTAATCGGCAGCAATTTAAACGAATGGAGCGGTTTTTTTGAGACGGCTCCTATAGAGCCTACAAAAGAACTGGAGACGGCACTCCGCGAAGCGTACCCGGATAAGACGGAACTGACAGCGGAACAGGTAGATACCACAACCATTCGTCTGCCGCTTTTAAAGATTATGTCCCACAAGGCAGATCAGAAGGCGGCTCCGGTCTATGCTTATGTGTTTACCTACGGCAATTCCTACCATGGAGCCGAGATTCCTTATGTGTTTCAACGTGTAAGCGGCAGCGGGGAAGAGCAGGAGCTGGCAGAGCAGGTAAGCCAGGCATGGATAAACTTTGCCAGGACAGGGAGACCAGGGGCAGGCAAAATCCCGGAATGGGAGCCTTATACCAGAGAAAGCGGGGCAACCATGCTTTTGGATGTGGAGCCGGAACTTGTTTATCATCATGATCAGGAACTTCTCTCTATTTTGGTTCCGGATTATGAATATTAGAAAGTCTGTTCCGGGAGGCGGGAAATCCGACAGGAAAACATGTGACTGGCTTCCGCATAAGCATATTTTGATGAAAGGTTTTGTATAAGAGGAGGAAGATTGATGAAAGCAAATAAATGGATTGTAGCGATGACGGCAGGAGTAATGGCTATTGGTATCTTGTCTGGCTGTGGAAATTCGGACACGCCGTCCGGCCAAAACAGAGAACCCCAGAGTGCTGCAGCGGTACAGGAAGAAAAGCGTACAAAAGCGTCTGAGACAGGAGGAAATGGTGGCGAAACAGAAGGAGCCCTGGAAAAAACAGGTACAAGCATTGCCATTGAATCAGAGAGCGCAAAGAAGGATGCGCCCCAGGGAGGAAAAACACTGGTTGTCTATTATTCTGCAAGCGGACACACAGAAGATGTGGCGAATGTGATCGCTGATGAAATGGGAGCCGACTTATTTGAACTGGAGCCTGTAAATCCCTATACCAGTGATGATCTGAATTACACCAATGCTGACAGCCGGGTAAGCAGGGAGCATGAGAATGAGGAGCAGCGGAATGTGGAACTGGTATCTGTAGAAGTGGAAGACTGGGATGTATATGAAACCGTGTTTATCGGATATCCCATATGGTGGGGAATCGCCGCATGGCCGGTAGACAGTTTTGTGGAAACGAATGACTTTGCCGGAAAAACCGTGATCCCGTTCTGTACTTCCGCCAGCTCCGGCTTTGGAGAAAGCGGAGAACTTCTGGAAGAAAAAGCGGGAGGCGGGGACTGGCAGGAGGGAATACGTTTTAGTTCCGGTGTATCAGAGGAAGATGTCAGAAACTGGGTGTCAGGACTTGGGCTGGAGCAGTAAGCCTGAAAAAACGGTAAAAGGAGCCGGGTCTCATTTGGGATTCCGGCTCGCATATGATTCATTATCTGGAGAGAATTCTATTTCAGAGGGTTAATCTGCTTTGTTATGGTATTGGAGGAACAATAGAGTCTACCAGCGGCCTGACTTGATAATGGAAGACAGTATCATTTGGGGGAAGGGGCTGTATAAGATCAATGGAGGAGTAGCATGTTGAAAAAGGAAATGGATGGATTGGAGTACCGGAATTTAAAGATAAATCCCCTGGAGCAGACAGTATATTATTTTGGAGAAGAAATCCCTTTGACTAACCGTGAGTTTCAGCTTTTATATTTGCTCTTAAAATATCAGGGGCAGGTATTCTCTAAAAGACAGATCTATGAGCAGATCACAGAGGATGGGGAACGGGTGGATTATCATACGGTCGAGATAACCATATCCAGGATACGAAAAAAACTGGAGGCTTATTCTGGGAGAACGGATTTTATTATTACCATTCGTGGGAGGGGATATAAATTTAGAAAATAGGGGAATGACAGTTGGAATATTGTCAGATCGTGGAGTTGGATAAAAGCAGCCGGGATTTTTAGGCTGCTTTTTTGTTAAAGAATATTTCAGAAATCTGTAAGGGAAAAATAGTGCCTTGGAGAAGAAAGGGAGAAGGTAAAGAGAAGTTGGGGGATTAAAACTATATCAGGGGGAGTTATTCGTGCAGTCCGACCTGGAGCATGGTCTCTATCATGGCTTGAATAAACTGAAGCTGTTTTTCACTACACTCAGACAGCAATCTGGTAATGCTTTTTGCGGAGTCAGATTCTGTCTGGAAAATAATGTCATCTATGGAAACATTCAGGTATCTGCAAAGGGAGATCAGGACGGCAGCGCTGGGGATGGTCCGTTTGTTTTCAATCTCTGCTATGTATGTGGCAGAAACGTCAATGGCTTCTGCAAGTTTTTCTTGTGTCAGATTTTTGGCTATCCGGGCCGCCTTGAGCCGATAGCCCAGCTGATGATCTGGACTTTTCATGTGGTATCACCTCTCCTTAAGTGTAATTGGTAAATGGGAAATTAGACATAAACTATAATCACCATTTTATTAGTGATTATAGTGAGGTATATGTATTAGGGAGAAAAGCTGCTTTCCCAGGGAAAGTAAAGGGGATACACGACAATATCAGAATGGTTTGCTAAAAGGAACGGTATGGTGCTGTTCCTTTTTTATTTTTCAACTGATACTATACACCCTTATTAAAAGGGGAATATATATTGCCTGGTGCAGAGGGCCGCCTGCCTTTTCGGGATTTAGAAAATTTTAAAGACCGGAGGGTAAGGAATGAATGAAGATATTATAAAGGGCAGTTTTACCAGGTATGTGGAAACGGCACTGAAGCGCTCTAAGAGGGATTACATAAAGAAGCAGCAGAGAAGGGAGAGGATGGAAGTGCCGGCAGAAGTGGAACCATTGGATTCCAAAGAGGAGACAGGGGAGGAAGTGGAGACGGCATTGGTGAAAGCGCCGGAGGAGATGCCCTGGGAGGCAGAGATGATCAAGACCAGTATGAGAGTCTGTCTGGGGGAACCTTTGTGGACGGCGTTTTCCTGTCTGACGGATTTTGAGGTTCTGGTGGTGTTTGCGAAAGTGTACCGGGGATTTACTTTTGCGGAGATTGGAATAGTGATGGGTGAAAAGGCGGAAAAGATTGCCTCCTCCTATTCGTATGCCCGTAAGAAGATGAAGAAAGGGTGGGAGAAAGAATGAATACGGAGGAATTGTTGTATTGGGCCAAAACTGGAGATCTGAAAGCAATGGAGGAACTATTTTTGCAGTATCGTCCTTTGCTCATCAGCCGTTCTATGGTAGGCGGAAGATTTTGTGAGGATCTTTATCAGGAGCTTTCGATTACGTTTTTAGGCTGTATCCAAGGATTTTGTTTGGAGAAGGCTATGAAGTCTGGGAAGAAACAGCAGTGATAGTTTTATCGTGGTACGATTTGGGAGCAGTCTTTTATGGGCTGCTCTTTTCGTGAGGTTAAAAGGGGTGGGAAGACTGAGGGGATTTTAATGCTATCAAAATATGGATATATAGGTTTCTCCTAAATGTTAGAAATTGTTTAGGGATTTGTTAGCTGAAGTTTATAAAGATTGTTTACTATAAAAAAGAAAAGGGTAAAGAGAAAGGAGAATTTTATCCAGACCATATTAAACATGAAAAAGAATATTATTTCGATAGCTTTGTGTGGCACTGTATTTGAAACTATGATATGCTTCCCTTTTCACTGGCCCGTTGAAATGTTTACAATATACCAGATGTTATGACTCATAATATACTTTTATATGCAGACTTTCTTATTACATAAAAAGTGCTATAGCAGATTGAGAACGAATGGTTTTGCGGCTATAGGTATAGTCTGTGGTATGTTTGTTAAAGTTCTGCAGGATTTTGGACAAGCTTCCATGAAGCAATATTTAGATATGAAAAGCATGGTCGTTTATGTATTGATTGTATTGCTGCTAATCAACATCGAATTATCTTTTTTGTACAGGTAGGAGGCTGCAATTCAGAGAAATTATAGGCTGTAGGTAAAATGGGACGAAATTGGAACCGAAATGAAACCACATTGCATTTCCTGAAGAATTGACTTGCAATTTCAAATGTTTTATAATGGTATCATCAGATTTCTGAATCAACGGGTTCACGGAGAGCAGCTTTTCATAGGGCTGCTCTTTTTGTGTTTTCAGGCAGTTTTTGGAGAATCCGGGGAATCGGAATGAAAAAAAGAAAGGTGGTATGCCCATGAAGGAAGAAAGTAAAAGCCGTGTGGCGGTGGGAGTGCAGGAAGGCGTTGTACGCTCCAGGAGCCGTCCGGCGGGGATTCTGACTGTGGACGCAGGGGGCGCTGCGGCAGAGGCGAAGAACCAGGATGAGCTGGTGTGGCATGAGTTGATGAATGCCCAGAGGACAAGGAAGATTCTGTCCGGGCCTTTAAGCGGGATTGAGAGGCTGGAGGGCGGCTGGGTGGTGGCTGTGATCTACTACAAAGGCTGCCGGGTTCTGATTCCTATGGAGGAGATGATGATTAACCTGGAAGGGGACGGAAGGGAAAACTCTGATCTGGTGAACCGGCAGACCAGGCTTGCCAACAACATGCTGGGGGCGGAACTGGACTTTATTGTCCGGGATCTGGACGAGGGAACCGGCAGTGTGGCGGCTTCCAGAAGGGAGGCTATGCTTCGGAAGCGGCAGCAGTTCTATCTGCCTTCCCAGGACGGACCGCCTATGATCATGCCGGGGCGTGTGGTGGAGGCCAGGGTGATCGCCGTGGCTCCCAAGGCGGTCCGGCTGGAGGTGTTTGGCATTGAGTGTTCTTTAAAGGCTAGGGATATGACCTGGGAATGGCTGTCGGATGCCAATGAGAAGTTTGCCACAGGGGATGTGGTGAATGTCATGGTAAAGAAGATTTCCGGGGATTCGGTTGAGGCCATGAAGGTGGAGGTCAGCGCCAGGGAAGCTAAGGCCAATGTCAATAAGGAGAACCTAATGCGGCTTAAGAAGCAGGGGAAGTATGTGGGGAAGGTGACAGATGTTTACCGGGGAACCTTCTTTCTCTGCCTGAACTGCCGGGTCAATGCGGTGGCCCACTCCTGCAACACGGCAAGTCTGCCTGGGCAGGGGGATGAAGTGGGATTTCTGGTGACCAGGATCAATGAGGAGAGGGAGGTGGCCGAAGGGATCATTACCAGGATTATTAAGCGGGGATAAGATTAGGGAAAGGGCAGGTTTTTCGGGACTTATGGGGTTTGGAAAATCTGTCTTTTTCTGTGCAGTGAAGCAGAAAACGAAATTTAACAATAAAATAATTTTTGAGAGGAGAACTTGTCATATGGAAATGAGAGGAATTGTAAAGTGGTTTGATGTGAGAAAGGGTTTCGGATTTATTACGGATGAGGAGGGCATGGATTATTTCGTCCATTATTCGGAGATTCAGAGGGAAGGATTTAAGAAGCTCCGTGACGGTCAGACCGTGTCCTTTATGCCTGGAGAGGATGAAAAGGGACGGTGCCTTGCCAGGTTTGTATCTGTGGCGGAAGAATCCGGAGAGGAAGGACTGGGGACCGGGGAAAGCAGTGGAGACGGAGAAGCGGTGGCATATGGCAGCGGCCAGAATACGGGAGAACCGGGATGGGAAGATGCGGAACTTGAAGGATTAGGGACAGAAGATCAGGGAACAGAAGGGCCAGGCATGGAAGATGAGGCCGAAGGACTGGAAGGGAGTGAGAGCGAAAAGGCAAAGGGAGCCAGGGGCGGCAGACGGAAAGCCAGGGCAGAGGATAAGGATGTCGAAAATACGGAGGAGACGGCATGAGGCCGGTGATACGCATGAAAAGGAAGCAGGCGCTGGCGGCGGTTTTTCTTACCTGTTCGGCGGTCAGTTTTCTTTTAGGGTTTTCTGCTCATGCGGAGACCAGGGAGGCAGACCGGTACAGGAAAGGGGACGGGCTGCAGGTGGAGACCGGGCTTTCCGATGGATTTGAGACCATGGGGTTTACCTGCCTGGATTCGGATTATCAGGGCGGATATCTGTTTGTGGCGGATGAGGTGATTCCTTATGCTCTTTCTGTTCGGTATGGATTGGCGAACAATGATTATGGAACCTCTGATGTGAGGACCTGGCTGAACCAGTATTTTGCCGACACTCTTTCCGTGGCAGAGGAGCTTGCGGCGGTGAACCTGCCGGAGACCGGGGATTCGGTTTCGGACAAGGTGTTCTGTCTGTCCATAGATGAGGTGAAGAATCCGGTTTATAAGGAGATTGTCCGGAAGGTATGGACACCAAGGAGGGGAATGAGGTATTACTGGACACGCTCCAAGCGGGAGAATACTACCAACCAGGCGTATCTGGTGCAGTACAACGGGCATATTGCTTCCAGCCGGGTCTCTCTGACCGAAGTGGGAATCCGTCCGGCTTTTGTGCTTGGGAGAGAGAAGGCGGATACCGGGCAGGGAAAGATCTGGTATGAGGGGGATACTCAGGAGAGGGTGATTCACGGGAAGTCTTATACCTTCCGGTGTGTGGACCCTAACTACTGTGACGCAGGGATGAACAGGGCAGGGGCTTTGTTTCTGTGTGATTCCATTATCGGCGGTGATGAGAGTGTGTTTGACGAAAATCACAATGGCTGGGAGGCTTCTGACTTGAGAGGCTGGCTTAAGGAGGGGCTGGCGGATTCGGAGGGGATTGCCAGGGCAGAGACTACGGCCGGGTATACTTATGCAGGGAAAAGTTCTGATTATATGATATCGGAGCGGAAGTTTACCAAACGGAAGCAGCCGGGAAGTAAAACGGAGGACACGTTGTTTTGCCTGTCTTTAGAGGAGGCAATTCGGTATGGGAATTATCTGTGGAAGATTAACGGGTCGGAGACGGATAATTTTACCCTGGCAGGAAGCCATGTTATGGGCTACTGGCTGAGGACTCCGGCGGCCAGGGACGGGAAGATGTGTTATGCGGTGACCTATGACGGGAGAGTGGCCCCGGAGCAGGTGGCCAATGAACGGATTGGGAACCGGCCTGCTTTTGTGGCAGTGCAGGAGTGAGCCTTCGGGCGTAAGAGTCCGGGGGTACATGATAATAGATGAAGGAAATGGGCTGTCTTTTGAGGGCGGCTCATTTTCTTGCCTATTGAGAACCTGGTATGAAAGAATTGCCTGGACATTACTGAGAGTGTGCTAATGGTGTGGAACAATCGGCCTATAGAGGGTTATGGGGTGAGTGTGTGAGGCACCAAGATTGTGAGTGTTTCGGGACAAATTCTGGTTTCTGGGTTATCTGGGGCAGGAAAATAAAAAATAGAAAGTAAAAGGAGCATATGATGAAAAAGAGGACAAGATATCAGGCGGCGGTGCCGGCCTGGGTGTTAATTGCGGCTATGGGCATGAGCCCGGTATTTTCAGCGGTGGGAATCACAGGAAATGGTGTTGTGTATGGAAGTGAGCTGGTTTCAGGAACAAGGGGTGTCTATGCCGGTGAGAATGTGGGGCAGGATGGGATTTTGACAGGCAGTCTGCTGGGGTATAGTGACAGCGGTAGCGACAGAGAAGGAGAATGGGAAAAGGAAAGCGGCAGAAGTCCGGAGTGGAAGAATCTGGTGAGGATTGCCACGCCTTCCCAGGCGGAACCTAAGACGGGAGCCGGACAGGAAGGGGAACCGGATGAAAAGGAGGCCTTGGACGGTACAGGGGAGAGGATTCGTGGTTCTGCTGTTTTTGACAGTTCTTATAAAAAGGCGGCAAAGGAACTGGAATCAGAGACAGAACTTCGGGTGGCAACAGCTTCTAATGCCGTGATGTCGCTCCGCAGGGCCAGTATCTGGGGCGGCATGGAGATGAGCGACCATTTTGACGGGGAAGGAACCAAGGAGAATCCCTATCAGATCAACTCCGCCAAGGATTTAAAGCTCCTGGCCTACAACGTGGCCAATGAGGAAGTGGACGGGTATGAAGGGTGTTATTTCACTCTGTCCAGGGATATTTCCTTAAGCGATTCGGCCTCATGGCTGCCCATTGGATATTTTACGGAATTGGGGGATTCGGAACCGAAGCCATTTAAGGGAAATTTTGACGGCCAGGGATACCGGGTGTACAATCTGAAGATCAGTGATACGACCCAGGATTATGCGGGGCTTTTTGGGAGCCTTCATGGGGCCACGGTTGAGAATCTGGTGGTGGACGGCCAGGTGAATGCCCGCAGCAAGGCAGGGATTCTGGCCGGGGAAAGTAATGACAGCACAATCCGAAACTGTAATGTGAAGGGGCAGGTTCGGGGAACCGGTGTTATGGGCGGTGTTGTGGGGGATGCCTATGACAGCGCGATTCTGGAGTGTGTCAATACAGCGGGGGTTTTGGGTGGTACGGATACCAGCGGAAGCCAGGAGGCATTTGCAGGGGGAATCTGCGGGTCGGCCAGAGGTTCCTTTATCAGTGACTGCACCAGTGATACCACGGACAGCTACAGCGCCCTGTATTCGGAAGGGTATGTAGGGGGTATTGCGGGAAATATTTATGAGACGGAGGTGTACAACTCCTATGTGGAAGGCAAGGTGGGAAGCACTTCTGCGGATTACATCGGAGGTTTGGTTGGAAGGCTCCAGAGCGGCCAAGTGAAGAACGGGAGGTTTGCGGGAACCATTGGGGCTTCTACTTCCAGTACCTTGAAGACAGCGGGGCTGTTTGTGGGATTTATTGAGAGTGGGACGGTGGAATTGGGGGATGACCTGGCCTATCTGTATACGGACAGTGAGGACAAGTATTCCCTGAATCCGTTTGGGAACAAGCTGACGCCCCAGATTCGTCTGGAACACCATATTGGGGCTTATTATTCTAACCAGAGGGATTTTAGCCTTTATCAGATGGGGGGATTTACCAAGCAGACCAGCCGGTATTTTTATGAGGAGCTGGAGGAAGGGGTTCTGGGAATTGGGAAAGAGAATGTCCACCATGTGGCCCCAAGCAAGACGGGGGACCCGGTAAGGGGATATCTGGTGTCTATTCCTGCCATTGACCATGGGAAGCTTTCGATTTTGGAGGCGCAGAATAACTTTGCTAAAGAGATTGACTGGGCTAATCCTGGGGCAGTGGCAGTGGGGACTAAGGTTTTAGTGTATACAAGCCCGGTGAATCAGGGGGAGGCGGAGCCGCCGGTTTACTATGAACTGGTGCCGGATTCTTTGATGTGGACGGCGGATGATTTTGACACGAAGGAGCTGATTCCTGCCAATGCTTCGGAGGTGGCATTTACTATGCCGGAGGAGAACATTACCATTTCGGCTCAGTATCGTGCCATGACGAATGGCGTGGTGCTGGACAAGGGGGAACTGGTCTTTGAGGTGGAGCAGATTCGGAACGGTTCCCGGTGGAATCCCCAGATCGGCTGGAAGGTGACGGACCCGCAGAGGCTGACCGCTGCCATTATTCCAGATTCGGCGGCTAATAAGAACGTGGTCTGGAATGTGAAGGATACGGATGGTTCTTCCACAGATATCATCAAGGTGGATGAGAATGGGGAGGTATCTGTCAATCAGTCGGCCAAATGGATTCAGGAACTGATTAAGGCAGGGGTGGCCAATCAGGAATTGTATCCGTCCAAGAGGATTACTACGGAAGCAAAGGATTATGCCACAGTGACCGTGACAACGGAGGCGGGGCAGAAAAGGGCCAGTGCGTTTGTGACGGTGGATTTTAAGATCACAGATGATACGGTGGTTCCGGTGGCGGATGTGAAGCTGGACCAGGCGGAATTGGCTTTTGAGATTACCAGAACTCTGGAGGGGGACCGGAGGAATCCGAAGGAGAGTTATTCGGTTACTCCTTCCAGGCGGTTGTATGAAACTATTTCACCGGAGTATGCGGATAATAAGGAAGTAGTTTGGAGCCCAGGGGATTCGGATGTGCTGCGTGTGGACCAGGAGGGTATGGTGAGCGCCAGGGAGAATGCCAAGTGGATTGGGGAGCTGATTGAGGCGGAGAAGGAGAAGAACAAGGAGAATCCTTACGCGAAACAGGAAGCGGCGGGCAGCCGGTCGTCTTATGTGACGGTTACGACAAAAGACGGGGAGAAGCAGGCAGTGTGCGCGGTGAATCTGTCTTTTAAGACTGTGGACCGGACGGTGGTTCCTGTGGAGAAGGTGTCGGTAAATCAGGCGGAATTGAAGTTTTCTGTGGAGAAGGTTCTGACCGGGAGCCGGACCAGTCCAAAGGTTGAGTATAAGGTGACAGGGGCTCAGAGGATCGGGGCTGTGGTGGCACCGGCAGAGGCCCAGAACAAGGCAGTGAAATACAGCGTGGCGGACAGTACGGTGGCTGCGGTTTCGGAAGACGGTATGGTGACGGTTAAGCGGGACGGCAAATGGATTCAGGATCTGGAGGCTAAGGACGCTGCCAATCTGGCAAAGAACCGTTATGCCTTGTCTACGGCGGCCGGGAGCAGGGAGACCGTGGTGACGGTGACTGCGGAGGACGGGCAGAAGACGGCCCAGTGTAAGGTGAAGGTGGAGTTTAAGACGACAGACCAGACTACACGTCCTGGCACTTCTTCCGGAGGCAGTTCAGGAGGAAGCTCCGGAGGGAGTTCTTCCGGGGGAGGTTCCGGCAGTTCTTATAGAGGATCGTCAACTGCGTCAGGCGGTCCGGGGGCTGTGGGACAGACACAGGGGAGCTGGAAGCAGGATTCTACAGGCTGGTGGTATCAGTATCAGGACGGAAGCTATCCGAAGGCCTGCTGGAAGCAGTTAAGCTATAATGGCGTGCTGGAGTGGTATCATTTTGATGAGCGTGGGTATATGGAAACCGGGTGGTTTACGGATACGGACAAGCATGTGTATTACTTGAATCCTGTGAGTGACGGGACGAAGGGGCGCATGGTTACGGGGTGGAACCTGATTGAAGGGAAATGGTATTATTTTAATACGGTTTCTGACGGGACCAGGGGGGCCATGTTTGTGAACCTGAAGACGCCGGACGGGTATCAGGTGGATGGGAAGGGGGTGTGGGTGTAGTAACATGTTAACCGGTACTTTTCATTTGGCCCTGTTTTGTGTATAATAGGTTAAGAAGTGGTATGGTGAATGGCTGTTGGATATGAGGAGGTGCAGTTATGTCCGGGATAGAGGCGGCAAAAAAATTATACAATACATGCAGAGATATGGATATAGAGGAGACCATGGAACTGGTGCTGAATGCGGAGACAGAGGAAGAGGGAGAGTTCTTTTCAATGTTAAGTGATTTCATTCTGCAGAGGAAGCAGAGAGAAGTTATTGCCCAGAAGGAGTTCTAAATGAAGCGGTATATTTTATATGCTGGAGTAAATGGCGCCGGAAAATCCACATTATACCGGACTACCCGATATAAAAACAGCATGCCCAGGATTAACACGGATGAGATTCTTCGGGAGTTTGGGGACTGGAGGAATACTTCTGATTTGATGAAGGCGGGCAAAATCGCGGTGGCCCGTCTTAATGATTATTTATTGCAGGGGGTTGCTTTTAATCAGGAGACAACCCTGTGTGGCCATTCAATTATAAAAACCATACAGAGGGCAAAAGAGGCCGGATATATGATCGAAATGCATTATGTGGGAGTGGATTCCTCGCAGATTGCTAAGCAGCGCATTGCCCAGCGGGTAAAAATGGGAGGCCATGGGATTCCTGACCGGGATGTTGACAGGCGGTATGGGGAGAGTCTGAGGAATCTGAAAAAGGTTTTGGGATTCTGTGACCTGGCAGCGTTATATGACAATACGGCCCAGTTCAGGAGATTCGCTATATATAAAAATGGTGAGGCCATAAAAGTATCCCGGAATGTCCCGATGTGGTATAGGAAGTGGCTGGATGATGGGTTTATGGCTATTTGGCAGGAGACACAGGAAGCGTTCCGGGGTGAGGCTGAGAAGGCCGGCCTGAGAGATGAACAGGATGTCGTGGAGATGATTAAGGAAATGAGAAAGGAAAACCAATAAGTGGAGCAGTAGATTATGTGGTGTGAGCCTGTCATGAAGTGGGATAGGAAAAGGCATAGTATTTGATGAAAAGAGGGAAGTCTTAACTTGTGAGGGTTGAGCTTTCCTCTTTTTAATCTTAAGACTTCTGTAAGAAAATAAATCTGAAATGCCCTCGACATTGAATGACCGGATTCGATATGATGGTTACAGAAGGAGGCGTTTTGCATGAGAAAAAGAAAGTTATGGAGTCTGGTGGTTTTATGTCTGCTGGTGTTCGGCTGTCCAATGTCTGTGTTTGCGGGAACCTTTGAGGAAACGTCTTCGGGGTGGCGTTATCGGAAGGAGGATGGGAATTATGCCAGGTCGGAGTGGGTTCTGGATCAGGGCGTGTATTATTATCTGGATGGGAACGGGATTATGATGGCGGATACTACCACGCCGGACGGATACCTGGTAGGTGCGGATGGAAGCTGGGTGACGGAGAGACAGGTTACGGGAGGGTACGTGAGGACGCCTTATGATAACTGTCCGTATTTTTATGACCCGAAGTGGCAGACGT
>CANDBT010000006.1 GCA_947383005.1 uncultured bacterium | reverse complement strand
TGACGAAAATATCAAGCACTGTATTCACTGTTATTTCCGCAATGCAGTACTAGTCCCACACTAACAAAAGTAAACAGCAGAAGAAGGGGCTGTTGCAAAATGCAGACGGATATTTCAAATATACCGAATTTTGCAGCCGCCCCCTCCGAACCCTTGCCTTTCATTCATATCAAAGATATTCGTCACACGGCTGGCGTCCCATAAACCTCAATCTGGGTCAGCGCCGGAAACGGCGACGGGTCAGCAGATTTCTTCATATTCTTCAATTTGATCCAGCTTATCCCTGACTTCTCTATCCTTAATTGGTGGGCTTCCCGGCGTTTTTCCAGTTCAACCGTTTCCTGTGTCCCGTCAGAAAATTCAAATGTCACCTGATTCCACCAATTATCATGAGGAAAATCGGCTCTTGTCCAGAGCACAATCCGGTCAAAATTGACCAAACACCCAAACTCCAACAATAACTCGGCATCATCGCGGCGGTTAATCCCCCAGGATTCATAGGGCCAGGAACCATGCGAGCGGTTAGCCACGATACCGTCGATGGCATTCCGGGCGGCAAACACCGACTCGTTCCGGGTTTCCACATTGGCCGACGCATGAGGATAACAGCCCGTATTCCCATGCTGATCCATAACGTTTTTCGCCAGGTTCCGGTACGGCTTCCACTCATATTCTTCCGCCCGGCGGCAAGTAAGATAATGGCGTATACCGGAAAACGACAGGGGATGATAAGATTTTTTCTTCTCGCCAAAGGGAACGGAAAAATCCAGGACCTCATCGGAAAGAAAAACCAGGGCCTCATCCATAGCGCCATCGATCCGCACCACATAATACCGGTTTATTTCCGGCACAGTCAGCCGGATGGCATCCCCTTCCTCATAAATATCCTCAAAAGCCAAAACCGCCTGATGTTCTTCCTTAACCCATGCTTTGCGCCGCCCCATCCAATCCAGGACTTCCAGGCAGATGCCGCCATTCCCGGCAGAAACCTCTTCCGGCCGGGAATTTTTATTTCCTTGTGTCTCCGGCCAGGAACAAACCATTTCAAAATTTCCTTCAAACAGGCAAGCCCCGTAACCGGACGGGATAATAAAATTCATTCCCTTTTTTACCGGTATCCCGTTTACCTGCCCTTCTCCTTCAATTACGCTGACATTGGTCTTCCGTAATTGGCAATATTCAACACAGGCTTTTCCTCAATTTTTTCCGCCACCCGCAAAAGGTCTTCAGGATTATTGGAAATCACCAAAATCCGCATATCTTTTGCCCGGGGATCACTGATAATACCTACCGCCTTGTCTATCGGCAGGATAGCTGCTTTCACCCCTGCCGGCGCGGCCATTTTCAGTGCGCTTACCTGCAGCTCGTTGGCCGCGATAGCATCACTGGCCACAATAATCCGCTGGATATTCAGTTCCTTGGACCACATCACCGCTACCTGCCCGTGAATCAGCCGGTCATCCACTCTCATCATCGTTATCATCTGCCCTACCTCCTGATTTTGTTTGTGATTTAAAAATTTCTTCGTAACTGTTCAGTACCTTCACCGTTACGAGTAAAAATCCATTGAAAATCGCCTGCGGCAATGGGGATTTTTGCCCTTTAGCCGAGTTTATCTTACGGTCAGCGCAGTAAATGCGCAGACCTACTGAATAGTTACATTTCTTCATATTATTTTTTTGTGGAAAATATCTGCCTTACCATAACAAAATATCTTTGTCTACCAGCCGCAGTATCGCCTCCACCAAGTAGTAATCCCCGTAAATAATCGGCACATGACGGTCATGTTCCGTAGCATAAGAACCGGAACCCATGGCCACAATGGAATCTTTTTCCGGATCCCAGCAGCAATACTTCTCCTCAACCGCCCGCAAAAGTTTTATCGCCCCGTCCAAATAAAACTCCTTTTCCGACTCCGGTACATGCTCCGCAATTTCCAAAAGGCCGCAGGCTGCACACATGCCGCTGGTTGTATCCCAATATACCGGCTCTTTAGGCGCCCTGAAATCAACCAGGGGAATCCCACCTGTACGGTCGGTCTGCGCCATAAAATAATGAGCCACTCTTTTAGCTGTATCCAGATACTCTTCCCTGCCTGTATGGCGATAAGCCAGGGCGTAGCCATAAATAGCCCAGGACTGCCCCCTTGACCAGGAAGAACCGCTGCCGTAACCCTGTCCTCCCGGCGTCTCCAAAAGCTCACCGCTCTGAGGATCAAGAACAATAATATGATTACAGGAGCCATCCCTTCTTACGGTATATTTCATCAAGGTATCTGCATGATCCTCTGCCACAAAGGCAAAGCGCGGATCCTGCAGGACATCCCTGGCCCAAAACAGCAGTTGAATATTCATCATACTGTCAACAATCACCCAACCAGCCCGATCCCTGTTCCAGGAACGGATAAATCTGCCTCTGGGATTATACCGCCCAGCCAGCAAATGAGCCGCATGAAGCCCCCTGGCTTTGGAGCGTTCATTCCCCGTAATCCGATAATTGGCTACCGCTGAATGGAGCCACATAAATCCTACGTCATGGTGCAGGCCGGTATAGGTATCCAACGCCTTATCCAGCCTTTCCTCTACCGCTTCCGCTGTCTGGCGGTATTGTTCCTCACCAGTGGCATGATACATCTGCCAGAGCATTCCCGGCCAAAATCCATTGGTCCACCAGACGATATCGGTTATCCCCTTGTCCTCCTGATAGACACCGTCTTTCGCAATATAAGGGATTTTGCTGCCTACCCGGCCGCACTCTGCAGAAAGCTTTGCTTCTATCTTCTGATAAACGGCTTCTGCCCATATTTTGTCTGCTTCTTTTAACGGATATCTCATGTAATTCCCCTCCTAAACTTGAATCCTGCGGAGCGTTTTCTGTCATAGGATGTAATTTCCTATGATAGATCAAAGTCTATGATAGAAAAAAGTCCGCATCATCCTCGCCGCCCTTTTCCAAAACCACCCGATGATTCAACTCTTTTGCTTCCTGTATTTTGGCATCAATTTCCTCATCGCTCAAAGCTCCCGGAGACAAAAGCAGATTAATAACCAGCCCCATATTCATCCCAGGAATTAATTTCATGTTGGGATATTTTGTCAAAGCCGTCATTCCGTTACAGACACTTCCGCCCAACAAGTCCGCCACTACCAGATACTGTGTATCCGGATGTTCGTTCAGCAACCGTTCCACCTCGTCTACCATCGGCTGATAATGCTCCCCCGGCATCATTCCCATACAGGAAATATCCGCATTTTCCCCCACAATCATCCTTACCGAGTGGAGCATTCCCTCTGATAGCTTCCCGTGGGATACCAAAATAATCTTTTTGTCCATCGCTTTCCCTTCTCCTTTATTTACTTTTTTCTTGAATAACCCAGTGATAAAGCCCATAAGCCACGCCGCAATCGTTATTTCCCCGGGTAACATAACGCGCCTCGTCTCTCAGTTCCTTTGCCGCGTTACCCATGGCAATCCCTAAACCGGCTTGTTTGAGCATTTCCCGGTCGTTTTCATTGTCGCCGAAACAGACACAGCTCTCCGCCGGGAAGCGGAGATGGGCAAGAAGTTTTTCTATCCCTGTCCATTTTGATTGGCCGGATGGATATACATCCAAATAATTTTCATCCGATTTGGCTACCTGGGCATAAACCCGCCCCATCATCTTTTCCCGGATTTCTTCCAGTCTTTTCGGGTCATCTTCACGGAGGCTGATTTTCACCACCTGTACCTGACCGGATTCCAACCTCTTTTTCAGCCCTTCTGCCGTTTCTGCCTCATAAGATGCCAAAAGCTGTTTATCCCCTGCCAGCCGCTGCCATATTTCTTCTTCTGTCTCGTTAATGGCAATGGTTTTTTCTCCGTCGTTGAAATAACAACGCACATTCATTTCCTCTGCCATCTCAAGCACTGGCACCGCCGCTGTCTGATCCATAACCGCCCGGTAAATCTCCTGGCCGTGGCACAGCACCTGGCCGCCATTAAGAGCCACCACATTTCCGTCAACCTTCATTTGCCGCAAATATCCTGCTGCCGAACCGGCTCCCCTTCCGGAAGCAATACAGATCTCCATCCCCATCTGCCAGGCTTTGCAGACAGCTTCCGCATTCTCTTGCAAAAGCTGTTTATGGTCATCCAGAAGCGTACCGTCCAAATCCACACATAACAGACGATATTGCATGATATCCTCGCCTTTCTCCTTGTCTCTTTGTTTCTTTACGCTTCCCAGCTTAACACACCGGATTTCTCCAAACAAGGAACTGATGCCAATGCCTAAAAAGACCGCCGTTTTTTCTAAAAATGCCGCCATGGCTTACCTCTATGCAGCCATATTCCCCTATTCGTCGCGCGCCCCATGCGCCGCTTCTACAGCATACTTCCTCTGCATGGAGCTGGAACAAAGAGTCCGGCAAGCCGGACTCTCGCGCCGGAGCGCGGTTGCGACAGCAACCATCTTCCTTATGCGCGTAGTGCGCATCCTGCCCGGAGGGCTTTTTGTTCCATAGGACGCAATTTCCTATGGAAGAAACAAAGAATCCTGCTTTGCAGGATTCTCCGCCTGCGGCGAATCGCTTCAGCGACATAATTCCGCTTCGCCGCAGGCATTGGCTCATTTAGTTAATGCAATAAGCTTAGTGAACAAGCCCACACTGTATTGCCGTCTACGTTCCACTCCGGTCGTTGCTAAACGAGTGCCACTGGCACTCAGCAACCTACGCAAAGCGTTTTTGTTTCATAAGACGCAATTTCCTATGAAATCCGACAAAACGCGGCACTGGCGCGTCTTTCTGGATACTTCGCAACAAAAAAACCGGGGGAAGCTGCAATTCACCCCGGTTTTTCCCAACCGCACCAACTACACCAATGGCAGATAATAGGTCACTACTGTGCCGACCCCCTGATTGCTGGCAATCTCCATGCCATACTCCCCGCCAAAATTTTTCCGAATCCGGTCATAAGCGTTTTTCAGGCCCACATGATGCCATCCGTCTTCTTTTTGTTCTCCCATAGACTCCCCCTCAAGGGATTTTTTCAAATTTTCCAAGGTTTCCTCATCCATCCCCACTCCGTCATCCATAACCGTAATTTCCAGCCTGCTATCGGTTTTTACGGCCTCAATCCGTACCGTACCTCCTTCTTTTTTCTGGCGCAGGCCATGGCGAACCGCATTTTCCACAATCGGCTGCAGGCTCAGCTTAATAATCCTGCATTCCGCCGCATCCTTGGCAATATCCAGTTCCAGATGGATCCGATTCTCGTAACGCACTTTCATAATCACAAAATACTCGCGAATGTTGTCAATCTCCTGGCGAAGCAAAACCATATCGCTGTTGTATCCAATCAGATATTTCAGTTGCCGCGACAAGCTCTCAACCATAGCCGCGGTCTGCATATCCTCATGCTCTAAAACCATCATGCGGATTACATCCAAAGTATTATACAGATAATGCGGTTTAATCTGCGACTTCAGTGCATCAAGCTCCGCTTCCCGCTGCCGGATTTCCGCCACATATACCCGGCGGATGTAGTCCTCCAGCTCCTCCGCCATATGATTTAAGCCTTCCGCCAGGATTCCCAGTTCATCTTCCCGTTCCGCAGCCACACGCACGCTCAAATCTCCTTTGCGTATGGCGTTCATCCCGTTCTTTAAAGCTTCCACCGGCTGCCTGAACCTGCGCAAAAAATACTCATAGAGAAGAAACAGCACAACAAAGCTTCCTCCCACAAAGCAAAGCACCACTCTCCGCGTCTGATCCAAATTCTGCATCAGGGCAGCCTTTGGCATCTGCATCACAGCCCGCCAGCCGCAACCGGGAATCTCCTGATATACCCAATAATCCTCCCTGCTGCGTATACTTCCCTGACCGGGATTTATTTCTGCCATCCACGCGGCACCCTCTTGCCAATGCTCTCCTGTCTCGGAAGTCTTTGTGCTGTAAATGCAGTCTCCTGACTCGGTGATCAGCCGAAGAACTCCCTGCTGTTCCTGTTCCTCCATCACCGATGACAACTTTGCCAAATGCACATCCACATATAACGCCCCCAAAACATCGCCCAGGTTTTTCATCTCGGATACATCCCGGTAAGGCCGGGAAAAAGTAATCACCGGATTTGCCGACTGGGGAAAATAAGCATCCACATGTGTCGGGCTGACCAAAAGCCCCTTCCCCTGGAAATTTGCGGACGACAGCCATTTTGCCAATGCTTCTTCATCCAATACTTTCTGGGTGTTTGCCGTAGCATAGTACACATGCCCGCTCCGGTCAATAAAATAAACGCTGGCTATTTTGCTGTCCCGCTCCAAAATCCCCTTCATCAGCCCATTGACTTTCATTTTTTTCTGGCTTTCTTCCTCGCGCCCGTCCTTCAGAATTTGCCAAAGCCATCGCCCATCTTCCAAAGGAATATCATAAATCAGTTTTGTCAAATTATCACATTCTTCTTTTATCCCTGCCACATTGCTGCATGTATAGGCAACCATGTGGGTCATATCCTTCAGCATAACCCGCTCCAAATTACGGCTGAACTGGCCGTACAGAACCGTACCGGCAATACATAGCGGCAATAATCCTAAGAGGAGGAAAGCCAGGGAAAGACGAAAGAAGATACTTTTCCCCCGTTTAATCATTCCCGGCCTCCCATCGTTTTTTCAGTTCCCAGGCAATATTTCCAATGGACGTTCCCCCCAGAGAACCTCCCGCAAACTCTGATCATAAAAACTCCGGAAACCGTCAGGCGTATCTTCATCGCCTACAAACTGACGGCAGAGCATCACGTTTTCCCCACGGGCCTTCCGAACCATCTGCTGAGCCGGCGTCTCTTCTTCCATTGTCCGGCGCACGGTAACAGGCTCCGCATTCATCTGCACAAGCACATGTTCATAAATCCCCTCCGCATAAAAAAATTCTAA
Organism: uncultured bacterium; assembly: GCA_947383005.1. Classification (GTDB taxonomy): domain Bacteria; phylum Bacillota; class Clostridia; order Lachnospirales; family Lachnospiraceae; genus Brotaphodocola. Next base: position 137,945 of record CANDBT010000006.1, on the reverse strand, counting down.
AAAGTTTACAGCCGCCTTCCATCTCTTCTTGTCCGCCTGGCACTCTTTACTGATACCCCAGGTTACAGAATCATCCACTTGTGCACGGAATTTCCCGTCTTTTCCCGGAAGATAAAAAAATCCCAATTCCATGTATGGATTCAGCCCCAAAATCTGATCGATAATCCACGGGCCGCTGTAAACCATAGCCGCCTCACCGGAGGACAATTCCTGTATCGTCTGACTGTCAGAAATATTTTTAAAGCTTTCTTCGATATAGCCGTTTTTGCTCAAAGCACGGAAATCCTCCAGCATCGGCACTACCCGCTCCTGGTTCCAGTCGCTTCTCCCTTCTTCATCTAAAAGATAATTCTGATACAGATAATTGCCCCAGAAACCCATATGCCAGATATTGGCGCCTCCTACGGCAATCGGGTTAATTCCGGCCTTTTTTATTGCTTTGCAGACATCCAGGAATTCTTCATAGCTCTCCGGCTCAGACAGCCCCATAGTCCTAAACATCTCCCTATTGTAAATCATCCCCTGGGTCGTTGTATAACGGGGAACGGCATAACAAACCTGGCCTTCCTCTTTTCCCCTGTCTATCAGCCCTGTCAGTTCTTCCGGCAGCGGCGCCAGATATCCGGCCTCTGCAAACTGCTTCTCCTCCCTCAGCTCCAACACGTCATAAAACTCTTCCTGAGCAATCAGCACCTTCAGCCGATCCGTAAAACTCTGGTTTTCCACATCTTCCGGCGCCTCCAAGACCACTTCCACCTCCGGGTGCTCCTTCATAAAACATTCAGCCACCCATTCTACGCTTCCCGTCCAACGAATATCTCCTGAGGAATAGACAACCCGCAGCTTTATCTTTTCCTCCGGGCTTTCCTCTGCTGCCTGGCCGCAGCCTGGCAGCAAAACCAAGGCTGCAGCCGCCAGCGCGGCCCATAGCCTTTTTATCCTTATCTTTTGCTTTTTCTTTTCAGCTCTTTTTTTCTTCTCTTTTATGCTCTTTTCTGTACTCATTGGTACTTTTACCGTATTTTCCTCTAAAATTTTCATTAAACTGCCGCACATTCCGGTAGCCCACCTGTTCCGCCACCTCATATGCCTTGCAGTCGGTATAAAGCAAAAGCTGAGCCGCCTTGCGCATCCTCACTTCCGTGAGATAAGTTTTGAAATTCATCCCCATATTCTTTTTAAAATAACTGCTGAAATAATAGGGATTCATCCCTGCCATCTGAGCCATTGATTCTAAAGACAGATTTTCCTGAAAATGCTCGTCAATATACCGCCGAATGCGTACGGCTTCGTTGTATTCCCCGCTTCCCCCCTGGCGGACCTCCTCGTGCACCCGTTCCAAAAACGCGCTGACAACCTGACAAGTCTGACGATACGTCGGTGTCAGCCGCATCTGTTCCATACACGCTTCTCCTTCCCTGATCCAATTGCGATCCAAAAGGTAATTGGCACAAAGCTCCTGGGTAAGCTCCGACAACATCAGATTACAGCGGTTTATTGCAGCAAACCGATTGCCAAAATGCAGATTTTTAATTAATGACAGCACCTGGCGGATTTCCTCCGCGACGGATTTCTGACGGTTTAAAAAAGCATGTTCCAGCTTTTGAAAACATTCATGATAACTTTCAAAGGATTCATGAAACTCCTTTTGCACATCCTCATACCAAATGATGTCCTCTTCCGTAAAATAGTACAGCTCCAAAGCAAACCTGGCAGTCTTATAAGCCAACTGCAAAGATGCTATATCCTCAACCTGCTCTCCCACACCCGCCTTAACTGCCAGGCTTTTCTGATCTTTCACTTCGTCGGAAAGGATTTGCACCCGGCTCTCCAAAATATTCCGGTCATAGCCTTTTTCGAGCAAAAAAATGATATAACATGTGTTAACTTCTTTTTTTACCACAAATCCCCACCCGGAATCTTCCAGTTTCTTTTGTATTTTATTAGCGGCAGAAAATTTTATCAATTCCTGCATGCGGGCATTACCTTCCCCTTTCTTTAATGTATACAAGCGAAAGGCCGCCCCTACCATGGATTTTCCTTCTATAGAAATATTCAGGCTGGAAAACTGTTCGTACAAATCTTCTCTGGCATATCCCTCGTTACCGGCAATTTTTTGAAAAATCCGATGCACCTTATCCTCATTTTCCGCAAAGTTCAAAATGCTGAGCCTGCTCTGATCATCAATCAGGGAAACTGCTTTGCAGACTGCCGTTTCCAATTCCTCTTTCTCCACCGGCTTCAGCAGATAATCCACAGCCCCGTAGCGCACCGCATCCTTAGCATAGGAAAACTCCTGATAACCGCTGACAAAAATAACCTTGGTATTTAACCCCTGACTGCCAATTTCACGCAGCATTTCCAGACCGGAAATCCCCGGCATGGCAATATCCGATACAATCAATTGCGGTTTTTTCTCCCGAATCAGCTTTAATGCTTCTTCTCCGTTTCCCGCTTCCCCCACAATTTCTATGCCCAATCTCTCCCAGTCAATCAGTTTCTTCAGTCCTTTTAAAATTATCCCTTCATCGTCGGCTAAAACCGCCTGTATCATTCCCATTTTCCAATCCTTTATCGCTATTCAGAGTAATATTCAGAGTAATAAAAGCAATCAAAATCCCCATATGCACTATGGTCATATAAATCCTGCACGCAGATTCCCACCATTGCTCCGGTAAATACCAATGCGCTGTCCCGAATATAATCATCAGACAAATGATCCGCCGGAAGTTCCATTCCCAAAGGATGCCAGCCTTCCTCATCCCAACCATAATAAAACTGCAGCTTTTCCCTCTCTATCCGTACTTCCAGCCGAATCCGGCGGGCATTATCCGGCAGGGAAACCCGCCCCTCTCCCAGCTTTACCGTAGTTATCCCCTGGTCGCATACCAGAATATCCAGAATCCTGCACTTTCTCTCTTCATCATAAGAAACATAAGCATACATATAATTTTCTGTATTATAAAAGCAGGTCAGGCCAGCCATCTGATTATAATTAGCCGGATAAAATTCCATAATTGTCCCTGCGTTAAAATAAACGCTCTGCCACCGTCTGGCTACCATTGTCTGATTATGCAGGGAAGCAATGGACTGCTGCCCATACAGCCGCAAAAATCCCGGGCGTTCCTTTAACGACATATGTTCCCCCAAAGGCTCCCGCAAAGTGTGAAAATATTCCGGAAGTTCACACTCGTCAAAATCGGTTTCCGTACTGAAATCCACTTGCTGTTTTCCTTCCGGCGTAAAAACATGGAGAGGCGGTACGGTAAAAAGATTCCAGCCATCCTTTACCGGCGGCGCAGGCAGCGTCACGCTGCGGTCCGGCAGGACAATTTCTCCGCCCTCAGCCACAGCATAAGGCGCTTTCCCGGCATCTTTCAAACGTGGCCAGCCTTCAATCCATTCGATTTCCGCCAGCCCGGTTTCCCGCCCCAACACACAATTGCCTCTTTGCAGGCTTAACGGACGGGCGCAAATATAGGTAATGTACCACTGGCCTGCAGCCGTTTTCAAGAAACTGGCATGGCCGCATTTCTGCAAAGGGGAATCGGGAGCAAACCTGGTGGAAATCAATGGCGTATAAGGAGAAATCTCATAAGGGCCCCAAATATTACGGGATCGGCATACCACGCTGGCATGGCTGAAACCTGTTCCTCCTTCCGCACACAGCAAGTAATACCATCCATCCTTTTTCATTATCTGAGGGCCTTCCGTAAGCCCCCAGCCGGAACCTTCAAAAATTCTTTCTGCCTCACCCAACAACCGGTTTTCTAAAGGATCATATTCCTGGCTTGCCACCCCGCCAAAATTAGGTTTATAAGGCCGATAATCCCAAAGCATACTCATCACGTAGGTTTTTCCGTCATCATCCCAAAACAGAGCAGGATCAAATCCCAAACCATGGACAAATACCGGATCGCTCCATTCCCCATCAATTTTCTCGCAGGACATGACATAATTCAACGTATCCTTAAAACACTGGTCAGTCTTGACATCCGTAATCATCAGCCAGAACTTTCCCTCTGCCCAGGAGAGATGCGGCGCCCAAATCCCTCCCGAATTCCGGTCACCCACCAGGCTTAACTGATCTCTGCGTTTCAAAGGACGCGCCGCCAATCGCCAATTAACCAAATCTTTAGAATGATAAATCATTACTCCCGGCCACCATTCAAAAGTCGATGTAGCGATATAATAGTCTTCTCCCACCACACATACACTGGCATCCGGCTGAAATCCCCTCAAAATCGGATTCGTAATCATTTGTTGCTTCCTCCCCTTTTGCATTGCTTATTGCTAATACTGCTTTATGATATTTTTAACTGTTATTAGTTTATACTATTCTTTCGCATCTCCATTTCCTTTTTGCCAAACTCCTTAAAAAATCTCCTGTTTCTGTAAAAAAGAATCCCGATTGTCCAAGAAAATGGGGCTGGTTTCTAAAACAGATTTTGGAATGCACTTTCCTATGGAAAACAAACAGACCTTCATGCCGGAATCATCGATAGCATAAAGGTCCATATCCACATCTTATTCTACTACCCCGGGACCGGCCAGGCTTTCCTCCTCCTTAGGCCCTATGACTCTTGAAGTTTCCGGCTCCTCCGTATCCTGCCCTTCCTCTGCCGCCTCATCATCGGAAGCCTCTGTTTCTTCCTCCTCCGGTACTCTTGGCCCGCCGGCGGGGAAAGGAGATGTACCTTCAATCTGGGACTGGGCATACTCCCTCAAAACGGCTGTCCACACATCGTAAGCGGATGTCTTTAGGTGGCAGTAATTGTCACTGCAGTATACTGCTGCCAGATCCCCGTTGGCATCCGCCAGATGGTTCGCAACTTCCACATACCCCCACCCGTTTTCCAAGGCCATCTGCTGAAGCATTCCGTTAAATTGGCGGATTGTCGGGTTATTTAACCTTCCTTTCGCCTTTCCTGGCCTGATATACGTCATACTGATTATATGGATCTCCGCTTCGGGGCAGTTGGCCTTAATATTGGCAATCACCTGGGCATAGCGGGCGCAGGTACTCTCTAATGGCCCCATATCAATATCATTCAGCCCAAAAAACAAAAATACTTTTTTTGCCTGCATCATCCCCAGCGATTCCCACACATACCGCTTTTGACCCTGGTAAATCGGATGCGTGCTCTTGGCCGTAACCGGCCGCAGCGCATTAAACACAGAAAAACTAACCGCCGCCAAAAACTGCATTCTTCCCAGGCACGGGCCGCCTCTTCTCATGGCATAACTGCCATATCCCTGCATTACCGAATCCCCCACAAAGGCTGAACCTTCAAAATAAGCATCTATCTGCTCATCCATCGTCGGTTCCTGTTGCTCCTGGCCATCTATATCCTCCGATAAACCATCTTCTGGCGAATCCTCCCGGGAATTTCCCTCGTTTCCCCCGGCGTCTCCTACCGGCTGACTCCCTTCCGGGTTCTCCCTGGCGCCTCCTTCCGGCTGGCTCCCTTCCGGATTCTCCCCGGCGCCTCCTTCCGGCTGGCTCCCTTCCGGATTCTCCCCGGCTCCACCTTCCGGCTGGTTCCCTTCCGGATTCTCCCCGGCGTCTCCTTCCGGCTGGCTCCCTTCCGGATTCTCCCCGGCTCCACCTTCCGGCAACGTTTCCTGTGTTTCGGTTTTTGATCCTTCTTCAGCATAAATTACTGCCGGCTCGGCAGCGGCTACCGCCAACGCCAGCGATCCGCAAAACAGGCGATATTTCCATCCCTTTCTCATTTTCTGCTCCTTATTCCAATTGTTTTTCCCAATTATAGCACAAAAAAGGAACCCGTAGTAGATTCCTATTCCATTTTCCTCAAATTCATGTTAAATTCCACATCGGATGGACATCCCAGCTTTTGTCCGGCGAAGACGGGCAAGAAAATATCCGTCTGAATTGTTACATTTATTCATTAATGTCCACACCATGACCGACAGCTCTGCTCATTAGCCATACGGCAATTGGCAACTTCGGCTTTTACCCCCTTCCCCCCTCCTCCATACGGGAATAATAAATCACCCCGCCAATAATCACCGCTCCCCCAATGACCTGCAGTTTTTCCGGTATCTCCCCAAAAAGCATAGCGGCAAAAACAGCCGCTACCACCGGCTCGCACAGCTTCGAAGCTGAAACAAAAGCCGGGGAAAAGAATTTCAGGCACCAACTGAAAATACTGTGCCCCAGAATCGTGGAAAACACAGACAAAAGCAGACCCACAACCGCCGCGCTGTATCCGTACCCGATGAGGGAATATCCCTGGGCAACCGTAAGCATTACCAATACGCCAGCCGAAAACAGATACACAATATAAGTGTATGTAGTAGTGGAAAGAGTCGTTCGGGCCACCTGCCCGATAAGCGTATAGCCAGCCACGAAAACCGCCGCCAAAAACGCCAGGATATCCCCGTACAGATGCCCCTCCCCCGCTCCCGAATCCGAGTAGGCAACCAACAGGCTTCCTCCCAGAGTAACCGCAATAGCTGCCGCTTCCTTGGCTGTCACCTTGCCTTTCAGAAACAGGCAATAACCAAGAGCCACCCATATCACCTCTGTACACACGATAGTTGTGGAACTGGCTACTGTCGTATGTTTAAGGGATTCAAACCAGGTAAAAAAATGGAGAGCCAGAAAAATCCCGCTGCACCCGCACAGCGCCACCGTCTTTTTGGGCGTCTCAAGAAGCTCTCTGCGCCTTTCACCATACCCCCATACCACCGGAGACATGAGAAGCACGGTCCACAACAAGCGATAAGCCGCCGTCACCGCCGACGGCGCATGCGAGTATTTTACAAAGATAGCAGACAAAGAGATACCCATGATTCCTACAACAATCATAATCATCGGATGCTTTTCCCAATATCCCACCGTATTCCTCCTTATATTCCTGATGCCCTGCTTTATCATAAATTCAATAGCCGCATCTGCTCAATAATTCCGATTTCTTTTCCGGTTCAGACATACATTATCCTTCAGGCATCCGTTCCTATGCCGCCTGCCGCCGCAAATGTCTCTTTCATCAGCTCAATCAGATGCCGCTCCGACCGGTCCAAATAGGCATCCTCCCGGCAAACCACTTGCACATCCCAGCTTTCCTCTTTTCGTGAGAAACGATAACAGCAAAATTTATCTGTCCCGCCCAGCACATCTACTGCCCTCTGAGGGACAAAGGTATATCCCACCCCGCCGTCCGCCAATTGGACTGCTGAAATACAACTGGATATCTCCATCACATGAGAAGGCACGATTTTATGTTCTTTGAGGACAGCATCAACTCTTTTACGAATTTCGTGCCCTTTTTTCAGCAGGATAATCGGCATATTCCTTAACTTTGTCAAATCTACAATCTCTTCATTCCCGCTCAGGCAATACTCCCGTGTGATAGCGCCGGGAGCTGCCAAAAGGAACAGACGCTCCTGATAAATCAACTCTGCTCTCATCCCCAGGGGAAGGTCTTCTGCCTTTCTTGGAGAAATAAACAAATCCAGTTTTCCCTTTTCCATCAGCTCGATCAATTCACCTGTATGAGCTTCAAAAATAATTACCTCCACCAGAGGATACTGCTCCCGAAAACGCTTCAGCACGGAAGGAAGCATATAACCGGCCCGTTCCTTGGGAATCCCCAGCCTGATTTTCCCCTTTACCCCTTGGCAAATATCCATCAGTTCACGCCGCAGGTTCTTGTTGAGACTTAAAATTTTTCGTGCCGTTTCCACATATTTCTCTCCGGCATAGGTCAGGGTAATGGGACTGGCATTGCGGTCAAACAGCTTTACCCCCACATCCTGCTCCACTTTGGACAGAATCTGGCTTAAGGACGGCTGGGATATATACAATTTTTTCGCCGCGGCCGTCACGCTTTTGCATTCGGCCACCATTGTGACATAGGTCAATTCCCGAAAATCCATGGATATCCTCCTTTAAGAAAACCAGTTCAGCGCCATACACCACAATGGCAGCATCCCTACGGACAGCAAGGTAGTCAAAACGATACATTGTGTGGCAAATTTTTCATCTCCATGATATTTCGCCGCCAAAATCGCTGTAGTGCTGCCGGCCGGCATAGCTGCCAGCACAACGGAAATTCCCATCGCCATAGAATCCACGCGAAACAGAATACAACCGGCCAGCACCGCCGCCGGGATTGCCACCAGGCGGATAAACGAATAAATCATCGTAATTTTCGTAACCATATGGTGAAATCCCGCATCCGCCAGCACCGTTCCAATAAACAGCATGGTGATGGCAGTCGTGCATCCCCCCAGGCTGCGGATAGCCTTTTCCAGGAAAACCGGCAGCGGAAGCTGTGTCACCATCAAAACAACGCCAATCTCAACAGCAATAATGCAGGGATGTTTCAGAACCTTTTTGATTACTTCCTTTTTATTCGGGCTTTCGGTGAAATAGGAAATCCCTGCCGACCACATGACTATCCTCTGGGGAATCAGGTAAATAGAGGCGTACAAAAGTCCCAGAGAGCCGTAGAGCCCTTCCGCCACCGGATTTCCCAGAAAACCTGCGTTGGAGCAGACCGTGCCGTACTGCAAAATCATCCGCTGGCTTTTAGGCACCTTCCGGTAACACAATCCGCTGACCAGCATACAAAACAACTGCAGAATTATCGAGATAATCAATATCTGCAGGCCGGAAATCAGCATTTCCTTGTCAAAGGAAGTATAAAATGCCCCAATAATGTTGCACGGAAGAATTAAATCTACAATCAAGTCAGTAAGGACATTCCTTCCCGCCGGTGTGATGATATTCTTTTTCTTCAGGAATACCCCTGCCCCAATCAATAAAAACATCATTGCCTGAAGGTTCAATAGCCCTTTCAGTTCCATCTTTCTTCCTCCCTTATCTGTAAGTGTACTCCCGGAATCTCTCCTGCATCTGCCTTTGTGGCTGATTTTCCGTCATATGCACCTGAATTTAATCAACGTACATTCCACGTACGCCTCATCAATTTATGCTCATCTGAAAAAACCATCTCACAAATTCAGGCACAGGGAGACTCCGAGAGTACATATGAACACCCACGGTTATTTTATCCTCAACATCATCTGTTGTAAGTATAGGAAAAAAGGGGCTGTATGACAAGTCCCCTTTCGCTTTTACTCAAATATTTTCCTTTATTCGTTACCGTTCACGGGAAGAAGCGTCTTCTTGCCCGTTTTCAACGGACAAGAAGCATCGTGCGTTCGCCCGATGGGGAAAAACGGATAAAATCAGTCTTATAAGCCCAAATTCATCTCAAATTCCACATCGGATGGATATCCCAACTTTTTTCCTGCGCCGTATTAACTGTTGCCTTTATAATAATTAATTAAACTCCCGGCCAGCAGAATTTTTCGTTCATCGTCAGTCAGATTGTCCAGTGTACACTCCAGGATTCCGGATGTCTTCACATCACCATTTTCCGGCATGCCTAACACCTGAAGCTCCACCATCTCTCTTTTCTCTTCAATCACCTGACGGATATTCTTCACAAAAATCCACGTACCCACAGGCAAGTTCAGCTCTTCCTCTGTCCGCAAGGGCAATATTCCCCAATTAATCAAGTTGGAGCGATATCGCTTGGTGGCATATTCGTTGGCTATATTGGCAAATCCCCCCAGCACCTTCTGACAACTGGCGGCCTGCTCTCTGGAAGAACCATCACCAATCTGCTGGCTTACCATTGCACTCCCGATGAGAATATCTTCCATACCGCACTGTTCCTGCCCGCACAGAACAGACAGTATATTCTTCAGGCCGTTTGCCCCATATTCCTTTCTCTGCACTGGTACTTCTGTCCCTTCTGACGCTTCCGGCCTTTCCGCCTGACCTTCCTTCTCTCCTGCAGCTTCGCCAAAGCAACCGGCTCCGGCCCATGCCTGCCGCTGCCTCTCCAATTCCCGGACAGCCTTAGCCCGGCCCACATAGTCTTTATCCCGGCTGATCATCGTGTACTCGGAAATCTTCTCCGGATTGGAACGGAAAGAAGATGCCTCTCCTGACGGAATCAATTCATCCGTAGTCACAGACCCCTCATAGGAGCCAGCCACCTTCAAAAGCAAATGTTTCCTTAAGGAAGCCATAGGGGGCCAATCGGCGATATTCGGTCCCATAACCAGATTCTCCTTGTCATTGCCCTTGCCGAAATTATCAAATACCTGATTTTTGTATATTTGCGGATTAAAATGATAAGCCAGGTTCCGATAATCCACAGAAAGCTCTGTGGCCGCCGTCAGCCTTCCTCCGTTTCGTACCGTAGCCGCGATGGAACGGGCATCCATCAGGCAGGCTGCCGCCATCTGGCCCTGCCCCGGCTTGGAACCTTCACGATTGGGATAATTCCGGGTCATATGGCGGATGCTTACCTGGTTGTCAGCCGGCACATCGGTCACTCCGAAGCAAGGGCCGCAGATTGCCGGGCGCAGCGTCACACCGCATACCGCCAGCTCTCCGGCGATTCCCTGTTCCATCAAATCCGCCATCACCGGCAAGCTGGCCGGATTAATTCCCAGATTCAGGCCGTTTCCGGGAATCCCGTATCCCTTTAAGATATCTGCCACAGCAACAATATTTTCAAAAAGGCCTCCGCTGCATCCGCTTATCAACGCCTGATCCACATAAAATTCGCCATCCCTTACATGGGACATAAGGGAAAACGGTTTTCCCTTGGAACCCTTAATCTTCCGTCCTTCTGCCTCCACTTCCCTTACCATCTCTTCCATCCTCTCCTTAAACTCACGGATAGGCAAAGCATTGCTGGGATGGAAGGGGAGGGCAATCATACATTCCACCTGGGACAGATCAATGTCAATCATACCATCATAGTAAGCACCGTCTTCTGGCATCATCTGCAGGTAGGCATCCTCTCTGCCGTGTTCCCGCAAATATTCCCTGGTCTTTTCATCTGTACACCAGACGCTTGACAAAGCGGCGCTTTCCGTGGTCATCACATCAATGCCCATGCGGTATTCCATGGAAAGATTTCCAATGCCAGGCCCTACAAATTCCAGGATTTTGTTCTTATTGAAATTATTTTTAAAGGTAGCTGCCACCAGAGCCAAAGCCACATCCTGAGGCCCGACTCCCGGCCTGGGGGTTTTTGTCAGCCTGACTGCCAGAACCGGCGGGGTTTTTACATCGTAGGTCCGGCCCAGAAGCTGCTTAGCTACCTCCCCTCCTCCTTCTCCGATTCCCATGGTTCCCAGGGCGCCGTACCGGGTGTGGCTGTCCGAGCCCAAGATCATCCTTCCTCCCCCGGCCATCATCTCTCTCATATACTGATGGAGAACTGCCCGGTAGGGGGGTACAAAAATCCCTCCGTATTTTTTTGCATTACCCAGGCCGAATACGTGGTCATCCTCATTGATAGTCCCCCCTACGGCACACAAAGTGTGGTGGCAGTTGGAAAGGACGTAGGGCACCGGAAATTTCCGGATGCCGCTGGCCCGGGCCGTCTGTAAAATGTTGACGTAATTGTTGTCCGGAGACACAAGGGCATCGAAGGTCAGCTTTAAATTCTCCCTGTCCCCGCTTTTGTTGTGAGCCTGCAAAATCCCATAGGCCATGGTTTTTTTCCTGCCCTCGTCCTTTTCCCGGATATCCCTGTTTTCTATGATGTCCCCCTGCTTTGTCAGGAAAACTCCGTGATCAATCAGTCGAATCATATTCCTTCTCCCCTGTTTTTCAGCCTTTGTAACCGTTCAAATAACCCTTGAACGGTTACTTCCTTTTTGCTATATGCCTGCCTTTTGTCAACATCCCCTCAGACAAGTCATTTAGTACTGCATTGCGGAAATAATGGGAATACAGCGCTTGATATTTTCGTCATCTGTGCGTCTGCAAAGCGACGTTCTACACTCCGTTCTGGTCCTTGCCAGACAAGCGCCACTGGCGCTTAGCAACGTAGCGGTGCCTACGTCTAGCTTTGCAGGCGTGCAGAGGGCGGAAATAGCGAGTGCCGAATTCACTGGAATTTCCGCAAGGCAGTACTAGTTCCGGATATACAATGTTCCCTCCATGATTCTTCTGGCCGTCCTCTGCACCGCCACGCTGGGCAGCCGGAGTTCTCCGTTCTCTTTCTCTATATAGGGATACATGGTCATCACACCGCTGGGATGCCCGATACGCACCGTCTCCCGGCCCTCTGCCGGAGCTCCGATTGTTTTCTCAATCACGGAACCCTCCAAAAACGCCGCCACGGAGATAGAGCTTGCCGACGTAAGAGGACATGCCTTATGGCATTTAAAGACAGAAATCACTCTGGCGCACAGATCCATACTCTCTTTCTCCACCGTCTGTCCGGCAATGTCCGTAAACGATACCGGTTTTGTAAAAAATCCCACCTTGGGTACCGCCGGAGAATTGGCTGTAGCATCTTCCAGATCCTTGGCAAAACCCATAAGACATGCCGCCGTACCCCGGATTTTCTCCAACAGCTCACACACCCGGGCGTTCTGGTTGATCTCTTCCGGCAGTTCCGTACCCTTCATGCCGATATCCTCCGCCCGAACCAGAACCATAGGATTGGAAACATCCAGGATAGTAGCCTCAATTTTGCCGAATCCGGGAATGTCAAGCACATCCAGCACATTTCCTGTGGGCAGAAGCTTCCCTGTCTTGGCACCGGCCGGGTTTAAAAAATTCACTTTCAGCTCTGCTGCCGTCCCGTCAACCCCGGCAATCTGACAGTTTCCGTCCTGGGCAAAACTTCCATTCTCGCAGGGAACCACCACATTGATATATTTGTCTGTATTCCGGTTCAACATGCGCACGGTAACGGCAGGCTCGGCCTCCTCCACCATGCCTTCCTCCACCGCATAAGGCCCCACGGCAGCCGTCATGTTTCCGCAATTGGACTTATAATCCACCTGGCTTTTACCCACGATTACCTGCCCTACCAGATACTCCACATCTACATCCTTCTCTTCACTTTTCCACACAATAACAATCTTATTGTTGGAGGATACGGTTCCGCCCATACCATCAATCTGTTTCGGGTCCGGATCTCCCATAGCCTGCAAAAAAATGCTGTCCCACAAAGACCGGTCCTCCGGCAGATCCTCTCTGCGAAACATACATCCCTTGCTGGTTCCGCCCCGCATAAATACCGTTTTAAACTTTCTCATTTTTTCCTCTCCTTCCCCATCCAGCACAACAGCTCAGACGGGTATCTTCCTTGCCCGTCTGAACCGTTGCCATCCAATTTCCAGTAACCCACATGTTTTTCATTTTATCTCTTTTTCAGCCCGTCAATAGTTTCCAGCAAATAGTTCGTAAATTCTTTGGCGCTCGCATCCTCCCGGAAGGTCGTAAGTACCACTTTCCGCTCCGTAACCGTGCAGATATCCAACGCCTGATCCAAAATTTTCTTCCGATCCGCGTAACCAATATGAGCCATCATCATACCTACTGCACGAATCAGGCTGCAGGGATCTGCATATTCTCCCCGATTGTGCTCGATCAGGAACGGAGCTGTCCCGTGAATTGCCTCAAACATGGCATACTTATTGCCCAGATTGGAAGAAGAAGCCGTGCCTAAGCCGCCCTGATGCTCCGCAGCCACATCCGTCACAATATCGCCATACAGATTTGGGAGGACAATCACTTCGATCCCCTTATTGAATTCCGGGTCCAGCATCTTGGCACACATGGCATCCACCAGCCGCTCCTGAATCTCGATTTCCGGATATTCCTCCCCTACCTTTCTCACGGCCTTGATAAAATTGCCGTCCGCCAGCTTGACGATATTGGCCTTGGTGACAATCGTGACATTTTTCTTTCCGTTTTTCCTGGCAAAATCAAAAGCTGCCCGGGCAATCCGCTCGCTTCCCTGCTTTGTCTGCACCTTAAAATCCACAGCCAAATCCTCATTGACCTGAATGCCCTTATTTCCCCAAATATACTCACCCTCAATATTTTCCCGGAAAAATGTCCAGTCAATATTTTTATCCGGAATCTTGATGGGGCGGACAGCCGCAAACAATTCCAGCCCACGGCGCAGCAGGCTGTTGGCGCTGACCAGGTTCGGCCACGGATCGGAAGCCCTGGGCGTCACCATCGGCCCCTTCAGGATCACATTGCACTTCTTCACTTCTTCAAAAACTTCATCGGGAAGGCTCTGCAGTTTTGCGGCACGGTTCTCAATCGTCATACCCTCAATAACCCGAATCTCCACTTTTCCGCTTTCAACCTCCGGCCCCATCAGATTGCGGAGCACCCGCAAAGCCTGCTCCATAATAATCGGCCCGATTCCGTCTCCTGGCAATACCCCCACTACAATCTTGTCGATTTGGGAATAATCCGTAATCTCGTTGTCCTTCTTCATCCGCTCAATCCGCTCAAACTCCGACTGAATCAATTCCCCGAATTTTTCCTGTGCCGCCTGAATCTCACTCATTTTTTCTTCTCCTTACTTCAATTTAAGCTTTTCCTGTTATTCTGAGTTATCCTGTTCCTCTTTCCTGATCGCTGTCTCTTTTTCTTTGTGCTTTTCCGGTTTCTTCTCTTTTTGAAGTTTTGCCCCTCCCGGAACTCTGTTCCTTTTCGATTTCTTTCCTTCCTGAAATTCTGCTCCTTTGAGGGTTCTGCGCTTTTAAGACCTCTGCTCCTTTAGGTCTTCTGCTCTCTTATCCCTCCATTTTAGCCAGCTGCTCCTTCAGATAGCGAAGCTGCCCTCCGCACAGAATCACTTCCAGCTCACTGTCTGACAATTCCACCTTTGCCTGGAAAGAAATATTCCTGGTCTTATCCTGAATTGTCACCTTCCTCGTCTTTAGCTGATCACGAAGATGTTCAATCTCCAGCTCATCCATCAACTCCAGCTTGTCATAATCCTCCGGATTTTCAAAAATCATCGGGATAATCCCGTGATTGACCAGATTTCCCTTATGAATCCGGGCAATGCTCTTTGCTATCACCACTTTCACGCCCAAATACATGGGATTGATAGCCGCATGTTCTCTCGAAGATCCTTGTCCGTAATTCTCCCCGCCAATGATAATACTCTTGCCCAATTCCTTTGCCCTGGCTGCAAAATCCGGGTCATAGCGATGATAGCAATACTGGGACATCAACGGGATATTGGAACGCATACTGGAAAATTCCGCGCTGGCCGGTGTAATGTCGTCCGTAGTAATATTGTCCACGGTCTTCAGGCTGATCTTTGCCTTAAGATACTGCTCCGGCGCATCGGGTATGGGCAGCGGCTTGATATTCGGCCCCCGGACGATCTCCACCTTAGCCGCTTCCTCCGGCGGCAGCGGCGGAATAATCATGGAATCATCCACCGGATAGGACTCCGGTTCCCTTACCTGGGCAAGAATCTTTACCTCTTCTCCCATCAATTCCTGGGCTGTGGTAAAGGTTCCGGTAACAGCCGTTGCCGCGGCGCTCTCCGGGCTCACCAGATACACCTGGGCTGTAGGATTGCCCGCACGGCCTTTGAAATTCCGGTTTGTCGTCCGTACAGCCACTCCGTTGGTAGCCGGCGACTGACCGATAGCACAGCAGGGCCCGCAAGCCAGCTCTAAAAGCCTCACTCCGGCATCCATCAGCATTTCCACATAACCGTCCCGCATTAACTGCTTATAAATCTGCTTGGAGGAAATGGCACAGGTACAGCTTACATCCTCATGGACATGACGTCCTTTCAATACCAGGGCCGCTTTCGCAATATCCCGATAACTGGCATTGGTACAACTTCCGATCATCACCTGCTGCACCTTCTTCTTTTCCACCTCCCGGATGGTAGTCACATTGTCCGGCTGATGAGGACAGGCAATCAGCGGTTCCAGCTCGCTTAAATTAATCTCCATCTCTCCGTCATAGCTGCAGCCCTCGTCGGGAAGCATCTGAACATACTCATCCTCCCTCTCCTGAGCCTTCATAAACTTTCGCACCTGTTCATCTGCCGGGAATATGGAGGTAGTGGCTCCCATCTCGGCTCCCATATTGGCGATAGTAGCACGGGCCGAAACCTCCAAAGTCTCCACTCCCGGCCCCACATACTCAAATACCTTTCCCAGCCCGCCTTTAACCGTAACCCGGCGCAGCATTTCCAGAATCACTTCCTTGGCGTTGCACCCCGGTTTCAGCTCCCCGGTTAAATTCACCCGGATAATCTCCGGCATTTTCAGCCGCATGGGAACACCGGTCATGGCCGTAGCCACGTCCATGCCTCCCACTCCGATACAGAGCATCCCGATGGCTCCGCCATGAGGGGTATGGCTGTCCCCGCCCATGGAAAGCTTTCCCGGTGCCCCGAACCGGGCCACCTGAACGGCGTGACAGATGCCGTTTCCCGGCCTGGACACATATACTCCGTATTTTTTTGCCACCGACTGCAGATAAATATGATCATCCGGCGTCTTGTGATCCAAATACAGCAAATTGTGATCCAGATGGCTGACGCTGCATTCCGTGCGCACCCGGTCAATACCCACGGCCTCAAATGCCAGATAAGTCATCACCGCATTGATATCATGAGTCAGTGTCTGATCCACTTTAAGATAAATTTCCTCCCCCGCCTTCATCTCTGACGGTTTCGCCAAATGAGAAGCCAGAATTTTCCTAGTAAGATTTTGCGCCATGTCCTTTTTCCTCCACACTTATTTTTATCCCTTCACCTTTGTCACTACTACACCTGTCCGTTTCATCTCTTCCACCAGCGCCGCCTGTTTTTCCCGTTTCCGCAGCGCCCGTTCCATAACCTCTTTTGCTTCTTCCGGCCTGATGACGCAGATACCGTTGCGGTCGCCTACGATAATATCACCCGGACATACGGTTACTCCGCCGCAGCTTACCGGCACATTGACTGCGCCTGTACCGCTTTTCCCTGCCGTCCCGCAGGTAATTCCCCTGGCATAGACGGGAAATCCGATCTCCTCACACTCATCCACATCCCGGAATGCCCCGTCAATCACCACGCCCGCCGCCTTTTTCATCTGCGCACAAAAGCTCCGGTGATCTCCCCAGTAAGAACAATGGCAGTTTCCCTTGCCTGCCACAACGATCACATCGCCTTCCTCAGCCTGCAGAATGGCGTCTGCCACAATCGCCCCTTCCCCGCTGGGAACGTCCACTGTGAGGGATGGCCCGATTATTTTTGTTTCCCCCGCCCTTGGCTTGATGGTAAAATCCATGGAATGATACAAACCCGCCCCGTCACACAGCTCCGGAGTGGTAAAATCCCGCAGACGTCCGATTAACTCCTTCATTTCCCCTGTCAATTCCGCTCCCCCATTTCTTTTTCAAGCGTCCTTCTTCCCAAAGCAACAAAACCATATATTTTCTTTCTGTAAAACAGTATACTCCTGTTTTTTTTATAAAGAAAATATATGGTTTTATATACATATCATATATTTTTTCCTATACCGATGTCCGCGCATCAGCGGATTTTACATCATTCTCTGCAAAGCCGTCAAAATCATCTGCTCTGCCACCTCATATTCATCTTTTCTCTGCACCACAAATCCATGGCTACTATGAAGGAAACGCTTTCCATATATCGGAACGCCAAGAAAGAGCAATCTTTTCTGAAACTCAACGGCTGTCTGCCCTAAAATTGATCCAACAAGAAAGCCATATACAGCGGAAGCGTCAATATCTGTCCTACCCTTCCCACATGGTAATCTCCCAGCTTAATAGCGTGAAAAACATGGTACTTTTATCAAGAGTATAGATAAAAACACATACTTTTTCAAGGGACTTTTTAATTAAACCGTATACTTTTCCGCCTCATCCACCCCCTGGCCGTCTCCTGGTTCCACAGATGGCCCTTTTTTCCATCGGGAGCCCGTCTGCGTTAAAACGTACGGACCGCTTATAGATGATCTTTTCCTCCGTAAGCTCGCAGATAATCCGATCCACAGACTGGAGATTTAAAAAAGCCACGGAAATCTCCAACACTCCTTCCCCTGTCCAGGAGGCTCTGGCCCCGTGCTCCATTGCCTCAAAATACCGGTTATGATGAAGCTCCTTCCCCGGGATATCCGCGCTGCTTCTCACCCAGCATCCCTTTCCGCAAGGAAGCCTGTGATAGCCCTTTTTATCATAAAGGGAGAAAACAACCTGCTTTTCCCAAAATTCCAGCTCGATTCCCTGAATGTCGTCAAAATTGCTGTCCATCTGGTAATATATCCGCTGTCCATGGCAAAATTTGGGTTCTTCCCCATACTCCTTCTCCGAGATGGACTCTCCTGCTATCCTCTCCTGCAGCTTTGCAGCCATATCCGGATTCGCCGGAAGCGCCTCTTTCGCAGCATAATCCAATACACTGGTGTAGATCCAGCCCCGCTCCTGGGAATTGCCGATCATCGGGTCTCTCTTTGCATTGGGAATTCCTCTGGTCATGATTAAAACACTGTCATAATCCGGCATTACATAGATAACCTGGCCAAAGGCGCCATCTGCCTGGTAAGAATTATCACCAGGTATCCATACCTGATAGCCATAATAATATCCCGGTTTTGCGTCCTCCACCTGTACATGGGGACAGGCCATCTGATCAAACCAGCTCTCCGAAAGCAGTTGCTTATCCCCCCACCTTCCACGCTGCAACATAAACTGGCCAATCAGCGCCATCTCGTTGGCGTTCAGGAAAGCCCCCCAGGCTCCGGTGGTGTTCCCGTCATCATCCGTATCCCACATCATCGGCCCGATTCCCAAAGGGGTGAACAGCTTCTCCTGTAAGTACATTTGCTCCGGCTTTCCGGTGAGGCGGCTGAGAATGCAGGAAAGCATATGGGTGCTGCCACTGTTATACACGAAACGCTCTCCCGGCTCATAGGTCAAGGGAAGATTGATAAACCGGCGCGCCAGGTTGCCGCCAATCTGGCTCAGATACCCGCATCCCGACAGATTTTCAAAATAGCCTGCGCGCATGGTCAGCAAATCATGGATAGTTACCCGTTTCATTTTTTCATCTGTCTGCTTTGTCACATAATCCGGGAAAAAGCTTACCAGCTTGTCCTCTGGTGCCAGCAGACCCTCATCGGCTGCAAAACCTATGGCCAGAGCAGTCAGCGTCTTGGTCAGGGAAAACATTGCATGGGGAGTTATGCTGTCATAAGGCTTCCAACTGCAGTCCAAAATGCAAAAGCCATGGCGCAGCAACTGAAGGCTATGTATCTCCATATTTTCATCCTGATCAATCTTATCCAGCAGATCAATCAGGCTTGCCGAGGAAATCCCCGTTTCCTCTGGTTTCTTATTCTGAATCATAATCTTATTACCCTTTCCTGCGATATTTATCTGTTACATATGTTCATCTTTTTCACGGCCTGGCCAGCAGGCAGGACACCTGATGGGTGCGCTCCTCATTTACCCACACCGGCTTTGGCGTATTCTCTGCACACTCCGGACGGGCCATGGGACACCGGGTATGAAAACAGCAGCCGCTGATCTGCTCTGTCACGCTGGGGATATCCCCGTGGAGCAGAAGCCGTTTACGAGCGCGTTCCGTCTCCGGATCAGGAATCGGAATTGCCGAGAGAAGGGAGCGGGTATAAGGATGCGCCGGATGATTATAAACCTCTATACAGCTTCCTTGCTCCACGATGTGCCCGAGATACATGACGGCAATCTCATCACTGATATGGCGTATTACCGAAAGATCATGAGCAATAAAAATGTAAGACAGCCCCAATTCCCTCTGCAGCCGTTCCAGCAAATTCAGCACCTGGGCCTGGACGGACACATCCAGGGCTGAAACCGGTTCATCGCACAAAATTATCTTTGGGCTGCAGGCAAGGGCGCGGGCTATGCCGACCCGCTGCCTCTGGCCTCCGGAAAGCTCATGAGGATAACGCCTGGCAAAAGCCCAGGGAATACTGACAATGTCCATCAACTCGTGTACGCGCTCCTCATATTCTTTTTCTGTCTTTACCAGATGATGAATCCGAAGAGACTCTCCCACAATATCGCCAATGGCTTGCCTTGGGTCTAGTGAACCGAAGGGATCTTGGAAAATAAACTGGATATCCTGGCGGAGGCTGCGCATCTGGCTGCTGGTATAATTGGTGATATCTTTTCCTTGGAATACAATCCTTCCCCCTGTTGGTTTATAAAGGCGCAATAGCGTCTTAGCCAGCGTTGTCTTTCCACAGCCGGATTCGCCTACCAGCCCCAAGGTCATTCCCTTCCTTAATTCCAGGCTCACATGCTCTACCGCTTTCACTTCCCCCACCTTCCGGCGCAATATTCCCCGGCAGATAGGGAAACGCATGCTCACATCCTCCACTGACATAAGAACTTCCGCCTTTGATCTGACCCGCTCAAGGCTTTTTCCCTCGTTTACGTCCCTGTTCAAGCTATTGTTTTTGCAGGCAGTCAGATGCCCGGGTTCTATTTCATACAGTTGTGGCAGCCCAGGCTCCTCACATGCCGCCACGCGCTGACGGCACCGGGGATAAAAAGGACATTTTTCCGGCACGCTTTCCAAGCTGGGTGGCGTCCCTTCAATGGGAACCAGCGCCCGTTCCCGGTCATCATCCAGGCGAGGGACTGCCCCTAAGAGGCCGACCGTATAGGCATGGCCAGGATTTTTAAAAATCTGTCCTGCCGTCCCAGCCTCACAGACCCGTCCGGCATAAAGCACATAGATGCGGTCTGCATAGCGGGCAATAATCCCCAGATTGTGGGTGATGATAATAATAGCCACTTTCCGCTCCTTGGCAATTTCATAGAGCAAACCCAAAATCTGGGCCTGAATCGTCACATCCAGGGCTGTTGTAGCCTCGTCAGCAATAATCAGCTCCGGATCGCAAGCCAATGCCATAGCAATCATGATCCGCTGGCACATGCCCCCGCTGAACTGATGGGGATAGGCATCGTAGCGCTGCTCGGCGTCCGGAATCCGCACCTGCTTAAACAGCTCAATAACCCTCTTTTTCGCCTCCTGCTTATTCATCTTCAGATGCAGGCGGATTGACTCGGAAATCTGTTCCCCTACAGTCAAGACCGGATTCAGGGAAGTCATGGGTTCCTGGAAAATCATGGCAATTTTCCCGCCCCGCAAATTGCGCATAGTCTGGCTGTCCGCCTCTTCCTTTAACGTATCTACATCCCGGAACATAGCGCACCCACCCTTTATATTGCCTGGCGGGGATGCCAACAGGCGCATCACGGACATACAAGTAACCGACTTCCCGCAGCCGGATTCCCCTACAATTCCCACTATCTCCCCGGCAGATACCTGAAAGGAAACACCGTTTACGGCATAGACATTCCTGTTTCTCAAATTAAATTCTGTACATAAGTCCCGCACTTCCAACACCGGCTTATTCTCAGACATGCTCCCACCCCTTTCAGATATTATTTTTAATCCTTGGATCTAAAATATCACGGATACCGTCACCAAAAATATTAAAGGCCAACACCACGATCAAGATCGCACAGCCCGGCACGATGGAAAGCCTTGGATTTGACCTCAAAATCGCAAATCCTTCACTAACCATCGACCCCCAGGCGGCCTGGGGCACAGGGATACCCAATCCCAGAAAACTTAAAGTCGCTTCGCTTAAAATCGAATTGCCAATATTCATGGTAGCGGTAACAATAATCGGTGAGATCGCATTAGGCAGCACATGCCGGGCCATAATATGCCAGTCTGTCCCTCCCTGAATCCGGCAGGAAGCAATATAGTCTGCCGTTTTCACGCTCATAACCTGGCTCCGCATAACACGGATATAGGTAGGGATCGTCGAGATGGCGATGGCAAACACCAAATTCCAGGTACTCTGGCCAAGAACCAGCATCACTGCCATAGAAAGCACAATCCCCGGAACAGCCAGAAGAGTCTCCGTAAAACGCATGATCAGATAATCTGCCCAATTTCCAAAATAACCGGCAACCATACCCAAAAACACCCCGATAGCCCCGCCAACTACAATAGAGGCCGCTGCAATCAGCAGAGCCGACCGGGTACCATAAAACATCCTCGTCAGCAAATCCCGCCCCTGGTTGTCCGTTCCCAGCAGATGATCTGCCGTACATCCAGCCAGACGGTTTTTCAGATCAATGTCATAAGGCCCATGCCGGGTCAAAAACGGGGCAAATATTGCTATCAGCACAATCAGAAGAATCACCACAAAACAAGCAAATACCAATTTTCTGGCATACATCAGGGAAAGAAACTCGCCTGCCCTCTTTTTCATCCTCTCTATACCCCCTTTCGGTCACGGATACGCGGGTCAATCACGCCATACAAAATATCAATCAACAGTGTGGACAAAATCACTACAATACCAATAATCAGCACACAGCATTGTGCCACATTGGTGTCCTGCATGGTAATTGCCTTGGACATGACCCGCCCCATTCCATTGATGTTAAAAATCTGCTCTACGATGACAGAACCTCCAAAAATCAGGCGTATTCGTAGCCCTAATAGCGTAATCACCGGCATCAGGGCATTTTTCAGGACATGCTTGCTTTAAATTGCCGTCTGCGCCAGCCCTTTGGCCCGGGCTGTCCGGACATAATCCTGGCCAATGGTCTCCAATACTGCCGAGCGGGCTTGCCTGGCAATCGCCGCCACTGACGGGATTGCCAGAGTTGCCACCGGCAAGGCGCTGCATCGCAGAAACTCTTTCAAATTTACATAAGGATCGATATAACCTTCTATGGGAAAGATTCCATTATTCATAGCCAGCATATAGATTAGGATAATGCCGATCCAGAACTGGGGCGCCGCAATTCCCATATTGGCCACAATAGAAATCAAATCATCCAGCCATTTCCCCCGATATACGGCAGAAACCATGCCCAGAAAAATTCCCACGGCAAAGCTGACCGCCAGAGAAACCGTCCCCAGGATCATTGTACGCTCCAAAGGCTTTAAAACCACATGGATCACCTGGTCGTTATAATAATAGGAATATCCAAAATCTCCTTGTATTGCTTTCCCCAGCCAACTCGAAAACTGCACAATAATCGGACGGTCCAACCCCATCTCCGTACGCATGGCCGCTACCTGCTCCGGGGTTGCATCACCAGCCATGGCAGTTGCCATATCCCCAGGCATGTAACTCAACAACATAAATGTTGCAAACCCGATAATAAACAACACTACGGCTGCCTGCGCCACCTTTGCGGTTATATACTTGGCCAATTTCTTATCCCTCCCATCTTTTCTGCTGTATTCCCACCTTTATTCCACGAATTTTACGGCATTGGGGAACCACTGGTTATTGGGCGCCACATCCACACCGCTGTCCTCCACAAAATGATACTTCATCGTGCAAGAATGGTCAGCATACAGCACCATGAAGGAACAATCGGTGTCAATAGCCTCTTTCATGGCCAACTGATAATATCGTGCCGCTTCTTCAGCCATACCCTGATTCTTGGCCTGTTCAAAATAGTCAAAATATTTATCGCTGAAATAGATATCCTTATATCCAAAGCTCTCAATATTCCCCTTGGAAAAACGCTCCCGCATGCGGCCGAATTCATTAGGGGCAAAGGATGCCGGGTTGGTGAACAATGTTCCTGCAAAGCTATCATACATCACAGCGTTAAAGGCCGTCCCTTCCAGATAATTCACCTCCAGGTTAATGCCTACTGCCGCCGCATAAGCCTGTACCGCCGGGACATAAGCATCATAGGGCGTACCATTGCGGCATTGGATCGTGTAGGAAAAACCATCCGGATAACCAGCCTCATCCAATAGCTGCTTTGCCTTCTCCGGATCATATCCATAGCCCACAATCTCATCATTATAGTAGATGCTCCCTTCATAGGACGGCTGGTTGGTGGTCTTTCTGCGGAAACCTTCAAACAAGTCATTCACAATCGCATCGGTATCAATAGCATGGCAGAATGCCTGGCGGACCCGTACATCATGGAAAGGAGAATTTTCGTCATTGCCGTCCATCCAGATATAGAAAATATTATTTGGCGTCTTGGAAAGCACCTGCTCGGCATCTGCTTCATGTAAGGACGGAAGCACCTCCTTGTATATATCCAAATCTGAATCAAACAATACCTGGATATCTCCGTTGATGTAGGAAGCGATGGCCGTCGCCTTACTCTCAAACCATTTAAAGGTAATACCGTCCAGATAGGGGCCGTCACCCCAATAATCTTCATTTGCCACCCAGCTTAATTGTGTTCCCTGCTCCCACGAACCAAACCGGTATGCACCTGTGCCGACCGGATTTTTATAACACCATTCTTCTCATAAGCCTCTTGGGAATATACAAAGCCAAACAGGCCAGTTGCCAGGGTATCCAAAAACAGTGGATTTTTCTCTGACAAAACCACCTTCAGATTATGGCTATCCACCACTTCCATCGACTGAATCGGTATCGCCGTAACCCCGTTATCCAAGGCATACTGCAAATTCCACCGCACCACTTCTGCTGTCAATTCGGAGCCATCATGGAATTTGACTCCCTCCCGCACATGCCAGTTGTACTCCATCCCGTCCTCAGATACGGTCCACTCATCGATCAGCCATCCTTCTACTTTTCCCGAATTGTAGTGGAATAAATCCTCAATCCCTGGCATGATTCCCCGCATGGCGTCGTTATTAGCAATCGGCTGCACCATACCGATGCGATCCTCATGCTCCTGAGCGGCAATGGCAGCCGTCAGTATTTTCCCTTTTGGTTTTGCCAGTTCATCCCCGGCGCCCTTTTCCTTTGCTGCTTCAATGGCTGCCCCGGCGCCCGCTGCGCTGCTTTCGGTTTTACTGCTTTCCCCCGAATTTCCCTGGCTGCCTGAACCCCCGCATCCGGCCAAACCAGAAACCGCCATCAATATTGCCATTATCCCTGCCATTGTTTTTCTTTTCATACCGAAATCCTCCTTGTGTTTTTTATCCATTGACAAAAGCAATTGCTGAGATTAAAATAAAGAATATAACGAATCCATACTTTCATCATTTTCGATATGTAACTATCATATAACATTTCTGTTTTTGTGTAAAATTCAAAAAATGGGAATTTTGCCATAGAAAAAATGAATGGCTCTCTCTTATGGAGGATAAATAATGAGGGATAGCGATTGGAAAATCCTTTCCACTTTGTATCAAAACAAAAACATAACCAAAACGGCAAACCTGTTTTTTCTGTCCCAGCCCACCCTGACCAAGCGAATACAGAAAATGGAGGAAGAACTGGGTGCCCAGCTTCTCTTGCGGCACACAAAGGGAATTACTTTTACGCCCAAAGGAGAACTTGCTGTAAAATATGCCAATCAAATTCTGCAATTGACCCAGGAATTAAAAACGCACCTGAATGACACTCCTCAGCCGCAACCGGCGACTATCCGTATCGGTATCAGCCTTTCTATTGCCAATTATGTAATTCCCGGGTTCTTTACAGAGTTTTCCAAGAAATTCCCACACCTGCATGCAGATATTGCCGACCATATCAGTGAGTATACCATTGACCTGATTATTCAAAACAAGCTGGATTTTGGTTTTATCTGCTCGCAAGTTTACTCCAGCCAGATTTCCAAACACCTGCTCCGCACAGAACCTTGCTATGTGGTTTCCAAAACCCCTGTAGACCTGGCCAGCCTCCCGGAAATTCCCTGTATTGTCAGCAATCATAACAAACATTCCCAACAGGTCATGCAAAACTGGTGGGATGAACATTATGCCGATCCTCCAACCTTTTGCTTTAAAGCTCACAATGGGGAACTTGCCCTGCAAATAATAAAAAAAAGCCTATGCTACAGCCTGATGTTTTATCGGGGAAAACATTTTTTTGAAAATCACGGCCTGTGTGCGACGCCGATCTATTATATGGACGGCTCCCCGGTTTCCCGCAACTGCTACCTGATCTACAACCGCCAGCGGGAACAAGAGCCAATGATCCAAAATTTTCTTCATGAAATCCGTATGTGGGACTTTTCTTTGATGTAAACAATGCTGGCTAAAATTTCTTTTAGTGTCTGAAGAGGAGGCCAGAAAGTAATTGTTGAAACTTTCCGGCCTCCCCTTCAGCGTGAAGATTTTTGAACAAGGAATTCCATCTTGAAGTAAACAGCAAGTACGGATTACCCGAGAATTAATGCAACGCTATACGAGTTCAACCAGCGCTGTAGTAGCTCAGAAAGTCCCGCCAGCCACACGCAAAGCCCTCTCAAAAAAATCCCTCTGGCCAAAATTCCCGGACTTTAACACCAGCCTCACCTCTTTATTTTCCAGCGGTGTCATGACGGGAACTCCCGGCGCCACACTGGGCCCGATTCTAAATGCCTGGTAACCAGCCCCCTGGTCACTGCCCCGGAAGTTTCACCGCCGGCAACAACCACGATGCCATATCCCCGGGCCACCGACTGCCTCGCCAGTTCTGACAAAGTTTCTTCTATCCGTGCGGCAACCCGTTCCTTGCCCATCTCCTGGGTCTTTTTGATACTCTCCGGCGCTGCGGAACTATACACCAGCCCCTTGCTTCCCGTCTCCCAAATCCAGTCCCCTATTTGATCCCCGGTCAGGGTATTGTCCAACAGTTTTTCCGGTTCGATGCAAAATGCCGGGTAGCCTTTTTCCCGATAGTCTTCAATCTGGGCCAGGGTGACGGCGGAACAACTGCCAGCCAGCAAAAGAGACTGGCTGGCTATTTCCTGCCCGCCTGCCTGGAATCCCTGTTCCTCTTTTCCCGCGTTTCCTTCCTTTTTCCGGCTCCCGGCAATCTGCGTTGCGCAGATTCTGCCCAGCGCTCCTGCCAACCCGGAACCGCCGGTGAAAAACGGCAGATCCCAAAATGCCCTGGCTATCCAATCTCCATGGCTGTCTTCAAAATAGTCGGGAATCACATAAAAATGCCCTTCTTTTTCCTCCATGTCCCGAATCTGCTGTTTCCAGCTCTCTTCCCCCTGGCCGATTTTCAGTTTCAGGGTTTGGTAGTTTCCCTGGGCTTCCATCAATTTCCCCACGTCCGACTCCCTCATAGGGGTCAGGGGATGATCCTTCATATGGCTTTCTTCCAACAAAATCCCATTCACGTATAATTTCCCGCTTTTGACTGTTCTTCCATTAACTGGCAGGGACGGGCACAGAACCGTGTAGGGAATTTGGTACTCTTTAAGCACCGCGTCCACCACCGGCCCTATATTCCCCTCTTTTGTGGAATCAAAAGTAGAACAATATTTTAAATACAGTTTTTCCGCTCCCATAGCCTTCAGCCACCGAAACGCATCCATGCTTTCTTTTACCGCATCCGCCGCCGGCATAGTCCTTGTCTTTAACGCCACCACCAGCGCTGCGCAGCCTTCATCCAATTCCGGCATCTGCTCCGAAATCCCGTTAAACAAGATTGTGGGGACTCCCGCCTCCACTAAAAAGGAGGCGGCATCGGAAGCCCCGGTAAAATCATCTGCCACGATTCCCAGCCATATATTATCCATTTTGTATCCTCCTCTTTTTATAATATCCGCCTTCCAAAAAATCTTTCACCGTTTCCGCAGGGACTTCCTGCAAAGCTATCCCACCCATCTGGGCCAGGACATTCATTTTGCACACGTTTTCCGTCACTTCCAAGGCTGCCCTGCACTCCGCCAAATTTTTATCATACGCCAAAATCCCATGATGCTCCATCAAAATCACATGGCACTGGCCGCAGATATCCCGGACTGCTTCCGCCAGTTCTTTGCTTCCTGCGTGAAAGTAAGGTACATACTTTACCGCCTCGTCATAATACATCGATTCAATAAAAAGATTCGTTTTCAATACCAGATTACTGCATGCACAAAAAGTGCTGTAAAAAGGCGAGCTATGGACGATCGCCTGCACATCTTCCCGCCGGCGGTATACCTCCAGGTGCATTCCCGTCTCCTTTGACGGCTTTCCTTCCCCATCTATAACCCTTCCATCCAAGCCACAGACAAGAATATCCTCTTCCCTCAAATCCCCCATGACCGTCCCGCTGGCTGTCACATACACCATGCTGCCCTCCCGGGCGCTGATATTTCCCGATGTCCCCCAGGTCAGCTTCTGTTCTTTAATCCATCTGCCTGTCCTGATAATTTCCTGCTTTATCTTATCCATCCTATACTCCTTTCCCTGCAGTCCAATACAGAAACGGAAAAAACAAATCCAATACGAAAAGCAGGGGAAACCGTCCCTGACCTCCCCTGCCTCATTTTTCCATGAAAATAACTTTTTAAGATGCACTTTCCTATGATAGGACATGGCTGCCGCCTAGCATTTCCCTGGCCAGCCGTCCCGCATATAGCCCTTCCCCGCAGGCGCAGGCTTCCTCCAAAAGTTCCCTTGCCTCATCTTCCCGTCTCTGCTGCTGCAGGTACCGGCCCAGAAGGGCCAGCATTTCTCCCTTGTGAATCCTGTTTTTTGCCAAGGCTATCTCCTGGCGGAGATATTGCTCATCCGCTTTCTGCCCCATCAAAATTTTCAGCCAGTTTTCTCCCAGCCATACACATTCCTTCAAATTAGCTGCCAGAACCGGCGCCCTGCACTTGGCCTGCTGCCACAACCCGGCCATGAGGACCAGCTCCTCCCCGGCCAGGGACCTCTCTCCCTTGAGAAGATACAGCCGCAGCCGCTGATTGGCTGTAAGGGCCTGGCAAGATAAGGAATGGAGCCGAAGTTGTTCCGGCCTCAGCCCGTCCACTATTTCCATGGCCCGGTCAAATTCTCCCAGAGCCTCCAAAGCATAGGCCATCTTATTGCTTCCGTCCACATACTCTGCTGTGCCCTTCGGCGTTTTCGCCAGGATTCCTGCAAATTTCTCCATAAACAGTTCTGGCTGCCCCTCCTGGTAAAGGAGCGCCGTGATCCGGGCAATCCGCCTTGTTGCCAAAAATGCTGACACAAGCCTTCCTGCCACCGCTCCCATAAATACGGCAAGAATTGCCAGAAATCCCCGGATATAACCAGCCTGGGAAACCAGCCATGCCTGGCCTGCCTCAAATATAGCCAAAAATCCCACCAAAGCTCCCAGAGCCATAAAACAATTGTTCTGTTTCCGGAAATAAGCAACCATATTTTATAACCAGAATGAGAAGATAAAGGAAGCGATAATCAGCACGATTCCGCCACCCAGACGGGAGGAAAGCTGTGCATAAGCAATCAGATCCATACGGTCTGCAGCGCCCAGGCAGGCCAGATCCCCGTTTCCGCCGCGGTTTGCCATACAAAGTCCGGCTGTGAGAGCCGAGTCCACCGGATAAAAGCCCACCAGATAGCCGATTCCGCCTGCGCCGATGATAGCGCCGACTACAATCATCAGGGCCATGAGCACATTTCCCGGAGTCATGGCCGAGAACAGCTCCGCAATATCAAAATCAGCGCCCATGCCGACCATGATGATAATGCCCATGCCGCCTGACATAAAGCTCTGCAGACGCTTGGCCCCTGCCCGTACATTGGCCGGGATCAGGCCGGTGGCTGCCAGTATCACCACAAAAATAATCAGATATGCATACTGATGGATCGCCGCCCCCGCGATGGTGGGCAAAATTTTCTTATTCATGATCCGTCCCACAGCGAAGCAGGCAAACGCCAGCAGAAGCGCCCCCATCATATCTTCTATGGTAGTTTTGACCTTTGCATCATCCCGGGTAATGCTTCCCCCCTTGCGCAGAAGGGTTTTCTTGTCTCCTGTCAGAGCCGGGTACTTCTGGCCAATGGTATTTAAAAGCGCTGAGCCAATAATAGAAAAAATGTTGGCAATGGTCAGAATAATAATGGCAAAGCCATAGTAATTGGCCGCCGCGTCGCCGGTCACGGTCTCATAAATATTACTTAAGGGAACCGCTCCCGCGCCATTGCCGCCGCCCATGATGGGAAGCACGTACTTGATGATGGAGTCTGCCGGGGACACCCCGAAAATCAGTCCCGTGACCACACCCAGGATACTTGCCACCACCAGGCCGCCTAAAATCGCCGGAATATATCCGCCGAAGGAGCGCAGCAGAATATCGCGGTCCAAGGCCAGCACCGAACCCACAATCAGAATCACAATAAAAAACTCCAAAAAATTGGCATCCTCTGACACAAAGCTGTTGATGTTGGTAATTGCCTCCTCCGGAATCAGCCCGAAATATTTCAGGACCGCCACCCCGAAAAAGGCCATCAAAAGCCCGCCGCCGATGTAATTGTTCCAGATAGGCAAACGCTCGCCAATCTCATTAAATACTACAGCCAGGGCGAAACACGAACACAGGGTTCCCGCCATACTGCTGGACTGGATCCCCCAGTACATGGGAATCGCACAGAGCACAATCGCCACAATCGCCTGCCACCAGGGAAGCCCTCCCAGCTTCAGTTCCTTTTTTGCAACTTCATTTGTTTCCATATCCATACCCTCCTTTTGCCATCTTATACCCACGAGCATACTTATTCGCCAAATGATTAGGGTGTTTCTGCAGACAACTACCCCTTTTTGGTCACAGACAGATGGCCCTAAAACAGCCATCCTTGGTAACTGTCCGGTTACCCCGGGCTGTTACCATCCTTTCCCTAAACCCCATCCTCCTTCCCCTTTTAAATTCAAAAGCCCTCCCGGTAACGCCTGATATTTGTTGCAGATGGCAGAAATAAATTATATTCCAAGCATTAACCCAAGAGCATCCTTCTCCTAATTTTAATTGCTGCATTTCTTTAAGTAAAATATATAGATTTATATGTAAACCATATAAAATTTCCTATGTACTCCTTATACCCGTGATCCAAATGATTTGCCAATATGCCCCCAATATTGGTTGTTCCTATTTGCCGCCAATAGCCTCCCGCCCTAATTCCCTGCAGCAAGAATAATACAGGTTCCTGGTTGTCTCCACGTTTCCGGTAAACGTACACAAAATGGCTGTTTTCCCTTCCTTTGCCGCCTCCTGCTTAAGCATGGCTTGATCCAGGCAGATCACCGGCTTGGAGAGCAGGCGGGAAAACAATTTTGCATAAGGAGAAAATATCCTTCTGAACCATTACCAATATTTACTATATTTTTGCGGTGATTTCGACAAAAAAGTTGCAAAACATAACATAGGCTATATCCCTTTTTCTGCTTTTATGGTACAATTTCACCATAAGTTACAAATTTAACAATCTTTCAGGAAAAGGGGTATTTTAACAATGGCTAGTACAGCAAACAAAAAAGAACAAGCCACTCTAATTCACTCCGCTGTCGGTGTAGGTATCATGTTATTTTTCCGGTTCCTGCCGCTCAGCCTCCCGGAGGTCACTCCGGTCGGTATGGAGATCCTGGGTATATTCCTGGGGACCTTGTATCTGTGGACTTTTGTCGATCCGATATGGGGCAGCATTATGTCCATTGCTATGGTTGGCTTTTCCTCCTACAGCAATATGTCTGGAGTTATTGGGGAAGCTTTCGGTTCCCCGGTCGTTTGCCAGGTATTGTTCATGCAGATCATGTCAGGCGGCCTGGCCTACTACAAAATCACCAGCTACATGGGACGTTTCTTCCTGACCAGGAAGTTCACCAACGGTAAGCCCTGGCTGCTGATGGGTGTCATCTGTATGGGATGCTATTTTATCGCCGGTTTTGTCAACGCTTTTACACCCATCTTTGTCATGTGGCCCGTTTTGTATGGAGTTTTTGACGAAGTTGGTTACAAAAAAGGCGATCCGTTCCCAAGAGTTGCCATCACTTTAGTTGTGATTGCTTCCCTGATTGGTTTCCCGATGGCTCCGTTTGCCCAAAACGGTTTGGCGCTCCTCAGCAACTTCGAAAAAATCAGCGCCGAGATGCCTGGCGGGCCCGTTGTGGTCAACAGCGGCGGATATCTGCTCACGGCCATTATCCTGGGTATGGTTCTGATTACAGCCGTAGTTCTGTTTGCCAAATTTGTCCTGCGTCCGGATGCTTCCAAGCTGAAGGATTATGATGTGGAAAGCCTGAACCGCAACCCGCTTCCTCCCCTTTCCCTGAGTCAGAAGCTGTATATCCTGGGTTTTGTCCTGGTAATCCTGGGCATGATGATCCCTTCATTGGTTCCCACCCTGCCTTTCATGGGATACCTGAAAGGCTGTGTATACGGTTTGGCTATGTTTATTGCTGCCTGCCTGGCTGCCATCCGTATTAAGGGTGAACCAGTACTGGATATCGCCAAAGTTCTGGAAGGCAATAGCTGGGGTGCATACTTTATTATCGTTGCCGCTATCCTTTTAGGCGGCGTGCTGACAAACCAGGCAACCGGTATCTCCGCTTTCCTGCGTGTGATCCTTACCCCGATTTTCCAGGGCATGTCCCCGACCGTATTTATTATCCTGCTGCTGCTTTTGGGCGCTATCCTTACCAACCTTTGCAACAGCTTGGTAATCGGTATGTTGCTGCAGCCCATTATCATTACTTATTGTACCCAGGCGGGCGCCGATCCCCGGCCCATCGTGACCCTGATGATCCAGTTTGTACTGTTGTCAGCCTGCGTTACTCCGGCGGCTTCACCCTTTGCGGCGCTTCTGCACAGCAATAAGGAATGGGTTCCCACCAAATATGTATATTCCTATACCCTGCCGATGGTTCTCATCGAGCTGGTATTGATGTTGATTATCGGAATCCCGGTAGCCACTATACTCTGCGGAGCTTAATCACTGAATGCAGAAAATCCGTCTCCGGGCCAATCACTTCGCTGATTGGCCCAAATACTATCAAGTCCATTCATTTTTCCATAGCGTTTTTTACCAAAGACATCTATAATTAAGATACACAAATAATTAAAAGTACACAAGCAATATAAGGAGGTTATTACCATGGCACAATACGATCTGATCATCATCGGCGCCGGGCCAGCCGGCATGACTGCTGCCATTTATGGGGCCAGGGCAGACATGAACGTCCTGATGCTTGACAAGCTGGCTCCCGGCGGACAGATCATCAACACAAATGAAATCCAAAATTACACCGGAGTAGGCACCGTCAACGGCGCCGAACTTGCTTATCAGATGTTTGAACACACACAGCAGTTCGATACGATTACCTTTGACTACGCCACGGTCAAAGAAGTCGTGGACAATGGAACGGAAAAGGTTGTCCGCTGCGAGGAAGACGGCAAAGAATTTACTGCCAATTCCGTGATTCTCGCTACCGGTACTCGTCCCCGATGTCTGCACGTAACCGGTGAGGATAAATTTCGCGGCAATGGCATAAGCTGGTGCGCCATCTGTGACGGAGCACAATACCGTGACAAGGATGTAGTCGTAATCGGCGGCGGCAACTCTGCCGTAGAAGAATCAATTTTCCTGGCTGGCATCGTCAAATCCCTGACTATTGTCACAATGTTCGATCTTACTGCCGATCCTATTGCCTGTGACAAACTGCGTGCCATGGACAAAGTAACCATCTATCCGTTCCAGGACATTCTGGAATTTGTCGGCGATACCCGCCTGGAAGGAGTCCGTTTCCGTTCCACCAAGACCGGTGAAGAAAAAACCGTAAGCTGTGACGGTGTTTTCGAATACATCGGACTCACTCCCACTACCGAATGCTTTAAAGATCTGGGTGTATTAAATCAAATGGGTTATGTAGAAGTCAACGACCGAATGGTAACGAAGATCCCTGGCATTTTCGGCGCCGGCGACTGCGTAACCAAAAACCTGCGCCAGGTTATTACCGCCTGTGCAGACGGAGCCATCGCAGCCCAGGAAGCATCCCATTATGTAAAGAACCTGTAACACGAAAAGGGTTTTGATTTGTCGTTTGAACTGTTACGATTGATCATCATTTAAAGGAGGTACAATATGTTAAAAGAAGTAAACAGTGCAGAATTTAAGGAGCTGGCCGACAAGGGCCTCGTGCTCGCCGATTTCTTTTCCACCACCTGCGGTCCCTGCAAAATGCTGGGTTTCGTTTTAAAAGATGTGGAAAAAGAATTCGGCGATGATCTCACCATCTTAAAAGTGGATTTTGACCAAAATAAAGAACTGACTGCCGAATACGGGGTAGCCGGTTATCCCACTCTGGTACTTTTAAAAGATGGTACCGAAGTAAAACGCCTGCAGGGCCTGCAGCAGAAACCGGTTATTGTCAATATGGTTAAAGAAAATATTTAAATATTATATGGAGGGAAACAAAGCATGAGTGTAAATTATATCTTTGAAAAACACCTGATCGACCGCCAGGCAGAAGCCGAAGAAGCCATGTTGAAAGAACTTGAATCCGGCAGCTATACGATTCAGAATCCACTGGTAAAATACAATCTGTATGAAGTCAGCCCTCTGACTGCCGTTGTATGCTTCGAAACGGAAAAAGAAACCGCTGTTACCATTACCGTACTCGGCAAGACCAAAGAAGCCAATATGGGACATACATTCCCTAAAGCAAAAAGACATGTACTCCCGGTTCTGGGCCTGTATTCCAACTATTCCAATAAGGTGGAAATCCGTGCTTACCGCGGCGAGTCCAACGTAATCACTATCGATGTTCCGGATGTATATGATGGCTTCAATCCGCTTCATTATATGCACACTACCCCGGAGTACCTGCAAGATAATGTTATCATGGTATCCCCGGCCGGCGAGACTCTTTCTTCCGCTTTTGACTACGCAGGCGATGCCCGCTGGCATATGAATGTTCCTTGTATCTTCGATATCAAACGCCTCAGGAACGGCAATCTGATCATGGGTTCCAGCCGTCTGATCAAAATGCCTTATTATATGTCCGGCCTCTATGAGATCAGTCCCTGCGGTAAGATTTATAAAGAATTCCGGGTACCCGGCGGCTACCATCACGATGAATTTGAGATGGAAGACGGCAATATCCTGTGCCTGACCGAAGATCTGGAAAGCGAGACGGTTGAAGATATGTGCGTCCTGCTTGACCGCAACACTGGTGAGATTTTAAAGACCTGGGATTATAAGAAATTCCTTAACCCGAAGACCGTCAGCCACTCCAAGAGCTGGTCTGAGGAAGACTGGTTCCACAATAATGCCGTATGGTATGACAAAAATACCAACTCCCTGACTTTCTCCGGCCGTCATATTGACTCCATGGTCAATATCGACTTTGAAACCGGCGATCTGAACTGGATTATCGGCGATCCGGCTGGCTGGCCCCAGGATATGGTAGATAAATATTTCTTCAAACCGGTCGGCAACAACTTTGGCTGGCAGTATGAACAACATGCCAATCTGATTACGCCAAACGGTGATGTCATGTGCTTTGACAACCATCATTACGGCTGTAAAGAAGTTGATCAGGACACCAAGCTTCTGGCTGCAAAAGACAACTATTCCAGAGGTGTCCGTTACCGTATCAACACAGATGAAATGACGATTGAACAAGTATGGGAATATGGTAAAGACCGCGGTGCAGAGTTCTTCTCACCCTATATCTGTAATGTAGAATACTACAATGAAGGACATTACATGGTTCATTCCGGCGGAATTGCCTACAATCAGGATGGAACTCCGGCCGAGGCTTTAGGCGCATTCCTTAAGGATTTAGGCGGCGATCTCCACAGCATTACGGTTGAAGTTTGTGATGGTAAAGTTATGTTGGATATGGATGTTCCCGGCAACTACTATCGTGCTGAAAAGCTGAAATTGTACAGCGACGGCATTAACCTGGAATTGGGCAAAGGCCAAATCCTTGGTAAGATGGGCCATACCAAGGAATTCGATACCGATATTCCTATGGAAAGCTGCGGCGAGATGCTTCCGGATAGCTGCAATGCCAGAATTGTAGAAGAAATCGACCGTTTCACCTTCTACTCCCGCTTCGAAAAAGGCCAGATGGTTATGATGCTCTTAGAGCAGGGCGACGAAGTGCACAGATACTTTATCTCCACCACCGCCATCGCTTATCTGGCTATGTGTTGCGGTACCTTCCTGGATTCTGACGAACGCAACACCAAGACCAGTGTCAACAAAGCCGGCTTAAAAGGCGTCTACGATGTGAGGGTTATTGTTGACGATAAGAAATATGAAACCGGTGTGAAGATCACCTGCGAATAATTAAAAAAAGAATCACGCGGAGCGTTTTTGTATCATAGGACACACTTTCCTATGATACAAAAAACGGTGCTTGCTCAAGATTGGGCAAGCACCATTTTTTTCCGGCTAACGGCCTGTTTTTTACTTTTTCACTAACAATGTATCTTAATTCCCGTCTCGAATTTTTCGTCGTCAACAATTACACGCACATCATAATCCCCGCTAAGCCCCGCCTTATTGACACTTAAAGTGACGGCACGGGCATCTTTAGTAATAAATGTCCCGCAGCAAAGAGCCTCAAACTTATTAGCCGCCGTGGAAATATAATAGCGATGCTTCTCCTCTCCCCGCTCCAGCATCAGCATCACCAACTGTCCTTTCTCAAAAACAGCCTTGTAAGTAAAACGGTCATCCT
Source organism: uncultured bacterium (assembly GCA_947383005.1). Classification (GTDB taxonomy): domain Bacteria; phylum Bacillota; class Clostridia; order Lachnospirales; family Lachnospiraceae; genus Brotaphodocola. The sequence goes on along the minus strand of CANDBT010000006.1, from coordinate 101,678 downwards.
CCTCAATAATTTGCGCCTCATAGCGCTCCGGAAGCAATTCTCCGGTACTCTCTATCGGAATATCCGTATCGAATTCCTTGGTCACACCCATAGCGCCTAAATATTTTCCCTTACCTAATATCAGCTCTTCGTTGTCATGGTACAAATACAATTTTTCTGCACGGTAGAAATTACCTTCTACCTCCAATTCCAGCATTACCTGATCATCAAGCACTTCAACGGTAATGCTTCTGGTAGATACATCCGGATCATCCTGCATCAATGCCGCAAAGATCTCCGCCGCTACACCTTTGTAATATTGAATACCTCCGGAATGAACCATATAATGTCCCTCTTTATAATATTCCACATTACAAATATATTTAGAGAAAAACTCTGCCCCCCGCTCTTTTCCATACTGCCATACCTGCCGGATTGTCATATCATCGGTGTTGATCTTATACCGGACGCCACGAGAAAAATTGTCCTTATTTTCCCGATAATGTTCTTTAATTTTGGAGCGGAAATGCCCGTTGTCAAAACACATCACATCGCCATCAGGAGTAATCAGATTCGCATGCTGTTCATACTGCCAGTCAAAATCTCCCTCTCCCACCGGGGTAAACATATATTTCTGGTATTTTTCCGGCCATCCGGTCGGATCACCAATAATCCAGTTGAGCTCTCCGCTGTCAAAATCAATATTCACCATGGCGTCAACATGGCGTCCGGAAAATGTCAGGGAATTCGTATTTTTATCGTACCACACAGCGTTATTGTGGAACCAGTCATGAGCCGTCCAGCTTCCCGATTTGCTGCAGCCCGGGTCAAGGAATTTTTTATAATCCCAGGTTTTTAATATTTCGCCGGTATTGCGGTCAACCAGGACACACATATCTTCTACCGTATCGCTTCTCAAATCTTCAGTCAAAACCAGCAAATTGCCATCTTCCATCTCAAATTGATCATGGTGATAGCCGCCCGGGATGGCAAATTCCTTATAAATCTTTCCCACCATACTCATCTCATAAATCCCTGACATATAGTAGGGAATCTGCAGCAGACGGTCTGTGCCCACGCAGATATTGCCGTTTTTCAGCCGCTTTAAATCAAATACTACCGGAATATTCAAATACCAGCGAATCTCGCCCTGGTAGTCAAATCCTGTTGCCAACTGGGTCAGTGCCGGAGTAACAATAATAATCTGGTCCCGCAGATATCCCGCTGTGGTGTTCATATGTACCAGCTTCGGGACATCTTTGCCCAACGGCTCTGTCTTGATATGAATGACCTTTTTGTAACCACGGTACAGCTCAATCTCCACCGTATTGTCATAATCCGCATACAGCCCCATCACCGGCAGAATATGAGTCGTCCCCCGCGGAAAAGTATGTTTGATATTTCCCTGCGGCTGTTCCTTGCCCAGCACCGTCACCGTCACCGCCGTCTCCTTCTCGGTCTTAAACAGCACAACTGCCGCCAACGGATTGATCAAATAAGGATTATACTTGACAAGCGGCTCTTCAATGGTATAATTTCCAGCCTCAAACTCTGCCAGCATCGCCTCCTCTGCCTCAGCCTGGCGGGTCAGGATTGACGGTAAAAATGAATATTTAATAGTTTCCATGGCAAATCCCTCCTTGATAAAATATATGAAAATACTACAACTACTCAATGAATCAATGCTGTTGCCAGCGGAATCCCCACCACAATCACCAGAATCAGCTCAATAGCCGCAAACATCATTGTATGTTTATAAATATCCCCGGAATTCAGCCATTCCTTATTGCCATGAATCATTGCCGCAAAAGGCGATGCCGAAGGAGTGACCGAAGCGCTTGCCAAAACAAAAATGATAATCAACGACGTAATCGGAGCTGAATTAATTCCACTTGACAAGCAAAACGAAGCAATTACCGGCTGCATCAGCATCCCGACTACCAGGCTGTTGCAGATATTTGTCAAAATCAATGTAATTACCAACAAGGTTATATAAAACGCCACTAATGACATATTGCTGAAAATCGGACGCAAAATAGTATTCAGGAATGCGGAAATACCCGTGGATTCATTTGTAAGGACACTTCCTAAAAGTATGGCCGCCGTACAAAGGAAAAAAGTCCCCCAGGCAAACCCGTTCAACACCTTATTAAAAGGCAGTACCATTTCCTGTTTCTCTTTGTCCAGGCTGATACAGCAGAGTAATGCCGTATATCCCAGGGCAATGCCATAATTGTTGGCGCTTAGGAACTGCATAATGCCCAGCTTCGGAAACATGCTTGGCAGCAGCATGGTTAAAATATAAATCACAAAAGAAACTGCCATGAATTTCTGATTGCCATTCAGCGGAGGCAGCGGATTTTTCTTTAGCATATCTACATCCAGATTCTTAAGCTTTGATACATCCGGCCGCAACACATATTTACAGAACAGTACAATTGCCGCAATAGAGATAAAACCATATGCCAAAGCCACAGCCAAATATGCGGCACTATTGATCATCACCCTGTTGCCCATATTTTCCGTAATCCCCGCATAATTGCCAATCAGCGCCAGGGAATTCCCGCTGTATGGCGGCACCGGAAAGCCCAGCAAGGTGGCAATAGCCACCAAAATCAACATAATCGTGGGATATTTTTCCTCTTTTTTAATCCCAATCTCTTTAAAAATATCATAAAGTACCGGCCAAAATAGGAAGATAGGCGAAAACGGCCCTACAAAAGCCGCCATCAACATCGCACCCACCATCAGCATAGCCGTAAACACCCATGGACGCCCATTATTAATCTTCATGGTCAGGAAAAAACGTCCAATATAGGCGGTCAGCTTATTATAGACCATAGCATTCATGACAATCATTAAAAATAACATCTGGATCACTACCGGGTTTCCAAAGGCAGCTGACAATACCTGATTCATCGGCGCATAGCTGGAGATCCCAATCATAAAAATACTCAAAAGGCTGGACCAAACCGGATCAACGGTTGTCCAGAGATATAAGGTTCCAATAAATATCCCGATAATCTCCTTACCGACAGGAGTAACTTCAGGAAGCGGCAACGGCAGAAAACGAAACAGAAACATGATCGCTACACCCACCAAAGAATGAATCGCCCTCTTGCTGACTGGAACAATTGAATTTCCCATAACTAAATACCTCCATTCTTTTTTGTATGTCCTGTTATTATTTTAACATTCAATTGGATAATATAGCATAACATATGTTAAGAATTTTAATAAATATAGCAATATTTCATAAAATATGGTATAATCTTGACAGTGGTTTAATCAATGCCTATTGTATACACTCCTGGCGGATTTTCCTAAACCTATTTACCGTGACCATTCGGACCGCAGGGAATTTCATATGAATTCGGGGCATCCAGTTTATTTGTCTGGCTCTCGCCGGATGGTGATGTATTCAAATGGCATGTACAATGCACACAAAATCAGTTATATCAAGGATGGTTAAAAGAATTATGGAAACAAAGAACGGAATATTTGATTGTTTTCTTACTTATGGAGAACGAATTGTTGTAGACAAAAATAGAATCATATATGCCCCGGATAACCAATCTCAAGCTAATTCGCTCTATTATCTGGAGTCCGGCCTGGTAGCCCTGATGAGCTACTCCCGAAACGGGGAGGAACGGGTCTATCTCTATCTGAAAGCGCCACGAATCATCTCTTTTATGACTTTGCTGCTGGATGTCATCAACAGCAAACAGATTCTTGGCAACATCTCCCCCGGCCATTTTTTTCAGATGACAAAAACGCGCTGCGTCCTTTATCAAATGCAAGGGGCTACCTTTCGCCAGCTTTTGGAAAAAGATATACAATTTAACCGTCTGATACTGCAGGCAACCGCTGTCAATTACCAAGAGGTCTTAAACCATTTTCAGCAAGCTTTGGAGGATAATGCCAGCGTCCGCTTATGCCGGCTGCTTCTGGACTCCTACATTATCGAAAACGGCAAAAAAATCCTTCCCAAAACCATGAGCTTTTTGGAAATGTCCAAATACCTGGGAACCCATCCGGTAACTGTATCCCGAATCGTAGCTGTCCTCAAAAAGTACGGCTGCATCGTCAAAGAACAAGGCGTTGTGGTAATCCAGGATGAAGCAAAACTTTTGCAAATGATAGAAAACGGCATAGATATCAAATAAAGCTCATGCAAAGCCAAATAGCCCCCGCCATCAAAAATGGCGGGGGCTATCCCTGTCCTCTCAATCCAATACAGTATAACCGTAGCTGTTGACAATGGCATCCAGTTTGATGCCATTCTGGCAATCCGGACACTGATCCGGGTCAGAAAGCTTGAAATCCGGCAAGTCGGATACGCCAAACACAGAATTTACCGGATAGCCTTCAATCTCATCCACAGCCGAGAAAATTACGGAAATTCCTTCAATAATACCGCCATAGGAACGGATGCAGCGGATACTCTTGGAGATTGTCCTCCCGGACATGGCAGTAGCCAGCACGACCAGCACATGCTTGTCCTTTAACATCGGACGGATATTGTCACGGACTACCATCTGGCCGGTGGAGTCAAACTCCGGGGTGATGATATAACTGGTATGATGGCTGTTCAGCGTAGTCACGCCGACGTTGGAAAGCTCTTCCGCCACATACGCGCCAATTACCTCGCACCCGTCCATACAGATAACCGTGTCAATCGTCGCCTTGGTTGACAAGGAAGCCATCAATTGCTCCATGTCCCCGCCTGCCAGCGAAATATTTCCTGATGGCAAATTTACCCTGCTTACATAGCGGGAAACCATAGCCTTCGCTACTTCCTGCGCTTCTTTGCGCCGCATCTTCAGGGAAGTCATATCAATATAATAATTAATATGAAAACGGTCAGAAGAAAAATGACCTTTAGTAACCTTAAGCGCCACTTCCGGATTATCTTTCGCGTAGATCTTTTTTGGTTTTTCCATGCCCATATTTACTGCTACCTCCTCGTATAATAATGATGTTGGGGCAAAAAGTGTTTTGTCCCCCTATGATACCATGGATTGTTCCACGCTTCGTGCTCTCACAATCCTAAAACACATTATGGTATTTCCATCATACCGGAAAATTATAGATAAATCTATAACCCAAGTTAATTTATTGTTTATTGTTTATCCATTAGTTACCATTCATGGGATGGAGCACCTTCTTACCCATTTTTATCTGTTTTTCCCCGCCCCGTAAACTGTAACATCCATTACAGCGGATTTTGACCTTAAGACATTATTATCATACAATATAAGTGAATGCAAACAAAAACTATGGGCAATATATATCATACCGTGCTGTAAGTACACACTAATCACAATCAAACACAGCCTACGGCGCCACATTTTAACCATTCAGACCCTATCTGAACGGTTTAGATTTCACAAAATGTTCACAAAAAATTAGCACTCACCTATTGACTTGGCTAATAATTTATGTTATATTACACATATAACAAATAACACATATAAAACAACGGATGTTGATTAACCGCATTCGTTCCCATATTTAATTTTGAAGGAGGAATGATTTATGTTATTTACACCATCAAGAAGACACACAGGATTTGATTTGTTTGACGATTTTTTCAATGACCCGTTTTTCACTGCTCCGGCAGGACAGTCACAAAATACCCTGATGCGTACCGACGTGAGCGACAACGGTTCCTGCTATTTACTGGATATGGAACTGCCTGGCTTCAAAAAAGAAGACATCAAGGCTGAGCTGAAGAACGGATACCTGACTATTTCCGCTTCCCATGAGGAAAACAAAGACGAGAAAGACCAACAGGGCAAACTCATCCGCCAGGAACGCTACAGCGGTTCATGCAGAAGAAGTTTTTATGTGGGCGACAGCTTAAAACAAGAAGACATCAAAGCCGCATTTGAAAATGGTGTCCTAAAGCTACAGTTTCCTAAAGAGCCGCTAAAAACAGTCGAAGATTCTCCCCGATATATCCCCATCGAAGGATAACACTCAACATCTAACCTATTATCACATAAAAATCCCCCTGTCCATCTTTGGACAGAGGGATTTTTATACACAGGCCCATATAAGAAAATCTGTTGCTATACCTGATTCACTCCATAACCATCATCTGAGCCGATACCGTCTCCACCTCTTCCTGAGAAAAATAACCACATGCTTCCAAACGCCGGAGTACCTGCCGCTGCCGTTTCTCTGCCAGCTCCTGGCTTTTCGTCGGCGCATATTTGCTTGGCGCATTAGGAATGCCCGCCAGCAATGTACTCTCATATTCACTCATTTCTTCAGGCTCCTTGCCAAAATATCCCTGGCTGGCCTCGCTTACGGTATAGTATCCGTCACCGTAATAAATACTGTTCATATACAGCTCCAAAATCTCGTCCTTTGTATAATTCTTCTCCAAATCAAAAGCCACAAATACTTCCGCAACTTTTCGGGTCAGCTCTTTTTCCTGGGTAAAGTAAAGATTTTTTGCCAACTGCTGAGTAATCGTACTCCCACCTTCCACAAAACTCCCGGCCTGGATATCATGAAGGGCCGCCCGGCCGATAGCAATAAAATCAATTCCTATATGGTGGTAGAATCGATGGTCTTCTACGGATACTACCGCATTTTGGTAAACCACCGGTATATCCTCCAATTCAGTGAAATTTTCTTTCTGGCGAACAGAAGAAACCATCTCTTCCAGGCTTGTGGCTTCTATGGCTTCCCGGTACATACGGTATCCCTGGCCAGCTACACTAAAACCGGACAGCAGGAAAACACCTGTTGCCAACATCATAAAATAGCGAATTATTCTGCGTATCCTGCGCATTGCCATAAACCTGTCACCCCTTTCCCGACAATTTCCGGCAGTTGTCCAGACGGCGGATAAGAAAAAGCCTCTCTGAACGGCTACGTTTCTGTCCTATGGTGACATTATAGCATGTGCTCCGCACATGCTCCCTCCGGGGGGATGCGCACAGTTCGCTTGGGAACTTGTCCTCCCTCTGGTCGGACGCGAACTGGCGCTGCTATAATGTCTAACGACATTATAGCATGTAAGCCCTCTTTAAGACCTTAATGATTCCTTAGATAATGATAAACGTTTTCTGACAATTATAACAATAATCTTACGATAAGTTATATTCCTCCATCCACACGGCTTTTCCCGCTTCCAAAGACCGCTTGACATCCAATATTCTCTGGTTCTCCGATCCACGGAACTTTAACCGCAGATTCTTTTTCTCCTCTATATATTCCCCATCAACCATAACATCAATCAGAGATACCAGTTCCCTGGTTATTGGTGACTCTCGAAACATACGTTCTAAAATATCTGTTTCAAAATCATATCCCGTAAAACACCAAATTGATTTTTCCGGAAACCTTGTCCGCATTTGACGGACAAACGGAAGCAATCCTTCCTGGTTTTCGGGTTCCATCGGTTCGCCTCCCAATAAAGTCAGCCCCACGATATACGTTGGAGACAAAAGTTCAAGAAGTTTTCTTTGTACCTCTTCGGTAAATTCCTCTCCGTAAGAAAAATCCCATGCCTCCCGATTAAAACAATTCTTACAGTGATGAGTGCAACCGCTGACAAATAAAGATACGCGCACTCCCGGTCCATTCGCCACATCTGTCGGCTTTATTTCTGCATAGTTCATCTTTATCCCCCTCCTCTTTCATGCAAACCCATACTGCTTGTTCACCAGCGCCTTTTTTAATCGTAAGAACAGTTCAGACAGTGCGTTCTATGATACAAACGCTCCGCGAGTATCGCACTGCGGCGGAAAGGAATTATGTCGCTAAAGCGACCCGCCGCAGGCGGAGAATCCTGCGAAGCAGGATTCCTTTTTATGTACAGGCCCGCGTATGGAAGCTTGCTGCTGACGCAGCACGCGGGCCGCGCAGCGAGTAGGGGAAGATGGCTCTTCCCTACTCGATTCCTCCTATACAGAGCAAGAAACGCCGTCCGGACGGTTGCCGAAAATCAACAGGAAAACTGGCTGTTATACAAATCCGCATAAAATCCGCCTTTTTCCAACAGCGTCCCATGAGTACCCTGCTCAATAATATGGCCATCCTTCATGACCAGAATCACATCAGCTTCCCGTATCGTAGACAAGCGGTGAGCCACAATAAAACTAGTCCTGCCTTCCATCATAGCAGCAAACGCTTTCTGGATCCGAATTTCCGTACGGGTATCGATAGAGGAAGTCGCTTCATCCAAAATCAGCATCGGCGGCAGGCAAAGCATTACTCTGGCAATACACAATAGCTGCTTCTGCCCCTGGGACAGATTGCCGCCGTCTTCCGAAATCATCGTATCATAGCCCTGGGGCATCCTGCGGATAAAACTATGTGCATGAGCTTTTTTAGCCGCCTCCACAATCTCCTCCCTCGTCGCATCAGGTTTTCCATAGGCAATATTTTCTGCTATAGTGCCGGATTTCAGCCACGTTTCCTGCAGCACCATCCCGTAATTTTTCCGTAAGCTTTTTCTGGTTATCCGGCGGATATCATGACCGGACACCTGAATACTTCCTGCATCCACATCATAGAAACGCATCAGCAGATTGATTACCGTCGTCTTCCCGCACCCGGTAGGCCCGACAATCGCCACTCGCTGCCCTGGCCGCACCGACAGGTTCAGATGCTCGATCAATTGCGTTTCCCGGCTGTAAGAAAAAGAAACATTGTCCAGGATCACGCTTCCGTCCACGTCCTCCAAAACAGCGGCATCTGCCGCCTCCGCCGGTATCGGCGGTTCGTCAATCAGCTCAAATACCCTGGCCGCACAGGACAATGCGTTCTGTAATTCGGTAATCACCCCGGAAATCTCGTTAAAAGGCTTTGTATACTGATTCGCATAACTTAAAAATATCGATAGCTGCCCCACGCTCAACAGCCCCCGGATAGCGGCATATGCCCCGGCAATGCCGACACTGGCATAAACCATGCTGTTTACAAAGCGGGTAGCCGGATTCGTGATGGAGGAGAAAAAAATAGCCCGCAGGCTGCATGCCCGCAGCCGCTCGTTAATCTCGGAAAACCTCAATCTGGCTTCTTTCTCATACCCAAATGCCTGCACGACTTTCTGACTGCCGATCATCTCGTCAACCAGGGAAGTCAGCTCACCTCTGGTCTGTGATTGAAGATGAAACATTGAATAAGTTTTTCTGGCAATATAGCTGGCAACAAACAGCGACAAAGGAGTCACCACCACCACTACCACTGTAATCAACGGGTTGACCGCCAACATAAATCCCAAAGTGCCCAAAATCGTCAGCACACCAGTAAAAAGCTGGGTAAATCCCATCAAAAGCCCTTCCGAAAACTGATCAATATCGGCGATAATCCGGCTAATAGTATCCCCATAAGGGTGGGAATCCACATAACTAAGAGGCAAAATTTCCAAATGATTGAATGCTTTTGTGCGGATATCTTTTGCCACATAATAGGTTATGCGGTTATTGATGTGGTTCATCAGCCATTGCGCCAATGCCGTAATAAAAATCACTATGCCGATTTGCTTCAAAATCCCCAAAAGTCCGGCAAAATCTACGTTCCCCGGCCCTAAAATCAAATCGATTCCTTTTCCGATCAATATAGGAACATACAATGTGGCAGCCACCGTTATCGCCGCCAAAGCCAAAGACAGCCATACCAGCCAGCGGTAAGCGCCAATATAGTTCAAAATGCGGGCCAAAGTAGACTTATGTTTATTCAAAGGTATTTTCATCTTACCGCACCTCCTCTTCCGACAATTGGGACAGGCAGATCTCCCGATACACCTGGCAGTCTTGCAAAAGCTCCTGATGCGTCCCGCTCCCGGCTATATGCCCATCCTCCAGCACGATAATTTTGTCCGCATTCTTAATGGTAGTCGCTCTCTGGGATACGATAAACACCGTCATTCCTTTAGTCCCCTGCCCAATCGCCTTGCGCAGCTTTGCATCGGTAGCAAAATCCAGAGCCGACGCACTGTCATCCATAATCAAAATCTCCGGATTTTTTACCAAAGCCCGGGCAATTGTCAAACGCTGACGCTGGCCGCCGGAAAGATTTTTCCCGTTTTGCTCGATAAACAAATCCAATCCCCTTTCCTTGCTGTCTACAAATTCCCTGGCTTGAGCCATATCCAGAGCCCGGTAGATTTCCTCGTCAGTAGCATCCTTTTCCCCCCACTGCATGTTTTCACGCAAAGTCCCTTTAAACAGCACCGCTCTCTGCGGGACCATACCAATCTTTTGGCGAAGCTGTTCCAACGGATATTCCCGCACATCCCGGCCGTCAACAAGCACCTCTCCTTCCCTTACATCATAAAAACGGGGGATTAAATTCATCAGCGAAGACTTTCCCGAACCGGTTCCTCCGATTATCCCGATAGTCTGGCCCTTTTCCACGGTAAAATCAATATGGGAAAGCGAATCCTCCTTTGCCCCCTTGTAGGCAAAATTTACCTGGCGGAAACAAACCTTCGCATCCAAAGCTTTTGTTTCTTTCCCTTTTGTCCCTTCCTTCCGCGTTTCTTCTTTCTGTACTTCTTCTTGCTGCGTTCCCTCCTTCTGCGTTTTTTCTTTCTGCGTTTCTTCCTTCCGCATTCCCTCCTTCTGCATCCCTTCTTTTCTCATCTCGGCCGGGTCAACAATACTGCTTTTTTCCTCAAATACGGAGCTGATACGATTCGCACATGCCAGCGCTTTGGAAATCGATACGATCAAATTAGCCATCTTAATCAATTCCACTAAAATCTGTGACATATAATTTACCAGAGCCACAGTCTCCCCCTGAGTAATAATCCCGTCGTTCACCTGCTTCCCGGAAATCCAGATAACCGCAATAACCGCCAAGTTGACAATCACATACGTAACCGGATTCATCATAGCGGAAATCTTGCCTACGAAAACCTGAAAACGCACCAGCCGCCCATTGGACTGGCCAAATCGTTCAATCTCATCTTCCTGACGGTTAAATGCACGGATAACGCGGGCGCCAACCAGGTTTTCCCGGGTTGCCAGAGTGACCTGATCCAACTGGCGCTGTACCTTTTTATACAAAGGCATACTCCACGCCATAATGCCAAACACCACTACACTCAGCGCCGGAATCGCCACCACAAATACCATGGCAGCCCTGGCATTGACGGTAAAAGCCATAATCATGGCTCCAAATACAATAAAAGGAGAGCGAAGAAGCAGACGCAAAGCCAGATTAAGGCCCGACTGCACCTGATTTACATCACTGGTCATCCGGGTTATCAATGTCGCCGTGCCAATCCCATCTTGTTCGCTGTAGGACAAACCGGTAATGTGGGTAAACAAATCGTCTCGCAACGCCGTACTGAAGCCAACGGCGGCTTTGGCGGCAAAATATTGGGCAGTCAGGGAACAGGCCAGGCCAATAACTCCCAACAGCACCAAAAAGCCGCCCATTTTTAGAATGTAGGGCACATCGTGGTTTTTTATCCCCACATCAATAATTTGCGCCATAACCAAGGGCACAAATAATTCAAAGCTTGCCTCAAGCATTTTAAACAGAGGCCCCAATACGCTCTCCAGCTTATAATTTTTTAAGTACCTGATCAGTTTCTTCATGTTTCCTCCCTGCTCGTAAAAAACAAAATCTATGGAAAATTATAGCATAATCCAATCTATCCTAACAAGACTTTTTTCGTCTCTTTTCCCTCCTTGCTATTTTTCCCCATTCATGCTACTATATTCTAAAAGTTACCGTTCCGCTTCTTATCCAATGCCGCAAAATGATCGCTATGCAGGTAAAAATAATGAAAAATCCCTCGGTAAAAGAAATTTCCCTATCTGACTTTATCAAAAAATGCCGAATTATCGGAAACAAATATACCAAGGATGAGATAACCGTATACGCGGCGCAAGCATCCTTTTTTCTTGTACTGGCATCTTTTCCCTTTGTTATGCTGCTTTTAACCTTAATCCAGTTCATCCCTTCCGTCAGCAAATCCGATTTGCTGCAAACTTTGGTTAATATCATGCCGAACATGCTGGATTCACTGGTAATTTCCATCATCAACGATTTATATATGAAATCCCCGGGGACAATGCTGTCCGTTACTGCTTTGACGGCTCTCTGGTCTTCCTCGCGGGGAATCATGGGGATAGAACGCGGGCTGAACCGGATATATGGCGCCGCAAAAAGACGGAACTATTTTCTCCGACGTTTGATCTGCACCGGTTATACCTTGCTGTTTATGCTTGTATGTGTCGTATCTTTGGCTCTATTGGTATTTGGCAACTCCATCCAGGAACTGTTTATTTTCTTTTTTCCCATTATCGGACACCTGATCCAACGCATAATCAGTTTCCGCAGCCTGCTGTCTACCATACTATTTTTATTTGCTTTTGTCATGCTCTACACACTCGTTCCTGCAAAAAAGCAAAACCCCTGGCAGCAACTGCCCGGGGCGATTTTCGCAGCCATTTGCTGGCTGTTGTTTTCCTATAGCTTTTCTCTGTATTTTTCCAATTTCAGCAACTATTCTTATATGTACGGAAGCCTGACTGCCGTAGTGCTGTTTATGCTGTGGCTGTATTTTTGTATCTGTATTTTATTTATCGGTGCGGAAATCAACGTACATCTCAATCAAAAGTAACAGGCTTTCCGTCCAACGCAGCATACGACAGCCCTCCTTCGCCGTCATATACCAGTTTCAGGGAGAAGAAATCCTGCCTCTCCCTGAGCAAACGAAAAAATATCTTATCCCCCTCCCAGATATTGAGATTCTCCACCTCCCCTTTATCTATCCACGCCAGTTCCCCCTCATCACAAGCCACAGGTTCACCGATAAATCCGTCTGCGGTAAACAAAGACATATACTCCGTCACGCCGTCTCCGGAAACAAAAGTTACCATTCCACGGTACCGGTAAGAAGTAAGCGTATATCCCGTCTCTTCCTTCACCTCGCGCAGCAGGCATTCCTCCGGGCTCTCATCTGCCTCAAAATGACCGCCCACACCAATCCACTTATCTTTATTTACGTCATCCTTTTTTACCGTCCGATGGAGCATCAGATACTTCCCCTCTTGTTCCAAATAACATAAGGTGCTTAATCTGGCCATGTTACTTCCCCTTTTTGTTTTTTATCAATGGCTTAATCTTCTTATACAGCTCACCGGCTTTCTCGCTGCCAAATTTCCTCACCAGGATATTATTGATTTCCTGTTTTGTTTTGCACCGGGTTAGGCAATCTGCCGCCACCTTCCGTTCTTCTTCGTCGGGAATAAGCGATTGCAGTTTATTTTGCGGACTACCGGATTTTTTAACCGTTTCCTTTTCCCGTGCAAAAATACCGTCAATCAATTGAATGCCTTGTTCCTTCCAAAATTCCAGCAGCACTTCATAACCCAAGTCTTTACTGACAATACAAAACTGGCTGTCCCCGTCCTTGGCAATCAAATACCCCAGATATGTCGCCAATTGGAAATCCAACGCGTTTTTCTTGCCCGTCGTTATTTTTTTAAACTCAATGCCTGCCCTGCACTCCCGAAGCCTCTGGTGCAAATCAAAACTCATCTTATCCGCATTCTCGCTGTAAAAAATAATTACCCGGCCGCCGCTTTCCAAATCTTCAATACCTTCCAACCCATTTTCACCGGTATTTTCATAATCAATCAAATAATAAATCATCCTTCTTTTTTCCTTTCTGACGACGTTTTTCTAAACTTCTGCAAAAGGCCGGCAGAAACCTCTTCCGAAAGGACGGAAGATAAATAAAACTGATCTTTTTCAATGACCATAGCCGTCAGCCTGCCTTTAAACACACAGCCGGTATCAATAGCAATCAGACCCTTTTGAGGCAGCCGGCATCTGGCTCCTTCCTGCAAAACCTGCGCGTCTTTCCCATTCCCGTCCATATATACCGGATCGTAAATAGGCGTATGGCCGATTATCGTCAGCTTTCCCTGATACCGATTCATTGTCAGCGCCGTCCGGTCCCACAGAAGCGTTTCCTCGTCATTGTCCGACACCTTTTCTTTCTCTATCCCGGCGTGCACACATTGATATTGGCCGGCTTCAAAATACAGTTGGGTATTAGCCTTAAACCATCCCACATGAGCTTTCACCCGATCATGATGTTGCTTAAAAGAGCGGATGGTTTCGCTGCCTCCGTTTTGATTCCACAAGGGAAGCATCTGTTTATCCTCTGCGCAATTCAACATAATTTGCTCGTGATTTCCCCGGATGATGACACACCGTTCCTTCATATTTATTTTTCGCCTGCGGAAAAAATCAAACACTTCATAAGATTGCCGGCCACGATCCATTAAATCACCCAGGCTTATCAGCCAATCTTCATCTTCATGGAAACTTACTTTTTTTAGAAGTTTTTTCAGTTCCTTATAGCAACCATGGATATCGCCTACAATTATTGTCCTTGCCATAGATCAAATCTCCGCATCAGGGCTGACGCTCATGGCATCCAGAGTCAACTTCATAATATCTTTAATTTCATCTGCCGTCATTTTCATCTTCTGCGCCAGTTCCTCTACGCTTGCTTCCCGTCCCAAATCTTCCGCCATCATTGCCGAAATATCTTTCAGCACATTAACCCTGGCAACCAATTCTTCCGATACCTGCGCTTCCCTTTTCTGCTCAGCCACAGCGGCTTCCAGGCATTCCGTCATCACTGTTTTGGCATATTGGCGAAAATCTCCGCTTTCATACCGGTCCACGGCCATAATCAGCCCCATATTGGCCTCCTGTACCAGATCTCCTGCCAAAAGCCCTCTGTTTTTATATTTTCCGGCCAGCTCCACCGCATAATGCAACATACCTTCCAAAAGACGCTTTCTGGCTTCCTCGTCCCCTTCTTTTGCCTGAAGAGGGAGTATCTGTTCCTCCCTAAGCGTACAGGCAGGAATCAGGCGGATTTCATCCAGATACATCTGATATACATCATCGTGCATATTTGCCTCCCTGTCAGTTTCAATCTTCCGGATAATTCAACCTTTTTTCGTCAATCACCGACAATGTTTCCTCAAGATAGCGCCCGGCAATATATTTGGCCATAGGCAAATTGATATCCAGATAATTGCCGCAATCCCTGGCAGACGCTCCCGGCACATCGCCTTCGAAATCCCGGATAAAGGAAAACATTTCCCTCATCAGGGGGACAATATCTTTCGACTGGAAATCTCCCGTCAGCAGCAAATAAAAACCGGTCCGGCAGCCCATAGGGCCAAAATACAACACTTTATCCGCAAAATCCTTGTGATTTCTGAGAAATGTCGCCCCCAAATGTTCAATCGCATGGATTTCTGCCGTATTCATCACAGGTTCAAAATTAGGTCTCGTCATCCGAATATCAAACGTAGTAACTGTCGTATCTCCTGCCTTGTCCCTGCGCGACACATAAACTCCCGGCAGCAATTTCAAATGATTGATCGTAAAACTGGTTATCTTCTCCATTTTCTTCTCCTTTAATCCATTCCGTAATATGCCTTCAATAACCCCTCGTCTATAGAACAGATGCTCCACTCTCCAGTATCCTTATGATACTGAAATTCCACCTGGCCGACATAGCTCTTCTCGCACTTCGTCTTTTTTGCGTTTTCCACAAAACCATCCAATACAAAGGAGAGATCCCCTTTGATAAGATTTTTAATCCATTCGACGCCAACGCCGGGGGTTCTTTCCAGAACCAGCTGAGCCGCCAGAACTGCAAATTTCTGTACACTGACGCTATCATCGATCAGCATGCGGTTCACATCCGTGATATCCACAGATGTCACCGTCACTTCTGCCGTGGCCGTATCGCCATTCCTTTTGATCTTCCCGACTTTAGCGGAAGAACGGGAAAGCACCGCATCAACCAGAGTAATTTGATTATCCGAACGAGAAAAATAACCGGATATCTTATCACCAGCCAATTCCGCAATCTCATCAGTATCAACCCCGTCGGCGCTAAGCCCTGCCGACTCCAGCAAATAAACCATCTTTCCGGAAAGCTGTCTGACCATATCATTAATCGCGTAGCGGTAACATTCCTGATACTGTTCCTCATGGAAAGTATATCCCGTATTTTCCTCAAAATAATCTTCTAACAGCCGTTGTCCGTCAATATCATTCCCGCTGCGCCATAAAAAAAACGCACCGAATACGATAGCCGCCAAAATCACAGCCGCAACTATAGATATGACAACCACAAAAATCTTTAGTCTGCCTGAGCGATTCATTTTTCCTCCTTAAATCTGCTAAATTTTACAGCAATCCGAACGATGAACGATTGCCCATCTTTTTTTTCATGATGTAAAAAATTATATCATTTTCAAAAGCATATTTCAATATTTCTTCCGTTCTTTTCCACGGGAGGGTTATTGTTCATTCGTCCGTTCCGATTGCCAAACAGGCAGGCGCTCCTTAACGGAACTGCCTGCCTGATGCCTTTTCCCTCTTCAAAATCCTCTCTCGCCACTGTCTTTACAACTTTTTTCTCTATCTATTGCTGTTTTTCCTCATCCGCTTTCTCACGATCACCAATCCGGCCAAAGCACAGACGGAAACGATTGCCAAAAAAGCCCACAACCCTGTATTCAACCCATCGCCGGTCCGCGGCAGCGCCGCCAAAGGCGCCAGCGCATCCCGGATCGTCTCCGGGATTATCTGGGATATCACATCAGGAAGATTGCCCGTCAGCGGCGTAGTCCCCTCGCCTATCTCCACGGTTCCATTGCCGGGCGATCCGGAACCGGAACCGTTCCCGCCGCCGGAGCTTCCTCCGCCTCCTGAAGGATTCCTTCCGGCATCCAGCTCCTCCGCGGTAAATACCCATGTCAGCTTCCCCGCCGCTTCCTGAAAACGGTTATCCATCTCAATAGGGATATGCAAAGTTACCTCCAGGGTAATTTCCCCCTTATTGGTAAAATGCCCTAAAAGGACGTTTTCCGTAAGACCTGCTGTCTTTTCTGCCGTATCCTCAGACAAAACCGTATTCCCTTGCCGGACAACCAGCGTCATCTGCTCTAAAAAGCCTTCCACTGTCTCATCCGTACTCTCTCCTCGCAGATACTGCTTCACCCCGCCGTCGGCTCTTGCTCCGTTGCGCACCGTAATGACCTGAGTCAAACTGTCCCCCGGCATCACTCCCGCAAAATCAGGGAACAGATTCCCGTCTGACGGAATAAGGACAAACTGCTCCGCGCCCCCTTCATAGGACACGGTACTGCTTGCCGCATGAACCGGCAATACTGCCAGCGCCGCAAACAGCCAGGCGAGGACAAAAGCCGCAAACTCTTTTTTCTTTTTTTCCATCCCCGCACCTCCTACATGCCATCAGCATCAGACGCTTTTTCCTGCTGCATATCCGCAGACAGCCAATCAATAATTTCTTCCGGCCACGCATCTTTTACCGCGTCCATAGGGCTGCTCTGAATTGCTTCGGCAATAACTTCAACCACCTGTCTGCCGCCCCCGTCTTCCTCCGGAAATAATTTCAAAACCATCTTACCAGGCGGAGCTATCAAATTGCCGGTTGTTTCCGAGTTTTCTTCACTCTCTGACGGAGCGAGCGGATAGCGGTAATAATAATAACCTCTCTCGTCAGCCCGCCAGCCTGTCCCCGGCAAAAATGCCGGGACTTCCGCCATACCTCCGATATGCTCACCCCTGTCATTGATCCGGTAACTCACCAGTTTCACCCTCACGTAAGCGGTAGCCGTACCGGTATTTTTTACAACAATGCTGGTTTTTTCCTCTCCGTCAAATTCTTCCTCCACTTCACAGGCCACTATTGCGGCCTGAAAGCGATTTTCGATGGACTCGCTCCTGGTAACGAGAAAAGCCGTTGTCGTTCCGGCCGTACGCAGAAATACGGCCAGCAAACTGGTGATCAAAACAAAACCCCTTTTTTTCCCATCCATCACCGGTCACCTCCCACGGTTTTATTTCTCATTCCTTCACCATACAGCCTCATATCCGGATCATCAAATTTCTTCAGCCACTCCTCTTTTCCTCCCGGTATTCCCTCTCTCCGCAAAAAACCGCTGGCCAACGGGCTGTAAGGCGTTTTCTCCGGCTGCCTTTCATGAATTGTCCTGTCGCTGCCGTTCAGCCACCGACGATTTTCTATTCTGTTTGTACAGGTGAAAATAAGAGCAGGATTATCTTTGGTCAAATCTGCCTGAGCGGCGAAATCCCCATATTCCGGGGCGCCGTACCGCCAGGCCAGCGTACCTCTATTTGTCTCCTCTTCAATCTCGTAATTTCCCAAAGGCAATTCGGATATCGTCACCATGCCGTTTCCTAAAACCGTACATTGGGTATAGGGTATGCCATCCTTTTTAACCGTAAATACAAAAGGTTCTCCTTTCCCGATGTCATCTTCTATCACTTTTTTAACCGTAAGCGACCCGGTCTTAACATGGAGCAGGAAATGGTATCCGGGATATGCATCCATTTCCTTGAATCCGGTACCCATACAATCCCTGTGGGCAAAAATCACATGGCTTATCAGATTCTCCCCGCTCTCATCAGGGTGCGGGTCCGCCCCGGCTGTCTTTCCTTCACCGGGCTGCCAATCTGCCACAACTGCCTCCACCTTCACCGGAAGGACAACCTTGGTATTTACCTTCCCGCCGGCCACCTTCGATGAGTCATAACGGTAAGTAAAAGAAAACCGTGGTTCCCGGCAAGCCATGACCGTGCTGTCCGTTTTAGCCTTCCCCTCATGCTCCCAGGATACAACAGGGTCTTTGTCAGCGTCATAGCCATAACCATCTGCCAGCTCTTCCCCATAGAAAATCTCCCCATCCCCAAAAAGCATCACCGGCTTATAGACAAGAATATCCGCCGTTTCGCTCACAGCCGTTTCCGATGAAGCAACCGAACCTGCCTTCTTGGGAAATAACGTATAAGACAAGGTATATCCCGTATCGTCCAACAGGCTCCCCGTCGGGTAATTGACAGCGATATCCGAAATATCCGGAAGCTTTACGTAAGCCGACTGCCACTCTTCCAGCTCTTCTTTCCCTTCTCCGAGAATTACCGTGTCGCCGCATTTGACCAATACCCCTTCCCGATAATCAGCCTCGCTCATTCTTCCCTCCAGGTACACATTTTTGGGCAAAGCTTCTATCATCAACTCAGGAATAGGAACATCCACTTCCGGGATTGAAAATCCTCCAATCCGGATATCCCGTCCATCTTTTCTGTCATATGCTCCGGATTCTCCTCCATTAGTGGGAACTCCGTTCCCTCCCAGGAAGCCCTCCCTCGGTTTTATATTGAATTCGATGACCAGCTTCTTTCCTCTTACAAGCTCCCCGCCAACCTCCCGGGGTTCTTCCGCGACATAATATTTATCGAAATCAAACCCCGTTACCGACAGGCTCTGCCTCCCCTCCTCTGCCCTTATATCTACTTGAAATTCTCCAGGTAATGCGTCTGATGCTTCTCCAAACCTGCCGTCTCCCTGATAGTCTGCCGTCGTCACCGAAATATCATGAATATCGGCAAACTCAAAATAAGGAGAAATCCTGTCTTCTACTGCCGTCTCCGTCCCCAGGACAATATCCGCAACAGAAATATTTTGGCTGATTGACGTAAATATGTCCTCCAGGGAATCCTGACCGTCAGCCGTCAGATAATAACCATTATTTTCACAAGGATAATTCTTTGTTATGGTATATCCCGGGCCGGCAATTCCAAATCCCGGCGCCTTCATCATCAGATCCCTGATGACGCCGGTTTCTTCCGCGTCATGGGAATTCGTCGACAAATAGTTTAAAAAACGGTTGCCTGCCGCTATATCGATTCCCGGGAAATCATTCCGCTCAAACAGAACTGACACCCAGGAACCTCCCCAGCAGCTTCCCACCTCCCCTGTGCATAAGGTATGCGGGAACGGTTCCTGGCGTCTCCATGCGTCTCCATATAATTCATCCGGGTTTGCCCCGTGGAAAATTCCTACCGAATAAACAGCCACTCCGCCGTCCTTCAGCTTTTTTGCGCCTTGGATTGCCTCATCGGCCATCTCCGTATCGAAACCGGACGCAGCCGTCGGCACGCTGTCCGTAAATACAATCACGGCTTTCTGCCTGGCCGTATGGCTGCCAATATAGCGATAACCACCGTCCATCAGGTTCCCCGCCTCTTCGATATCGGCAGCAAGATCCGACGCGCCCGAAGGCAAATCATCCAGGCTGCTGACGGCATCCAAAAGGGCTTCTTTCCCGTCTTCATCCACGAAATTCCAATTGCTTAAAACAGAAGCTTTTTCTCCAAACGTCACAACTGCCATCCGATGATCGGTAGCCGACCAATTGAATTTTTCGCTAACCAGCTCGATAAATTGGCTTACCGCTTGTTTCATCGCATACTGCCTGCGGTCTTCCTGCAAAAACGTAAATTCCCCCTCAAAATCATAAGCCATCGAGCTGGATTGATCCAGCACCAGCACGATGTCTGCCGGACAGGGTTCTGCCGAAGAAATCCCTTTTCCTGTAGTATAAGCCTCCAGGCGGATACGGTATTCCCCCTCATTGTCTTGATCCGCCTCAGCCGTTTTATTGAGGATCAATCCGCTTCCGTCGGCAGAATCTTCCCCTGCCGGTATTCCCGCCTTCATCTGCCGGCGAGCCGAATCGGCGGATACTGGCGCAAGGAACGGTCCGGCCTCCGTAAAAACTACGGTTTCGCCGCCCTGATCCGCATTTGATGCCGAAGCCATATTGGCCGGACTCGCCAGTTTCCCCCCTAGCCAACTGCCAAAATCGGATGGACTCGCTAAGGTTTTGATCAAATCCGCGTATTCTTCGCTATCCTCATCATAATCTTGTATATCTTCATCCCAAATATAGGGATCGTAAGCAGGATCATATTTTGTCCCATTGCTGCTGACAAAAAAATCATCCTTTTGATTTTCTGCATTATTGACAGCAGCGGAAACGGTTAAATGCGGCGCCCCGCTCATCATCACCAAAACACCGATCAGGAATGCGCTGAGCTGTTTTTTCCCCTTAAATTTCATTGCTCCATTCCCCCTTTATTCCCCGTCCTCCGGCCAGCCCTTGGCCTCCATAACGCTCTCTCCGTTGTTCGCTACCTGAGTAGCCTGCGCCTTAATCTCCATGCGTATCCTGCTGTCCTGATACAAATTTCCCATGGAAGCATCAAATGCCACCTTCTCAAACAACGGTACTGTCCGGCGTCCTGCTTCCAGGCTGTCCCGATAATAATAATAGCCGTCATTTCCGTCAATCCAATATTCTTTGTTGAAATCACACGTCACCAAACTCAAATCCGGACTGCTATTTCCCTCTGCCAGGATAATATCTTTCTTTACCTGAACACGGACATAAGCTTCATTATCCCCCCTATTTTCCACCTGCACAATCTTGGATATTGTCTTTCCCGGCATTACGCCATTTAACCTGCCTGCCACGGCCGCCCCAAAGCCATCCTCCGCAGACGAAGTTTCGATCAGGGCAATTTTTAAATTTCCTGCCGTGATGACATTCTCTGTCTTTATCTCTGCGGTAAGATACGCATAGGAGCCGTAGACGCTTATTGACAAGAAAGACGCAACTGCCGCCAGGGCAAGGATAATTTTTTTCTTCATAATTGTACCTCTTCATATTTAAAGTGTGTGCGTCTTAGCGCACACTCGCGCTGGAGCGCGGTTGTGACAACAACCATCTTCCTTTGCGCGAAGCGCGCATCTCGCGGAGCGTTTTGTATCATAGGGCGCACTTTCCTATGATATAAAAAGGAATCATGCATAGGGCTTACGGAAAACCTGCTATCTTCCAGTAAGACATACACAAAGACTCCCGCTCCTTTTTGCGGAAACCCTTGTGTATGCCCTGCTCCATCAAAGGATCACGGCTCTATCTGCTTCCATGCTTCGTCAACTGTCGCTATATTGGCCTTCTGGACAGCATAAGCGGTAAAGGACAATGACGGCTCTTTTACCTTCCCTCCGACAATTTCGTCCATCTGTCCCTTTGTGACGTCATCCCTGACAAAAACCCGGTTATCTTTCAGCACCGGAAAGGCTTTACCCTGGCTGTCGGCATTTACCGCCCGATAATATACCTCATCTTCCCCAGACAACGCCGACCATCCCTCAGCCGCTTCATAACGGATAAAATCATCAAGGTTATCCGATTTTTCAACCCTGACAAACAACCAGCAATCCTCGCTGCCTTCGGCAACCTCAACCAGCGGATCCTTTTTTATCTCATTTCCCGGCACCATTTTAAATTCCCTGTCCGCCGCTGTTTTCGTCCCTTCGCTCTCCGTCAGGGTAATATCCACGTTCCCCACGGTAAATGTATTGCTCACGCTACTGGTTGTATCCGTTAAATAGGCCAGCGTCCCGCCCGCACATGCACTTACCGCCATCAGTAATGCTACCAGGAAAATCATGGCTTTTTTCTTCATCTTTCCCTCCCTTTTCAGGTTGTTTACTCCAATCAAGTAGGGAAAATTCCCCCCTACTCACCGCACGCCTCATGCACCGCTTCTGCGGCATACTCCCTCTGCATGGGGCTGTGCATAAAAGCCGTATTGCGGCGCTGACCTACCGCAATACGGAACTGCTAACCATCTACCCCATAGCCTATCCTATGGCAGCCAGCCAAAATTCTATTTTAAGATGTTGGGGCCAAAAGACTTTTGGCCCCTATAATACCCGGATTGCTCGCACTCTGCGTCTGTGTCCGTTACTCCCAGCTCCAATTTCCAAGATTGGTAAAGAATTCCTCAGCCATCGCATCAGCCGCGTCACGCCCGGCCATTCCGTCTGCTTCCAAATTATCCGCCTGAATGGCAAAGCCCTTCACCAGAATCACCGGCGCATATATATCAGCCAGGTCGTCCGCTGTCGCTGAACCTTTTATCTTGACCTGATTATTTACAAAAACCGTTCCCAATTGGATATCTTCATTTGAAGACTTAACTAACCCCTCTTCAGCCAAAACGCCATCATAACGGTAAACCTCGATTGCGGGAGCTTCCCAGGGAAGGTATTCCGTCACCCATTCCCAATTCTCATCATTTGCTTCCCAATCCACATATTCCAGGACATCCTGGCCAGATGCATTTGCCAGACAATTCCAAACCGCCACATAGACATAGCAGTCTGCACTGCCTCCTTTAACCGTTACTGCCGGGTCCTTATCCAAAACGTCGCCGGGAAGGACATCGACATACTCGTTTTGCTTTACCGGAGCTTCACCGGGAATGATTTTCCCGTCCGGCCCGACTTTTGATTCATCAATCTCAATATCTACCTTACCAACAGTAAAGGTATTCACCGCCGTATCCTGGCTGGTCAGATAAGCCAGGGTTCCCGCGGCGGCGATACTGGTCACAACCGCGGCCGACATAGCTAATGCAAGGATCTTTTTTGATGATTTCATTTTTATTTCTGCCTCCTAAATAATTACTGTAACTGCTTGACCTGTTCCCTTTATTCCGTCCCGTCTTTTTTCTTGTCTGCCGCATCCGCCATATCCAGCACTTCCGGAAGAAACATCATCAGCAGCACAATCAGGGCAAAGCTCTCGGCCACATATATTCCCGGAGGATGGGCGATCCAGGCAGATAATTTCCCCAGCCCCGGTATACAAAAAAGCGGTTTCCCAATCAGATTGCCATAAGGCACCGGAGCGTCGACCACATCATTGGCATCCCCTTTGGTAAGGAAACACTGTCCTGACTCGTCGATTTCCACAACGCGGTGGGTAGCAATCAGCCCTTCATCCAAATAGAACGTGATCGGTTGTCCCACAGCCACATCCTCAGGCTGCGCTGCTTTGACATAAATCATCGAACCAACCGGATAAGACGGCTCCATACTTCCGCTGAGCACGACATAGGGCGTGATGCCTATCACCCGCACTCCTGCCAGCAAGACTGCCAAAACCACAATAGCAGCCGCCAGAATACCAAAAGCCATATTCCAGATTTTTTTCAGCGTCGGGTTCATTTGTCTTCCTCTTTTCTGTACCTGGTGCTAAAAATTCCGTTTTTCTTCTTTATATTTTATCACGGTTTGTATTCCCAGTTGTCATCGTTGCTAAAGTAATCCGACGCCATCTGATTGGCTGCCTCAAGCCCGGTTTTTCCGCTCCCGTTGGGGCCGTCGTACACCAGATTGTCTGCCTGGATGGCAAAAGCTTTCACCACAACCCTGTCGCCATACATATTTTCCACCTGCTCTGAAGTGAGGGAATTGTAGATATAAAATTTCCCGTCTTCAAAAACACTTTCCAAAACGATATCCTCGTCGCTGGATTTAAGCACGCCGTCCTCAGTGCCGGGGCCGATATAACGGAAAATTTCAACTGTGGAGATATCCCTGGTAACATTATTGGGGAATCCGGGATCATAGGGGATAAAATAACTGTAATCCCAATTGTCGCTAACATCAAAACCGCCATACCAGTTATCCCAATTACCCGGGCCGCCTGTGCCGTTCCGATCGGCCAGATAATTGCGGACTGCCACATAAACATAGCAGTCAGCGCTGCCAGCTTCGACGGTCACTGTGGGATCCTTGTCCAGGACAGCGCCAGGCAGGATATTTTCATATACATTTTCTTTTACCCGCTCCCCGCTGGGGTCTGCTTTGCCGTCCGGCCCGACTTTTGCTTCATCCAGGGTGATATTCACTTTACCTACGGTAAAGGTATTGACCGCCGTATCCTGGCTGGTCAGATAAGCCAGAGTCCCGGCAGCAGCAATGCTGGTTATCACCACGGCAGACATCGTGACGGCGAGAATTTTTTTAGATACTTTCATGCTTTGTTCCTCCTTAAATATGATTTCTTTATATCCATATTTTAACTAAAATTTTCTTCTATTCCTATCGTATTTTTTTGCGATATATAGGACGTTTTTATCTTAAATGGTTATTCTTGTATAATTAGCATAAATATCATGCTTAAATATAAAATTTCCTCCGTAATATGTACAGCTTTTATTTTAGTATTGACTAAATCAAAAAAGTGATTATAATTAAGTATATACTAAAACAAAGAGGTAGTGGCATGAATGCTGACACTCTGATCAAAATCATCGGCGAGCCTATGCGGTATCGCATCCTCCGGCAATTACTTTTACGGAAACATTGTGTCCGTTCCTTATCAAAAAAAATGGGAATAAGCGAGTCCGCGATATCCCAACATCTAAAAATCATGAAAGAAGCCGGGCTTGTCTGCAGCCAGAAATACGGCTACCACACCCATTACTTCCCCAATCAGGAAGCCATGGATTTGCTCGCCGGTACTTTTTGCTCCATGCAGGAACAGTCACAGAATCTCAACAGAGATATTTCCGTTTGCTGTTGTGAATTTAAGAAAGGGAATCTTTCCAGATGAATCAGATAATTGACTTATTTTTAACTTTCAGCAAAATAGGGGCATTTACTTTTGGCGGCGGATACGCGATGCTCTCCCTGCTTGACCATGAATGCGTAGAAAAAAGGCAATGGTTGACATCCGAGGAGCTTATGGATGTTACGGTAATTGCCGAATCAACACCTGGTCCCATTGCCATAAACTGCGCGACTTATACCGGATACAAATTGGCCGGTATGAAAGGCGCTGTTTCGGCAACGGTTGGCATCGTATCCCCATCATTTCTGTTGATATTTATTTTATCCCAATTTTTTGAAAACATATTAACCGTAGGAATCATCTCCCACGCATTTAAGGGAATACGGATAGCTGTTGCCATTTTAATTATTCGGGCAGGCACAAAAATGATTAAAAAAATGATAAAAAAGTCCCCCGATAAGAAATTTCAGATATCCATTACCATTTTTTTCTTTCTTCTCACATTTACCTTAAATATGATCAATATCCGTATTTCTACTATATATTTTATCTTATGCAGCGGCCTCATCGGCTTTGTCCTTCTTCGAAAAAATGCACCAAAAAACCGGAATGACACGGAGGGCTAATCTATGATATATTTAGAATTATTAATTTCTTTTTTGAAAATAGGCTTATTTTCTTTTGGAGGGGCATACGGGGCAATACCTCTTATTCAGGATGCAGTCGTGGCGAATCAGTGGGCGGACGAAGAGATGTTTGCCAACCTTGTGGCGCTGAGCGAATCCACGCCTGGGCCGATTATGGTAAATATGGCTACTTATATCGGAAGCCGGCAGGCTGGGTTTTGGGGCGCGCTTTTGGCAACTACCGGCGTAGTCCTCCCCTCTTTCGCCATTCTGCTGGTTGTCACGATTATTTTTCAAAACATCCTAAAACATAAAAATATGCAGGCAATATTAAAGGGGATTAAACCTTGTTTGATGGGGGTAATCCTCGCCACAGGCGTATCTATGGCCATTACTCTCTGCACCACGCAGCCCTCCTTCAGTATCGATATGACATCATGCGCAATATTTTCCTTTTTGCTCATGACCGTCATTTTATATTCCGCCATCCGAAAAAGAGAATTCCCTCCTATCGCGCTAATTGTACTTGCGGCAACTTTTGGATGCTTTTTTTATGGCTAATCTTCTGATCTGCTCCCGGATATGCCCGCCTTTCATGATTTCATCTACCATTGCAATGACATCATCCGCATAACTGATAACACACTTGCTCCTTTAACAGACAAAAAAATAACGCCAATAATCACTGACGTTTTATGTAAACTATTTCTTTTGATTATTCATAAAAAGAATCTTGCTGAGCAGGATTCTCCGCCTGCGGCGGATCGCTTTAGCGACACAATTCCTATCCGCCGCAGGCATTGGCTCACTTAGCGAATGCAATGAGCTTAGTGAACAAACCCGCACCGTGTTGCAATCCTCGCAGAACGTTTTGTATCATAGGATGCACTTTCCTATGGTACAAAAAAAATGCCACAAAGCCCGCAAAACCAACGACTTTCGGCATCTCTAAAATGGAGATAGTGGGATTCGAACCCATGACCTCTTGAATGCCATTCAAGCGCTCTCCCAACTGAGCTATACCCCCATTCAAAACTTTCACTCAATTCCGAATGTATTATAGCATAACTTTCTGCATCTGTGAACACTAATTTTAATTTTCTAATATTTATCCAAAAATGGGAATGTAAATTGTCGTTTTTTTGTGTATAATCATATATTTGGCAAAGTTTCTTATTCCCATTCAATAATACCCGCGTTTTTCATGCCATTTGTACTATCGTTACTGTTCGCTGGATACCAGTGAACAGTAACGTACTATCCGTATCATATCTTACAATTGACATTTTTCTTCCTTTTACCGTATACTACAACTATAAGCCTTATAGAAAAATAAACCCTCAAACATCAAAAGGTGACAACATGAAGAAAAAAACCGCCATTCCTCTGTTAATACTCAGCACCCTGCTTCTCTCCTCCTGCTTTGGGCTTCCTCATATCCCTGGCATCGCCAAAAATACCTCTTTTCCAGAAGAATACCAGGTAAAAAATCAGACTAATGGTAAAATCAGCACATTCGGCTTGAATATTGCCACAGCCGATGAAATGGGCGACCGGGTCGTCGGCTGGGTATCCGGCCTGACCGATAAAGAAGGATTTCAATACCTTATTTGTTCTGACCCGGATTCCTGGGATGGGTATCTCTTCTATCCGAAAAAGCAGCCGGAAACGCAAATGCTGACAAACGATCAGGTTGCTGTGGAGTATGTTGAGCACACCTTAAACGTGTATGTAACAACGCCTTGTCAGGAAAGCACTGTTCCTTCCCACAAAAACATCTCTGCAGAAGAGCAAAAATCCGCAGAACCTCCAAAAAAGTGGATACTGCATTTTGCAGCACCCACTTTCGGAGCATGGCCGTCAGATATCCGGTTATACTGGAATGGCAGCGAAGTATCCTGCGATTCCGCAGATATCTCGGACTAAAAGACTGCCTGCTCTCCCTTTTTCATTTGCCGATTCAAGCTGCCAAAAATGCTGTCTGGCACTCACAGATTCCGCATAAACGCCAAATCTTCCTTCACAAACAAAAGGTTCATTTCCTCCCTTATCAGGCTGATCTCCCTCTTCTGCCCTTCCAGCCAACGGCTGACCGCTTCATAGCGCATCACCCCTTTTCCCAAAGGCTCCGGCTGATACCGTTTTCTCCTGTCCAGGCTGAAATCTTTGATATGAAGAACATCCACATAATCCCCAACCCGCAGAAGCCACTCTGTCCACAACGCATCCTGATCCGTCTCTTCTGGAAATTCCAACAAATTGGAGGCATCAAAAATCAGCCGCAAATGCTTTTCATCTTCCACCATCTGAATCACCTCCAAAGTCGTCTCCAGATCTGTCAGCGGATGCCAGTAAACCGGTTCCAATGCCAGACGCATATCCACCCGGCAGGCAGTCTCCATCACCCGTTTAATGCTATCCATCATAAAAGGCTTCCATACCCGTTTCTGCGCCTCTGTCAGGCGGGGATAAGCCGTCTCCGTCCCGACCACTCCGGCCCCCAGTTCCTTTCCCCAAACCAGGCACCGTTCCAACGTCCTCACGGCAGCTTTCCGCACCTGTTTATCCGGGTTCCCCAAATCCATGTAACAGCCGAGCACGGGAATCTCTACATCATTTTTCTCAAACACCCGACGTATTTTTGCCAGAATTCCCGGTGTAATGTCTTCATAACTGCCAATTTCCATAAACGCTTTCGGCAATACCAGTTGCGCTGCCCCATATCCCTCATCCCGAAGAAGGGCAGCCATCTCCTCTATCTTTCGTTTCCCATAATCATGGGCCCGAACTCCTATCTTCATTCGACACCTCAGTTTTCCGACTCTAACAGTCCCAAACCATGAATTCTGCTGCCTTACCATAGGCTATATGCCCCCTCAGCCTGCATGCTTTCCAGCATCTCCCTCCCTTAACAGCCTCCTCAGCCCCCTTTGGCCTTCCGAAGTACCCGCAAAAGCTCAGCCGTAGATTTCTCCATATTGTCGAACTGTTCCCTCTGGCTTCCCGAATCTGTCCGGCGGCCGCCCAGCCCCAGCTTCTCCCAAAGCCCATCCGGCGGAACAAAATCTGCCACGCCCTTCCTCGCTTTCAAAATTCCCGGAAACAATTCCGACATCCGCCCTGCCATATATTCCCCAAAAACGCAGGCCCCATATTCATTGGTATGGGTATAATCCTCCGGATGGAAAAAACTGCGGCTATATCCCATCCCATTCTTACGGATAAAATCCACAGAAAATCCATGAAGGTCAATCCACGGGACATCCTCCTCTTCGGCCACCCGGCATACTGCCCTGGCATGTTCATCCAGAAAATCCAGATATCTCCCGTCACCATCCCAAATATTCCGCCCTAACGGAGTTACCAATACCGGATATGCCCCGGCTTCCCGGGTTTCCCTGGCAAACCGCCGCAGATTTTCCCGATATTCCCTGTCCGCCAGCAAATGAGACAGCTTCTGATCATTATGGCCAAACTGGAACAGGACGATATCCCCTTTCCGAATACGACGTTTTACAATGGCAAAATGGCCCTCATCCCGGAAAGACTCCGTGGTCAGCCCGCAATGCGCCTGATTCTCCACGGCAAAATTCCCTTTCAGGAACGCTGGCATGGCCTGTCCCCAGGCTGCATAACAGGCTCCGGGATGGTAAGGGAGTTCGCTGGCATGATCCGTAACCGTGGAATCCCCGCACAAAAAATTCTTGTAATATTATCTTGTGGTATTTCCCACTCCGCTTTTACCCGTATGGCGCCGGGATGTTCCGTGCAGAAAGTAAAAAACAAATGCTCCACCGGATAGCTTTGCTCCCGAAAGCGGGGAATAATCTCCATCAGCGACAAATTATACACCTGATCAAGACATTGACCACACTTCATGGAAAGGATTTCCCTCAGTTGCTTTCTCCCGGTAAACAGATAAAGGCGCTCCACATCCTCTAATGCCTCCAGACGGATACGAACCCGATAAATTCCGGCAGGCACCGGCTCCGACCACAAGCTCACCGGCACCATGCCAAAAGGAAGGGGAGGAAGCGTCACATCAAATCCGTTGGACACTTCCGGAATCACAAGATTGCCTGGATAGCCCCCGGTTTCCCGGATAAATAAACGAAACTGGTTCTTCACGATTCCCCAACTCCTTCATCAATCCTATATGGCAAGAGCCTCTGCCAAAGCCAAAATGGTCAATGACTGGCCATAAGCCATGGGCGCAATCAAAATGTTCTTATAATGTTCTGCATTGTAACCCATACCGGTGCCTCCCGACACATTGAGAACCGTCCCGTCCTCATCAATATTATTCAAAATGCCCTGAATAGCCTTCTCTGCACAAGGCAAATACGAATCATCCAGAATCCCATAACGAATCCCCTTCAAAATCCCCGCTGCGATAGCCGCCGTGCCTGATGTTTCCAGATAGCTGGTATTATCCAATAGGACCGTATGCCACAGCCCGCTTATATCCTGCACCTCCTTCAGTTTCGCTACCTGCGCCTTATAGGTATCCACAATAAACGTTTTTAACCCTGCATTCATGGTTCCCTCAAACATATCGATATAATCCAGAATCCCAAGGGTAAACCAACTGTTCCCCCTGCACCAGAAAATACCGCCGAAATTATTCCGTTCATTAAAGGTCCAGCCATGGTAAAACAGCCCGCTCTCCTTATCATACAAATACTTTATGTGCATCAGCACCTGATGGATCGACTCGTCAATCCAGATTTGCCGATGGTATTTCTGCCCCATCTTATTTAAAAACAACACAGTCATAAACAAAGTATCAATCCACATCTCATTTTCATTGAGACGCACCCCCTGACGGTCCCCGTTAGCGCTGGTTACATGCTGGAATCCTCCTTCCCAGGTGCGAGGCAGGCAGCACATCAGCCAGTCCGCCCATTTCAGGCAAAGCTCCTCAAACTGTTCGTCCCGATAATCCTCATTCAGCTCCGCCAGCGTCAGAAGCGGCGTCGTGGTATTAATATTCTTGGAAGGCAGCCCCGCGCTGATATTATCTTTAAACCAGCGATACAGAAAATCCCGGTACTCATCCCGCTTCGTAACCTTCATAATCTTCAGCAGCCCATACAGCCCCACTCCCTGGGGCCAATCCCACTCATGAATGCCAAAATCCCGACGGAAAAACCCAATCTTCTCTCCGCCTTCAGCCAGTTCCTGCTCATCCTCCGGCCCTCCCAGATTCATCAGCTTCTCAATTACCAGCCCTAGTTTCTGATCCAATTCTTTTTTGTCAATATTCTTCATTCCTTCTCCTTTCTGGCAATCCTCCATCCGATACTTCCTGCGTCCGACTTCTCTTTTCTTAGGACTTGTTGCGAAATCTCAATGCACCGGCGCCAAGCCACATGGAACAGGAGCGTGAAGCGACATCTTCCGCTCCCGTTTTTGTGCGCACCTGCCGGAAGCTCACAGGCCCGTTTTACATTGCCTGCAGCAGAAAAGCATATGCTCTTGCCCCCTATCTGTACCAGCCATCAAAAACCGACAATCTCTTCTCGTATCTTCTGGATTTTTACCCACACATTTATTATAATAATCTCATAACTATTTTCAACCCCGCCGCTAATCAATCAACCTGTGCAGTCCCGGCTCCGTTACTGTTCACCGGAACCCTTTACAGATAACCGCATATGCCCATTTTCATTGCCTGCGGCATGAAGGCACACTTACAGAAAGGCCCCTCTATGGAAAAAGTAACTTATTATGGCGAAACAGACGGAATCGCCTTAGAACAAATGGTTCGTTACGAAAAATTTGATATGCGAGTCAAACATTTCCACACCCAATATGAAATCTTTTATATTGTCGAAGGCGAGCGGATATTCTTTTTCAACAACCGGGAATACATCGCCCGGGCTGGAGACCTGATATTGGTCAACTCCAACCTGATTCATATGACTCGCTCCAACTTTGGCTCCAATGATGGCCACAACCGCATTATTCTCTACATTACCAAAGAAAAAATGGAATCCTACGATAAACTCTGGCCGTCTCTCCAGCTTGTCCGCTTCCTGGAAGACTATTATGGCGTCTATCATTTAGATCGGGAACAGCAGGCTTTGATACTCAACCTGTTCCGCACCCTGCGCCATTTCCTGACTGACCAGGAACACAACTACAAAACCGGCATAGACTTAGAAATCCTGGCCTGGTTTTTCAAACTGATGTCTTTCGTGCGTCACCAGCACCAGGAAATCCCCAATGATTCCGACAATCCCAAATACAAAGCCGCCTACGCCATCGCTGACTACCTGTCCGAAAACTGCGAACACCCGGTATCTTTAGACGAGCTGGCTGGCCGGTTTTACCTGAGCAGGTCTTACATTTGCCGGATATTCAAGGAAGTGACCGGCTATACCATCAGCGAATACACCAATATCCACCGCATCCGCAAAGCCAAGCGGTATCTGGAAGAAACCGACATGAGCATCTCCCAGGTCGCGAACGCCCTGGGCTACGAAAGCCTGACCTACTTCGAACGCACTTTTAAATCTTACATGACTCTTTCCCCGTTAAAATACCGCAAAACCCTGAACACCGTCACATACACCAATGTTCCCAAGCCCCGGTTTTCCGCCCGGCCGCCCATGTAGCATTTCGCAGCCGGAAATTCGTTCCCCGGCTGCATGCCTTTCATCCACCGCCCTTGCTCTTACAGCAGCCCCAGCACTCCCGGCAGCCACATGGAGAACGCCGGTACAAAAGTCACCAGCAAAAGCCCTGCCACAACAGCCAGAAAATACGGGATTAGCTGCTTTATTACATCCTCTACCGGCAAATGGGCCACGCTGCATCCCACGAACAGCACACTCCCCACCGGCGGGGTAATCGTGCCGATTGCCAGATTCATAATCATCATAATACCAAACTGAATCGAGTCCATCCCCAGGCTTTTGACCACCGGTAAAAAGATTGGCGTAAAAATCAGCAGCGCCGGAGCCATGTCCATAAACGTTCCCACAATCAGCAAAACCAGATTGATAATCAGCAAAATCACAATTTTGTTGTCGGAAATCCCCAACAACAGATTGCTGATTGCCTGCGGCAAACCAGTAAAGGAAAGCACAAAACTAAGAACCGTGGATGCACCGATAATCAGCATGACAATGGTTGTCATTACTGCCGTATTGGTCAGAATCCCCATAATTTCCGCAGGCTTGATGCTGCGGTACACAAAGACAGCCAAAACAAACGCGTAAACCACGGCCACGCCGGAAGCTTCCGTAGCCGTAAACTTGCCAGACAAAATACCTCCGATGATAATGACAATCAGAAACAGGCTGGGCACCGCATCCCATATGGTCTTCATCGCTGCCGCCGCCGTGATCTTTTCTCCTTTTACCACATACCCTTTCTTTTTTCCATACAAAAATGCCACCAGCATACAAAGCCCCGCCCACAGAAGCCCGGGAATCCATCCGGCCATCAAAAAAGCTGCCACGGAAATGCCGCCTGCTGCCGTCGAATAAATGATCGGCGCCGTAGTAGGAGGAATCAACTGCCCTACCGGAGCGGAAGCGATATTAACTGCCGCCGAAAAAGTCTCATCATAACCATGCTCCTTCTCCAATGGATTCATCACCCCGCCGATAGCCGTAGCAGCCGCAATTCCCGATCCGGAAATGGAGCCAAACATAGCATTTCCTGCAATATTCGTCAGCGCCAGAGAACCGGGCACCCGTCCCAGAATCAGTAGCGCCAGATTCACCAGACGCCGCGCAATTCCGCCGCTGCTCATCAGAAGACCCGCCAGAATAAAGAATGGGACAGCCAGCAGCGAAAAGCTGTCAATCCCCCCTACCAGCTTCTGCGCCGAAATAAACATCCCAAATCCAGGACTTAAAAACATAATGATCGTCACCAACGCCGCGCTGATAATGCTGAAAGACACCGGCACCCCATATGCCAACAGCATGAAAAACACCAGAATCAAAACAATTGCCGCCTGAACCTGCATTTACTTCCCCTCCTTCTGTCCCTGATTTTTTTCTGTCTTTACAGCCGCCTTTAGCGCTCCCTCTTTCCACTCCTTCATAAAGCCCCACAGCCGGTTAATGCAGTATATCACCATCATTACGCCCCCAATAGGCACGCACAGATAATAAAGCTCCATAGGCATATGTAATGCCGGAGAAATCTGTCCGGAAGAATTCATCGTCACAATCCATCCGCCGGCAATCATCACAAAAACACTCAAAAACAGAACCAAAATTTCAATCCCTATCTTCGTCATCAGCATCCCCTTCTCGCTGAACGAACGAGTTACCAGATTGATGGACAGATGGCTGTCCTTCCCATAGGCATAAGGCACACCCAGCATAGTCATCCAAATCAGAAGATACCGCAGCAGTTCTTCCGTATACTTGCTGGGACTGTTTAAGACAAAGCGGGTAAACACCTGCCAAAAGCATCCCGCCACCATTACTGCCACCACAACTCCCAGGAGAATTTCCAAAATCTTATCTCCCTTTTCATGAAAAGTGTACTCGCTGCTACCTACCAAAATTTAGTGCATATCTATACACACAAATCGACATTCACTTTTTGTAACAAAAAGAAGAGTAGATTCAAATTTTCTACTCTTCTTTCTCTAAAATTAGTGTCACTCAACATCGTTTCACAAACCCATTCATCTAAAAAGGGCAATTCCCTGGTAGATTGTAATTTCTATACATATACTAAAGAAGTTATACAACAACTTGTTACTACAATCTGGAATTTTACTTTTTTCTTTTCTCTATCATAACCGATGACACAATCGCATATACAATCGCAACTATTACAACTCCTATTACTAAATAAACCAGCCAGACCGTTTGTAAAATTATATCAATTGCATTAATCAAAAATATAATTCCAATTAAAAGAAAGACAATCCCCGATTGTTTGTAATGTAGTTTCTTATCCATGTTTTTTCTCTCCTGCGTTGATGCATAAATATATGCATTGTTAAACAAGAACCCTTTTTCATTAAACTGCAAGTAACTAAATACAAAACATATAATTGCTATTACACCTAATACAATCGCTCCAACTATATTTCCCATAGCATTAACCTCCGTAAATTCCAGTTTATATGCAATTATAAAATATTTATCTGCTATTTGTACTGCGTATTTATAATTCCATTTAATCGCCTCTCTTTTTTCGATAAAACCCAAAACATATTATAGTCCAAATTCCAGGCACAGCAGCATACCCTGCATTTACCTGTCCATGATTTATAAGAACATATCCACCGCCTATAAATGTTAAAGTCATAAAAACAATTCCTAAAATCAAAGCTATTTTTTGGACTCTTCCTATCTTTTCTATAAGAATAACTTTTACTATCATACAAACTGCCAATAATACAAGCGTTAATAATCCATTTATCAAAATACTGGTATACCATGGAGCAGATTGTATAACATATAAATCTGGATATTTTTGAAAATCCCAATATTTATATAGTCCTGAACCAATGAACACACCGATAAAAGAACCCATGATAATATTTAGTATCTGATTTATCTTCTTTTTCATGGTTATCCCCCTCAAAAATATATTTTATATTATATAATATTTTGGTGTATATTTCAATGTATATGAAATAATCACAATTGTTTTTTGACTATTTCGCTTTTTGTGACAATTTTATCAAAATTTTTGTATTTATTACTTTTTATACTTCTTTTGGGAAATATCCTTTTGTATCCAAACTCATTTTGTGTTTGGATATTTCTTTATAATCTACAGTCGTTTTTCCATATACCTCTACTAACAGATTATATAATTTTCTTATCTGTTCTTCTAAAGATAAATTCTTATTTTGTTCTAACCACCAAAACAACATTATCTCTATATCCATGTACTTTGTTGATGGCGAACGACCATCTTTAGCATTCCAAAACTTATTTAATTTAGAGTGTAATCCATTAATATCACCTAAATTAAAATTACCTTTTACGTGTTTGTCCGCTAATACCTGCTCATGTAATAAATTCTCTGATTTTGCCAAACTTCTATATGAATCTTCTCCATCTGTAACAAGAACATTTGCTTCTTTAAATTTACCCTTTAATTCTTTTAAATGTTTTGTAGCTATTGCACTCACACATACTGGTTTCACATATAAACTTTCTTTTGTATCCATACAAGTTAATATACATGTCTGGTCTCTACTGATTCCTTTATATTTCTTCTCTGATTCTCCACTTATCAAATCTTCCAAAAAATCAGGGTCATTTATTCTTAACTCGTCATACAAATCATTCTTTTGCAAATACTCAATTCTTTCCTCTACTGACCTATGATGTCTTGGCATTCTTCCTAAAGTGTAAATAAAAAATCTTGCGTTCTTCTTTCCTTTAAATGATACTGGTGCATAAAATTCATCCGCTTGTACTGTACCTTTAAACTCTTGTACCTGCTCTCCATATTTTTCATATATTGCCATACAGACCTTGATTTTGTTAACCCAGCAATTAGTTTTACTTATCCCCGTTTTCTTTGATAATAAGGGTATGCTTAAATTAAGAATCAACCCCTCTAAATAATCATGCCACTCATCATTTGTTAATTTACTATATCTTATCCTTGTATTTTTAGAAACTGTAATCGTTTTCTTACAATCTTTACATATGTATCTTGGACTACCGTTTGATGATATTCCATGCTTGATTATCCTTTCACTTCCACATTTTTCACATTTCACTGGACGTAATTTATCACTGTCAAAATTACTTATTTCAGATGGTTCTACTCCAGAAAGAAATGCTTGTAAATATGTATTTAATTCCTTTAATTCTGATTTACTACAGCTATTTAAAATATCTTTAATGCACTTTGTTTTTTCTTCCATAGTCAACCCGTTAAGAGCATTTCCATGGACTTCCCTTCATCCATACTCAATGCCATGAATTATCGCGTTTTTCTTTGCTTCTAAAGCCTCCTTTAATTTTGCAGACGCTTTCATTTGTAATAACTCATATTCTAATACCATATCTTTGGCTGTCTCAAATTCATTTATTATCTGTTCTCTTAAAGTTTCTCTTTCAGATTTCTTACTATCTTCACATGGTAGGTCTTTAAACCTTAAATTTTCTTTTAACTTTTCATCATTTGTTATCTCATATAAAATTATGCTCAACAAAAATCCTATATTGTAAGTAAAAACAGATCCACAACTATTAGCATAACGAATAAGTCCTATTTCACCTTTTCCAATCAATTCTACCCCTAATTTCCTAGCATATTTCTGTGATTCTATACTAAAATTATTATTTGTAATCACAACTGGGTATCCATTTTTGTCATTTCTAAAGTGCATTCCTGCATAAATTTCCTGAATGGGTTCTTTTCCTTGCATCCTATTTTGAAACTTACACTGAATATAAAAATTATAATCTACATTGTTATGAGAGTATGTGGCTATAACGTCCACACCACCATCATCACCTTTAGTTCTTCGTGCATTAAGTCCAAACTTATTCAAATAATCTACAACGTATGCTTCAAACTCAATACCATTATCACAATTTCTTGGATTAAACAC
This sequence comes from uncultured bacterium, assembly GCA_947383005.1. Classification (GTDB taxonomy): domain Bacteria; phylum Bacillota; class Clostridia; order Lachnospirales; family Lachnospiraceae; genus Brotaphodocola. The sequence continues at coordinate 64,221 of CANDBT010000006.1, read as the reverse complement.
CCTACTTATACTCATAAACTTACTCCTTTATAGTTGTACTCGCCCAAAATGATGGACTGTACCCTTTACTACAAAAGAGTTTGTTTAATATATAGTGCTTATAATAGATAACGTGTGTGCTCATTACTCCAAAACTTAAGGGTGATACATTATAACTTAGGTGATACAATCTAAAACATAGTTGTGTTATTTTTCAACATAGTCACATTATTTCAAAACATACCACCTCCTTATTTTCACTTCTATAACTATGAAAAGACTCTTTACTCGTCTATAACAATAAAAAATGAGTATACACAATCAAATTTGCGTATACTCATACATTTATATACGGTATAATGTATATTTATACATGTTTATACCACCCACACATTTTTATGAAAAGGGACAATCTTATTCAGTATTTTCATTTATACCCCTCCTCACTGTGCATATTTCTGAATATCGTCATAAAGCGCCTTGTAGCTTTCGCCTTTGGCACAATAATTCTCATGAACCGGCTGTACCGCCTGAATAAAGGCCGTCTTGTCAATATCCCGGTAAATAGTCACCCCATGGCTTTCAGCTTCTGCGATAGCTTCCGCCATCATCCCGTTATACAGGCTCTTGAAATTCTCGTTTGCCTTCTGAATCGAGTCTACCAAAAGCTGCTTCTGTCCGTCCGTCATCCGGTTCCAGGTTCTGGTGCTGATGATATAAATATCCGGTGAATACTGATGCTCCGTGTAGGTATACGCCTTGACCAAATCCTGATGTCCGTCCACAGTCAGCACAAGCTCCGTATTCTCCGCCCCATCTATAATTCCCTGCTGCAGGGCACTGTAAGTCTCTCCGCCTGCCATAGGTACCGGAGAACCGCCCATCAGCTCAATCATATCCATGGAAGTAGAGCTTGGCATAGAACGGATTTTCTTCCCCTTCAAAACCGATGGGTCCGTGCAAGCCACATTTTCCTTGAGATAAAAATTCCGGGAACCATTGGCATAATATCCGATTGCAATATAGCCATCCTCTGCGGTTGATTCAAACAGCTCTTTCACTTTCTCGCTGTTTTCGCAGGCCGCATAATAATGTTCCTGGCTCTGAAACAGATAAGGCACCGCAAAAATGGAATATTCATCCTTAAACTGGCCTAAAGTATTGGAACTGACCTTAGCCATATCCAGAACTCCCGCCTGTACCATCTCGATTTCCTCTTTTTCGGTCCCCAGCACTCCGCTGGCATAAATGGAAACCTTTAGATTCTGACTCGGATCTTCTGCCACAAACTCCGATATTTTGGCAATTGACCCGGCAATTTCCGATCCGGCCGCCTGATTATGAGCCAGGCGAAGCTCCAGTACATCCCCCGAAGAAGTCCCTGCTACCGAGAAAAAAGTGGCTCCCACTACCGCAATAGCGGCTACGCTGGCAGCAATTCCAAGCGTTTTTTTCCATTTTTCCATACTTCTCATTCTCCTTTTCCTTTGTGCATTTCCCATAAAAACAATACTGTTTTATGAGGAATGCACAAATTTTCATCTTATTACTTTATATATACCGGTATTTTTAAGTGTTTTTAGTATAACATATTCAAAAATGCAATTCTCCCCTTGAATTGACAGGAATGAATCATTTTCAAACTATATTGTACTCACCATCGCCGATTTTTGCAAAATTTCCATTGACAATTTTTTTATTCCCCATATACGGTTACAATATTTAGAGAAAAAAAACAAATTTAAGAACATTTTGTTTCAATTCACTATTGACAAACATATGTTCATGCTCTATAATCTATATAGACATGAACATATGTTCTGCTTTGTTTGGAAAGTGAGGCGGCAATGATGTTGATAACAAAAAATAATTTAAATGAAGTTTTATTTGAAAATCAAGATGCCAGATTATTGATCGAAGAAGTAGTGACCCATACCGGAGCCAGTTTATATTATTACCATGATATCGTGATTTCTGCCATGACTGCCATAAGTATCTATCAAAAGGCGCTCAAGGCGGATGAAGAAAACCATCCTTATACGATTTCCTTTTGGGAATATTCCGCAACTACCAAAACCTCTTCAGCCAGCCGGAAACCGTATTTCGCGTGACATGGCCATACTCCGACCATTCCCGGGGAAACAGCTCCTGAATCTCCGTTCTGAGAAAGCGGTCATCCAACAGCAGGATAACCCCCCTGTCATGAGCTGTGCGAATTACCCTTCCGGCCGCCTGCATGACCTTATTCATTCCCGGGTATTGGTAAGCATAATTATATCCGTTTTCCTGCTGTTGATCAAAATATGTTTTGAGGATTTCCTGACGGGCGCAAACCATAGGAATACCTGTTCCTGTGATAATTACTCCCTCCAACCGTTCATCTTTCAAGTCAATCCCCTCGGAAAAAATTCCACCCAAAACACATAATGCCATAAACGAGCGCTCCCTGACCACTTCAAAATCCGTTAAAAATGCTTCCCGCTCTTCCTCTCCCATACGGCTTTCCTGCATCTTCCAAATGAAGGATTGATCACCACGTTTTTCAAGCTCTCTTCCTATTGCTTCCATATATTGATAAGACGGAAAAAACGCCAGATAATTCCCTCTATGGCTTTGCGCAACCGCCTGGAGATAATCGACAACCTTTCCATACTCATAAATATTACGGCGGGTATAACGGCTGCTGACATCCGAGCCAATGAGAATCAGACGATTCTCCTGCGGAAAGGGGGAATGAGAATAAACGGCATAATCTTCCTCGTTGCCGGAAAGAAGTTTTTTATAATAAACAACCGGAAGTAAAGTAGCAGAAAAAAATATTGTACTGATGCTCTTTTTCAGGCATTGGGCCAAACATACAGAAGGGTCTACACAGAACAAATGCAGACGAAAAAATCCGTCCTGCCCCAATTCCGTATATATTCGATAGCGTTCATCCAAATGTTCATACTGATTGAGAAAATGACGCATGGCAAAATAAAAATCCAGGACTATATCCCGATCCGCAAATTCCTTTTCCTCTTCCATCAGATTTTCCATATTTCCAAATAATTCAATCAGATTGACCACAAATAAATTTACTTCTTCCCATTGCTTCCAACTGCCACATTCCCGTTTTAATTCCAACAGATTCCGATTACATCGCTCCAACCCTCGTTCTACTTTATGATCGTGTCCCTTTAATATCCGTTTTACGGCAAGGAAATCTTCTTTCACCAGCATGGCACTATACATTTCCCGGGCACGGTCAACCAAATTATGAGCTTCATCAACAAGGAACAAATGTTCCCCTCGTCCTCCCTCGGTAAAAAACCGTTTCAACCTTACCTTGGGATCAAACACATAATTATAATCACAGATAATTCCATCCGCCCAACTGCTGATATCCAGACAAAATTCAAACGGGCAAACTTTGTATTGTCGGGCATAAAACAGCACGTCCTCTCGCGTAATAACTGACTTTTCATGGATAATCGCAAAAACAGCCTCGTTCACGCGGTCAAAATGCCCCCTGGCCCATGGACAGACATCCGGATTGCATTCATTTTTTTCCTCAGGACAAAGTTTTTCCTTAGCCGTAATGGTAACACTGGTAAAAACAAGCTGCTGCTCCTGCAGAAGGGCAAAACATTCCTCCGCTACGCTGCGGGTAATCGTTCTGGCCGTCAAATAAAACAGCTTTTCCCCATATCCTTCTCCCATAGCTTTGAGCGCCGGATACACTGTTGAAAGCGTCTTGCCGAGTCCTGTAGGCGCTTGGATAAACAGATTTTTCTTTTGGCTGATAGCCCGGTATACCGATACTGCCAGCTCTTTTTGTCCTTCCCGATAAGGATAGGGAAACTTCAATGCTTTCAGCGATTCCTCACGCTGCCGTTCATGGATATAAAGATATTCTGCCCATTTTCTATATCGTCCAATCAATTCCTCAAACCACTGGTTTAATTCCTCTGCGCTTTTGTCCTGGCGAAAGCGGCGGATCTCCTCCGTTTCCAAATTACAATAAGTAAGCTGAATACTAATCCGCTCAAGGCCATATTCCCGGCAATACATATGTCCGTAGCAAAATGCCTGAGCCAAGTGAAGAGGGATAGGCGCTTCCAAACGCCCTACATTCAAATACATCCCCTTTATCTCATCAATTACCGTTTCTTCCGGTTTCCGAATCACCCCGTCTGCCCGTCCTTCTACCACAATCCGGTATCCGTCATTTTCTGCCACACATTTCATGGGGACTTCTGCCTGATACTCTGCCCCCATTCCTTTCTGAATTTTCCGATGGATGCGGCTTCCTTCCTGCATAGCCCGATCCGCTCCACCCGTATACCGATTATCAATATCTCCGCTCCGCATCACAAACTCTACCAAATTGCGGACAGAAATACGAATTTCTTTTATTGTTTCCCCCATATTATCTCCCCATTCGCCGCGCGGCCCGCGTGCTGCGTCAGCAGCAAACTTCCATACGCGGGCCTGTGCATAAAAAAGACAGGCCAGCACCTTGTCCAGCAGCGCCGCCTGTCCCATTTAAACCAAACTTTTTAAGCAATTCTCACGTCCATTGATGCAACCGTCTCCAGAAACTTCTCAAATTCCGAATCGCTGCCATGCATCCTTACATTAAGCTCTTTCGTCAAATCCAAGCTTAACACGCCCAGAATAGACTTAGCATCAATCACTATGCGATTATAATAAACATCAATGTCAAAATCGCACTTCATAGCAGCCATCACAAACGCCTTGGCATCTGCAATACTCAACAATCTGATTTTTTTCTCTCTCATAAAAACAACTCCTTTTTTATCGCACCACTATTGGTGTTAATCATTATATACCACGTCTCTCAGGAAATGTCAAATTTTGGTAATATACTTTCCGACTATTTTTTTCTGCATATTTTACACAAATTTTTGCCGATTACCCGTGAATTTTTATCATTTCTATTACTATCTGCCATTTCACCTGAAGCTGGTTTTAGGGAAAAAGTTATTTTTATCTGGAAAACTAGCGGAAAAGACGGTATTTTCCCCTTTTTATCCGCTTTTGCTTCTATTCTTGCTATGTGTTGCTATTTAACAGGGTACCCCGTGAACGTAACGGTATATGCCCGTTTACAATTGCCTGCAGCAATGAAGCATATGCCCTGCTCTCATAATGGTATCAGCCCATGGCAAATTATACTTATACCTTGAACCGGTATCCCATTCCCCAAATTGTTTCAATATATTGCGGCTTTGCTGTATTAAACTCAATCTTTTCCCGAATTTTCTTTATGTGCACCGTAACCGTAGCAATATCCCCGATAGACTCCATATCCCATATTTTAGAAAATAACTCTTCTTTTGTATAAACATGATTAGGATTCTGAGCCAAAAACGATAACAAATCAAATTCTTTCGTCGTAAAATTCTTTTCCTCTCCGTTGACCCATACCCGCCGGGCAGTTTTATCAATCTTCAAGCCTCTGATTTCTATAACCTCATTTTCCGAATTTCCGCTGCCAATCAGCCGTTCGTATCGAGCCAAATGAGCTTTAACCCGGGCTACCATCTCACTGGGGCTGAAAGGTTTAGTCATATAGTCGTCGGCGCCCAAACCTAACCCCCGTATTTTGTCAATATCTTCTTTTTTGGCAGATATGATGATAATCGGAGTGTTTTTCGCTTCCCTAAACCTTTTGCATATTTCAAAGCCGTCTATCCCTGGCAGCATCAAATCCAATATCACTAAATCAAAATCTTCATTTAGAGCCCGCTTCAAGCCCTGAAGCCCGTCTTCCTCCAGCTCCACCTCAAAATCGCTCAACTCCAAATAGTCCCTTTCCAGCTCTGCAATACTGGTTTCGTCTTCAATGATCAATATTCTGCTCATACTGGGTCACCTCCTGATATTTCCTTAAAACAAAGTTCATTTTCGTTCCCACGCCCTCTTTGCTGGTGGCCCAAATTCGGCCGCCGTGATCCTCAATAATCTTGTGGACAATAGAAAGGCCAATTCCGCTTCCGCCCTGGGAAGAATTCCGTGAAAAATCTGTACGGTAGAACCGATCGAAAATATAAGGCAGATCCTGCGCTGCAATCCCCCGCCCGTTATCCTCCACCTCCACCTGGATGAAGTCCCCCACATCCGTAATTCGAATATAAATCAGCCCCCGCGGCTTATCCAAATACTTTACCGAGTTACTGATAATATTGTTCATTACCCGTTTTAATTGCTCTGAATCAGCAATAACCACTACATCTTCGCTGACATGGTTCTCATATCCGAAATCAATATTATGAGACTCCATATCTAATCCCACTTCCTCCGCACAATCCCCAAAATAACTTTCTACATTAATCTTAGAAAAAGTATAGGGGATCTTATTGGTATCGATTTTAGAATAAAAAGTCAGCTCATCAATAAGCCGATCCATATCATTTGCCTTATTATAGATCGTACGAATATATTTATCCAGTTTTTCCGGCGAAGACGCCACACCATCCATAATCCCTTCCACATAACCCTTAATCGCCGTAATCGGCGTTTTCAAATCATGAGAAATATTACTGATCAATTCCTTGTTCTCAAGATCATACTGAACTTTCTCTTCCGCATTCCTTTTCAGTCTGATCCTCATTTCTTCAAAGTCCTGGCACAACTGCCCGATCTCATCGTCATCATCAACCTCAAGTGTGAAATCCAGGTTGCCGTCCCGAATCTTTCTGGTAGCCTCCTGCAGCTTATTGAGCGGGCGTACCACCGAACGATATAGCCACATCGTCAAAGCGGCAGAAATAAAACCCAACAGAAACATGCCGGACACCAGCATCTGAATCACCATACTTCTCATTTCCGGTCCAAAATCGTCAAATTGGTACAATAAAAACAGCTTGTCCACAGATATCAGCATCCCGGCAAACACGATAGGAAAAATGCTGAAAGTCAGGAATGCTATCATCAATTGAGTTCGCAGCTTCATAAAAAACGCACTCCTTTCTGGTAAAACTTTCCGGAAACAAACTGCCTCTACCGATAAGTATACCACAAGAAATGCGTTTTGTTTATAAAACTATTCTAAATTTTCCCCTAATTCCCGCATTCAATACTAATTTCATTGAATTTATCCAAAATATCTTCAATCTGTATAGCCGCTTTCTCGTCTCCGGCTTTATCGATAATCATTGTACCCTGGTGCATCATCACCAGACGGCTCCCGTATTCCACAGCATAACGAAGATTGTGCGTGACCATAATCGTTGTCAAATGTTTCTCCCGGACTACCCGGCCTGTCAACTCCATAATAATTTCCGCCGTCTTGGGGTCTAAAGCCGCCGTATGTTCATCCAAAATCAGGAACTCTATAGGAGTCATCGTGGACATCAACAGCGCCATTGCCTGCCGCTGTCCGCCGGAAAGCACGCCCACTTTTACATCAAGCTTATCTTCCAGCCCTAATCCCAAAAAAGAAAGCTGTTCCCGATAAAAGTCAATCCTGCGCTTATTGGTTCCCCACCGCAAATCAAAGAGCTTTCCTTTATTATCTGCCAGAGACATATTTTCCAAAATAGTCATATTCGGGCACGTTCCCATAGCCGGGTTCTGATATACCCGCCCAATACGTTTCTGCCGCCGGTATTCCGGCATGCGGGTAATATCTGTGCCATTAATGGCAATGGTTCCCGCATCAAGCGGAATACTTCCGCAGATAATATTCAGCAGCGAGGTTTTTCCTGACCCGTTGCTGCCTACCACAGAGACAAATTCCCCCTCGGTAATTTTCATGGAAAAATCATGAAACATACACATTTCGTTGACTGTACCTGCATGATAATATTTCTCAATGTGGCTTAATTCAAGCATGAGCAGATACCTTCCTTCCTTTATAGCTGCTGATTACCAAAATAAACAGGAACAATGCAGCCGTGACCAGCTTTAAATCCGAAGCTGCCATACCCATGGCAATGGCTACTGCCACACAAGTACGGTAAACAATAGATCCTAATATTACAGACGTAGTCGCTTTCATGGGAATCCCCCGGCGAAACACCTTTGTACCAATAATTACATTAGCCAGACCGATTACAATGGCTCCCGTACCCGTACTGATTTCAAAAAAACCCTTTTGCTGGCAATAAATGCAGCCAGCCAACGCTACAAAGCCATTAGCAATAGCAAGACCAACTATTTTTACCATACCTTTATTCTTCGCCAAAGAAGTAACCAGAACCTCGTTATCTCCTGCCGCACGCAGCAAATAACCGGAACGGGTTTTTAAATACAAGTCCAAAATCACTTTGCAAATAATAGTAATTACCAAAAGAAGGATTACCGTCATATATGGCTTTACTGCCGGCGGTATCATCCGATCCAAAAAAGCATTATCAAAAATCGTTTCTTTGTTATAAATTGCCACATTTGCTTTTCCTGCAATCCGCAAATTAATCGAGTACAACGCTGTCATCATAATAATACCGGATAAAAGATCACGTACTTTCAGCTTTACATGGATAAATCCTGTCAGCGACCCGGCAAAAGCCCCGGCAAAAAACGCGATGAATAAAGTGGCTGCCGGATAAACATTCTTTGTGATCAGCATAGCTGTAACTGCCGCTCCCATGGGAAAAGTACCGTCTACAGACAAATCCGGAAAATCCAATATTTTATAGGTAATATAAACGCCTAAAGCCAAAACCGCATAAATCAGACCTTCTTCCAATACCCCTATTATAATTGACATACCCTTTTTGTCCTTTCCTCTTTATTCTGCGGCAATCTCATCAAACATCTGCGACGTTGATGAAATCATTTCCTCCGGGAAAGTAATCCCCAAATTCTCTGCCACCTTGTTATTGCCATAAAATGCCGCTTCCGTAATTACCTCAAACTTCATTTCACTGGCTTTCTTTTCACCTTTCAGCACTTGTGCAGCCATCCGCCCGGTCTGCTCTCCCAAAGATACATAATCCAAACCCATGGATGCCAGACAGCCGATTTTCACCTGTTCAATCTCGCTTCCAAATACCGGGATATTCTTTTTAGCGGCTTTATCCAAAATCATTGGCAACACGCTTACTACAGTATTATCGGTTAAATTGTTGATACAATCTACTTTTTCCAATAAATTATCTGTCGCCAGAGGGATATCTGCCGTACCGGAAATTCCGCTCTCCACGATTTCAAACCCATAGGATGCTGCCTCCGCCTTATATTCCTCGATAGCCGACACAGAATTTACCTCGCTGGTGCTATATAAAATACCGATGGCCTTTGCATCAGGAAGCAAAGCGCGAATCATTTCCAACTGTTTTTTTACCGGAAGCTTATCGCTGGTGCCGGTAATCTCCCCCACCGGCGTTCCATCCGAACCGGCCAGTTCTGCCAAAACAGGATCAGTTACCGCAGTATAGATTACAGGGACATCCGTATCCTTTGCCGCACTGTATGCACTCTGCGCAATAGGTGTAGCAATAGCACAAATCAAATTAACATCTTTTGCCAAAAAATTCGCCATAATCTGGCTGGCTGTTCCGCCGTCCGCCTGAGCATTATCATAAAAAACAGTCAGATTTTTTCCCTCCACAATTCCTTCTTGAGCCAAACCGGCCAGAAAACCTTCCCGGCAGTTATCCAAAGAACCATGCTCGGCAAACTGGCCAATGCCAATCGTATAAGATTCCTCACCTTCTTTTGTCTCTTCCTGGCTGGTTTGCTCTTCCCCTGTCGTCGGCTTTTCTGCGTTACCTGACGAACATCCGGTCAAAACAACGGCAGCCAATACTGCCAACGTCATCATTTTTTTTCCAGTCTTTTTCATAATTTTTTCCTCCTTAAAATTTACTTAGTTGTAACTGTTAAAAATCAAGTAAAGGAAAGGTTACTTCCCTTACTCGCCGCGCGGTCCGCATGCTGCTTCAGCAGCAAACTTCCATACGCGGGCCTGTGCATAAAAAAAGCCCCAGATACAGTTTCCTGCATCTGAGACGAATTTATCCATTAAAAATCCGCGGTACCACTCAAATTGGCTAAGCCTAAGCCCACTTACTTCGTATACAAGCATATACGCCGCCAGATAACGGTTGCGGTTTCCGTCAGCCCCTACTTACCGGCATTCGCGCCAGTTTCAAAACTGCCCTCAAAAGTCCATTCAACAAATCTGTCTATACCGCAATCCCACCACCTGCGGCTCTCTGTAATATCCTAAAAATGCCTACTCCTCTTTATCAACGGTTTATTCTTTTTTATTCATCCCTATAATAATCACATTTATCGTATTTGTCAATACCTTTTTATAGCGAAATGAGTCATATTTATGCTTAAATGTTACCGGTAACAGTTCCATACGCTTTTCCCAGATACATTTCCATTCTCTGACGCAAAAGTGAATGTTCTTCTTTCTCTAACCTTGGATCTTCAGCCAGCAATATCTCAACTTCCTCCGATACCAGCTTCAGCAATTTTGCGTCGGTAAAAATATCGGCCAGTTTAAATTCCAAATCCCCGCTTTGCCGCAGCCCAAAAATATCTCCCGGCCCGCGCAGTTTTAAATCCTCCGAAGCAATTTCAAACCCGTCATGGGAACGGTTTAAAATATCCAGACGTTTCCGGCTCTCCTCCCCCGAACAATTTACCATAATACAGTAAGACTGATGACTTCCCCGTCCTACCCGGCCTCTAAGCTGATGAAGCTGTGCCAGGCCAAAACGTTCGGCATTTTCGATCATCATCACGGTAGCATTCGGCACATTAACCCCTACCTCCACTACAGTTGTGGAAACCAGCACTTGGATTTCCCCAGAGGCAAAACGCTGCATAATCTGATTTTTTTCTTTCCCTTTCATCTTTCCGTGAAGATACTCAATCTGAATTTCCGGCGCCAGCTTCTTTTGCAAAATTCTGGTGTAATCCAAAACATTCTCCGCTTCAATCATTTCGCTGGCTTCTACCATAGGACAGATAACATACGCCTGCCTGCCTGCCGTCACCTCTTTTTCAATAAAACGATAGGCCCGATCCCGATAGCTGATATCCACCACACAGTTTTTAACAGGCAAACGGCTGGACGGCATCTGATCAATAACGGAAATATCCAAATCTCCATACAGGATAATTGCCAGCGTCCGGGGAATAGGCGTAGCGCTCATTACCAAAACATGAGGCTGAGAACCTTTTTCTCCCAATGATTTCCGCTGCCCGACACCAAAACGATGCTGCTCGTCGGTAATTACCAATGCCAACTGATCATAGGCCACCTTTTCCTGGATCAACGCATGGGTTCCTACAATGATATCCGCATCATGGCAACGAATCTGTTCATAAACCAGACGTTTTTCTTTAAGCGTCATAGAACCAGTAATCAATACAACTCGTTTATCTATTCCCTGATCGGCAAATAATTGTCGTATTGACTCAAAATGTTGTCTGGCCAGCACTTCCGTGGGCACCATCAGCGCACCTTGATATCCATGGCAAGCGGCCTCCAAAAGAGCCAGAACGGCAATAATCGTCTTCCCCGATCCCACATCTCCCTGGATCAGACGATTCATCACCAAGCCACTATCCAAATCCTTTTCGATCTCTGCCCAAACTTTTTGCTGGGCGTCTGTCAACCGATAAGGAAGCTGTGAAAGCAGACGCCTTGGCTCTTCCCCCGGTTCCATCTGATAGAGGCTTTTTGCATCCTGCCGTCTCTCTTTTAATTGGCGCACGGCCAAAAGAAAAAATAAAAACTCATCAAATACCAGCCGTTTTCGGGCAGCCAGCATTTCTTTCTGATCCGACGGAAAATGAATATGTTCAAGTGCATAATTATACTCGGCCAGTTCATATTTCCTGCGGATTTTCTCCGGCAGATACTCCCTTTCCAATTGCCGCTGCTGTAATGCCCGGGCAACCGCCTTGGTTATCGCTTTATTCCCCAATCCTTTTGTCTGGCTATATACCGGCTGCAGGGAATGGATGACTTTTTCGTAATCCTCCTGCGAAAATATTTCCGGCTGTTCCATGGTCTTACGGCCGGATTTCTCTCCTATCCGCCCTCTGAAAACCATTACACGGCCCATCTGCAACACAGAGCGCAGATAAGGCATGTTATACCAGATCAACTGCAGGCTCCCGGTCAAATCTTTTACCGTTGTCACAACAATCTGCATAGATTTAACCTGACGCACCGCTGACGCCTTCAACAACTGCCCGCTGACGGTATAAATTCCCCCCTCTTGTATCTGGCCTATGGGGACGGGCGCCTCATAAGCATCATAAGCCCGCGGATAATCATGCAACAAATCATCCACAGTTTCAATACCCAAGCGCTTAAACAGCGCCCCTGTTTTTTCTCCGACTCCTTTTAAGGTTGTCACCAGTTCCTGATTCATATTTTCCCCGATTACGACAGTTCAAAGTAACAGTTCAAACGGATCATGGCAAATCTCTGCCGTCTCAACTGTTATCATATTTATTCTACTGACATAAGATAATAATAAATCGGCTGCCCCCCGTCATGGAGTTCCACCTCACAACCCGGACACACCTCCCTGGCCTTGACCGACATTGCCTGTGCTTCCTCCGGTTTAACCTCCTGGCCATAATAAATGCTGACCAGCTCAGATTCCTCATCAATCATAGCCGATAAAGTCTGAATAGCCGTATGCTCTATCGCCGCTCCCACGGCTAACAGCCCATAATCTCCCAGCCCCATAATGTCACCTTCATGAATCTCCTGACCATCGATATTGGTGCTGCGTACCGCATACGTTACCTGACCGGTTTTAATGCGCCCCATCTCCTCTGTCATCATCCTCAGATTTTCCTCAACGGACATTTCCGGAACAAAATTAATCAAAGCCGTAATTCCTTGGGGAACCGTTTTGGAAGGCACCACGATAATCTCCTTATCTTTTGCCAAAGCTTTGGCCTGCTCTGCAGCCAGGATAATATTTTTATTATTTGGCAAAATATAGATCGTATCTGCATTAACCTGGTCAATCGCATTTAACATATCCTCTGTACTGGGATTCATCGTCTGGCCGCCTTCAATTAAATAATCGGCACCAATGCCTTTAAAAATCTCCCCCAAACCTTCGCCGATAGAAACAGCAATAAAACCATAAGGTTTTTTGACTTTGGGAAGATTTTGCTTTTCCTGATAGCCGGTATTTTGAAACAGCCTCTCCTGATGTTCCTCCCGCATATTATCAATCTTCATCCTGGATAAGGAACCATAAGTCAGCGCCCTTTGGATTGCCAAGCCCGGATCATTGGTATGCACATGAACCTTGACTATATCCTCGTCGGAAACCACCACTAAAGAATCACCGATGGACTCCAAATAAGCCTTGAACTGCCGTTCGGTTTCATCATCATAATGCTTCTCCACATTAATAATAAACTCCGTACAATATCCATATCGGATATCCGATGTAGACAATTCGGAAACATCTACAATATTAGAGATGTCATGTCCTTTGCCGTCTGCCGGAACCACAGAAGCAGGCATGTCTGCTTCTGCCCCGCCAGAAGGCCAGTCCGTCTCTTTTCCCAAAAGCCCGTCCAGAATTCCCTTCATCACCTGCATCAATCCTTGGCCACCGGAATCCACTACGCCGGCTTGCTTAAGCACTGGCAGCATGTCCGGAGTCTGGCCCAATACCAAATCGCCATATTCAATCACTTCCCGAACAAATTCAACGATATTCTCTGTCTTTTGGGACATCTCTACCGCTTTATCCGCCATGCCTCTGGCCACTGTCAATATCGTTCCTTCCTTGGGCTTAATCACAGCCTTATAAGCCGTCTCGGAAGCCCGCACAAAAGCTTCGGAAAGCGCCGTTACGTCTATTGTCTCTTTTGTCCGAATCGCTTTGGTAAATCCCCGAAAAAGCTGCGATAAAATAACACCGGAATTTCCCCTGGCTCCCCGCAGGGAACCGGAGGAAATCGCCCGGGAAAGGTTTTCTATTGTTGGGTTTTCTATGGCCGTTACCTCTTTAACCGCCGCCATAACAGTCATCGTCATATTGGTTCCCGTATCCCCATCAGGAACAGGAAATACATTCAGTTCATTGATCCATTCTTTCTTTGTTTCCAGTCCTCGCGCGCCAGCCAGAAATGCCTGCTTCATCAACTGGGCGTCAATCTCTCGTATATTCACCGGTAGGTCCCTCCTTAATCAATCACTCGTACGCCTTCAACATAAACGTTAATCTTATCAACCTTCATGCCGGTGAATTCTTCCACTTTGTATTTTACATTGGCAATCAAGTTATCGGCAACCGCGCAAATACTGATCCCGTAAGCCACGATTACGTGAAACCCCAAGCTTATGCGGTCCTCCTCCATCTTTACGTATATCCCTTTTGTCAGGCTTTCGCGTTTCAGCAGCTTTACCAGGCCGTCCTTCATACTGACCGCCGCCATACCTACTATACCAAAACATTCCACCGCTGTCATTCCGGCATAAAGGGCGACTACCTCCGAACTAATCTGAATCTCACCCAACTTATTATTTATGCGTCCTTTCATTAAACCCCTCCATTTTTGTCCCTGAATTTTTAACCACATGATTTTGGATGTTTTTAAGATTATTGTTATATTTTATTATACCATTTTTCCGAAAAACCACAACCGGAATTTAGTTACTGTTTAGCCAAAAAAGAGTCTCCCTTATCCGGGAAACTCTTATTATCTGCGATTTATAACACTTTATTCAGAAAATTGATGGTTCTTTCTTCTTTGGGATTGCCAAAAATTTCTTCCGGGGTCCCTTCCTCTACAATATAACCTTCGTCCATAAAAATCACCCGATCGGCAACTTCTCTGGCAAACCCCATTTCATGAGTCACTACAACCATGGTCATGCCTTCCGAGGCCAATTGTTTCATTACTTCCAGCACTTCTCCAACCATTTCCGGGTCAAGCGCGCTGGTTGGCTCATCAAACAACATAATATCCGGATTCATAGCCAATGCACGGGCAATTGCCACCCGCTGCTTTTGACCGCCGGAAAGCTGTCCGGGATAGACATCTGCCTTGTCGGCCAAACCAACCCGCTCGAGAAGTTCCAAGGCTCTCCTGGACGCACTGTCCTTATCCATTTTTTTCAATTCCACAGGAGCCAAAGTAATATTCTCCCGCACGGTCAAATGCGGAAAAAGGTTAAAATGCTGAAAAACCATTCCGATATTTTCCCGCACTTTATTGATATTGGTATTGGCATCAGAAATCGGATGTCCGTCTACAATCACTTCTCCTGCCGTGATTTTCTCCAAACGGTTTAAACACCGGAGAAAGGTGCTTTTGCCTGAGCCGGAAGGACCAATCAGACACACCACTTCCCCTTCTTTCACATCAATGCTGATACTTTTGAGTACTTCCAGACGGCCGAAATTCTTTTTCAGGTTGAGGACGGAAATTTTTTTATTTTCCATAGGACAGCCTCCTCTCTACCAGCAGCGCCAGCTTGGAAAGCAAAGTACATACCACCAGATAAAATGCCGCTACTACCAGCCAAATCGCCATCACCCGGGAAGCTGAGTTGGCCGCGATAATCTTGCCGTTCTGCGTCAGCTCCCGGATGCCGATTATGGAAATCAAGGAGGTATCCTTCATCGAAATAATAAACTGGTTGATGATAGATGGCAACATGGTACGAAACGCCTGAGGCAGAATCACTTTGCTCATAGCCTTTCCATAGGGAAGGCCAAGACTTCTCGCTGCTTCCATCTGGCCTTTATCTACCGCCTCGATTCCGCCGCGAATAATCTCTGCCATATAAGCGCCTGCATTTAAACTTAACGTTACTGCGCCCGCTGTGAAATTTCCTCCGATATTCCCCCAGGCAAAACCATAGGGTCGGAGTACTTGGCTAAGTCCATAAAAGACAATCATCACCTGAACCATCAGGGGAGTTCCCCGAATGATATCAATATAAATATTGGCAATCAGCTTCAGCGGTTTAATCCCTGACACCTTAAACAGTCCGAAAATCACTCCCAGGACCGTCGCACAAATCAGCGAAACAGCAGTCAGCTTCACCGTAGCCCAAAGAGCTACGCAAAAAGACGGAAAGTATTGTACAAGTACCTCAAAAAAAGCCATTTTACCATCACCTTTGTTTTTCTTTCGATTTATTTAGAAATATAAGTATCTAAAATCTCATCATATTTTCCGCTGTCTTTCATATTCTTCAGTCCAGCGTTAAACATCTCTAAAAGTTCCGTATTCTGTCCTTTCAATACAGCAAATCCATAAGAATTGCCGTGCTCCATCTCTAAAGGCATCTTAAATGCGGTTCCACGGGAAATCTCATAACCCAGCACCGGATAATCTTCAAAACAGGCTACGGAATTACCAGCCAGCACATCCTGATACATGCTGGAAGAATCCTCAAACTGTACAATGGTAAATCCATACTGATCAGCAATCGATTCGGCAAAAGCACATCCCTCAGTGCCAATCTTAGCGGCAACAGTCTTGCCATTAAGGTCATCATAAGAAGCAATATCAGAATCTGCGTTTACTGCCATGCCCACACCGGAATCATAGTACGGATCAGAAAAATCATACTTTTCCTTTCTCTCGTCGGTAATTGACATACCGGCAATCACAGCGTCATACTCTCCTGCTTCCAGACCTGTTGTTGCAGCGGAAAAACCTGCCACTACCAGCTCATACGTAAATCCCTGATCCTTCGAGATAGCCTTCAGCAAGTCCAGATCTATACCGACCATCTCTCCCTTGTCATTTTCAAACTCAAAAGGTGCAAAAGTAGTATCTGTAGCAATCTTGTACACTTTACCTGAACCGGCGTTATCCGATGCTTTCGTTTCCGCATCGGCTTCGGTAGAATCCGCTTCCGAATTATTTGCGGCCGTAGTCGCTTCTGTAGGCGCTGCCGTAGTATCTGCCGTACTGCTTCCTCCACATGCGCTCAGGGAAGCCGCCATCATAATTGCCATAGTCAACGCCGTCATTTTCTTTTTCATAATTTGTTCCTCCTCGTCTTTAATAAAAATGATAACCCACGATCTCCGGATATTCTTTCTCATGTAAGAAAAAAGACAACGCAAAAAAAGCGATGTCTCCATTGACCGTCTGCTTGATTAAAGCACAAATGAGATTTTATCACAAGAATTAACCAAAGTCAAGTAATTGTTATTGTCACAGCAAAAACATTGTATGTAAATCGCAATTTCCCCTTGCCAAATTCTCACTTATCTGTTATTATAGCTATGTTGTGTTTTCTTATATGTTGTATTTTTTAGAGAAACAAATCATGATGTTAAGGAGGTGTAATCATGGCTAAATGTTCAATTTGTCAGAAGGCTGCTCATTTTGGTAATAATGTGAGCCATTCCCATAGAAGATCCAACGCGATTTGGAAAGCAAATGTCAAGTCTGTCCGGGTAAAAGTGAATGGCGGAACAAAGAAGATGTATGTATGCACTTCTTGCCTGCGTTCCGGCTTAGTAGAAAGAGCTTAATTGACACTGTATAGCTTGTGATAATTTTGTGACAATTATACGAATACTTATGTTTTCAAGACAGACAACCAGGGATTGCGATAAAACGGAATGATGCCTTATATGGCTTCTGTTTTGCCGCAGTTCCTGGTTGTTGTTCTTCCTATGATACCATGGCCAAAGGATCAAAATACCTTTTGCCCCTTATGATACCACAGATTGCTCCGCATTTCATGCTCCCGCAATTCTAAAATCATCTCAATATTTCACTATGCAAAATTAAGTTTCCTGCGTTCTGGCTACCTGGCTGTCATGCAGTCGGGCAATCTCTTAACAGCAAAACAGATAATATCCCAACGCCAGGCAACCAATAATAAAAATCAACGTTGACAAGGTTTCTGGAATAAACAGCAGAAGCGTCATTCCCATTCCAAAACAAAACAGCATCAAACCGCAGACTCGCTTCATGATAACCTCCGGCGCCGCTCGGCCCGGCTATGACTGATTCAAACACAGCCGGGCAAAAGCAATTCCATTT
The DNA here is from genome assembly GCA_947383005.1 of uncultured bacterium. Lineage (GTDB taxonomy): Bacteria > Bacillota > Clostridia > Lachnospirales > Lachnospiraceae > Brotaphodocola. The sequence continues at coordinate 46,266 of CANDBT010000006.1, read as the reverse complement.
ACCTTAGTATATGCACCAGCCCGTCAATCCATGCTTTCGGAATCTTCAGCCGCCATTTCCTCAGCAGCTTTCAGCGCATCTGGAGAAATCTTCTTCTTTTTACCGTCTGTAAATTTGTTAATCACATCCGGCACCATATCCAATACCTTCGTTACCGCATCCTGTTGTTTGACATTGACCAGTTTGGTCACGCCATTTTGAATCACCAACACCGCGCTTGGACTCATTTTTGCACTCATTCCGCCGCCGCCGTTTTGTCTGCTGTTGTTAGCAAAGACACCTGCTCCCATACCACAACTGACGTCCACCAGAGGAAGAATAATCGCGTCGTCTATTTTTACCGCCTCTCCCACTACGGTTTTTGTCGTTACAAAATGATCCATACCCTTAAATAATGCTTCTACTGTCATAGCAAAATGGTTTTCTGACATAAATACCTCCTTATGATTTCAGACATTTTTTCAATAATGTCCGGAAATTCTTATCAAACAGCATCCGCACAACAATCACAATCAATGTTCCTATACGGATTCTCCCTTTTATTCTGCCCTCTCCTTCCATTACCGATTCCCCAAACACAGGAATCACCTTCAAACGGTCTGCATACAAACCGTAAAATGGGCTGATGTATGTCAATATCTGTCCGGTCGTATAAGGATCATCAAATCCAAACCGTACTTCTCCACTGACCTTTTTAGGCAGAATATGTCTTACCAAAGCTTTTAATTGTCTCAGCAACAAACGAAAAGTCCGCTGGTTTTTCTCATTGCAGAGAAAGCGCCAGATTTTATCCTTTTTCTTTTTTATATTATTCAGTGACTTTTTTATTTCCTGAACTTTCGTCTTCCATCGCTCAATCCAACTGTCCGTTTTGTGTTTCTGTGCCCTTTTGGGCTTTTCCTTCCTTTTCCCTTTTGCTTTGTCTTTCAGGGATTCTTTTTCTTGCGGTTCTTTTTCTGGTTTGATCCGTTCCTTTTTGATTTGTTCCTTTTTGATTTTTTTATCTTTCGGGATCTCTAACCTTTTTTCTGTTGTCTCTTTTGTGGTTTCCTCTTCCGGTTTTTCACCGGAAATCCGTGGAGCCTTTTTATCTTCTTTGCTGGCCTGATCGGTTTCCTGGTTCGCTTCCTTCTCCTCTTCTTCCCCATCTTTGCCAAATGCCATTTCTTCCTGAAATACCCGAATTCCTAATATCCGGACTGCCAGATTCATCTTCTCTTCATATACTGCCCTGGCTGACAAAATTGGAAAAAGCCAACTGACTCTGGCTACAGCCTTAACCGTGCCGTAATAGCTTCCCTCGATGCTATAACAGACGGGCGCCAGCAACACGAGCAAAACCAGCGTCAATAAAATCCCTAACAGCACCAGCAGCACAATGCCTATGATTTTTAATATTCCCAGTATAAACATTATGGCTGCCATCATCGTCCCACCTACCGCTCCTCTTTTCTCCCTATCATATCGGAAAGGCAAAATCCCCCGGTCATCTGATACAAATCCTCTACAATCTGCCTCGCCACTTCCAACGCTTCCCAATATGTAACAGCAATCCCTACCACAAATATCTCCTGCTGCCCATACGGCAAAAGCTGCCATATAGCTGAGGGAATAATCTCAAGCACGTTTCTTTCGTTCTGCGGAGGGACAAGCACATAAACCTGTGGCTGCAGCTTTCCTTCCTGTAAATTCCGAATAAGGGAATCCTGGTGTTTTTTTGCCTTTTCTCCCACATACAGATGTTTATACCAATTCATAGCCATCGCTCTCCATTATTTGACAAAGCAGTTCCAGGCAAGCCTCCTTTTCCGCTGAGTCCGAACAGCATCCCAAACTATTTTGAATATAACTCTGGATCTCCGAATACGAGTGAAAGAAAACCGGCAGACAAGAAAGACTTCTTGCCATAACCGCCCGCATTATTGGTTTTTGACAGGCAGAAAAAACCGACGCCAACTGAGTAAAAAATATATTGGCAGCCTCTTCAATATCATTCGGTTCCACATTCCTTTTCTTCTCACACTGTTCCAGACTGGCAAAATCGCTGGAAGACATCAAAACATCTATTTTTCGGGCTTTTCGGGCAATTTCATCATCAGCTTCCTTATAGGCCCAGGATAAATTGAGGCGGCTATATTCTTCAAAATATTTCTCCTGCATACCTTCCAGCCCCTCCAACTCCTTCTCCAGCTTTTCGGCGGCTGCCACAAACGACGGCTGTTCCTGATCAAATTCCCGGCACAAGCTTTCGATAATCTGCAGTCCATGTTCATTATCTTTATCTTCCATCAAATCTGTACCTTCAGTTAAAAAAAGAATATAACAGTCATTAACCATGCTCTGCAGCAGGCAGATCTTATCTCGCTCCTCGTATATAAAATTCCTGGCCTTGTCAAGTTTTTCCTGCGACTCCTGATAACTTTCTTTGGTCAGAGTTTTAAAAGACAAGGACTCCAGCCATGTCAAAACTTCATTCAATACCGGATATTCCTGACGGTTTTCCCCGGTAAGGCATACCATCCCGCTGCTTCTAAGCAAATACATCATATCTTCCAGGCCCGCCTGGTCAGAACCGATGTAGCTGGTCAGCGCATCGTGCACCATACCATAGTATTTTTGACGGCTAAAACGGACAGGGAGCTGTTCTACAACCTGTTGAATCCGCTGATTTTGAATCGCCGCCTCCTTAGGGGAGGATAAGTAGCGCATCAAATTGTCAACAAACTCTTCTTCGCTTACCTGAAGCACAGGAAGCCCGGAAACAAACCGCCTCTCCACCCGGTTTAACGCATATTCATAATTTTGGAACGCATCCGTATAATAAACGATTATCTCCATGATTTTGCGAAGTTTCCCGCGAAAAAGCATCAGCTCATCTTCAAGCGTCTCCCCTCTTTCCTCCTCGCCAATCATCCGCTTTAAAAAATCAACCAGGGCGGATGCCAACTCCTGCTGTCTCGACCCCTCTCTGTCATAAAAATCAGATAATTGTTCGAAAAACGCGTACATATTCAAAGCAAGCCTTGACCAGGCATAACCGCGAACGGACGATGCCTGTTTTTTCCAATTCTTTGCCATATTGCATCCCCCTTATCGGTAATTCTCCAGAATTGACCGGCGCAGCAAGTCCAGCGCCTTGACTACTGCCTGTTCACGAACCTTGTTCCGATCTCCTTTGAAACGGTATTCTTTAACCGTAACCTTTTTCTTGACATAGGCGGCAATATAGACAAGGCCCACCGGTTTTTCCTCTGTTCCCCCATCTGGCCCGGCAATGCCTGTTACCGCTACGCAGGCATCACAATCTGCGGCAAATACGCCTCCGGTAGCCATTTCCTTCGCCGTCTGTTCGCTGACCGCTCCATATTTTTTAAGGGTGCTTTTACTTACATCCAGATATTTCCGTTTGGCTTTGTTTGAATAGGTGATAAAACCTTCCCTGAAAACTTCCGACGCCCCCGGCACATTGACAATCCGGCCGGCCAGCAGCCCTCCCGTGCAGGACTCTACGGTAGTTACGGTCAAGCCATATTTCAGCAGCAATTTTACTACTGCCATTTCCAGGGTTTCTTCTTCGCGGACAGAATAGATGAAATCCCCAAAACGGCTTCGTATTTCTTTTATAACCGGCTTTATCAGCTTTTTGGCCTCCTCTTCACTCTCCGCCCTCGCAGTTATCCGTAAATGAACCTCCCCTGTCTTAGCATAGGTAGCAATTGTCGGGTTTTTTTGCTGATCAATCAAATCCAGCAGTTTATCCTCCACCTGACTCTCCCCCACTCCGCAAATCTTTATCATCTGAGAACGGATTATCTCCGGCTGCAGTTTTTTCAAATACGGAAAAACTTGTTTTTTAAACATAGGATGCAGTTCTGCCGGAGGACCCGGCAACAAAATAACCCTCTTATCATCTTTTTCCAAAATCAGCCCTGGAGCTGTGCCGTTGTCGTTGTCCAGCACAATAGCTCCTTCAGGAACCATAGCCTGCTTCCAGTTATTGCTGGTAATCTCTTTATAAATGCTCCCCTTAAAATACTCTTCTATCCGCTTATGGGTATGGGCATCCTCTTTTAAAGCAAAGCCCATCACCTCCGCACAGACCTCTTTCGTCAAATCATCCTCAGTGGGACCCAGTCCGCCGCCCAAAATCACCACATCAGAACGTCCAAGGGCCATGCGAAGGGCCTCAGCCAAACGGATTCGGTTATCTCCGACAATTACCTGATGGTAGACAGACAGTCCCAACATTGCACACTGCTCCGACAGATATTGGATATTGGTATTTAAAATATTCCCCAACAACAGCTCGGTCCCCACCGAAACCAATTCTACTACCATGTTTTCCTCCATTTCTATGTTATGTACTCTGTTTTTCCGAAGGCAATTTCATGTGTTACTGTTCACACCATGGCTAATCACTCCGCTGATTAGCCATGGGCAGATATCATCATGGGAGCAAAGCATATAGCCCCGTCTACACTCCGTTCCGGTCGGTTCTAAACAAGCGCCACTGGCGCTTAGAACCCGAAGGCAATTTATTATGGGCATATGCGGTTACGTTCACAGGGTACCTGTGAACAGTAACTTTCATGCAACCGTTCAGATAGCAGGGAATTTGAGATGGATTTGGGGCCTCAAGCTTAGACGTCCCGTCTGAACGATTACTTTTATCTATGATTACCTTTCCCCTTCTGTAAGTATCTTATGATTTTTCCCGATATAATCAACCAAAGAAATCAACGTCAAAGCCAACGCAATCCAAGTACAGGCCAAAGTAACTATCTCCAGCGCAGAAAAATCAAAAATCAGCAAAACAACGGCAATCATCTGAAAAGTAGTCTTAAACTTTCCCCAATAACTGGCAGCAATAACTATGCCTCTTTCTGCGGCTACCAGACGAAAGCCGCTGATAATGAACTCCCGGCTGACAATAATAATCACCATCCAGGCCGGAAGCTGTCTTAACTCTACCAGACAGATCAAAGCTGAACAGACTAACAGCTTGTCGGCCAAAGGATCCATGAATTTCCCGAAATTTGTCACCAAATTATATTTTCTGGCGATTTTACCATCCAGCATATCGGTCAGGCTGGCCACAATAAAAATTCCGGCGGCCACATAACGAAACATGCGGACGCTTCCTCCATACATCAACAAAGACGCTACAAAAAAGGGAATCAGGATTACTCGTAATACAGTCAGTTTATTGGGCAAATTCATCATATACCTCCCCGATTAAATCATATTCCGCGGCGCCAGTCACTTTCACCCGTACAAAATCCCCGGACATAAAAGTTTCACTGCTGTTTACAAACAAATAACCATCCACATTTGGCGCATCCATATAGGTTCTGGCTACATAGGCCGGCTCATCTGCCACCTTGCCTTCAATCATCACATCCAGCACCCTCCCAACCATCGACTGGGACTTTTCAAAAGCAATCTCCTGCTGCAGCTCCATGATTTCATTCCGCCTTTCTTCCTTCACTTTTTCAGGAATCTGGCCGGAAAAAGCGGCCGCCGGAGTATCTTCCTCCTCCGAATAAGCAAATACCCCCAGCCGTTCAAATTCCATCTCATCCACAAAAGCCATCAGCTCCTCATGGTCCTCCTGCGTTTCTCCGGGAAAACCGGATATCATTGTCGTCCGCAGGGCGATATCGGGAATTTCCCGCCTAAGCTTTTCCACAATCTTCCGGATAGAATCCTGATTTGTCCGTCTTCCCATCCGCCGGAGTATCCTGTCGCTGGCATGCTGAATAGGAATATCCAGATAATGGCATACCTTTTCTTCCTCCCGGATCGTTTTGATCAATTCATCCGTTATCTCTTCCGGATAACAATACTGAATCCGTATCCAGTAAAGTCCGGAAATGGCGGCAAGCTGGTGGAGCAGGCGGGGAAGGGATTTTTCCCCGTAAAGATCTGTTCCGTAAAGGGTAGTTTCCTGGGCCACGAGGATCAATTCCCGCACCCCCATCTCAACCAGGCGGCGGGCTTCTTTTATCAGTTGCTCCATGGGAATACTGCGATAACCGCCCCGCAGGCTGGGAATAATGCAATATGTGCAGCATTTATCACATCCCTCGGCAATTTTTAAAAAAGCATAATGGCCGCCGGTCGTAACGATTCGCTCAGGCTCCTGTTTTTCCGTCACGGTATGATCTAAATCCCGGAAACAAGAGACTCGTTCACCATTTAATACCTGCCGAAGTACCGGGACAATCTCGTCAAAAGCCGTAGTCCCCACGATACCGTCTACCTCCGGTATCTCCTCAAAAATCTCCTGCTGATACCGCTGCGCCATACATCCCGTAACAATTAACGCCTGGCATGAACCGCTGGTCTTCAAAGCGGCCAACTCCAAAATCGTATTGACGCTTTCCTCCTTAGCATCACCGATAAAACAGCAGGTATTGATAATAATTACCTGGGCCTCCTGCTCGTCATCGGTAAAGCTGTAGCCTTCCCGGCTCAATATCCCCAGCATTTTTTCGCTGTCAACCAGATTTTTATCACAGCCCAGGGAAACAAATAAAACTTTCATACAATCAGCAACACTTCCTTTTTTGTGTAAGAAAAGCCATCTCCTGGTTTTTGCCCTCGAGACGGCCTCCTTCAAAACATCGCCTGTAGCGGCTGCACTTATTCTTCTTCCCTATTCTCATCATCGTCTGTATCATCGCCAAGAATCTTTACCTTACCGTCGTAAATCTCCTGAATCGCCTCTGACAACGGTTTTTTCTCCGCATTCTCACTAATGCCTCCTGTCTCCTCAATCAACTGGCGGGCACGTTTGGCGGAGGCCAGGACAATGGAGTAACGGCTTTGCACCACCGGATGTTCCCCTGGCTCAACCTCCTTATTTACCACATTAATCAAATCGGTGTAAGATGGATGTAACATAAAAACTCCTTTCTTGCCGCTGCTCACAGGCACACGGTGAACGCAACCGCGTCAATATTTATCGGATATTCTCCGCAGTTCTCTCTTAATCTTATCGATAAAATCCCGGCTGCCCCTTATCCGTTTATGCTGAGCCTGGATCAGCTCATGGATTTCCTGGACACAGACCTTAAGCTTGTCATTTACCAAAAGATAGTCATAATGCCCCATAAATTCCGCTTCCTCCGCCGCCCGCTTCAGCCGGTTTTGAATGGCTTCCTCTGTCTCCGTCCCTCTGCCTCTCAGCCTTCTCTCCAGCTCGGCGGCGCTTGGTGGTGTCACGAAAACCAGCAAAGTGTCAGGAAAACGCTCTTTTACCTTCAATGCCCCTTGAATTTCAATTTCCAGTATTACGTCCTTCCCTGCCTTCATCTGTTCTTCCACGTAGCTTTTGGGCGTACCGTAATAATTCCCCACATAACAGGCATATTCAACAAGGTCTTCCTTAGCAATCATCTCTTCAAAATCGTCCTTTGATACAAAAAAGTATTCCCTGCCATGTTCCTCACCCTGCCTCGGCCTGCGGGTAGTGGCGGAAACCGACAGAGCATACTGCTCCGGATAAGCGTCCAGCATCGCCCGGACCAGCGTCCCCTTTCCTGCTCCGGAAAAACCGGATATCACCGCCAATATCCCCTTTTGCTCCATATCCACGCTCCTTTATACACGCTGCCAATACTTACTCAATATTTTGAATCTGCTCGCGAATTTTTTCTATTTCTGTTTTTAGCGCAATAGCTTTATCGGAAATCTCCTTATCACTGGACTTGCTGAGGATGGTATTGGCTTCCCGATTCATTTCCTGGGCGATGAAATCCAGCTTCCTGCCTACCCCGCCGCCTGTTTTAAGATCTTTTCTTGTAGCCTCGATATGGCTGCGCAGCCGTACGGTCTCCTCGTCCACACATATCTTATCGGCATAAAATGTCACTTCCATGGCAATACGGCTTTCTTCTACGGTTGTATTCTCCAAAAGCTCTCTCACCTTGTCTTCCAACTTTGTCCGGTATTCCCTGAGAATCGCCGGCGAACGATCCTCAATAAAATCCACCAGCCCCTCCATATAGTCCAGCTTGTCCAGAAGATCCCTCTTCAGTTCTTTGCCCTCCTGGACACGGGATTCCACAAACTTTTCTGCTGCCCCCTCAACCGCCTGGGATAAGATTTTCCAAATCCTGTCCTCATCCTCCGGCTCCTGTTCCATCGTCAGCACTTCCGGCATCTTTGCCAGCATGGAAACTTTCACATCATTCTCAATACCGAACTGACGCTGCATCTGCACAAAATATTCCATATATTCCGCGGCAAGGGAACGGTTATATTTCAGGCACAGGTTATCCTCCGTATAGTCCTCATAGCTGATAAAAACATCCACTTTCCCTCTCTGAGCATAAGTCTTCAGCAAATTGCGTATTCCCAGCTCAAAGTGGCTGAACTTTTTAGGCATCTTAATGCTTAAATCCAGATACCGATGATTGACAGCCTTAATTTCTACCAAAATCTTATGTTCCGGCGTAACGGCCTCATAACGGCCGAATCCGGTCATACTTCTTACCATCTGAATACAATGCTCCTTTACCTTAATGAGGAATGTTCATCCTGTGGAATTTGACATGCCTTATACTTCTGGAAAAACCGGCCATAAAATATGTCAGATTCCCCGCTGTCTGAACCGCTACGTAACATTATAAGTCATCTGGAAAAACAAGTCAACGGACTTTATTTCTTTTTTTCTTCAAACTCTTTCTGAAATGCCGCCAAATCCTGCCCTTTCAGCGCCCTTTCCAACAAAAGAGGCAAATTTTGCGGATTGCAGGCAAAACAAGGAATCCCTACGGCAGCAATTCTCTGCGCCATCTGAGCGTCATAATAGGGTTTTCCTCCATCAGCAATAGCCAGGAGGCACACAACGGTAACTCCGGATTCTTTCATCTCCTCAAGCCGTCTGAGCATCCCTGCCCGATTGCCGCCTTCCATCAAATCGCTGATCAGGAAAAACAAGGTTTTTTTCGGATTTTCAATAAATTGCCGGCAATATACAATCGATTTATGGATATCCGTGCCGCCGCCAAGCTGAAACCCAAACAGCAAATCCACCGGGTCTTCGCATTTTTCCGTCAAATCCACTACCTGTGTATCAAAAGCTACAATCCTCGTGCGCAAAGCCGCCATACTCGCCAAAATGCAGCTCATAATGGAAGAATAAATCACCGATTCCCCCATGGATCCGCTCTGATCCACATCGAGGATTACCGTATATTTGTTGGCCGCCGTTTTCGTCGTCCGGTCAAAAAAATAGTAATGTTCCGGTATGATTTTTCCTAGTTCCCGGTTATAATTTTTTATCCCCCGGCGAATCGTTGTAGGAAAATCCAGAGCCGCCGCCGAGGGGATAGGAGAATGCTGACGCCGGTTTACCGCCGCCGTCACGGCCCGGCGGATATCGCTTTCCAGCAGCTTATTAATCTCCTCCACGATCTTTGCCATAAATTCCCTGACACTTTCTTTGCTCCGCTTTGGCACCTGATCCTTGAGCAATAAAATCGTCGTGGCCAAATTCATATCCGGCTCCAGGTTTTCCAAAAGCTCCGGCTCAAAAATCAACTGTTTTAAGCCGCACCGCTCCATAGCGTCTGACTGGACAATCTTCACTAAATCTTTATCAAAAAGCGTTCTCACATCTCCCAGCCACCGGGTAATCTGTGGATTGGAAGGGCCTTTTCCGGCTCCTCTGCCGCCGGGACCGAAACCACCGGCAAAATCTTTATTATAAATGGCTGCCAGAGCCTGATCCATCTGCCATTGCTCCTGGGAAAGCTGCATCTCTCCGGCGCCCCCCATCGAATCAAACTGTGCCTGGCTTTCTTCCCCCAGAATCAGTCTCCATCGCTTCATCTGCTCTTTTATCTCCATCTCATCCGGCTCCTTTTCTCAAACGGCTATTCCTAAATGTCCCCAAAATCAAAGTCCTCCAGCCCTTCCAACAGGCCCATCTCTTCTTCGGAAACCGGTCCGTTGAGCACCTCGCTGACCTGTGTCGGATTTACCTGCCAGATTTCGCCTAAATTTTCCGCTATCTGATCTTTCTCTTCTGCCGAAAAATCGGCAAAAGCCCGGCGCAAAAATACAAGAGCCCGCTTAAACTCCTCATCGTCCAAAACATCAAGATATTCGCTAAGCCTTTCCCACAAGCTTAACCGGGCTATGAGGGCATAATGATTTTTCATGGACAACCCTTCAAACCAGCCTGCTCCCAGTTCGGCAGGAATTCCCCGCGAAAGGCGGCGCTGCACTTCCCTTCCCAACTCTTCGCTGTCCATTTTCCCGGCCTCCAGCAAAATCGCTGCTGCCAGCCCTGACAAACGGGTATTCAAATCATCCCGCCCAGCTATTTCCCCCAGCACGCTCAGCCAGCGCCCGCTGTCAAGAAAATCATGACTGACGGATACCTGATGCAGGGTACTCATCGCCTGCGCCAACAATTTAGCGGCCTGATCGTCACAAACGCATTCTCCTGCCAAAATAAGGCAAGCCCGCAAAAAAAGCTGGGATAATATCGGAATCAGCGGCTTTCTGTCCAGCCTGCGGATATCTCCGTATTGCAGCACCATAGATAATCTGCCCGCCGTTTCCGCGATTTCTGTAACGGATACCGCATCCACAGCAGTCTTCTGCAGTGTGGTCACAGCTTGTTCCAGCACCACGGGCATACCACATCGGCAAGATTCCTCAATTATCTCGGCCAGGCCGGCAATCCCCTGGCTGGCTGCAATCCTCTCTTTTAATTCAAAAGCCACGGCCTGCTCTATCGTATCTCCTTTAAGCACAGCTTCCACAATCTGCATTTCCGCCTCCGGTGTCCAGCGCAAAAGCCATTGTTCCGCCCAGGTAGCCCGTTCCTGCTGCATTGCCTGAATCTGAGCAAATGAAATCCCCAATACTCTCAGCCGATGCAGAAAAAACGAACGCTCTAAATCAATAAACGCAGCTTTTGGGGATTTTACCCGCAAATTTTCCCGCAAATCCAAAGATAACTGCTGGGCCGATACCGATTTATATTTTTCCAGCCGCAGTTCCTTCAACTGATAGTAAAAATCCGACTGGACCGAAGTCTGGCTGACACCTTCCGGCAAGCGGCCGATTTTGGTCCCGATTTCCGTATCCGCAACTGCCAGGGCAATCTCCCCAAAACGACCATGCCCCATACAGGTCAGCGCCCCGTCCCGCAAATCCTGTAAAGCGGGAATCTGTCCGCCATGAAGCCTGGCTAACGCATAAGACAGGCGTCCGGCTTCGATTATTTCCGCCGAAGACACCATATTCCCCTGTTCTCTCTGAAAAGCAGCCAGGGAAGCCAGATATCTGCGTCCTGCATAATCTGCTTCTTTCCGGCACAGACCATCCCATATCATTTCATAATATGCCGGAGCACGATTGCCGGCTCCGTAGCCGGAACGCTCGGAAAGGCGGTAATAGGAATACGGCATCAACGTTTTTTTTGCTTCAAGCCTGGGAAGACGGGCCAACTGCTTATCCGTCATCGTTTCTTTTCCTCCCGCGATGGCTTTCATCCCCTGCAATATACCCTCCACATGGAAACTGCCGGTGACCATAACAATCTTTTCCGGATTCATCCCCTCTTTTATCGCCATACCGGCAATCCGGCACATATACGCTTCCCGGACAAGATTTTCCCTATCCTCCTCGTCCTGTCCCACAGGGCTTTGCCCCGCAACGCCTTGTCCCATGGAAAGGCTTCTCAGGGAAGTACCAAACTGTATCGCCCCTTTCCGGTACCCGTTTGCATCTGCAGCCTGCTCCAAAGTCCGCTCCCAAAAGGTCTCGCTGTCCCCGTCTTCCGACAATTCATCCAGTTTTTGGTATACCAAAGCAATCGGCGGCTCACGCCTTTCCTGTTCGTCTTTTCCTTCTTCAACTGCCTTTGCCCGCTCAATCGCTCTTTGCTCCGCAAATCCCAAAAAAATTTCCGACGGCAAATCACAGAAACGGCATGGGCAGCCATGCTCCCTGGCCCAGCAAATCGCCTGATATTCTGGGGAATATATGGCAAAAGGATACAAAAGCGTCCGAATCGGCAAAGTAAGAGTATAGGACATAACCGCTACCGGAGGCTTTACCTCTTCTCCCCCCAATTCCCCAATCAGCCCGGTAAAATCCGACGGCCCCTCAATCAGCACCAGCTCCGGTTTTTCCTGATCTAAGTATTCCCGCAAATAGTAAGCTCCCGCCGGAGACAGATGGCGGATGCCAAATACTTTAGGAATCCCCCCCGCTTTCAGGGCTTTCTCTGTTTTCTGCTTTAACTCCATGGCCTTCCCTTCCCTCCGTTACTGTTCGTAACCGCATATGCCCATCTACGATTCTTCACTCAATGATTCAGCTCCCTGCACTCCTGATACAAAGACAGCCACCGGGAACCCCGTTTTTTCATAATATTTTCCAGATATTCCTCCCAGGCTTTCTGGTCCTTGCTGTCCTCTTTTACAATAGCTCCCTGAAGGCCGGCCGCTAGATCATAATCTGTAATCGTACCATTTCCGAAACTTCCCGCCAAAGCCATACTGTTGGCCAGCAAAGAAATCGCTTCTGCTGTCGACAATACACCGGTGGTAGGCTTCAATTTCTGCTTTCCATCCATAGTTGCCCCGGACCGCAGCTCCCGGAATATCGTACATACTTTTTCCACCACTTCCTGTTCCGGCAGGCGGGCATGCAAATCCAGGTTTTCCGCCAACTGCTCCATCCTCGTCTGCACAATTTCCATCTCCGCCTCCAGATTGTCCGGCGTGGGAAGTACTACAATATTAAAACGCCTTTTCAGCGCCGCCGACATTTCATTGACACCTTTGTCTCTCGTATTGGCCGTGGCAATCACCGAGAATCCCTTCCTGGCCGGGATTTCAATGCCCAACTCCGGAACAGAAATCCGTTTCTCAGACAAAATGGAAATCAGTGCATCCTGGACTTCCGAGGCACAGCGGGAAATTTCCTCCACCCTGGCTACCATTCCTTCCTCCATGGCACGGTAAATCGGACTGGGGATCATCGCTTCTTTAGAAGGCCCGTTGGCAATCAGCATAGCATAATTCCAAGAATAACGTATCTGCTCTTCCGTGGTTCCGGCGGTACCCTGGATTACCCGTGTGGAGTCTCCGTTGATGGCTGCCGTCAGATGCTCGGACAGCCAGGACTTGGCTGTCCCCGGCTCACCGATCAAAAGCAGGGCACGATCCGTCACCAATGTAGAAATCGCTATTTCGACCAGCCTTTTGTGGCCAATATATTTTGGTGTGATTTCCACGTCTCCCGATCTGCCTCCGCAAATGTAGGTAAGCACCGATTTTGGCGACATCCTCCAGCCGGCAGGCACCGGATGAGTCTCATTGGCAATCAATGCGTCAATCTCCTTTTTAAACAACTGCTCTGCCGGCAGCCGCTGCATATTTTGTTCGTTCATCACTGATCCCTCCTAATTTCCTTAATGTATTCTCGGAGTTTCTCTGTGCCTGATTTTGTGAGATGATTTTTTGTCAGATGTGCATAAATTTATGAGGCGTACGTGAAACGTACGTTGATTAAATTTAGGTGCATATGACGGAAAATCAGCTACAAAGGCAGGTGCAGAAAAGATTCTGAGAGTACATCTTACATTCACTCCTGAAATCTCTCAGGCACAAAAAAACTCTGTAAATACTTTTACAATTTATCTGCGGAAATCCCGCTGCGCAGGCCATCCCGCCATTTTTCCCAAAGGCCGATCCCGTTAATCGCTCTGTGTTTGTTTTCCTGAATGGCCTCATCTAATTCGTCCGCCAGCTCCTCGTTGGTCAACGGCAGCTCCTGAATCAACTGGCGGATCACATAGGTAGCATAGCTGTTTTTGCGGATACAGTTTTTTAGTATTCCCCGATAATCCGTCCAGCCGCACCGTTTTAACATCCTTACCCCTTCTGTAGTCGGCAGCAGCGGCGTCATGGCCTCGTAAAAGAATTCCCCGTAAGGACGCTGCAGGGACTCTACATCCGGACGGTACAGCCCTGCCACAATCTCGTCATAAAAGCTCCTGTATGCACTATAGGTATCCCTGTGGCCCCTGTCATGGCGCCCCGGATATTTCAGCAGCAAAGAATACCAGCGCAAATCAAATCCTGCTTCGATTTTCCTGGCTTTAGCCCTTCCTCTCACCTGGAATTCTTCCCTGCTCACCCAATAGCCGCCATCGTTTTCGTCATAAAAAATCCGGGCAAAGTACTGGGCAAAACCCCGCAGCATCTTTCCCTTTCCCTCTTTCAGCGGCTCCTCCTCCACATAATTTTCCGGCGCCATCCATCGGCTAAACTCATCATAAGTCTGTTCGGCAGGATTATTCAGCAGCGAAACAAGGAACACGGATTCCAGGAAATCGTTTCCGTGAGCCTGGTACATTTCTTCTGCCAGGCGGCAGATGGAGGGATGGTTTTCCTGAATCAAAGAATGGATAAGTACTTCTGGCACCTGTTTGGGGAAAATCCGGTATATCTTCTCATAACACCGGCAAATCTTATCCGAGTGTTTCCCTTCGGCCCTTCTCCATAAAGATTCCAGTATTTTTCTTGCCTCCGCCTTTTTTTCCCTGGCCTTTGCCCTGGCTTTCTCTTCCTCTTCCTTTGTCTGGGCCTCTTTTATCTCATCCTTGCCGATACCGCTTACATAATCTTCAATCTGCCGGTCCAGCTCGTCAGCAATCAAATCTGATGCCCAGTCTTTGACCGAATACTGCAGATAACCGCTGGCCTCCAACGGCTTCTTCTTCATCGCCGTCTGCCAGAATTTTTCTGCTTCCTCTCCGTCCATATAAGCCAGGGAAGTCAGGACAGCTTCTTTTAACTTTCCTTTTTCCGCCTTATATAGGTCCAAAAGCAAAGGCAAATTAGACATATCATGACGTAATGCCCCGATAGCCGCCTCACGGACCTCCTTGCTTCCCGCTTCCGCCGCAAAACGGTAGAATTCATTTTCCTTGCTGCCGGCAATCTTTTCTATGACGGAAATCCTGCGTGCCATTTCCCGCTTGCCTTCCCGGTCAAAGTTTTGCTTTAACAGCGGGATAACCTTTTCCCCTCTCTGTTCCAGTTTATTTGCCACCAGATCTGCCAGTTCCGCATAGACATCCCCCAGGGCTTTTACCATCCAGTAAACCATCCGGTAATCCTCAAATATCTCCGGCATGGTTTCATAAGCATTCTCCACTATTGCGTATCGCCCGCTGCCAGTACTGCGAAATGCTTCCAATACCGGTGCCAGCTTACTGTAGGAAGCAGGATAATAGATATTGCCGTCGGAAGCCGGCGTATCCAAATCTTCAATTTCTCCTTCCGTCTGGGTTGACCCCTGCGTACACAATACCGCGTCCACCAGTCCCAGAGTATCCAACAGCACACCGGCCCGGTCTTCGCACTCTGGTTCAACAAGCTTTTTTGCCATCAGCTCAATCTTCCGAAACACGGGCGACGCCTTTCCCAATGGCTCCATTTGCTGTACTGCCCGTTTCAGCCGGAAATCTTCGGAAATCAGGTTCACTCCGGCAATGGCCGCCGTTTCCAGCCGCTCCCGCAACTCATATACCGCTCCTAAGTTCATAAGCCGCTCCTTTATCTTCATTCATCATAAACCGCATGTTATCAAAGCAACCAATCGCAACCGTTAAAATGGCTTTTTTAATATAATAACCTCACAATGCCCTTTGCGGTCACAATACTGCATGGATATAAACAAATTTTCTTATCTTCCTGGTCATAATACATAAGCCCAAACAATACCTGGCCATGAAGGACTTCCTGATCCGGGATAAGCGATAATGCCGCAAGAGTATTTTCCCAGTCCCCTCTCACCCGCAATTCTATCCTGCTGCCGGTTTTATCCTCCATCACGTAAATTTCTCCCTGCCCGTTTTTAATCCGCCCGATACGTTCAAAAAACAGCAGTACGCCGCAATAATCCTCTGACAAAAGATTTTTCAGCTCGTTTTTAACTGGTTTTGCCGCAGAAGCAATGTCCTGATAGGCAAATTTAATAACCGCCTCCAAATCCGTCCGTTCTACTGGGGCAAACGTTACTCCGTCCCAACGGATTCTCTTATTCATTCCGCCCGGATAATAGCTGAGCACAGGCACCTGTGCTACTTCAAAACACGAATCTTCCTGTTTTACATATTTTAGTGCCTTTAATGGCCGATAATTGCGGGTGCAGGAAATCTCCCCTGTATCCACATCCGCCCAATACCCCAAATCTATGTATTCTTTGCGGGCTGCATCAAAAATCACCTGAAAAGACAACTGCATAAGACGTACTTTTTCCTTTTTCAGCCCCAAATCATTAAGCTGCTCCAATTTCCAGATGCCTCCCAGCTCCTCATACAAAATATCGTCGTCAGCCTCCGGATTGTCTTTTTCCAGCTTTTCCTCCAAGTAGCTGTCTGCCTTACGTTCCAAAGCTCTCAAACGTTTCAGTACCTCTACTGCCTGATGATAATGTCCGGGATCCTGATCCTTCTGATAAGCTTCCATCTCCAAAACCAAACGGTTAAAGTAATTTTGCGGACCCGGCAAATAATAGTCGCCCAACTGTTTAGCCAAATCCCGATAGCTTTTCAGCGACACGCTTCCCATTGCCGACAACCCCATATTCATCAACTGATCTACCATCTGTTTCATCACAGATAAGCCTTCCCGTTGTTTCTTTATCTTTTTTGTCCGGGCAGCCTTGCCCGCCCGGCTGCTCTTTCCCGAAGGCGCCTTTTTCTCCCCCGAAGCGGCCGCCTCCGCTTTTTTCTCTTCTCTGGCCTGTTTTTTCTTGCGCTTTTCTAAAATATCCTCCGGAATCTCGCCCACCAGGAAATCTTTTTTCCCCGCGATTTCAAACAGCAGCGCAAGGCTGTGCTTACAGGGAAGCTGCCTGCTTGGGCAACTGCAGCGGAAAACAGGATGCTCCTCATCAATGAAATCCGCTGACACGACATAGTTGGATTTTCCGCTCCCTTTACATTCCCCCATATAAAAAGTATCATCCGCCGACCTGCGCCTCATAACAAAGCCCCCGCCGGAAGAAATTTTTCTGGCATTATTCACCGCATTGCCATTTGGCGCCAGGAACACGATCTGCTGCTCACTGAATGTTCTCATAACTTCTCCTTTCCCCTAATCGCCGCGCGGCCCGCACGCTGCGCCAGCAGCTTATTTCCGTTTGCGGGCCTGTATATCATCGAGTAGGGGAAGCTTTTCCCCTAATCGCCGCGCGGCCCGCACGCTGCGCCAGCAGCTTACTTCCGTATGCGGGCCTGCGCATAAAACAGGGGGAACTAAGGCCAAACCTTAATTCCCCCTGCTGCTTTTTCAACATTATTCATCCCAGTTGTGGTATACTGCCTGCACATCATCATCAGCGTCCAGCAAATCCAACAGTCGATTCATCCGCTTAATATCCTCTTCTGCTGTCAGCTCCACCCAGGTCTGGGGAATCATGGTCACATCTGCTTCCAGCATCGCAATCCCTGCCTGCTCAAGAGCCTCACGCACCTGGCTGAAATCTTCCGGACCGGTGATTATCTCGTAGCTGTCTTCCTCTTCTGCAAAATCCTCCGCTCCCGCATCCAGAGCCAGCATCATCAGCTCATCCGGGTCTGTGTCGCAATCCTCTTTGGCAATGATAATCTGTCCCTTCTTGTCAAACATAAAGGATACGCTTCCCTGGGCGCCCACATTGCCGTTGCCTTTGGTAAAAGCGCTACGCACATTAGCCGCGGTACGGTTTTTGTTATCGGTCAGCGCGTCCACAATAATAGCAACGCCGCTGGGTCCGTAGCCTTCATAGGTAAGCAGCTCATAATTAACCGAATTGGCATCTCCAGCCGCCTTTTTTATTCCCCGGTCAATCGTATCATTAGGCATATTGTTGGCCTTCGCCTTGGCAATTACATCACGGAGCTTACTGTTGTTCGCCGGATCCGGACCGCCTTCTTTTACTGCCACCGCCAGCTCACGGCCAATCACCGTAAAAACCTTCCCTTTGGCAGCATCATTTTTTTCTTTCTTATGCTTGATATTGGCAAACTTAGAATGTCCTGACATAAAAAACAACCCCTTATTTTTTCTTTTTGTTCTTACCCATAACTATTCCCTACAGAATTCTGCACTTACTGCAAAGTCCGTAAAACAGTTACTCTTACTCACTTTCTTCACAAATACATTCTATCACTACTCGTTAAGAATATCAAGTGTTACCGTTCACGGGGCGGGGAAAACCGGATGAAAACAGGCGTCAAGCTTGCTTATAAGACTGTTTTCATCCGGTTTTCCTCATCGGGTGAATACCCGATGCTTCTCGTCCGGCATAGCCGGACAAGAAGATCCGCCCCGTAAACCGCAACAATAGCAGGCGTCAAGCTTGCTTATAAGACTGTTTTCATCCGGTTTTCCTCATCGGGTGAATACCCGATGCTTCTCGTCCGGTTTTCCAATTATTTAAAATAATCCCCGTATCCGTCGGCCAGATCATAAGCCCGTTCACGGGTCATTTCCGCCAAAACCATGCTGTAATCCAACTCTTCCATAGATGTCCCCGATTGTTTCCGAGAG
This sequence comes from uncultured bacterium, assembly GCA_947383005.1. Classification (GTDB taxonomy): domain Bacteria; phylum Bacillota; class Clostridia; order Lachnospirales; family Lachnospiraceae; genus Brotaphodocola. Next base: position 27,688 of record CANDBT010000006.1, on the reverse strand, counting down.
GCAGCAATTGCCTGGCTTTCCCTTTCTTTCATCCATTCTTTCTGACTAAGCATCAACTCGTCCTGCTGATCGGCACTGAGCTGCTCTTTCAGGGTATTCAGAATATTTTGCACCTCTCCTTCCCACAATCTCCTCTCATTTTCCAGTACAGCCTTTCGGGAATTGACACTTACTGCACTTTCTTTCGCCCGGTTCTGGACAATTCGGTCATCCAGTTCACGCAGCCGGGTTAAAGCAGAATTGGAAAGCTCTGCCTCCTGGCTCTCCTCCACTTCATCTTCTTCTGACAAAAAGGCAATATCCTGCCCTTCTCTCAATGCCGCCAATTCTATCCCGCTCTCATTCTCTGTCCGTCTTTTAACTAAACTGGTAGAAAAAAAACCGACGCATAAAACCAGGCACAGATAAATCCAAACGCCTTTTGCCCTCATACGAATCATCCCGTCTTTTCTCAAAATTAATACAACCCATCCGTCATCCGAATTTCTTCTATCCCTACGATAACACAATCTACCAAGAAAAGAAACAGGCAACCAAAAGAAGTAAATATTTGTAAGATAACTGTAAATATACTATGAAAGTATCGATTTCTTACGGTAGGACTGCGCACTTGCTGCGCTGTCCGTACAGCGCCGGAATGCCGTTTTTGCATTCCGTGTGCATCCCCCGGAGGGTTCATAGTAAACCCCACTTTCATTTATGGTGGTGCCGAGAATGTGGCATGGGGTTTACTATGAAAATGATAACGGCCCAGACAGGCTGTCTTTTCCCGTCTGAACCGTTACCTTCAGTCCACTCCCTCATCTGTCAGCAATTCCTCTTTGTCTCCGTCCGCCGCTGACGTAGCCAGTTGATCGCATCGCTCATTCTGCGGATGCCCCGCATGGCCTTTCACCCAAATAAAAGTAACCTTATGCGGTTTTTTCGCCTTCAAAAGCCTTTCCCATAAATCCACATTTTTTACTGCTCCGCTTTTTCCCCGTTTCCAGTTATTGGCCAGCCAACTGTCAATCCAATGCTGGTTGAACGCATCGGTTAAATATTTGGAATCGGAATACAGTTCTACCTCGCAGGGGCGATTAAGAGCCTCCAAGCCGGCAATAGCCGCCATCAGCTCCATCCGGTTATTTGTCGTCCTCCGATATCCGGCAGACAGTATCTTCTCGTGGAGCTGCCCTTTGTTGTCCATAAACTGAATCACCACCCCATATCCTCCCGGACCATCGGGGTTGCCTCTGGCCGAACCGTCAGTGTATATCTGAACTTTTGTCATAAAAGCAAAATTCTCCTTGTCTTTCCCTTATGTCTGCTGCCTTTTGGTAACCGTCCACAAGTATCTTCTTGCCTGTCTGAACCGTTACTTTTAAATAATAATGCAAATCATCCCTCCGTTGCTGTCATTTATAATCTTTTGCAACGCATCCTGCAGCTTGATCTGGCAATCCTCCGTCATTTGGCTAACCTTAGCCTGAATGCCGTCCTCCACAATCTGCTCAATCGATTTGCCGAAAATATTGGTTTCCCAGATTCCGTCCTCCTTCTTTCTGGCATTATCTTTCATATAGGCAATCAAATCCTCCGCTTGCTGCTCACTTCCCACAATCGGTGCGATTTCTGTCTGAATGTGAGCCTTTATCAGGTTAATCGACGGAGCTTCCGCGTGCATTTTTACACCGTATTTATTGCCATGGCGAATCACCTCCGGCTCATCCAGAACAATTTCCGAGCGATCCGGAGTCACTACGCCATACCCTTTCATTCGTACCTGATTCATAGCATTCAATACCTTATCATATTCGTTCTGCATTGATGCCAGGCCGCGCAGCTTTTGCATCAATTGGTATTCGTCCTCAATAGGGATTCCGGCAAAATCACTCAAGGTCTGGTAATAGTAACCATCCTCCAGCACCACCTGTACCGACACGCTGCCGTCAGAAAGATTCATATGGTCTACTTTCATCGAACGTATCACTTCCGACTCCTCCCCGGCAAAATCGGAAGGCACATCTTTCATATGGTGTACTTCTGCCATCAGTTCTCTGGCTGTCTTTACCGTTTCTTCTTTCAGCCAGTGGCTCCCCGGCAGAATCTCAAGCCATTTGGGAATAAAAAAGTCTACCTCCGTCACCGGAAATTCTTTTAATACCCGTTCCAAAATCCGGCAAATATCTTCGCTTTTCAATTGTTCGCAGTTGACCGGCATTACCGACACCTGATACTGCTCTTCCATCTCCCTTGCCAGATGAACCGTTTCCTCCGAATACGGGCGGTCAGAATTGAGCAGCACCAAAAACGGCTTGCCGATATTTTTTAATTCCTGAATAGCCGTCTCTTCGGCAGATATGTAAGCTTCCCTCTTTAAATCGCCAAAAGAACCATCTGTAGTAATCACCAAACCGATAGTGGAATGGTCTTTAATCACCTTTTGCGTGCCGATTTCGGCAGCGCGGGTAAATGGAATTTCCTCTTCAAACCAGGGCGTCTTCACCAGACGTTCCCGTTGGTTCTCCACATGGCCGGAAGCGCCTTCTACCATAAAACCTACACAATCAATCAACCTGACCTTTGCCTGGATGCCTTCGGCCGGCTGAATCAGGGCCGCTTCCTTGGGTATGAATTTAGGCTCCGTAGTCATGATCGTCTTTCCGGCGGCGCTTTGCGGCAATTCGTCCCTGGTTTGGTTCCGCTTATGCTCATCTTCCATCTGGGGCAAAACCAACTGCTCCATAAATCGTTTGATAAATGTAGATTTACCTGTCCGAACCGGACCTACTACTCCCAGGTAGATTTCGCCTCCCGTTCGGGCCTTGATATCTTTATAAACATTATATTTTTCCATGAAGATACCCCCTTTCTATGCTATTATAAGCATATGCCAGGGGGAATCGTTTTATCACCTGTGTTTATTATGTTAAAGCCAAAAATACGGCATATGGGGTCACTGCAGATATTCTCCGTTTTCCCTGTCCTCTTTGGCATTCTTCCTTCCTCGCGGAGAACTGGCCGACATATACAGATGACGGGGGATGCCGCCTACCATCACGCAGGGATAATCGCCCTGAATCAGAGGCCATACATAATCGATAAATTCTTCCGTCACATAAGTGCCGTCTTTGGTAATCCAATCTCTGGGTACCAATTTTTCGTCATTGGCGATCTTGTGGACATCATAAATACCGGTAGCGCTCTGATAAGGATCATCCGATACCCGGTCAATAACTACCATTTTACCGGTATCGCCTTCATCGGCTGCCTTCACCGCGGCCCCGCCTACCATAAAAGCTTCATTTACGTCTACCCGGGAAGCCAGATGTGCAGCGCTTCTCTGCAGTGTGCTGAATTCTACGGACCTGGCCTTACAGCCGATCTCCTGACTGATAATGTTGGCCAGATAACTGGCGGTCCCGGTCAGTTGTTTGTGGCCAAAAGCGTCAACATAATCAATCGTGGCCGACAATTCGCTGATATACTTGCCGTCAGCCGTCCGGATACCTTCAGAAACCGCCACAACCACCACGTCTTTCTTCTCCAATATCTTTCTGACTCTGGTCACAAATTTTTCGATATCAAAGGGAAGTTCCGGCAAATAAATCAAATCCGGCCCGTCACAATCCTCTCCTCTGGACAAGGCAGAAGCTCCGGTAAGCCACCCGGCATTTCGTCCCATAATCTCAATCACTGTCACCTGCTTTTTCTTATAGGAGAAGCCCAAACCGTCACGAATGACTTCTTTTGTGGATGTGGCAATATATTTTGCTGCGCTTCCAAAACCAGGCGTATGGTCGGTCAGAGCCAGATCGTTGTCAATAGTCTTGGGTACGCCGACAAATCTCTGCTTCTTTCCGGTCAGAATCGCATAGTCAGAAAGTTTTTTGATCGTATCCATGGAATCATTTCCGCCGATATAAATAAAACATTCAATATTCAGCTTATCTAAAATTTCAAAAAGCCTCACATATATCTCCTGGTTTTCATGAATATCCGGCAGTTTGTAGCGACAGGTTCCTAAAAATGCAGAGGGGGTACGCTTTAAAATTTCAATATCCAAATCGTTTTTGATATGCTTGGATAAATCCACATACTGCTCATCCAACAGACCCTGAATACCATATCTCATCCCATACACTTTCTTTGCTCCACGGTCAATAGCCGTACGATATACACCGGCCAGGCTGGAATTAATTACTGCCGTGGGGCCGCCTGACTGTCCTACAATTACGTTACCCTTCATAAACAAACCTCCTCATCATTTAAATAATATATATTTATTAGGAAGCAAAACAGCTCCCCGAGAGAAAAATCCTGGACTTTTCTCTTATTCGCTCAAATAAGCCTTTTTTACGGAATCATCATTCATCAACTCACCGGCATCACCGCTGAGCACGATCTTGCCTGTCTCCAGCACATAGGCCCGGTGAGCGATAGATAACGCCTTCTTTGCATTTTGTTCCACCAAAAGCACCGTCACCCCGTCGCTGTTGATTTTCTGAATAATATCAAAAATCTCATTGACATAAATCGGCGAAAGTCCCATGGACGGTTCGTCCATAGCAATAAGCTTGGGATGCGACATCAGTGCGCGGCCCATGGCCAGCATCTGCTGTTCGCCGCCCGACAGCGTACCTGCCACCTGGTTCTTTCTTTCTTCCAGTCGGGGGAAACGCTGATAGACCGTCTCCAAAGTATCCGCAATTTCTTTTTTATCGTTTCGCGTATAGGCGCCCATCTTCAAATTCTGCAGAACGGTCATAGACGAAAATATCCGCCGCCCTTCCGGCACATGGGCAATCCCCATCTGCACGAGCTTATCCCCGGGAATTCTGGTAACTTCTTTTCCTTCATAAAAAATCGAGCCGGATTTTGCCCGGATCAGGCCTGTAATGGTATGAAGAGTTGTGGTCTTTCCCGCACCGTTAGCTCCGATAAGCGCAATAATCTCCCCCTGCTCTACGTCAAAGGAAATTCCCTTAATCGCCTGGATAACACCATAAAAAACTTCCAGATTCCTGACTTCAAGTATGGCCATAACCCTTTCCTCCCTGCCTATTCGCCCAAATACGCCTTGATTACCTCCGGATCGTTAAGAACCTCCGCCGTCTCTCCCTGGCAAAGCACCTGTCCGAAATTCAGTACGGTCAACGCTTCACAAATCCCGCTAACCAGCTTCATATCATGCTCAATCAGCAAAATTGTCATATCAAAAGTATCCCGTACAAAACGAATCATCTCCATCAGCTCCGTCGTCTCATTAGGATTCATCCCTGCAGCAGGCTCATCCAAAAGAAGAAGTTTAGGCTCTGTCGCCAAGGCACGGGCAATCTCCAGCTTTCGCTGCTGGCCGTACGGCAAATTAGCGGCTTTATAATCAAAATACTGTTCCATATCAAACACTTTAAGCAGCTCCATAGCCCGCTCATCCATTTCCTTTTCCGCCCGGAAATAGCCAGGCAGACGAAAAAGCCCTGTCGCTATCCCATAACGGTGATGATTATGAAGCCCTACCTTAACATTGTCCAGCACAGACATCTCCGTAAACAGACGGATATTCTGAAACGTCCTGGCAATACCGGCCTGACAAATGGAAATCGTCCTTTTCCCTGCCACATTAACCCCATCCAACATAATTATGCCCGCATCGGGTTTATAAACACCTGTCAGCAGATTAAAAACGGTAGTTTTCCCTGCGCCATTCGGGCCAATCAAACCATATAGCTGCCCCTTTTTAATCTCGATATTAAAATTATCCACGGCCTTCAAACCGCCAAAAGCAATGCTCAAACGGTTCACTTCCAGAATATTCATATCAGGCCGCCTCCTTTGTATTCTTTCGCTGGAATTTTTCCAGCAGCCTCTCTCTGGCAGCGATGGCGCTGGGCGCAGAATTGGCGATCATCATAATAATCAGCACAATGGCATAAATCAGCATACGATAATTATTCATCCCCCGCAAAAGTTCCGGAAGCAGGGTCAGGACAATCGCAGAAATAATCGAACCGCGAATATTGCCGATACCGCCTAAAACCACATAAACCAAAATCAAAATCGACATGTTATAATCAAATTTCTCCGCCGCCAGGCTGGCCAGGTTATGAGAATAAAGCACCCCTGCCATTCCTGCCAAAGAGGCAGATACGCTAAAAGCCAGAAGTTTATACTTCGTGATATTCAGGCCCACGGACTCGGCGGCAATCCGGTTGTCGCGGATGGCCATAATTGCCCGACCTGTCCGGGAATTAATCAAGTTCTGTACGATAAACAAGGTAATCAGCACCAGGACAATCCCTATGGTAAAAGTAGACGCCTTCGGTGTCTTGGTAATACCCATGGCGCCTTCAATAATCACTCTTCCGTTTTCCGAGAGATTCAAATTGGCCTTTTTCTCCATGGCGATACGGAGCATGCCGTTATCCACGCCCACATAAATCACATTCATAACATTTTTTATGATTTCTCCGAAAGCCAGGGTCACAATAGCCAGATAATCACCCCTCAGACGCAAAACCGGGATACCGATAATTACACCGAAAAATGCCGCCGTCAGCGCGCCGATAACCAGAGCAATGATAAACCGGGCCTGAAGGCTGGGGATAGCCTCCGCCATCAGCTTGGTAAAAAAAGAGCCGGAAAAAGCGCCCACACACATGAATCCTGCATGGCCAAGGCTCAACTCACCGGAAATCCCCACCGTCAGATTCAAGGATACGGCCAAAATCACATACATACATATAGGGACCAGAAGCCCATTAATCTGATTGGTCATATGGCCAGTGGCGCTTAATGCCTGGACAGCTATCCAGCAAAAGACAACCAGCCCGTAGGTAAACAGGTTATCGATCAATTTTTTCCGTTTTACACTGTTCATGCCCGCACCTACACTTTCTCGTTGGTTTTCTTGCCCAAAATGCCGGAAGGACGCACCAAAAGCACAATAATCAGCACAGCAAACACAATCGCATCCGCCAACTGGGAAGAAATATACTTTTTAGCCAACTGCTCAATAATTCCCAAAATTATTCCTCCGATAAATGCGCCGGGAATAGAACCGATCCCTCCGAAAACTGCCGCCGTAAAGGCTTTGATACCAGGCATGGAACCGATGTAAGGAGTCAGGGTGTCATAAGCAGAACAATAAAGCACCCCCGCAATCGCAGCCAGGGCAGAACCGATAGCAAAAGTCAGAGCGATTGTCCCGTTGACATTAATTCCCATCAAAGTAGCCGCCCCTCTGTCCTCAGACACAGCCAGCATCGCCTGCCCTTTCTTGGTTTTATTGATAAAAGAAGTCAGGCAAAACATCACCACAAGGCAGGTAACTACCGTAATAATGGTAACGGCAGAGACAGACAGTTCCCCGCCGGCCAGCTTAAGGGCCGGAAGATTTACCACTGACTGAAATTTTTGGGGATTGGCACTGAAAATCAAAAGCGCTAAATTCTGAAGCAGGTAACTGACTCCGATTGCCGTAATCAATACTGCCAAAGAGGAAGCGCCCCGAAGAGGCTTATAGGCAATCCTCTCCACGGTGACACCAAGCAGTGTACATACTGCTACAGCGACAATCACACCCAGTATCGGCGGCATTCCCAAAGTGCTGACAATCGTATATGCCGCAAAAGCACCCACCATAATTATATCACCGTGGGCAAAATTCAGCATCTTGGCAATACCGTATACCATGGTGTATCCCAGGGCAATGATCGCATAAATGCTGCCCAAACTAATTCCGCTGATTAAACAGGATAAAAAACTCATAAGTACGCACCTCGCTTATCTTCACTCTGGTACCACAACAGGGGAAGCTCTTCCCCTATCCGCCGCGCCGGGCACCCGCCAGCTTTAGCTGGCATTTTCCTTATGGTGCCCGTGTGCATAATCGAGTAGGGAAGAGCCATCTTCTCCTACTCGCCGCGCGGCCCGCGTACTGCGTCAGCAGCAAACTTCCATATGCGGGCCTGTGCATAAAGCAATAAGAGGGTTGCCGGACTGACAACCCTCCCTTGGGCCATAAAAGCAAATATGTTACTGCATAACGTAAGCGCCGTTTTCAATCTTGGCAGCCTTCGGCTCCTTGTTGGGCTCGCCCGCCTCGGTCCAGGTCATCTGGGAACCGGTCAGACCGTCAATGGTAATCTCTGTCATGGCAACCTTCATCGCCTCACAGATATCGGACACAGACATATCGGGAGTAATATTGCCTTGCTCAATAGCCGCTTTAACCGCATAAACCGCGTCGTAAGCATCAGCGGCAAACTGGTTGGGAGTATCGCTGTAAGCGGCTTTATAAGCCTCTACAAACGCCTGGCTGCCAGCCTCATCAGCAGAGAAGGGAGTAAGCAGCATAACGCCCTCAGCCAGAGACGTATCAAAATTCTTCACAGACAAAATACCGTCCATACCGTCTACGCCAAAGAAAATCGGTGCAAATTCTTTATCCGCGCACTGTTTCAGCACAGTAGAAGCCTCCGTGTAATAGAAGGGCATGAATAAAAGCTCTGCGCCTGCTTCCTTGCAATTATCAATCTGAACTGAAAAATCCGTCGCATTGTTGGCAGTAAACGCCTCTTCTGCCACAATCTCCAGTCCCTGGGCTTCGGCCTCCGGACGGAAGGACTCAAGGATACCCGTGGAATACTCGGTAGAACTGTCATAAATCACGCCGATCTTCGTAGCCAGTTTATTCTCAGCGATATATTGGGCAGAAGCCTTTCCCTGATCCGGGTCGGAAAAGCATACGCGGAATACATTGGGTTCGGCAATACACTCTACGGCAGAACCGGATGGCGTAATCTGGAACAAATTGTCTGCCGCGCTCTCAGCGGAAACGGCAATACAGGGCTTGGATGTAACCGCACCGATAAGGATTTGCATGTTCCAATCCTTCAGGGCATTGTATGCGTTAATCGCCTTCTCCGGGTCATGTTCGTCATCCTCAGGCTTGTACTCAACCTGATATCCATTCATGCCGCCGGCCTCGTTGACCTCTTTAATCGCCAGTTCAACAGCATTCCTTACACCCAGGCCGTAAGTCGCCGCATCGCCGGTCAGCGGCCCGATCATACCAATCTTAAACGTCTCTCCTGACGGAGCCTCCTCGGCGCTTTCTCCTGTGCCGTCTTCATTTTCCTCCTGAGCCACAGCAGCATCCGTTGTAGCCGCAGTCGTTTCTGCGGTATTGCTTCCGCCGCATGCGGTCAGAGATGCAGCCAATACCGCCGCCATGCTCAAACCAATCAATTTCTTCATAAGTTTTCCTCCTCACTTTTTGAAAACGGCCTTTCGTTTGCACGAAAAGCCAAGCCTAAAGGCTGAAATCATTATAGTAGCATAAAAAAACATTGTCAAGAACTTTTATCCTTTTTCTTTGCTCCCGTGGAAAGTAACCTTATTTTCCGTACCGGAAAGCAGGCGTTTGATATTGCTGCGATGACGCCATATTCCCATCGCGCTAATAATTCCGGCCATAACATAAAACTCCGCCAGGCTGCGATCGGCAATCCCATAGTCCCCCCGGGAACCAAAAAACACCATTCCGATAAAAAATATGATCATCACCAGGATTGAACCCAGCGATACATAGCGGGTCACCGCCACCACCGCCACAAACACCACCAGGCACACCAGCATTACCCGCCAGTCCGTAGCGGCCAAAAGCCCGGCAGAAGCGGCAATGCCTTTCCCACCTTTAAATCCCATATAAAAAGGAAAATTGTGTCCGAGAACCACCCCGAAACCGGTATACAGCAGATAGAGATATACCATTTCCGGCTGTCCTCTGAACAGATACCGAGTCAGCAAGCAGGCAAAAATCATTTTGAAAGAATCCCCGATAAAAACAATAAGGCCCGCTTTCACTCCCATAACACGCAATACATTCGTACTGCCCGAATTACCGCTGCCATATTTGCGGATATCCATATGATGTGCCTTTCCATACAGATATCCCGTCTGCAACAGCCCAAATATATACCCCATAAAAAGGCAGATTACTCGTTCCATTACTGCTCCTTTCCTGAACGCTCCCGGATAATAAACCGCAGAGACGTTCCTTTAAAGCCAAATGTATCCCTGATCCGGTTTTCCAAATACCGGATATAGGAAAAGTGCATCAATTCCTTGTCGTTGACAAAAATCACAAAAGTCGGCGGTTTGACCGCTACCTGAGTGATATAAAAAAGCTTCAGCCGCTTGCCTTTATCCGAAGGCGGCTGCTGCATCGCTACTGCCTCCGACATAATCTCATTCAAGACACCGGTAGCAACCCGCAAATTCTGGCTCTGCCGCACGATATCAATCCGCTCAAACAGCTTAGCCAGCCGCTGCCCTGTCACGGCCGAGATAAACACCAGCTCCGCATAAGGCATAAAGGAAAGGGTATTTTGAATTTTTTTGGTGTACTCATTAATGGTTTTATCGTTTTTTTCTATCGCATCCCATTTGTTCACCGCCACCAGGACTCCCTTACCTCTGTCATGGGCAATGCCGGCGATTTTTGCATCCTGCTCCGTCACTCCTTCGATGGCATCGATAACCAGCACCGCCACATCTGCCCGCTCTACCGCGGCTATCGTACGAATTATGCTGTACCTCTCCAGATCCTCCTTGATCCTGCTTTTCCGCCGCAGCCCTGCCGTGTCAATAAAGACATATTCCGTACCATGATATACCACTTCCGTATCTACCGCATCTCGGGTGGTTCCGGCAATATCCGATACTACCAGCCTGTTTGCGCCGATTAACTTATTGATAAGGGAAGATTTTCCCACGTTCGGCTTACCGATAATCGCCACCCTTGGCCGGTCATCTTCCTCTTCGTCAAATGATTTTGTATGAAAATGTTCCGCCACCTGGTCCAGCAGATCGCCAATTCCCAACTGGGAAGCCGCCGAAACCGGGACAGGGTCTCCTATCCCCAGATTATAAAACTCATAGACATCGTTACCGAATTTTTGGAAGCTGTCCACCTTATTAACTGCCAGCACTACAGGCTTGACGGACCGGCGCAGCATGTCCGCCACCTTGGAATCTGCATCTACCAGCCCCTGGCGCACATCCACGATAAAAATAATCACATCGGCCACATCTATGGCCATCTGGGCCTGTTCTCTCATCTGAGACAAAATAATATCTTTGCTGTCCGGCTCGATCCCTCCTGTGTCAATCAATGTAAAATTCATATTCAGCCAGGTACAGTCCGCATAAATCCTGTCCCTGGTCACTCCGGGCGTATCCTTTACAATAGAAATGGACTTTCCTGCCAGAGCATTAAATAGCGTGGATTTCCCTACATTGGGCCGCCCTATAATCGCAACAATCGGTTTGCTCATAATTTGTATTTATATCTCCTTTAATTTCGTAACAATTCAGGCGAGTATCTTCTTGCCGTCTGAACTGTTACTTCAATTCGTATCCCCTGTGTGAATCCTGTTCCCTTTCCGCCTCGGCAGCCGGACATAAAACTGCCCGAACTAAGTCTTGACCGCCTGATTTTACAATATTTATAGGGATTTGTAAAGCATTTTGCATCTCCTCACGCGTCACATCGTCCAAAAAAACTTCTTCTCCGCTGCGAAACATACATTCGGGAAGCAAAAGCCGTTCCCCTAACGGGCGACCGGAAAGCTGACGGATAATATCCTGTCCGGTCAGCAGGCCCGCCACCGTTATGCTCTCGCCAAAAAAATCATTGCGTATAGCATAAAGATGAACCGTTTTTCCCGGATAACGGCGGGTAATCTTTTCTATCTGTTTCTTGATATACGGATAAGCCAGCCGTCCGGTGGCCACGGACAGAGCCTCCTCCTGTCCGGCCTCCTCAAGATCCGTCAAATTGTCTTTTCCTTCAAGAGCCTGGGAAACTTCCCTATCCAGCAGGCGCAGCATTCCCACACCGTTTTCTAATTGAGGATAGCCGTCATAACGTTCATCTTCCGGCAGATCCCGGCCCGCCAGCAAATACAGCTCATCACTGGCATGGATAAAATGCGTTCCCTGTTCCCTCCACATTTTTCTCTGCCATGTCTCAATAATATTAATAGCCTCTTCTGCCGACTTCTGATCAAAAGAAGTCAAAGGATACAATCCTTCTCTGAACTTGGACAGGCCCACAGGAACCGCCGATACGCTCTCCATATAAGGCAAATACCTGGCTAAATCTCCGATTGTCCGATCCAGTTCCGCCCCGTCGTTAATTCCCGGACACAGGACAATCTGACCGTTCATGGGAATCTGAGCTTCAAAAAGAGTATCTATTTTTTTTAATGCTTCTCCGGCAAAGCGGTTATTCAGCATCCTGCACCTGAGCACGGGATTGGTTGTATGGACAGAAATATTAATTGGCGCCAAATGGAATTGGATAATTCGCTGAATATCCCGCTCCTTCATATTGGTCAAAGTTATATAGTTTCCCTGAAGAAAAGACAGACGGGAATCATCGTCTTTAAAATACAAGGTCTCCCTCATCCCCGGAGGCATCTGATCAATAAAGCAAAAAATACAGTGATTGCTGCAGGATTTATAATCGCTCATCAGCCCGTTTTCAAAGCTAATGCCCAAATCTTCATAATCATTTTCGATTTCCAGCTCCCACAGCTCGCCATCCGCCTTTTCCACTAACATAACCATGCTCTCGCTGCTTACATAATATTCATAATCAAAAATATCCTCCACCTGGTTCCCATTGATTTCCAAAAGCTTATCTCCCGGCTCCAGTTCCAATTGGTCAGCAATAGAACCCGGCTCCACCGCCTTGATTGTATGTCCTTTTTTCATCATGTACCACCTTTTTAGCTGCCTCTCATCCCGTTTTTACGAATAATGAGCGCTTTTTATCATGATATCAATAATCGCCTGCTTTGTAAAGGCTCAGCGCAAACTCAGAAATGCAGCCAGGTTCCCCCGTTCTGTCCCCATAGCCCGATGGGAAAAAAGCAGTTGAGGATTGCAACGGGTGCAAATATCCGTGGTATAAATATTTTCGGGCCTTACCCCTGCTTCAATCAAAACAATTTCATTGGCACGCCACAAATTCAACTGATATTTACCGTTATCCTTTTGATCATACAACTGCCGCCAATAAGAACGGGAAAAAGCCGCTGAAAATTTCTCTGCCACTTCCAGCCCCACTTCATAACAATCCTGGCAAATACTGGGGCCAATGCAGGCAATTACCTCTTCTGCCCTGGTACCATACTCACGAGCCATGGCTTCAAGGGTCGCTTTCCCCATCCGGTTTACGGTTCCCCGCCAGCCGGAATGCGACAAGCCGATAGCCCGGCCGGCCGGGTCCAAAAAAAACAGGGGCACACAATCCGCATAAAAAGTCACTAAGGTTATCCCTGGTTCGTTGGTAATCAATCCGTCTACATCCCGATAATCCCGTTCTCTTGTCAGACCTTTTCCCGCATCCTGACTGTTTACTACCCGGACATTGGTTGTGTGAGTCTGATACGACAATACCATCTTTTCCGGATCTACATCCAGAGCTTTCGCCATGCGGCCGTAATTCTCCCTTACCCGTTCGGGATTATCTCCCCGAGTAAAAGCAAAATTCATGGTTGCAAATTTACCCTCGCTGACACCACCCAGCCTGGTAGAGAATCCATGATTAACCAATCCCGTTTCCTCTAACGACGGAAAAACCAAAAATGTAACCCCTTCCTTCTGCCGCCAGACGGGTATCCCCCTGTCCGATTTTCTCTTCCACTCCATAGCTGTCTCCTCTTTTCAAAAAGCATCTTTAATCCACTGGATTTTGGTATCAAGAATACTGACCACATCAAAGCGACAAGGGATATCTTCCTCATCATGATAAACATAGAGATAGGATCGGGCGGCTCTTCGGATACGCTGCTGCTTAAAAACAGTAACCGCTTCCGCCGGGCTGCCTTTCATCTCGTTTTTACGATATTTCACTTCCACAAAAACCAGATATCTTCCGTCCCGTCCAATAATATCGATTTCTCCACCGCCGCCCCGGTAATTGTGCTTTAAAATAACCATCCCCTGTTTTTGGAGATAATCCGCGGCAAGCCGCTCATATTTAGCGCCTGTACGGCGTTTATTTTCGGTAGTATGGTCTTTCCTGTCGGAAATCGGATTTTGTTTCATACTTTTCTCTATTCTTTCTTGCATTATCAGCTTTTGTCAACTATAATAATCCGTAACAATCCAAACTGATAAAGGAGACAATCTACATGGGGAAAAAACTCTATTTAATACGCCACTGTCAGACCGACTGGAACCTATCCCATAAAATTCAGGGAATGCAGGATATCCCCTTAAATGAAACGGGACGTCAACAAGCCCGCCTGATAGCCGAAGCAATGAAAGACCATCCGATCAATCAGGTATTCACCAGCAAACTGGCCAGAGCTAAAGAAACTGCCTCAATTTTAGCCAACAGTCAAAATGTTCCTTTATACTTAGCCGAAGGGCTGGAAGAAATCAGCTATGGGGAATGGGAAGGAATGCCCATGAAGGAAATCCAGAAACAATTTCCTGAACGGTTTGCTCAATGGTGGAATGATCCGGTCAACGAAGCTCCTCCCGGAGGGGAAACGCAGATGGATGTGCTGAGGCGGACCGCCGGAGCCATAGAAGCAATCAAGAGCCATTTGATTGCTGAAAGAGCAGAATCCGCTGCAATCGTATCTCATGGCGCTTCTATCGTCTGTCTGCTCGCCTGGCTTTTACAGGAAAAGGCGCCCCAGGGGAAATATTCCATTGAGAACGCCTCTATCACTACCATTGACTGGGACCCGGACACAGGCACATGCACTCTGGACAGCCTGAATGATATCACACATCTGAAATAAGCGCCATACTGCCGCCTTCGGCCGTTTTTTGCAACCGCAACTATTTCGACAGTCTTTGGACGGCTACTCTTTTTTCACAAACTTGCCTATAAACGTTTTCCGGTGAATCGGACATGGCCCAAGCTTTTCCAAGGCAGCGATATGTGCCGCTGTGCCATAACCTTTATGGCGGGCAAAACCATACTCGGGATAATGCCGGTCATATTCTTCCATCAGATGATCCCTGGTAACTTTGGCAAGAATACTGGCGGCAGCAATGGATACGCTTTTTGCATCTCCCTTAATGATCTTCACCTGTTCTATCTCCACTCCGGGTATCAATACTGCGTCATTCAGCAGCAAATCCGGAGTTGGGGACAATGCCGCTACAGCCTTTCTCATCGCTTCATAAGTAGCCTTTAAAATATTAATCCGGTCAATCACATCCGCATCTACAATTCCCACGCTCCAGGATACCGCTTTTTCTTTAATCTCCGCAAACAATTCTTCTCTGCGCTTTTCCGACAGTTTTTTCGAATCGTTCAAAAACAGGATTTCACAATCTGCCGGAAGAATTACGGCGCCGGCCGCCACCGGACCCGCAAGCGGTCCTCTCCCCGCTTCATCGACACCGCAAATAATCCCGCAAGAAGCATATTCCTTCTCAAATACGCGCATTTGCTCTAAACGGCTTCTCTCTGCTTCTAATTTCTCTTTGGTCAGCTTTCTCACAGTCAGCCTCCTTGCCATCCACAAACCGGCTAAACCGGTATTTCCAAAGTAATTCTCCCCAGCCTACCACTGCGGAAATCGTCAATCAGCACCCCGGATGCTTTAAACAAATCAATTTCGCCCCCCTTTAATAGGCAGGCCCGGATCTGGCCGATATGGCGCAGGCATTCCGCCCGCTCCGTTCCTTCTTCTATGCCATACCGCTCTTTTAATGTCCCTGGATAGCGTTCCTGTAAAAGTGCCGCGATTTCCAGGGCTAAGTCTTCCCTATTTAAAATCTCATCATTAATCGAACCCAGCATTGCCAACAAAAGACCAACTTTCTGATCTTCAAACTTTGGCCACAAAATCCCCGGTGTATCCAAAAGCTCTAAAGATTTATTCATACGAATCCACTGGTTGCCTTTTGTCACTCCGGGCTTATTGCCGGTTTTGGCGCAGGCTTTTCCCGCAAAGGAATTAATAAAAGTTGATTTGCCTACATTAGGAATACCCACCACCATTCCCCGGACAGGACGATTCAATATCCCCCTTCTGCGGTTTCTTTCAATCTTCTCCCGGCAAGCATCCTGCACTGCCCGATTAACCTGCTTCAGTCCGGTATTATCCCGGGAATTGACCTTTACCACAAAAAAACCTTTTTCCTGAAACCATGCCGTCCATGCCTCATTCCATTTTTCTTCAGCGAGATCAGATTTGTTCAATAAAATCAACCTTGCTTTTCCCTGCCCCAATTGATCAATATCCGGATTCCTGCTGGCCAAAGGCGCGCGGGCATCTACCAGCTCAATAAGCAAATCAATAAGCTTAAGTTCTTCCCTCATGGCTCGCTTTGCTTTTGTCATATGCCCGGGATACCATTGTATATTCAAGGAACTGCCCTCCTGTTGATTGCATTTATGCGTTGCTGCAAAATTATCGAGCCTTGACGGCAGGCATGGGGATTTACTGAGAATGAAGCGGCCCGAAATCCGCTACCGGAAAAATACGCAGCCATACTTTCCCCAAAATCTGTTCTTCTTTTACATTGCCCACATTGGCAAAGCGGCTGTCCTCGCTGCTGTCCCGATTATCCCCTAAAAGGAAATATTCATCTTCTCCCAATTCTATCGGGCTTTCTGCCAATCCGGCCAGAGAAACCTTATCCAGCCCTGCTTCTGCATTCAGCCGCTCACCGTTAATATATACATATCCCGCCTGAATCTGTACCACATCTCCCGGCAGGCCAATTACCCGTTTCACATTAGTCTTTTTGTCTTCCCGTTCAAAAACTACTACATCCAGCCGTTTCGGCTTACTGAAATCATAAATTAATTGATTCATCAAAACCACATCACCAGAATTTAAAAACGGAGTCATCGACTGCCCGGCTACCGCAATCTGTTCTCCAAACGAATGTAAACAAAACCAGGCGAAAGCCAGCACCACGGTGATATCCACTATCCAGCTCATAATCACCCGAACCGGTTTCGTCTCCTCTCGATAATATAAGTCCACTGGTTTCCCCCTGCTTGCGCGGCCCATATGCTACGTCAGCAGCAAACTTTCATATGCGGCCTGTGCATGAAAAACTAAGGGACAATTTGCATTGTCCCTCAATCCGTCTCATTACTTTACCCGCTCTTTAACCTTAGCAGCTTTGCCTACCCGTGTTCTCAGGTAATTCAGCTTTGCCCGTCTTACTTTACCTCTTCGAACAACTTCGATGTTGTCTATGGAAGGAGAATGCACTGGCCAGGTTTTCTCAACACCAATACCATTGGAATTTTTCCTGACTGTAAAGGTCTCCCGAACACCGCCATTCTGTCTTTTAATCACCGTTCCCTCAAACACCTGGATTCTCTCGCGATTTCCTTCTTTGATCTTGTTGTACACCTTGACCGTGTCGCCTACATGAAACTCCGGTACGGATGCCTTGAGCTGCTCCTCTTCGATCTTCTTAATAATCTCATTCATGTCGTGTGAACCTCCTTTATCTATTTGATGTTCAATAACGTCTTTCCGGCGCCAGCGGAACATCTCTTCCTAAGTCACAACGCAATTGATATTAACATAATTTGGCCCCGATTGCAAGTATTTTCTTGTTTTTACACTTCTGACTATTTGCCGTCGATATATTCTTGCAAAAATTGCTTTTCTTTATCAGAAAGCAGCGCCTCTTTCAACAAGTCCGGCCTTCTCTCCCATGTTCGCTGTATTGACTTCTCGCGCCGCCATTTTTCGATATTTTTATGATGGCCGGACAAAAGAACTTCCGGCACACGCCGGCCTTCATAAATCTCCGGCCTCGTATATTGGGGATATTCCAGCAGATTATCATGGAAAGACTCAATTTCCGCGGAAGCGCCATTATTCAGCACTCCCGGAATCAGCCGGGAAATACAATCAATCATCACCATGGCCGGCAGCTCGCCACCGGTAAGCACATAATCCCCAATGGACAGATAATCCGTAACAATCATTTCCAGAGCGCGCTCATCAACCCCTTCATAATGGCCGCATAAAAATACCAAATTCTCTTCCTGTGCCAGTTCCTGTGCCTTTTTTTGATTAAATACCTGGCCCTGCGGCGTCATATAAAGGACTCTTGGCCTTTTTTTCAAACGACTGCACAATGCCTCATAAGCATCGCATATAGGCGCCGCCTGCATCACCATACCGGCGCCGCCGCCGTAAGGCGCATCATCTACATGGCCATGTTTTTCGTTGGTATAATCACGAATATTAATCGCTTCTATAGATAAAATCCCCTTATTCACAGCCCTGCCAAGAATGCTGGTATTCAATCCTTCAACTACCATATCGGGAAACAAAGTCAAAATATGATAATTCACTGTTCTCTCCTAAAGTTCCAAAAGCCCGTCCAAAATATGGACTGTCATTAACTGCTTATCCAAATCCACATTCAATATACAAGATTTAATCGCCGGAAACAAATATTCCTTTCCGTCATTTCCGTTAATCACATAAACATCATTTGCACCAGTTTTCATTACATCTTTCAAAATGCCAAAATCTTCTCCTTCATCCGTAACTACCCTAAGGCCAATCAAATCCACGATAAAATTTTCATCCGGTCCCAATTTAACCGCCTGCTCACGCGAAATCAGCAAATCTCTGCCTTTATATTTTTCAACTTCATTGATATTATTAAATTCCCGAAATTTCAGGATAACCATATTTTTAAAAAATTTAACATTTTCAATGGTCAAAATCATTGGTTCAGGCCGGTTATCCAGAAATACCGTTTTCAGTTTTTTAAAACGCTTTGCTTCATCAGTGGTAGGAAAAACCTTCACTTCCCCTCGTATCCCGTGAGTTGAAGCAATCACGCCCACACGCAGCATATCTTCCATAAAAATACACCTCAAAATGATAAAGGAAAGCTGCCGCTTATCTTCATCCGGCGGCAGCCAATAATAGTTATTGATTATCCTTTATTGAATATCTACAACAACCTTTTTCTCTTCTTTTGATGCAGCGGCTTTGACCACAGAACGAATTGCTTTTGCAATACGCCCCTGTTTGCCAATAACCTTTCCCATATCCGAAGGCGCTACTTTCAGTTCAATATGGGTTTCGCCTTCTTTCTCCGTCTCGGTCACTACTACTTCTTCCGGGTTCTCAACCAACGCTCTTGCAATTACCTCGACTAATTCTTTCATAACCGTCACCTCATCATTACTGGAGCCCGGCGGCCTTTAACAGCTTTACCACGCGGTCCGTCGGCTGAGCGCCGGTTGACAGCCACTTTTTCGTAGCTTCTTCATTGAATTTAATTGCGCTCGGCTCCAAATTTGGGTCATAAGTACCAATTTCTTCAATGAATCTCCCATCTCTCGGAGAGCGGGAATCTGCAACTACGATTCTATAGAAAGGTTTCTTTTTTGCGCCCATTCTTTTCAATCTCATCTTAACTGCCATGTCGTTTCACCTCCTTAACCTATATTGAAAATCGTAACAATCCAGACAAAGTATCTTCCCGCTCGCCTGCGGCGGGTCGCTTCAGCGACATGATTCCTTTCCGCCGCAGTGCGATCCTAAGCGGAGCGCTTTTGTATCATAGGACGCACTTTCCTATGATACAAGAAGCATCGGATATCCGTCCGATGGGGGAGTCTGAACAGTTACTGGAAATCTATGATAATTCCCGGCCAAAGCGCCAACGGCGCTACAGCCTGGCCTATCACCGTCTTAATGCCGGGACTATTCACCCATATGGGCTAAAAAGGCAGCTTCATCTTACCAAACATACCGCCAAGCCCACCCCGGCCTTTCTTGCCTCCCATCATACCTGGCAATTGCTTCATCATCTTCTTCATCTGGTCGAACTGCTTGACTATACGGTTTACCTCGCTGACCTCCACACCGGCGCCTCTGGCAATGCGCTGCTTCCTTGAAAGATTCATCAAAGCCGGATTTGCCCTTTCTTCCTTGGTCATGGAAAGGATAATCGCTTCTACCCGGCTAAAAGCCGACTCATCAACTTCAGGCATACCGCCCTTCAACTGCCCCATACCCGGCAGCATATTCATAATGCTGGCAAGGCCGCCCATCTTCTTAATCTGCTGCATCTGCTCCAAAAAATCATTATAATCAAATTCGGCTTTGCGCAGCTTCTGGGTCATCTCCCTGGCTTTTTCTTCGTCAAACTCCTGCTCGGCCTTCTCAATCAGCGTCAGCATATCCCCCATGCCAAGAATGCGGGATGCCATACGATCCGGATAAAATTGCTCCAAATCAGACAGCTTTTCTCCCATACCAATATACAGAATCGGCTTTCCTGTAACTGCCCGAATAGACAGAGCCGCTCCGCCACGGGTATCGCCATCCAACTTGGTAAGGATAACGCCGTCAATACCTATCTTTTCCTGAAAACTACCGGCCACATTGACTGCATCCTGGCCAGTCATGGCATCTACTACCAAAATTGTCTGGGATATGGAAACTGCCCCCTTAATATTGACCAGTTCTTCCATCATATCCTCATCTACATGGAGCCGGCCTGCCGTATCAAGAATCACTACATTACAACTGTTCTTCCGCGCATGCTCCACGGAAGCCCTGGCAATATTCACCGGGTTTTGATTGTCCCCCATGGAAAATACCGGCACACCCTGCTTCTCTCCATTGATCTCTAACTGCTGGATAGCGGCGGGGCGATAGACATCGCAGGCGGCCAACAGCGGCTTGCGCCCTTTTGCTTTCAGCTTCCCGGCAATCTTTGCTGCCGTAGTCGTCTTTCCTGCGCCCTGAAGGCCAACCATCATAATAATTGTAAGCTCATTGCCCGGCCTGAGAGCTATCTCTGTCGTATCCGCCCCCATAAGCCGAATCAGCTCTTCATTCACAATCTTAATCACCATCTGGCCGGGCTGTAAGGCTTCCAGCACTTCTTCCCCAACGGCACGTTCCTGCACGGAAGCTACGAACTGTTTGACTACCTTAAAGCTGACATCCGCCTCCAAAAGAGCCATCTTGACTTCTTTAAGGGCCGCTTTTACATCTGCCTCGGTCAGGCGTCCTTTGCCCCGCAGACGTTTAAACACATTCTGCAATTTATCGGATAAGCTTTCAAAAGCCATAAAAACCTCCTGCTCTCTCCGGCAGCCTCTACAGCTCTAAAATATCACTGGAAATCTGCCCAATCTGTTCAATCAGCGATTCATCCCTGCTCTTTTTGAATTCTTCGGTCAATCTGCGGATCTCTCCCACCATCTGCTTCGTCTTCTGAAACTTGCTGACCAAATGAAGCTTATCTTCATAAGCGCTGAGAATTCGGCTGCACCGCTTGATCAGATCATGGACACCCTGACGGCTAATCCCCTGCTCCTGGGCTATCTCCCCCAAAGACATATCATCAAATATGGCCGCTTCATATACCGCTCTCTGATGCTCTGTCAGCAGTTCTCCATAAAAATCGTATAAAAGGCTTTGCCTCACAATACTGTCCATAACATCACCTGCATTATCATACAAGATATTCGCCAAGGTGTCAAGTGTTTTTTCTTTACAATCCTTATCAGCTATGACAACCCGATCATGACAGCCAAAATCACTGCCAATGATGCACACACAAACAGAACAGCCTGGAAACGGATTTGGAACTTTGCCCATTTCCCCCAATCCAGCTTTGCAGCCGCCAATGCCCCCAAAAGGCATCCCGACGTGGGGACAATAAAATTCGTAAAAGCATCGCCCAACTGGTAAGCAACTACTGCCACCTGGCGTTCTACCCCAACCAAATCAGCAAGGGGCGCCATCACCGGCATCGTCAAGGCAGCCTGCCCGGAACCGGACACCACGAAGAAATTGAACACCGACTGGAATATATACATCAGCCAAGCCGAAATTACCGGCGGGAAATTTTTCATTCCTTCACTGATGCTGTGAAGGATCGTATTCAATACGGTTCCGTCCGTAGCGCTTGTCCCGCCGAGAATAATGATGATTCCCTGAGCCATACCGACACACATAGCCGCTCCCAAAAGATCTGCTGCCCCGCGGTCAAAAGCTTTAGGAATATCATTAAGACTCATTCCATTAAGATGGAAGGCAACCCCGATGATTCCCGAAACAAATCCCATGACAAAAAACTGAGAAGCAATCTCCGGGATATAATAGCCTTTAACCACCACTCCCCAAATTGTCCATGCCATACACGCAGCAACCGTCAAAAGCACCAGCTTATGCCCTAACAGGAAAGGAGGCATCTCTCTCCCGTTTTGGGCAAATTCCGTGCGGTAAGCCTCGTCTGACTCATATGCTACCGACAACTGCGGGTTTTTCTTGATTTTCACTGCATAACGCATAGTAAAAACCGATGCAAGCGCCGTGAAAAAAATCCACAAAGGAATTCTGAACCATGCCCCTGACATTACCGGGATCCCTGCTACACCCTGAGCGACGGCAAGACCAAAAGGATTCTGCCAGGAAGAACCAAAACCAATCTGGGTTGCCACATAAGAACACATGATACCAACTACCGCGTCATATCCCATAGCCACAAACATGGGCACCAGAATCATGACAAAAGGAATTGCCTCTTCCCCCATTCCAAACACCGCGCCGCCAAGCGAAAACAAGGTAATCAAGACGGGAATCAGCAAAATCTCCCTGCCGTTGGTAATGGCAATGACCCGCATTATCCCGCTCTCTACAGCACCCGTCTTCAGCACAATGCCAAAAGCGCCGCCTACCACCAGGATAAAAGCAATAATACCGACTGCCGTACCATTCTTATCTCCTGTTGTCAAACCTTCAAATACATAATTCAAAATCCCCTGTCTGCCAAAATCTTCCGTACCAAAAAGGGGAGCAATTTTCGTAACTTTTTTTCCGTTCTCATCCAACACATACTGGAAACTTTCCGGATCTAAAACGGTACGGCTTTTTTCTTCCCCATTCATCATATAGGTTATTTCCCGTGTTTCATATTTCCCTAACGGCACAAACATCGTCAAAAGCGCCGCCAGCAAAATCACTCCGAAAATAATAATATACGTATGCGGCATTTGAAACTGCCTTTTTGTCTCTCCCATAACATTTCCTCCTGCTTGATTTTTCTTTGCTGTTTCTCCTTTTCTAATCAATGTACTCTCGGAATCTCTCCTGCACCTGCTTTTGTGGTTGATTTTCCGTCATATGCACCTAAATTTAATCAACGTACGTTCCACGTACGCCTCATAAATTTATGCACATCTGACAAAAAATCATCTCACAAAATCAGGCACAGAGAGACTCCGAGAATACATATCAAAACGGCATCCGTTCATGCCGGGTATCTTCTTACCCGCCTGCGCCGGGCAAAAGCATCGATATTCCTACCGTTTGGACGGCCAGCAAAAATGACTTAATATTCGAATGTCCCTTTTACCAGGATTTCCCCTCCGGAAACCATCAAAACCCCTTTTGCCATTACCGTATCGATATCTAACGTTTCCTCATCCGCCATAACCAAATCGGCATCCATTCCTTGGGCAATCTTTCCTTTTCCGGAAAGTTTTAAAAGCGCCGCCGGGTTGGAAGTGATTGCCATAAGTGCCGTTTCCAAAGGCACACCATCGGAAAACACCGCGTCTCTCATCTCCCGGTACAAAGAAGCAACCTTTCCGACACCCAGACCTTTTAATGTTCCATCAGGGTTAAAAATCGGCAAGCTTCCCTGGCCGTCAGAAGAAAAAGTCACGTGATCTGCCGATACCCCTGCATCTATCGCCATCTTCAGCCCCGTGCTGGCTTTCACCTCTTCCGGCTCCAGATAATCCGGATCGGAACTGGTAGTCAAATCAATATAGCCGCCCAAACCCTTTGCATAATCAATCCCATCCTTCATCAACGTCAGGCTTCTGTTAATATGGGTCGGAAGCATCTGAGACGGCGGAATTTGTGTATGTTCCAAAACATACCGCAAAAAATCCAATTTTTCGTTCCCATCCCCCATATGGATATTAACCAGGCCAGCCTTGGCAGAAAGAATGCCGCCCACCCGGGTATCTGCCACTATCCGGGCAAACTCCTCTTTTGTCGGCTGGGACGAGCGATGATCGGAAATAGCCACTTCCCCGGTGCCTACCACTTTCTCCAGTAAAATCATATCATCCATAATACTCCCGGTCAATGTGCGCACCGGAACCTGGTAGGAACCGGTATATACATAAGTGGTAATCCCTTCTTCCTCCAGCCCTTTTGCTTTCGCCAGCAAATTCGTCATGGTACGGGTACAGCCATCTGTGCCCAGACAGCCAACCACGGTAGTAACGCCCCCTGAAATAATATCAGAAAGCATAATCTCCGGCGTCCGTGTCCTGGCTCCGCCCTCGCCGCCCCCGCCAAGAATATGCACATGGGCGTCAATAAAACCCGGCATCAGCACCTTGCCCCTGCCGTCCAAAACCGTAATCCCATAAGCAGCCTCCACCGGGAGATGGCTGGCAAGCGCCAATATTTTCGCTCCGCCGATCAGCACATCTTTTATTCCTTCATCTTCCGGTCCCAAAATATGGACATTTTGAATCAAATACAGCAAAATTTCCTCCTCTCTGAACTGTCATGACTATTTTACAAAGATTTTATCATAGAAACACAGAATCCTGTAAATTCAAGGGTTTTTCTTTGAAATGTAGGAATACTCACGAAATAAACAGCTTTTCTACACCCTTAAATACTTGATTTTGCCCTTAACTACGCTCCCGGTTTCATCCTGTATATCCTGTCCGGACGAGTCAGCAACCTCTTCCTCTACAATAAACTCGGCAGGACATCCGGATAACATAGTTCCGATAATTATTGTACCATCCGCCCCATGTGCCTGGCAACCCTTAAGTAAGGTTTCTTCGGTAACGGTATCCCCAGTCAGGTCAATCAACGTTCTATCTCCGTAAACAATTTTGTTTACTGACATTCAATCACCCCGCAATCGTTACCGTAGTACCTCCCGCAGAATTAGAACTTTCCACATAGGGAATCGCGCCCACCACAATCTGAGACAGATAGTTATACCCCTCATCCGGCAGAATTGTCTGCTGGACGGTAGACGGAGAAACCGTTTTAGTCTGGGCATTCACATCCTCGGTTCCGGTCATGTTTCCCTCGACTCCAAGGACACTAACCCCGCTCCGGATATTACTTGGAACAAGTTTTGCTTTCTCCGTGTCATCGATTTTAACCACACCTGAACCATCGTGATACCCAACAGGAACCACATACGAATCGTCTTTCCCCGATATGCTTCCCGTAACAGCGCCGTGATTCAACATGGTTCCAGTGACCTTGCTGCCTCTGGCATATCCCGTTTTTCCTTTCAGAATCTCAGCCGCCGTAACTGTCGCATCCGTAGAGTCCACATCAAATGTACAGGTTCCGGCAATCGCTTCTCCGGATTTGTCATGGGCAGTCTCACCGGCGAGAAGTTTGTCCGGTGTCACGGAATCCCCTGTGAGATCCATCAGGGTCTTTCCACCGTAAACTACTTTGTTATAAGCCATTCTCAACATCCTTTCCGATATATGCAGTTATTCCGCCCGAATCATTACTGGTCTCATAAAACGGAACTTCTTTCACAACGACATCTTCTTTCAGTACCCGATTGCTGGTGGGAAGTACTTGTTCCTTGAATGTCTTTGGAACGATTTTATACTCCCCACCGTAAATATCATACTCTTTGGTAACGGACACTTTCCCCGACAGCCCGCCAACACATGACAATACCCCAGACAAAGAAACATCTGCAGCTATGGAGCCGGATAAAGTTTTCAATGCGTTGATGTTCCCCATGTCAATCCACCTCTTCCGTTATTTTCATGCTCCCCTTAGTGATGAATGTGTCCACTTCCCCGGTAACTTTGGTAAGCTGAATGTCATAAACATACTTCCCAAAATCCAGAGCCTTGGTATCTCCTGGTTCGAGTATCAGCTTCATCGTATCAACGGGTATGTCTTTTACCAAAAGAGGCTCGCCATCCTCGTATGACTTCTTCATCGCAAACCGTATGGAATCTCCTTCAACCGGGAGATATTGGCTCCCATCCGACTGTGTTATCGAAACGAGAGCCATAAAAGTATCGCCTCTTGTGAGGGTGATGGTAGTGCCCTGAACGCTATAACTCATCTCTATCCCTCTTTTCCAAAATATAATTTGCCGCTGCGCCAACGAAACAAGCAATAATCAGCGCAAAAACAATAAACGCCAGTCCTCCGTACTTAAACAGAATGACCAGCGCTATAGCCAGAACCACTATGCAAGCCAGGCACAGCAGCAAAACCGGCAGGCAGCCTCTCATCACTTGCTCTCTGTCTTATTGTACTGTGCCGCACTGATCCCCAGAATCACGCCCAGGAACGTGTCCACTGCCGTGATGGTACCCACCACCTGCTCACCATAGGGCAGCCCCCAAATTCCGGCCAGAGCAAAATATAATGTACCTGCAGCCGGAAGGAGATACTGTGCGATCCATTTCAAAGTGTCATAGGTTTTGTTACTCATCTTCATGATTTGCTTCCTCCTTGTATTGTGATTTGTGTATAGGTAATTTGTTTACCCCGTTCATGATACGTTTCGCGGAGCCGTTCCCGCCCATCTTTTCATACGGCTTATAGAGATACTCGTATAGGTTCTCATATTCATCGGACGTAATCCACCCTCGGTCGATATATGACATTCCCAGATACATGATCCGATCATGTCCCAAACCTATCAGCATCTCAGTCTTTACGTCTTTTTTCTCTGCTCTTTTGGCGATATAAGCCCACAGCCCAGAAGACGCAAGAACTGAGCTAAAAACTGTAATGATTACCTGCATCCAGACATCCATTCCATAACCTCCTTCAGTTTTTTATGGTAGCTCATCCACCTGTTTGTGTTGCTTAAGCAACTGCTTTGTCCGTCATAATCATTTTCTTCTTTATGATCGTAATCTTTTTGCTGAACAGCTCTTCGTACAGGCTGATCAGGTTTTGCCGCTGCTGTCTTGACAATAATTTATAAAAGCTGCCCATCCAACCACGGAACATGTTCTCCACATTTTCATATGGGATTTCTCCTTCCTGAACTTTTACAGCCAGCTTTTTCAGTTTCCTCCTCATGGTTGTGACACGAGTCGGATTGATCCGCTTAATGATTTTGCCATCCTTTGTGAGACTGTAGCGGATCTGCAAATATTTATAAGTACTCGAAATCTTCACAATCCGGGTCTTCTTCATGTTGATATGAATACCAAGCTCTTTTGCAATCCTACAGATATTTTCCAGCAAATCCTGTAACTCTTCCTTGCTGGGGCTCATGATGTACCAATCATCCATATACCGACCATAAAATTTCTGACTTCTCACATATTTCACATAATTGTCAATTCGGTATGGGTAATAGATACCAATAATCTGAGACAGCTGGTCACCAATATTGACAGACTTATACATCCACTTTTCGCCTGTCAGTAGGTTCTTGGGAATCTCTCGATAGTCAAGCTTGTTGAACGTATCCTCCATGCAGGAAGCGTATTCTTCGTCCGACATGTAAGAAACATCAATCTTGAACCCATCAAATATAAGAGTCAGTAGCCAGTCAATGAATTCATCATCATTAAACAGCTTAAGCAACTCTCTTTTGGCTATCTCATGTATGATGTTGTCGTAGAACTTGGAAAAATCCCCGAATAATATCCATC
>CANDBT010000005.1 GCA_947383005.1 uncultured bacterium | reverse complement strand
CTTTCCATTTCGTTGAGGATGCTTTTTCGAGAGTGCAAAGGAAAAAGCGGAGGCGCAGTGGTGCTACGCTGAGCATTTTTTCTTTGTGCTATCGCGAAAGCAGACCAGCGAAATGGAAGGTTATTTAAATTGGATTATACTACACCGTTACGAGCAAAAATCCATTGAAAATCGCCAGTGGCGCTTGTTTAGGACGGACCGAAACGGAGTGTAGAGGGATTTTTGCCCTCTAGCCGAGTTTATCTTAAGGTCAGCGCAGTAAATACCCTCACTTCGCTGGGGCAGGCTCTGTGCAGACCTGCTGAATAGTTACCATCTATCATACAATACTCTTCAGGATTTTGCAAATTATGGATAAAGAAAAACTTTGCTCCTATAACTGTATGTGTAACAGTTTAGACGCGGACAAAAGCTGGGATGTCCACAAATTTTGTGAACATAACAGCATCCGCCCATGGCTAACCAGAGAAGCGATTAGCCATGGTTTTAATTACCTGAAGTCATCAACAAACCGCCCTACAGATAGCCTCCGCCATCACTTCCGCAGCAAGTGTACCCGCCACATTCAAATCGGCCTCCACACTCCCAATAGAAGCTGCATAAATACTGTCCCCATCAGCCATCGTCCCTACAGGATTGATACAGCGGGCATAAGCGCTCCTGGCCATAGAGGCCAGTTTGTTCATCTCACCCTTGGAAAATTTCCCGTTAGTAACAACAGCCCCGATGGTAGTGTTCCCAGTAAACCAGCTTTTCCTCGTGCCCATCTGATAAAGCTCCTGGCAACTATCGGCAAATCCCTGCCTGTCCTCCGTGAGAAGCCCGGCAATTTTCTGCCCGGTATGCGGATTGAAAATATCGCCAAGGGCATTGACAATAACCACCGCCGCCATCTGCAGCTTTCCCAACTGCACCGCATAAAATCCCAGGCCGGATTTCATTGCGCGTTCCATTCCAAAAAGCTTGCCAACAGACGCACCTGTTCCGCCTCCGATATTCCCGCACCGCAGAGGATTCTTCCCGGCATTTTCACAGGCGGCATAGCCCATAGCCGCATCAGGCCGGATATCTGCCCTCCCCATACCCAAATCATAAATACAGGACTGGCAAACCAGAGGAACCTTCGCGTATCCGGTTTCAAACCCTGTCTGATGTTCCTCCAAATATTTCATCACGCCATCCGATGCCGCTAGGCCATAGGCCGAACCGCCGGAAAAGACAATGGCATTTATCGGATTATCTGCGGTCAGCGGGGACGCTAACGGCGTTTCCCGGGAAGCCGGCCCGCCGCCGCTGATATCCACGCCGACCCTGGCGCCACCGTCAAACAGCAGGACCGTGACGCCAGTCATCGCTTCTTCATTCTGGGCATTGCCGATACGCAGCCCGCTGATATCCGCAAGAGAGATTTCTTTTATATATGACATAAATATTCACCTCGGTTTCTTAAATGTAAATAGCCTGATCCGCCGTTATATCCTGCTGGTCAGGCCAGACAGAACCTACGCCCGCAACTGCGGTTCCCGTCACCTGCCAGTTTCGCCTACCGTTTCATATAAAGCGGAACTGCCGCTAACAGTATATCATTTTGAGAGGCAGATATCAATCTGCCTGTTTGCCATACTCCAAATTTCCCAACTGTTATATTATAGGAAGCAAAATCGGCTTCCTGTAATCGGATTTACGGCGCTAAGAACGCGCCTTTTATCAAAATTTGCTGTATCGCTTCTTCCGGCGTACTATCTACTTTTAATTCCAGGATGATCCCATCCCGCTTCCTGTCATATTTAGGATAAAAAATAAAATCCACATATCCTATCCCGGCTTTGTCTTCCCTTTCTATTTGATAATGATCCCTGGCAGATAAATACACCAGATTCACGATTGCCAATAACTCAACTTCATAATTATAAGTGAAAATTGGTGTTTCTGTATTATGGGCATATGCCAAAATGTCCGACATCGTTTTCGTATCTCCTGCAATAGTCGCCTTCAACATACGTTCTGACTCTTTTGCAAGGCGGTTTACATAGCCTAAAGACGGCTCTTTTTGCAGCATCTCCACAAATTTCCCCATCAATTCTTTATTTGGTATACTTACCATACCCTCTTCATAACTCAGGAAACCGTATACCACCATCGCAGAAAATATCTCTTCCCGGGTGGACAAATTCATTGATGTTGCCGCATATTCACTGACTTTCGCCGGAACTGCCTCTCCGGCTGCCATAAACGCCAAATCATTACGCACATCATCGATATTCTTTTCAATATAATAAAAAATTTCATCATATGGGCCGGAACTTGTCCAATAGCTGCCAAGATTGTTATTCGTCAGCGCCGCCACCACAGAACGGGGATTATACATCCTTTCTCCCCCTTTTGCATGGTAGCCGTCATACCATAACTGAAGCCCTTCCCTGGTCAGGTTTGGTTCCCGTGTGTTTTTTAGATAACGCCCATAGAGCATATCTACCTCCGATTCAGTAAACCCAAAATCATCACTGAATTTTTCTTCTGATGCCATTGTATACTCCAAGAACATATTTAGCTCAGAACCGCTGGAATATTTATACCCACGGGCATACTGATTTGCCAAATGATTGGATGGTTCTGCGGAAATAGGGGAGCTGCATTGGCAAATCATTTGGCTCACAGGTATAGCTATTGGAAGGATTCCCGTCATATAAGACAAAGACACATACGCTTTATCTTTCAGCAAATTACTTAAAAATGACAGATAACTCTCTTTATCTGCTTCTGTGATAAACCCTTTATGGAAAATATAGTCCCATTCGTCCAATATAAAAATAAATTTGGGGCCGCCGTATTCCACAAATATATTATCCAATATATCTCCTAACGCATCTTCCCGATTAATCGCAGCATCCGGGTACGCTTTCTGCAGCTCTTGGATCAGACGGCCTTCAATCCTAATCATATACTGCGTATAGGATTTACATTCTCTGGGCATCTTACTGAAATCAATATGGATTACATCGTGCTGATTCATATGTTTCCGGTATTCTCTTTCCCCCGCAATAGCTAATAAACTAAATAACGGGCTTACATCTGCACCTTTCCCCAAAAAAGCCGCGGCCATGTTCGCCATGACCGTTTTCCCAAACCGGCGCGGCCTTGTGATACAAATATGTGAATTTCCCGATTCAATCAAGGGAAATAATTCCGCCAGCAATAGCGTCTTATCGACAAAGTACGATTTTTTTGCTTCGCTGCTATACAGGGAATATGCCATCGGATTGTTTAAATAAATCCCCATAACCATTGACCTCCTTCCTGCAACTGTAACTTTATCATACCACAGGTACCTCTGCATAGGCAACGGCTTCTGTTTTCCTCAATCCGCATTTTAGCACATACCGTTCACGGGGCGGGGAAAACCGGATGAAAACAGGCGTCAAGCTTGATTGTAAGACTGTTTTCATCCGGTTTTCCCCATCGGGCGAACGCCCGATGCTTCTTGTTCGGCGTAGCCGGACAAGAAGATGCGCCCGTGAACAGCAACGTGTTTTCAATAATTTCGAAATTTATATTTACAAAATTGAAATCCTATGTTATTCTCTCTCTAGGAGATTCTATATGTAGCAGTTCAAGCAGAGCATTTTTTGTCCGTCCAATCCGGACAAGAAGCATCAAATATCTATCTATTGTGGAATTTGGCATGCTTTATGATTCCGCTAAGCTGAACCGCCCCGTTGCGAAGCAGCAGAAG
Source organism: uncultured bacterium (assembly GCA_947383005.1). GTDB lineage: Bacteria > Bacillota > Clostridia > Lachnospirales > Lachnospiraceae > Brotaphodocola. The sequence continues at coordinate 145,519 of CANDBT010000005.1, read as the reverse complement.
CAGCATAATCCCAGGGACGTCGAAGGGTACAAATTTCAGCTTGCAAGCGGGCTTGACACCCAAAAATCCATGCCAGATCCCCCGCCATCTGAACTGTTGCCTCTATAAATAAAGAAGAGGATAAAGAAGGAGATAAAGAAAGGGGTGCCCGGGATGACCTTTGGGAAACAGTTAAGAATTGCCAGAATCGCAAAAAATCTGACCCAAAAGCAGTTAGCTGACTTAATAGCCGCAAAACATAACTCCATAAGCAATTGGGAAAATGACCTTAACAGGCCGGATCCGGATACTATTGAAGCGATTTGCAGAGTTTTGGATATTACTCCCAATTACCTGTTAGGCGCCAAACCAGACGATTTTTCACCAGAAGAAAAATTACTCGTAAAAAAATACAAAGAACTTGATGATTTTGGCAGGCAAACCGTCAATATAGTTATAGAGCGGGAACTTGAACGCGCCGCCCAAGCTAAGGAAGCCGTCGGAACTATAGAAAAGCTCCAGCGACAGGCGGCGGCACATTCTACCTTGTCCCGCCTACTCTCCTATTACGGCAAGATTGCCGCTTCCGGCCAGCATTACAGCTTTGAGGATATGATCCGCGGTATGATCCAGGTTCCTTTAACCGATGAGAACCAGCACGCTGATTATGCTATAGGCATCAGCGGAAATTCCATGGAGCCGGACTTCACCGAAGAAGATATTGTATATGTGCAGAAGGCTGCCCACTTAAACAAAGGAGAAATCGGAATCTTCCAGAAAGAGAATTGTATATATATCAAAAAAGTCGGTGACGGGGAACTGCTTTCCCTCAATCCGGACTATGGCTCTATTCCCGGACAGGACGCAAAAGCGCTGGGGCGGGTGCTGGGAAAAATCGAAGGAGATTATCAGGTTATAACGTGAATTTCACGTAATCGTTCAGACGGCAGGGGAATTTGGCATAAATTTTTGGCGTTAAGCTTACTTGTAAGCCAAAATTTATACCAAATTCCACATCGAATGGACATTCGATGCTTCTTGTCCGGCGCAGACGGGCAAGAAGATGCCGCCTGAACTGTTACCATTTCACTTAATCATGCAGGAAGGAGCATCTGTATGGCATTGGCACAGAAAAAAATATATACCTCAGAAGACTATTGGAACCTTCCGGAACATATCCGGGCGGAACTGATTGACGGGCAGTTTTATTACCAGACTGCCCCAAACCGGATACATCAAAAAATACTGGGAGAACTCTATACGGCAATTGACAATTACATCAAATCAAATGACGGCGGCTGCCAGGCTTATCCGGCTCCATTTGCCGTCAACTTAGATGCTGATAACAAGAACTGGGTGGAACCCGATATCAGTGTTATCTGCGATCAGGCCAAATTAACAGACCGCGGCTGTTTAGGGGCTCCTGACTGGATTATCGAAATTATTTCTCCCGGCAATCCCGGCCATGATATGATCTATAAATTAAATCTGTACGCTTGCTCAGGCGTAAGGGAATATTGGATTGTTGATCCACGCAATGAAACTGTATTTGTATACTATCTGGAACAGAAAGATTTCGGTGCAAAAGCCTACTCCTTCCAAGATAAGATAAAAGTAAATATCTACGGGGATTTTGTGATTAATTTCCCGGAATTAGATTTATAATCCCATAATCATCTGTGTGGCAAAGGAAATAGAGAAAATGAAAACCAAGAAAAGTATTCGCATTGTTGCCGAAGGCCACTTTGACCTCTCTCGTAAACTTGATGATGCCTTAAAAATAGAAAATGAAAAGGAAACGCTCCTGCTCCAGGTAAGCTATTTGGAAAACGAGATCCGCTGGCTTAAGCAGAGGATTGAGGAAATCGCATAAGGCGGTATTTGGGGTACTCACGGTTTGTTTATCAAGGGAAAAAACAAAATTCGCTGCGCCCGGGCAATTGTATTTTTCTCCTTAGTGCAAACTCCTGTAGCCCAGGGGGTATGTCTCCTGCAAATGCAATCTATTTTTTTAAATGCCGTCATTTTGCGAACGTTCATTGTAGCCATATTTAGTTTCCATGGACGCTCCTGGTTATTTGCGCAATTTAAAGTAAGCCAAAAACATCCGGCAAGCAAAAACCACATAGCAAAAAAGATATAAATAAGGCATATTCAAGAAAATTATACCCCTCAAGTAGTTTTTACTTCCTATACATGTTTTCCCATTATAAGAATCGAGAATATAGGATAACTGCTGGAAAGTAAAAAAACTAATCCCTAATAGCAATAAAAAATGTTTCAAATTGAAGTCCGCTATAAAAACCCGGTTGACATTTTGGATAAAGAAATCATAATACTTAAAATAAAAGGATGAAGACGTATGAATTAAATTGCATGGATATTCCTCGTTATATCATTAGATTTTAATGGTTTAGCAAAAGCAGTTATAAAGGCAATTTAAACGCCAGCAGCATCTGCCTTATTTTTAATAAGTGTTTCAAAATCTAACGTAGTGTAATTTCTTCGTTTTTACCCCCCTTTCACCTCCAACTCCCATAAAAAGAAAACAAATGAGATGGTTTTTTGACGCCATTCTACGATTACATACGCCGCTTAAATGTATATTAAGCGACACTTTTGTATGCACCAGATCCGCACAGAGGAATATGCCACTAAAGCAGCGTGCGGGCCGCGCAGCGAGTAGGGGAAAATCTTCCCTACTCGATTTATAAAGTGTCCGGCAAAACGCTCCAATGACGCGTTTTGTCGGATTTTACAGCCTTTGGGCTCTGTTACCATACATATCCTTCAGGTAATTTTTATGGACATATATCATGAATATGTATATAATAATATTGGGTCAAGAGGTATTTGGGGCCTGGTATCCATAATGATATATAAGATAAAAGAAAAATCAAATCAAAGGAGGCCATATATGTCACTGCCACAGAAACAAGATTATACTATTGAGGATATTTATGCCCTTCCTGACGGGCAGAGGGCGGAGCTGATTGATGGGAAACTGTATATGATGGTGCCGCCTAAAACGATACATCAGAGAATATCCGGTGCTTTACATGCCGCCATTTATCAGTATATCAAATCCCGAAAAGGTTCATGTGAAGTTTTTGCGGCTCCATTTGCAGTATTTTTAAATGAGGATAATAAAAATTACGTCGAACCAGACATTTCTGTTATCTGTGATAAAGACAAAATAGATGACAGGGGATGCAATGGCGCCCCCGATTGGATAATTGAGATTACATCTCCTTCAGACCCCCACAGGGATTACGGTATTAAGCTCTTTAAATACCGTACGGCAGGTGTCAGGGAGTATTGGATTGTAAATCCATTGACACGGATTGTCACAGTCTATGACTTTGAAAATGAGGTAGCTACAAACCAATACACCTTCAACGACAACATTCCTGTATGTATTTACGGTGATTTATCCATCCGGCTTTCTCATCTGTTGTAACAAGACAGATTCCGAAAGCCAATGATAACTATATCTGCCCCTTTCCAATGAAATGTACTCCCGGAATCTCTCCTGCACTTGCTTTTGTAACTGGTTTTCTGTCATATGCACCTAATATAACCCGATTTAATCAACGTACGTTCCACTCTCGCCTCATAAATTTAAGCGCAAAAATTTACTGTTTCACTGCCTCAAACGCCGCCTCCAAAGCCGCGATCAAATCCTCGACCTTCTCAATCCCAACCGAAAGACGGATGGTATTTGGCTTAATGCCTTGCTCTAAAAGCTCTTCCTCTGTGCACTGGCTATGGGTAGTCGTAGCCGGATGTATCACCAAAGATTTTACATCGGCCACATTCGCCAGCAAAGAGAAAATAGCCAGATGGTCAATAAAAGACTGAGCCGTTTTCGCATCGCCTTTTATTTCAAAAGTGAAAATAGAACCGCCGCCATTAGGCAGATATTTCCGATACAATTCATGGGTCGGTTCAGAGGGCCGGGACGGATGATGCACAGCCTCTACCTGAGGATGATTCGCCAAATATTCAACAATCTTTAAGGTATTGCTCACATGGCGCTCTACCCGGAGAGATAAGGTTTCCAGCCCCTGCAGGAATATGAAGGCATGGAATGGCGACAAGGTAGCGCCGGTATCTCTGAGAATAACCGCACGAATATAAGTGACAAAGGCGGCCGCACCCACCGCATCGGTGAACGAAACTCCGTGATAGCTGGGATTGGCCTCGGAAATCCATGGATATTTACCTGACTTTTTCCAGTCAAAATTTCCGCTGTCCACAATCACTCCGCCGATAGCCGTTCCATGTCCCCCGATAAATTTAGTAGCAGAATGAACCACAATATCCGCACCGTATTCTATTGGACGGATCAGATACGGGGTGGCAAAAGTAGAATCTACCACCAAAGGAAGATTGTGCTTATGGGCAACCGCGGCAAGCTTTTCCAAATCAATCAGATTTGAATTGGGATTACCCAATGTTTCCACAAAAATTGCTTTGGTATTCTCCTGGATAGCTGCCTCAAAAGCTCCTTCCTCAAAAGGATCCACAAATGTAGTGGTTACATGGTTATTCAGCGGAAATGTATGGGCCAAATAGTTATATGTACCTCCATAAATCGTCTTGGATGCCACGATATGCTCACCGGCCTGGGCCAGCGCCTGAAACGTATAACTGAGCGCCGCCGCTCCCGAAGCTACTGCCAACGCTGCCACTCCCCCTTCCAGGGAAGCCATACGCTGCTCAAAGATATCCTCTGTGGGATTAGTCAGCCTTCCGTAAATATTTCCTTCATCGCGGAGGCCGAACCTATCCGCCGCATGCTGCGAATCATGAAAGACATAAGAAGTAGTCGCATAAATAGGAACTGCCCGTGCGTCAGTCACAGGATCGGCCTTTTCCTGGCCAATATGCAGTTGCCTTGTCTCAAATCCCCAGTTTTTTGAATCTCTGATATCTGCCATCTTCATTTTCCTCGCCTTCTTGTATTTGTATTAATGTATCGCCATTACAGATACCCTGTGAGCGCAACGGTATATGCCCGTTTACTATTGCCTGCGGGTTCTAAGTACCGATAGTGCTTATTTAAAACCAGCCGGAACGGGATGCAGACCGGGGCATATACTTCGCTCCCTATTGATATCCGCTGACTAACCAGTAAAGTAATCAGCCATGGTAGATACCGTAGCGTTGAAACCAACGTATCCTTACCTTTCTCAGCCCTCGGTAAACAACGGCGTGGAATAATACCGATCTCCCGAATCGGGAAGCAGCGCCACGATTGTCTTTCCTTTATTTTCCGGCCGTTTCGCCAGCTCAATCGCTCCATGAAGAGCAGCCCCGGAAGAAATCCCTACCAGAATCCCTTCTTTCCTTGCCAAAAGTTTTGCCGCCGCAAAGGCATCATCACTTTCGGCTTTAAATATCTCGTCATATATCGCCGTATTGAGCACCGCCGGCACAAATCCGGCTCCGATACCCTGGATTTTATGTGCCCCGGCTCTTCCCTCCGAAAGCACGGGGGAATCGGCTGGTTCCAACGCCACTACTTGAACATGCGGATTTTGTTCTTTCAAATATTCTGCCGTTCCCGTAATAGTCCCGCCGGTACCTACCCCTGCAATAAAGACATCCACTTTCCCATCTGTATCTCTCCAAATCTCCGGCCCGGTTGTTGCCCTATGGATTGCCGGATTGGCCGGATTCACAAACTGACCAGGGATAAAGCTGCCGGGAATTTCTTTTGCCAACTCATCTGCCTTTGCGATGGCGCCTTTCATTCCCTTGGCACCTTCGGTAAGTACAATCTCCGCACCATAAGCTTTCAGGATATTCCTCCGTTCCACACTCATGGTTTCCGGCATAGTGAGAATAATCCGGTACCCTTTCGCCGCCGCAATAGCGGCCAGGCCGATACCGGTATTTCCGGAAGTCGGCTCGATAATCACAGAACCTTCTTTCAGAAGCCCCTTGGCTTCTGCGTCCTCGATCATCGCCTTGGCAATCCGGTCCTTCACGCTTCCTGCCGGGTTAAAATATTCCAGTTTCACCAGCACTGTCGCCTCCAGCCCCAGTGCCTTCTCAATATTTACCACTTCCACCAATGGAGTATTGCCAATCAACCCTAAAGTTCCCTGATAATAATTTGCCATCTTATTTTCCCTCTTTCTTCGACATTCTTCGTGGTATTTCCACAATATTTTTTTCAAAACAAATTCGATATCCGCTTTGCCGGTATCTACCTACCGATATTCCGGCGCTTCCGAATAAGTTAAATGCAGTTTAGCACTTAATTCCTATATTGTCAATAGGTTTATTGGTTTTATGTTAAAACTTGTTATGGCGTAATCCGGTCAAAAAAACAGGCTATATATGAATTTCTCATAAATAGCCCGTTTCCCTATCAGCAAATCCTGCATATCAAACTCTTATCCAGAAACCTTAACCATTCGTTCTCATGGTTGCCTGCGGCAATACAGCAAATCCGCTTCCGTCAGTCTTTAAACTCATACTCCTTTATCTCCCGCACCACATCCAGCACAGTGCCGTCGCGGCTCTCGATGATTCCCACCACCCGCTCGCCAAACTGCACCGGGTCAGGCTCACCGACAATCGCGTATGCCTTATCCCGCAGCTCCTCAATGGTGCAGAACGGCAGTTTCACATCCTTCATGCACTCAATCAAATCCTGCCTGCGCGGATTAATCGCAATGCCATAATCCGTGATGACCACATCTACCGTCTCGCCTGGCGTAGTTACCGTTGTCACGTTGGTACAGATAGCCGGGATACGGCCTTGCAATAGCGGCGCAATCACAATCGTGCATTTTGCCCCTGCCGCCGTGTCCGGATGCCCGCCCTGGGCGCCGGTGATCATTCCGTCCGAGCCTACCACCACGTTGCAGTTGAAATTTACATCGACTTCCAAAGAAGCCAGGATTACAAAGTCCAGTTTGTTGACATAAGCACCCTTGTTGAATGGGTCTGCATACTCCGATGCAGAAATTTCAATATGGTTAGGATTGGTTTTGATGGATTCAATCGCACCCATATCAAAATCTTGTGTATCCACAATCTTATTGATCAATCCTTTGGCCAACAAATCACACATGGGAGTAGTAATTCCTCCCAAGCCCAGGCCCATATGAATCCCCCGCTCCTGCATAATTTTCCCCAGAGAAATGGTCGAAGCGATGGATGCACCGCCCACTCCGGTCTGATAGGAAAATCCTTCTTTAAAATAAGGAGTATGAATCACAAATTGCGTACAATAATCCGCCATCATGATTTTCCGCACATCCGTTGTCGGCTTGGCCGCACCGGTAGCAATTTTAGCCGGATTGCCGATTTCCTCCACAACACACACAAAATCCACCTGGGTCATGGAAATGCTGGCAGGAATATTTGGAAACGGCACCAGGCAATCCGTAATCGCCACTACCTTGTCTGCATATTGGGCATCTACCATGGCGTAAGACAGCACGCCGCAGTCGCTTTTGCCGCCGTTGGCCCGCATATTGCCATACTCGTCACAGGTTGGCGCCCCGATAAAAGCGATATCGATATGGACTTCACCTGATTCTACGGCTCTTACCCGCCCGCCATGCGAACGCATAATCGCCAAATCCCTCAGCCTGCCTGTGGAAATGGCTTCACCGATTTTCCCCCGTACGCCTGATGACTGTATCCCGACAATCGTCCCGTCGTCAATATAAGGAACGATTGGGTCGTTGGCTTTTCCCAATGAACTTGCACAAATGGTAAGCCCTTTAATCCCCATATTATGAATCTCTTCCATAACCATATTCACCACATAATCACCCTCGCGAAAATGATGGTGGAAAGAAATCGTCATATTGTCCTTAATCCCGCATTTCACCAAAGCCTCATGAATATTTTGCACCATTTTGCTGCGCTTCGGGTCCATCATGGTCCTGGCTTTGGGAGCCGCCTTGGTATACTCATAATTATCATAGGCATAAGTGCCCTTAAATACTTCTTTTCCTGTTGCCCTCAATACTTCTTCCGGGATTTCTCTACCTACTGCATTAATCATTTTACAGATCCCCCTCATATACGCCTGATGCTTTCGCTAGCGCGATCGTCCTCTTTGCTCCATCGTAGAAAGCAATATCGATCATTTTTCCATCTACGGTAAATACGCCGATACCTAATGCCTTCTTCTCATCAATCTCCCTGACAACCTTTTCCGCGAAAATAATCTCCTTCTGCGTGGGAGTAAATATTTTATGTACAATATCAATCTGCCGGGGATTGACCAGGGACTTGCCGTCAAAGCCCATCATCTTGATCATCTTGACTTCTTCTTCAAACACATCCATTGCATCCAGGTTAGTAAACACAGTATCCCAGCACTGAACCCCCGCCGCTCTGGCCGCAATAATCATCTGCTGCCGGGCGCCCTGCAGTTCTACGCCGGTACCGGTTATTACGGTCTGCAAATCTTTTGTATAATCCCCGCCGCTCAAAGCAATACCGATAAGCCGGTCTGAAGACTCGCAAATTTCCAGGGCATGCAGCACACCCTTGCATGATTCCAATGCTGCCATCAAAAGCGTAGACCCTTCCGGCCGTCCGAACTCTTTCTCCGCCGCCAGCACATGTTCCTCCACTGTGCGGACATCCTTTGCGCTTTCCGTTTTGGCAATTCGGATGGTATCCGCTCCCCCTGCCACGCAGACACGGATATCTTCTTTCCAGTGAGGCGTATCCAAACCGTTGATCCGCACCACTCGCTCTACCCCCTGATAATCAATCTCACGCAGCGCATGATAAAGGGAATAACGGGCGGCGTCTTTTTGATTCTCTGCAACGGCATCTTCCAAATCCAGCATAATGGAATCCGGCTTATAGATATAAGGGTCTTTTATCAGTCCCGGTTTCTGGCAATTCAAAAACATCATGGAACGCCTTAATCTTTTCTTGTTTGGATGGCTCATTTGATTACACCTCCCCATGGAAGATTTTCCACAATATCATTAGAACGATATACCGCACACTCTACTCGTGCCTTCAACGTACAGTCCAATGCCCCCTTGTCTACTACGGTTACTTTGGCATCCGTTACCTCCAGCCGGTCAAGCGTTTCCAAAACAGCCGCTTTGATTTGTTTCCCAAACTGGTGGATGACGCTGCTCTTGATGGAAAGTTCAATCGTACCGTTTCCCGGTTCTACCGTCACCTGGGCATCGCTGGATTCCAAAGTGCCTGCCATGGCAGCTTTTTTAATCTCCATATCTTCTCCTCCTCGCAAATAATCGGGTTCCTTTTTCTATAAAGTAATGTATCATATTCTTTTCTATTGTTCAAATACTTATCTTCTTATAGTAAGAATAGGAGAAAAATTATGGCAATAGCTCTTTACCACTCAGAATAGTCTGTGTTATGATTAAACGTAACCGTTCAGACGGCGGGGAATTTAACATGAATTTTGGGCGTCAAACTTGCTTGTAAGCTAAAATTCACGTTAAATTCCACACTGGATGAACATCCCAGCTTCTTGTCCGGCGTAGGCAGACAAGAAGCTATCCGTCTGAACTGTTACAATCAAACAGAAAACCGGACATCACCGATAAAGGGGGACACCTGGATGAATCTTAAACATGCACAATATATGCTGACCGTACTACAGGAAGGGAACATCACCGGCGCAGCAAAAAAACTCTACATTTCCCAGCCGTCTTTGAGCCAGATGATCAAGCTGGTGGAAAACAACCTGGGGACACCGATTTTTAACCGCAATACCGACCCGATTACCTTAACGTTCGCCGGACAGCGGTATATTCATGCCGCCAAACAACTACTGGCAATCAATAAAAATTTGGAGAAAGAGATCGAAGAAATTATTCATGAAGACCACGGAAAACTAAGATTAGGAGTTCCTATCCAGCGGGGAATGCAGATACTTCCCTTTGTACTACCCAAATTCTTTGCCCTTTACCCGCATGTGGATATTGAATTGACCGAATTCGGCTCCACGGAAACGGAAAAACTGCTGTTGGAAGGGAAAGTGGATATCACCTGCATGACTACCATCCCCCGTTATGAGGAACTGCAGTATACTCTGGTGGAAAGTGAGGAGCTGGTGCTTTTGTCCAGCAAAAATACGGCCATCGCCCGCCGAATACCTGACAATACCCCCATTACTATCATGGAAGCGAAAGAGGAAAAATTTATCTCCAACAAACCCGGACACAGTATTCGTGCTATTCAGGACAACCTTTTTGCCGCCAACAACATCTCTCCCAAGCTTCTTTTAGAAACATCCAGCATTGAAATCGAAAAAAGAGTGACCATCGCCTGTGATGCTGTCATGATCTGCCCTCTCAATTATATCGAGAAGGACGAGGGTTTTCGCTCTCAAGCCCATATCTATCCTCTGACCGGTGTGGACAGCAAGCGCCATTGTTACATCTGCCACCGGAAAGACCTCTATTTGACCAAATATATGCGTGATTTCATCCGCATTTTATCGGAAGCAGAAATCCCCTTTTTACTATGAAAGTCTCGAATCCTCACGGTAGGCCTGCGCATGTGCTGCGCTGACCGTAGAGCGCCAAAATGCCTGCTTTTGGCATTTTGTGTGCATCTCCCGGAGGGTTCAAAGTAAACCCCCACTTTCATTTATGGTGGCGCCGAGAAAGCGGTATGGGGGTTACTTTGAATGTTCAGCGCTCCCGCGCTGAACTGCGCGAAAATGGGGTCACGAAGTGACATCTTCCTCTCCCATTTTCTGCGCATCCGCCAGAGGCTCAAAGTAAACCCCTTTCATTCATGGTGGCGCCTGATGGCAGGCATGGGGGTTACTATGAAAGTGTTGCCCGGCAGCCATGATGAGAGCAAGCTCGCTTGCATCGAATCATGGATATCGGGCAACCAAGCCGGATAGAGCCAAGTAGGCCGACAGGCCGGATTGCGAATACTGGCGGCGATTGCGTGAGTGCCAAAGGCGCGGAGCAATCGGCTTTCATAGGGTGGCTGGTACAACGCCAAAGGTTGCATGGAAGTTTATAAAAAAGTGTGCGTTTTGACGCACACTCGCGCCGGAGCGCGGTTGCGACAGCAACCATCTTCCTTTGCGCGAAGTGCGCATCCACGCGGAGCGTTTTGTATCATAGGACGCACTTTCCTATGATAGAATAAAGAGTCCGGCTTGCCGGACTTTCGCCCCGGAGCGCGGTTGCGACAGCAACCACCTTCCCCTACTCGCTGCGCGGCCCGCACGCCGCTTTAGCGGCATATTCCTCTGTGCGGGCTTGTGCATACAATAAGCGGAATGGCAAACCACTCCGCTTATCAGCCACGATTTCCTGTCACTTAGTCCAAAAAGCTGCGAATGGTTTTCGGACTCCGGTAATTCCAGGTAGAAATCTTAATTCCGCTTCTCCTGCTGGCTGCATGGACAATCTGCCCATTGCCGATATACATAGCGACGTGATTGACCACACCCCCGCTGTTTGTATAAAAAATCAAATCCCCCGGCCTCATCTCACTGGAATTGATGGCCCGCCCGGTTTTTGCCTGCTCTCTGGATGTCCGCGGCAGGCTGACACCGGCAGCATTCCTGAGAACATACTGCACAAAGCCTGAACAGTCAGCCCCCGTGTTGGGATTGGTCCCGCCCCATACATAGCGGTTCCCGACAAACTGCAGAGCATAATTAACCACTTTGGAACGCAGCGCCGCCTGCTGGTTGGCGCGTTCCTCCACCGGTGAAAATTTTATCGCTTCCGTCAGTGCATACCGCACTTCCACATTATTATCCCTGGTGGCAATAAACGCCTTGTCTGCACTTTCACCGTCCTCACTATCGCCCGAATCCAGCTCAATCTGTACCCAGCCGTCCAACTGGTCTACAACCGAATACCGCTCCTCCTTGGAAATCTGCGTCCATATCTTGGAATCGGTAGAGGGTTCCGAACGTACATTCAGTTTGTCGGTATTGACGATTGCCATCAATGTCGCCGTATCCAGCGCCAAATCCCTGGCCTCCTGTCCCACAGCCACATACTGCGAGTCAGCCGTGATAAAACCAGTGATAGCTCCTGACTTGATCTTGTACCATCCGTCTTGAGTCTCTAAAATCTCTCCGGCCGCTTTGCCGGGGAATTTGCCGATAACGTTGGTATCATCGGCCATGCTGGGATCTTTACGGATATTCAGATAACCGCTCACCTTGGATATCACCAGATTATCATACTGGTTTAGAGCCATCGCGCGCAAATCCAGTTTTCGGGCTTCATTGAGAGCCAGGCACACCTGAACATAATCGGAGGATATATACCCCTCCTCAATACGAACCCACCCTTCTGTTTCTTCCAGCACCGGATATCGCTCATGAATCAGCGCTTGTCCCACAACATTAGCCGAATCCAAGACTGGTTCCGAGCGGATATTCAGTTTCTCCGTATTGACGATTGCCATAAGAGCTACCTGCTCCAAAGCCGCTTCACGAGCCTCCTCACCGCTGATCACATATTGATTATTGATATAACCCTCGATACCGCCGGAAGTGATATGATGCCACTCCCCGTCAGAATCCAAAATCTCACATACGCTATTTTCCTGCAGTTTGCCGATAATCTTTCCTCCCGGCCCCGGCGATTCACGGACGTTCAGATAACCAGATACCTGCACCAAGCCCAGATTCGTATAGGAATCCACAACCGCCTGCTTATCCTGAGCCAGTTGAATAGCCGCCAGCTCTTCCTCCGACAACGTGGTTTCCGGCACGGTTATCGGTGTCTCGGCCGGCTGCGCGGAATCTGTCGCCCCCACTTCCACATCTTCCCCGTTTCCGGAACCCCGACCGCCTTTTCTCACCAATAATACTGCCGCAGCCAACACGACCGCAGCAACAGCCGCTGCTACCACATATTGCCTGCGGGAAAATTTCCTTCTTCTGGATTTTGCCCTGTTCAATCTTTGAATGTATTTTTTCTCCTCTGCCATATCGTCTCCTCATTGGAAATTCGTGATAACTGTGCATTTCGCTGGTCTGCTTTCCCGAGAATATCCTCACCAAAACAGAAAGGCAATCGAGTAGGGAAGATTTTCCCCTACTCGCTTCGCGGCGCAAATCCGGCACGGGAAAAGCTCTAACCAGCATTTCCCCAGATATCAGCTTTACTTCCCGGAGATTATATCACAAATAATTTCCATTTTCCACAATAGACAAAAAAATTTAACAATTTTTCCATACCCGTCCGAACTGCTTCCAGCCATTCACCCCAAAATAAGCCCCAGCGCACCAGCGATCAATATCGTTTTTGGTATCGACAATTTCCCTTTAATCAAAGCTGCTCCCGCAATTAGGGAAATCAACGCCAAATTCCAGGAAACTCCTCCCTCCCCAATAAAAGTGGATATCCCCAACGTCACCGCGGTAGCCACGAGCATCCCCATGCTGGCCGGACGCACCCCTTCCATAGCTTTTTCCAGCAGCCGGTTTCCTTTTAAACGCAAAATAAAATGGGCGGCAGCCATGGAAAGCGTCAATGAAGGCATCATCACGCCAAAACTGGCACATAAGGCGCCTGAAAGCCCCGCCGTGCGCAGCCCCACAAATGTAGCGCAGTTAATCCCCAACGAGCCTGGCGTCATTTCCGCCACCGCCACAATATCCATGACTTCAGCCGATGTCATCCATCCATATTTGAGCACTTCATCATTGATCACCGGGATCATCGTCATTCCGCCAAAACTGCAAAAACCGATTTTCATAAAAGACAAAAACAGCCTAAGATAAATCATCAGAACTTTCCCCCTTTCCCAACAAAAGTCCTGCCACAAGCCCTGCCAGCACAATCAGCGCCTTATTCAGCCCCGTCAGGACACATGCCAAAAAAGAGGCAACCAGCACCCACCAGGCCAATTTCCCCCGGATAGCTGTCTTTCTCAAACGGAGGCACGCACTGATAATGATAGGGACGACCACGCTTCTGATCCCGTTGAGGATTTTCGCCACGTAAATATTGCCGCGCAGAGAAGAGTAAAAGTAAGTTACCACGGCTATCGCCGCCAAAGCCGGAAGCGACAGGCCCACAGCCGCAAAAAACGCGCCAACGGGTCCTTCCATGGCATATCCGCAGAATACGGACATATTAATAATCATCACACCCGGAAAGGATTTAGCCAAAGACATATAATCCACCAACTGTTCTTCCGTCATCCATCCCCGTCTGTCTACAAATTCATTCTGCATCTGAGCAATGATACTCCATCCTCCGCCAAAGGTAAACAAACCGATTTTAGCCATAATCACAAATATCAACAGTAATCTTTTGCCCTTTTTCATATGCAGCCCCGCCTTTTCCTCGTACCGGCAAATCTGTCCAAAACCACCTGCAGCGGTTCCCAATCGCCCGTACGCTTGTTAAGACCCCTGCACAGACCTGCCAAATCGTTACAATTATCATAATCCGCTAATTCTTAAAGGTCAAATAGCAAAAACCTATTTCTTCTATATTGTTTTCCATATGGCCTTTTTTCTTTATTTTCCAAAAAAAACCGCATTTTCACAAAATATTCACAATATAAACAAATTTTTAATAAAAAATCAATAGCTATTTTGACCGATTTGTAGTAAACTGATACAGTTCGCAATACACCATCTATTAATTCAAAGAGGAGTGAATTTCAATGATGAAAAAAAGACTATTTGCTATTGCTGCATTGACTTTAGCCTTAGGCATCTCTGCTTGTTCGTCAAAAAAAGATGATAGCGTCACCACCTCCGCTTCCACGGAAGCTGCGTCAGAAGGTACAGACACCGAATCCACCGGCTCTGCCGGCAAAGAAGAGAATCCGCAGGGGGGAAACGGCGCCAATGATGAAGATGTAGAAGAGGATTATCTGACCGGCATCATCACCGCTATTGACGGCAATATCCTGACAGTCAAAAACGACGATGACGAAAGCGAAAAAAAATATGATTTGTCCAACGCGCAGATCACGCAGGAATTTCCTTTTTCCGAAGGCGATTGGGTAGATATCACCTTTCCTGCCGGCACCACCGAAGATCCCGTACCGGTCATTGCCCTTGACGTAATGGAATCCGTCATCGGGCAAAACAGCGACCCCTCTGCCGAAGGAACCGTAACCGAAGCAGATTCCGGTTCCGTTACCCTAGAACTGGAAGACGGGGAAAGTTATACCTTCAGCACCTCCAATGCCTATATTGTTGCCGCTGACGGCATTACGACAGGCAAAAAAGCCACCGTCACTTATATCGGCGATATTGATGACGAAGCAATGGCCGTCAAGGTCGTGATGGAAGATTCTTATGGCACTCCGGAAGCTGCCATATCCGCCTTTATCGGTGAAGTCGTTCAGATTGATGATCAAAGTATCGTGCTTGAATCTGCTGACGGTGATTTTTACACTTTTATTACCGACGATATTGACTTATCCAATTACAGCAATGGAGACACCCTGCAGATCGAATACACCGGAACAGTCACAGCAAAAGAAATCCCTGCTGTCAGCATCGCACCAGTTACCGACCGCTAAGATATAACCTGACCGCAGGCTTTCGGATGAATGCGCATGGGTTTATGTGCAGAGAAGAAGGGAATGACGGCCTTTTAAGCGTCACTCCCTTGCTCTTTTATGTACCCTTGGAGTCTCTCTGTGCCTGATTTTGTGAGATGATTTTTTGTCAGATGTGCATAAATATATGAGGCGCACATGGAACGTACGTTGATCAAATTTAGGTGCATATAACGGAAAATCAACCACAAAGGCAGGTGCAGGAGAGATTCCGAGAGTACATTTTTATGCACATTCCTGCACATGGAGGTTTGCTGCCGACACAGCATGCAGCCCCTTCAATCACTTCAAATGCTCTAAATATCATATCCCACGATACGGAGATAAGTTTTGATCAGCTCCACAACCTGATTGAACTCCAGATTGCTGGCGTTAATCGGCAAATCGTAGTTATTTACATCTTCCCATTCTTTTCCGGTAAAATACCGATGATATTCCCGTCTTTGCCTGGTTATCTTATTCAGTTTAGCCAAAGCTTCCTTAGTATCCTCAATCCCATCCACTTCCATAGTACGGCGTATACAGGTAGGCATATCAGCATACACAAATATTTTGATCAAATCCTTTATCCCTGCGGACTCCAACACAAAATCCGCACACCGCCCGACAATAACACAGGAACCGCTTTCCGCCAATTCCCTGATTACCGCTGACTGGAAGAGAAAAAGATTCTCCGGCGATGTCACATCTCCCTCCGTCTTAGGATCACCCACAGGCAAATGGCGCATACCCCCCACAATCCGACGCAGCAAATTGTTTCCGGCCTTCTCATCAGCCAGCCGGAAATACTTTTCTCCTACGGCGCTGCGTTCTGCTGTCATCCGCAGGATTTCGTCATCATAAAAAGGGATCTGAAGTTCTTCTGCCAGTTTTTTCCCCACAATACGTCCCCCGCTGCCGTATTGGCGTTCAATAGTAATCACCAGCTTGCTCTTATCCATAAAGCCCTCTCCTTTCTTGAAATCCAAATGCAAACTTCAGTGAATTCAGCACTCGCTATTTCCGCCCTCTGCACGCCTGCAAAGCTAGACGTAGGCACCACTACGTTGCTAAGCGCCAGTGGCGCTTGTTCAGCAAGGACCGGAACGGAGTGTAGAACGTCGCTTTGCAGACGCACAGATAACGAAAATATCAAGCACTGTATTCACTGTTATTTCCGCAATGCAGTAATAATGCCAGACGACGACAGGTATGAGAGGTTACTTTGCCAGCATCATCCGGTCGTTGGCAAACTCTTCGCCGCTGGCCTCTGCAAACTTTTTCAGCAAATCCTCGACTTTCAGTTTCCTCTTCGCTTCCCCTGATACGTCATAAATAATCTGTCCGTCACTCATCATAATCAGACGATTGCCAATATTAATCGCATCCCGCATATTGTGGGTAATCATCAATGTAGTCAAATGATCCTGATTCACTACCCGCTCTGTCGTCTCCAGCACCTTGGCTGCCGTTTTCGGGTCCAGGGCCGCCGTATGCTCATCAAGCAGTAAGAGCTTCGGCTTCTCTAAAGTCGCCATCAGCAACGTAAGCGCCTGTCTCTGGCCGCCGGACAAAAGCCCTACCTTGGAGGTCAGCCGGTTTTCCAGGCCGAGATTCAAATTGGCCAAAATATCCCTGTAAAGCTTGCGCTCGCTTCCGGCAATCCCCTGTTTCAATGTCCTTTTATGGCCGCGGCGAAGCGCCAGGGCCAGATTCTCCTCAATCCCCATGGTGGCCGCCGTACCATTCATCGGGTCCTGGAATACCCTTCCCAGGAATTTTGCCCGTTTATACTCAGGAAGCTTTGTCACATCTTTGCCATCAATGATAATTTTCCCTTCATCCACCAGCCATACTCCGGCAATTGCATTCAGCAGGGTGGATTTCCCTGCGCCGTTTCCGCCGATAACGGTGACAAAATCACCGTCTTCCAACGTAAGGTTAAGTCCTTTTAAGGCTTGCTTTTCGTTTACTGTCCCTGCATTAAAAGTTTTGGAGATGTTTTGAATTTCCAGCATCAGTTCATCCCTCCTTTAACTCCTATGCGTACCAAAAACCGTAAAACCCTGGCAGAATAACGGCTCTTCCATGTAGGAACCGCCAAAAATACGGCTACTACCACAGCAGATAAAAGTTTCAAAAGATCAGGGTCGAATTTTCTCCAAATCACGATCTGCAGCACCAGATAATAAATAATCGAGCCCAAAGACACGCCCAGCAGCCGCATACCGAAATTATGAAAAATCCGGCCAAAAACCGCTTCTCCGATAATCACGGCAGCAAGTCCGATTACGATGGCGCCTCTTCCCATATTCACATCGGAAAAGCCCTGGTATTGAACAAGCAAAGCGCCTGAAAAAGCCACCAGGCCATTGGAAATCATCAGCCCTAAAACCCGGTTTAAATCGGTGTTGATTCCCTGGGCGCGGGCCATCTTGCCATTACATCCGGTAGCCCGCAGGGAGCACCCCAGCTCGGTGCCAAAAAACCAGTATAAAATACCAATCAGCACCACCGTAATTACCGCCACAATAAAAATCGTATTTTTATACAAAGGCACATTTTTAATAAAACGAAGAGAAATCAGCAAATCAAATTTGTTTGCGTTAATCGCCTGATTCGCTTTTCCCATTATTTTCAAATTAACAGAATACAGTCCTAATTGAGTTAAAATACCCGACAAAATAGCCGGAATTCCCATAAAGGTATGAAGAATCCCCGTAAAAAAACCCGCCGCCATACCAGCCAGCATACCACAAAACATTGCTATCCAGACATTCTGATTGTTTAACATTATCATAATGCAGACTGCACCGCCAGTACAAAAAGAACCGTCTACCGTCAAATCGGCAACATCCAAAATCCGGTAAGTAATATATACGCCGATAGCCATAATGCCCCAGACCAACCCCTGTGCCGCCGCACCAGGCAGGGCATTGAACAGGCTGCCTAAATCACCTATGAAATTCATCCTAATCACCCCAGTCTGTTGTATGTACTCTCGGAATCTCTACTACACCTGCCTTCGTGGCTGATTTTCCGTCAGATGTACCTGAATTTAATCAACGTGCTTTCGTACGCCTCATAAATTTATGCACATCTGAAATCATCTCACAAATTCAGGCACAGAAAAACTCCGGGAGTACGTTTGTATTCCCATAATAAATCATATGTCTGCACCTGCTAGTACTACATTGCGGAAATTCCGGTGAATTCGGCACTCGCTATTTCCGCCCTCTGCACGCCTGCAAAGCTAGACGTAGGCACCGCTACGTTGCTAAGCGCCAGTGGCGCTTGTTCAGCAAGGACCGGAACGGAGTGTAGAACCTCGCTTTGCAGACGCGCAGATAACGAAAATATCAAGCACTGTATTCACTGATATTTCCGCAATGCAGTACTAGTATGACCGTACAAAATCCTGACGCGGCAGGTAAAATCCCGCTGCCAAAAACCCGCCGGCAATCAGTAACAAACCGAACAGGAGGAAGTTCCCCCTGCCCGCCGCGCAGCCCGCATATTGCGTCAACAGCAAACTTCCCATACATGCGAGCGATCGAGTGGGAAGAACCGTCTTCCCCTACTCGCCGCGCGCCCCATGCACCGCTTCTGCGGCATACTTTCTCTGCATGGGGCTGCGCATAGAACCGCACTCCGCGGATATTTCCGCAGAGTGCGGTAATACAACTTGTCCGACTGCAACCATATACAACCTGATTACTCCTCGATTGCCACATAGTCATCGGGAATCTCAACACCAAGAGCTTCACAAATAGACTTATTATACTTCTTGGTAAACTGCGGAGCATACTCTACAGGCATCTGCGCAATATCTTCCTCACCGGTCAGGATTTTGGCGGCCATCTTCCCTGTAGCAACACCTAAATCATAGTAGCTGATAGACAAAGTGGCTACGCCGCAGCCGGCACAAATGCCTTCTTCTCCCGCGATAACCGGCACTCCGGCAGGCTGGCAAATATTGTTGACGAGTTCCGCATTGGCTGCTGCCGTATTATCTGTAGGAACATAAATCACATCACAGGCATCGGCTGCGCTGGTAACGATAGCCGACAAATCATTGGAATCAGAAAAAGCATAATATTCACAGGTACAGCCGGCCTCTTCCAAAGCTGCCTTTACCGTATCTACCTGATATTGGGAATTCGCCTCGGCAGAACAGTACAAAAGCCCGACGGTTTTCGCATCCGGGAACAACTCCAAAAGCATAGCCGCCTGTTCATCCAATGGAGCCAGATCGGAAGTACCGGAAATATTTCCGCCGACCGTCCCGTCAAAATCGTCAATACCAAGAGCCACGCCATATTCGGTCACGGAAGTACCCAAAATCGGGATCTCGCTGGTCCCCGCCTGGGCTGCCTGCAAGGCAGGAGTGGCATTGGCAAGGATTAAATCCACATTGTTGGATACAAAACTGTTGACGATAGTAGAACAGGTATTGGAATCTCCCTGAGCATTCTGTTCGTCAAACGTAACCTTATCTCCGAACGCATCCGTCAAGGCATCTTTAAAACCCTGAGTAGCCGCATCCAGGGCATCATGCTGCACTAACTGGCAGATACCTACCGTATAGCTGTCGGCAGAAGCCTCGTCCGCACCAGCGTCGGCTTTTGTATCATCGGCCTTCGTCGCTTCCGTCACCTCTGCCTCTGTACCGTCGGCAGCCGTCGTAGCTTCGCTGCCGCCTCCGGAGCATGCAGCCATAGACAGCACCATCGTTCCGGCCAGAATCATAGCCAGTAATTTTCCTGATTTTCTCATAATTATTTCTCCCTTTCCTATAATTATTCCGCAACCGTTCAGGCAACATGGTATTTGGCATGGATTTTCGTCGTCTGAACGGTTGCCTTATCCCTACTTATGTATAAAACGCAGGAACACATTAGGTATCATACTACAATTTTTTCCTTGCGTCAACGATATCACCGGTTATTTTTTTAGGAATTTAAAGCAGTAAAGTACTAGGGAGAACAAAGAGTCCGGCTTGCCGGACTCTCGCGCCGGAGCGCGGCTATGCCAGCAGCCATCTTCCTTTGCGCGGAGTGCGGCATCCACGCGGAGCGTTTTGTATCATAGGACGCACTTTCCTATGATATGAAAAAGAAATATATCACCCAGACTCACAAAAGCTCCCGGTAAAGCCGCAGCACATTGCCGGAAAAAACGGCTTCTATCTCGCTGTCTGTAAAACCTTGCCGATCCATCTCATCGGCTAAAAGCTGCATGCCGGAACAATCCCCCATCTCCACCGTACTGACAATACCGTCAAAATCGCTGCCCAAGCCGACACAGCCAATACCGCCGATTGCCTTCATATGCTTCATATGAGCTACCATATGACGGCAGTAGCTGTTCTTTGGCTCTTGCCCGTTCTCCGTATCTCTGAGGAATGCCGCACAATAATTAATCCCCGCCACTCCGCCTCGCTCGGCCAGGGCACGAATCATCTCATCCGTCAGATTCCGGGGATGGGAAGCCAACGCCCGGGCATTGGAATGACTGGCAACAAAAGGTTTCTTCGTATACCGGATAACATCCCAAATGCCGGCGTCTCCCAAATGCGAAACATCAATAATCATGCCCAGACGTTCCATTTCCTCCACAAAAGCAATGCCCTTTTCCGTCAGGCCATGCGTCGTATCTGGTAAAAACCGCAGCGGGCGGTCGGACGATTGCTGCTTTTCCGGCATAATATTCGGAAAAGCCAACTCGTTCTTAAAATTCCAGGTCAACGTCATCATTCTGACACCCACCCGGTAAAAATCCCTCAAATAAGCGAGCTCCCCCTGGCAAACGCCTCCCTCTTCTATAGTAAGAAGCGCCGATATACGGCCGCTTTGCATATTTTTCTCAATATCTTTCCAACTCCTGACAGCCCCGATTTGTTCCGGATATGCTTCTATTTCCCGATAAAAAGCATCCACCAGCTTCATGGCATAAGCAAACGGCTCTTGTGTCCGCTTTAAATGGACAAACAAGGCAAAATTCTGCAGCAGATAATCTCCCCTGCGCATTTTTTTTAAATCAACATGGCCTTCGTTTTCCCCAATAGATACCTTTTCCCCATTCTGTTGATGATTATACAATTCAGAAATCGTATCACAGTGCATATCGGCTACTTTCATTCCTCTTTGCCCCTTTCCCGGCACGCTTTTTCTGCCAGTATATTCCTTGCTTTAGCCTATTCATGTATGTTTTTATCTTTTTCCGGCTGCATCGGCTGTTGTCTTATCTGTTCAATCAGCCCCCATATTTCTTCCCTCCCCTGCTTTGTTTCTGCCGAAAAAGGAATCACCAGGCCGTCTTTTTTTATTCCCAGCCCTTCCCTTATCTGTCTGATATGCTTAGGCACCTGGCTCCGCTTTAACTTGTCCAGCTTTGTGGCAATAATGACCGGGTCATAACCATTGGCTACAATCCAGTCATACATCACTTTATCGTTGGCGGATGGCTCATGACGGATATCCACCAACAAGAACACACATTTCAGCATGGAAGATCTTTTTAAATAACCTTCAATCATTTTCCCCCACCGGGCTTTTTCTTCCACCGGTACTTTGGCATAACCGTAACCAGGCAAATCCACATAGTACCATTCTCCGTTTATCCGGTAAAAATTGATGGTTTGCGTTTTCCCCGGCTGGGCCGAGGTTCTGGCGAATGCCTTCCGGTTCATCAGCGCATTAATCAGAGAAGATTTTCCTACATTGGATTTTCCGGAAAACGCAAACTCCGGACAGTCGTTATCCGGCAATCTGCTGGTCACTCCGCAAACCGTTTCCAATTCCACTGTCTTGATTACCATAGCTTCCCCTCCTCACACAAAAACCTCCGCCAATACCTCTTCCATATTTTTAACATAAACGATTTTCAGGCCCCTGGTAATTTCTTTTGAAAGCTCGGCAATATCCGGCCTGTTTTTATCTGGTACCAGCACTTTTTGTATATGGGCCATCTTCGCTGCCAGTATCTTCTCCTTCAGCCCGCCTATCGGCAGCACCCGGCCTCTCAGCGTAATTTCGCCAGTCATGGCCACTTTCGCCGATACTTTCCGTCCGACTACTGCGGACAACATGGCAACTGCCATGGTTATCCCGGCAGACGGGCCATCTTTTGGTACTGCTCCCTCCGGAATATGAATATGGATATCATGTTTTTCAAAATAATCGTCGGCAACCCGATATTGGGGACAAACCGACCGTACATAAGTAAGCGCTGTCTGAGCAGACTCCTTCATCACATCACCCATTTGTCCCGTCAGCTTCAGTTCACCTTTTCCAGGCATCACGTTCACTTCAATCTGGAGGGTATCTCCGCCCACGCTGGTCCAGGCAAGTCCCCGGACAATCCCTACCTGATCTTCCTCGTTAGCATTTTCAAAGGTATATTTTTCCTTTCCCAGATACTTCTCCAAGCTGGATTCCCCGACCCGGATAGTTTTCTTTTTATCCTCCAAAAACTCCCTGGCCGCTTTCCTCAAAATATCGCCAATCCGGCGTTCAAGATTCCGCACTCCCGCTTCCCGTGTATAATTATGAATGATCCTCTTCAATGCCCCATCGGAAATCGTCACCTTTTCCCCCGCCAAACCATTTTTTTTAAGCTGCTTTTCCAGCAAAAAATCCCTGGCAATATGAAATTTTTCGCTTTCCGTGTAACTGCTGATTTCGATAATTTCCATTCGATCCAACAGAGGACGGGGAATCGTCTGTGTAGTGTTGGCCGTAGCGATAAACAATACATGGGACAGATTGACCGGCACTTCGATATAATGATCACGAAAACGCATATTCTGCTCCCCGTCCAGCACCTCCAAAAGCGCCGATGAGGTGTCTCCTTTGTAGTCGCTGCTGACCTTGTCAATCTCATCCAACAGCATCAGCGGATTTGACACTCCTGCCTGCCTCAGCCCCTCTGCCAGGCGCCCCGGCATAGCTCCCACATAAGTTTTTCTATGGCCTCGGATTTCCGCCTCGTCCCGGACGCCTCCAAGACTGATACGCACATATTTCTTATTGAGGGCGCGGGCCACGGATTTGGCAATGGAAGTTTTGCCGGTTCCCGGAGGGCCTACCAGACAAAGGATAGGGCTGTCACCTTTTTTTGTCAGCATGCGAACTGCCAGATATTCCAACACCCTTTCCTTTACTTTCTCTAACCCATAATGATCTTCTTCTAATATTCTCTCTGCCCTTTTTATGTCATTGTCGTCTTTAGATGTCTTATTCCACGGCAATTCCAACAAGGTTTCGATATATGTCCGCAGCACATTTCCTTCCTGACTGCCAGACGGCATCGTTTTAAAACGGCTGATTTCTTTTCTCAGTTTCTCCTTTACCTCTTTGTCGGCTTTTAAAGCATCCACCTTTTTTTCATACTCATCGGCGTCCGAAGCAGGATCGTCCCCTAATTCCTGACGAATGACTTTCATTTGCTCACGCAAAATGT
Source organism: uncultured bacterium (assembly GCA_947383005.1). Lineage (GTDB taxonomy): Bacteria > Bacillota > Clostridia > Lachnospirales > Lachnospiraceae > Brotaphodocola. The sequence goes on along the minus strand of CANDBT010000005.1, from coordinate 121,549 downwards.
AATCCTTCTGATTTTTGTCTACTGCCGCTTTTACTTTTTCCTGAAATTCACGGCGGATACGGGAAATTTCAATTTCTTTTACCATGTTGCTAATCAGCACTTCATACCGGGTAACCGCGTCTTTTGCATTCAGATAGTCCTGACGGATAGTATAATCCCAGGGAATCTGCGTCACAATCTGCTGCATCAGCTCTTCCAATCCTCCGGCAATCAGCAGATTTGGCATCACCTCCCGGGCAAACTTAAGATTCTGACGGCCATATTCTTCCACTTTTTCCTGCAGTATGCGCACCATAGCCTCCGCAGTCAGAGTATCCACATCATCCATCTGCCAGGGGGATGGCATTACTTCGCCGATCAAAACCGGCTCCTCTGCATCCAGCATCAATAATTCTGCCCGTTCGATGCCCTCTACCATCATCCGAATCACATTGTTGGGCATTTTTACCAACTGTTTTACCCGGACAATCACTCCGATATGATAAAGCTGCTCCTGACCCGGATTCGCTTCGTCCGGGTCTTTCTGGGTAATCACGCAAATTTTCTGATCGTCAGTCATCGCCTTTTCCACAGCCGCGATGGATTTCGCCCGGCTGATATCAAAACTTATGGTCATTTTGGGCAGTATTGTTAAAGCTCTCAGCGCGATTACCGGCATTGTTTTAACCATAATTTCCATATTTTCCTCCTTCGTCGTATGAATGCATTCTCGGACTCTCTCTCACACCTGCCTTTGCGGCTGATTTGCCAACACATGCACGTTTGGCGAAAACCATCTCACAACATCGGTCATAAAGAATCCTGCTCCGCAGGATTCTCCACCTGCGGCGGGTCGCTTCAGCGACATCATTCCTTTCCGCCGCAGGCATTGGCTCACTTAGCGAATGCATCATGCGGCATATTCCTCTGTGCGGGCCTGTACATACATAAAAATGGGAGCTTGGTGCCCCCATTTTATGTTTATGTTTCCTTCTTAAGCAATTTCTCCCGGCCGTTCCTTCTTCATCCTCTTTTGAGAGAAGGTTTTTCGTGGTACAGCGGTATCACGATAAACCAATTCAGGCTCTCCGGTCTTGTCGATAACATCTTTAGTTACGGTGCAAATTCCTATGGTATTATCCGAAGGAATTTCATACATCAAATCCATTACCGCCATTTCCATAATGGAACGAAGCCCTCTTGCGCCGGTTTTCCGGTTAGAGGCAAGATGGGCAATCTCCAACAATGCTTCCTCGGTAAATTCCAATTTGACGTCATCCAGCTCAAAAAGCTTTTGATACTGCTTCGTCAAAGCATTTTTCGGTTCGGTCAAAATTTTGACCAAAGCCTCCTCGCTCAGCAACTCCAAAAATACATTTACCGGCACCCGGCCGATAAACTCTGGAATCAAACCATATTTTACCAAATCCTGCGGTTCGGTCTGACGCAGCAGTTCATCGATATTCTGTTTGTTCTTGTCTACTACCTCCGCGTTAAAACCAATTGAACCTGCGCTGAGCCGCCGTTCGACAATCTTTTCCAAGCCGTCAAAGGCCCCGCCGCAAATGAACAAAATGTTGGTCGTATCAATCTGTAATAATTCCTGATGCGGATGCTTTCTGCCTCCCTGGGGCGGAACGCTGGCCACGGAACCCTCCAGAATCTTGAGAAGCGCCTGCTGGACACCTTCTCCCGACACATCACGGGTAATGGATACATTCTCCGACTTTTTGGTAATCTTATCAATCTCATCAATATAAACAATCCCGTACTCAGCCAGGGAAATATCGTAATCTGCCGCCTGAATCAGCTTCAGCAGAATATTTTCCACATCTTCACCCACATAACCGGCCTCGGTCAGCGCCGTAGCATCGGCAATGGCAAAGGGCACATTCAGCACTTTTGCCAAGACCTGAGCCAGGTATGTCTTTCCTGAACCAGTAGGGCCGATCATCAAAATATTGCTTTTCTGGATGTCCACGTCCATATCTTTTTTGGTGGTAATCCGTTTATAATGATTGTAGACAGCCACGGACAGCACGCGCTTGGCCGCATCCTGGCCGATCACATATTCATCCAAAAACGCCTTAATCTCCTTGGGTTTAAGCAGGTTAATCCCACCCATATCCACACCCATATCCTCGGACTCGTCAAACTCTTCTTCTAAAATCTCTGCACAAAGATCAACACACTCATCACAAATAAATACATTACTGGTGCCGGCAATCAGTTTCCTCACCTGGTCCTGGCTCTTTCCGCAGAAGGAACACCTGACTCGGTCATCCATCCTGTTCGGCATAACTGCACACCTCTATCCTTTCCCGAGCACATCCGAAAGCTGACGGCATCGCCCATCGCCGGGCAAGCGGCACACAGCTTTCAAAGAGTCTCTTTCGATTTAATGGTTTACAAGGATTCCGTCTATCAGGCCATAAGCTTTGGCCTCCTCCGCTGTCATATAATGATCCCGTTCCGTATCCCGACAGATCACCTCATAAGGCTGTCCTGTATTCGCGGCAAGAATCCTGTTCAATTTTTCTTTTGTCCGTAAAATATTCTCTGCTACAATCTGTATCTCCGTAGCCTGGCCCCTGGCTCCGCCGGAAGGCTGGTGAATCATCACTTCTGCATTCGGCAGGGCAAAACGCTTGCCCTTTGTCCCTCCGGACAGCAAAAACGCTCCCATGCTGGCCGCCATGCCGATACATACGGTAGACACATCGCACTTAATATAATTCATCGTATCATAAATCGCCATCCCCGCAGTCACCGAGCCTCCCGGGCTGTTGATATATAAATTAATATCCTTCCCCGGATCTTCAGACTCCAAAAACAGCAACTGCGCTACAACCACACTGGCAGAGACATCCGTCACTTCTTCCCCGAGAAAAATGATCCTCTCCTTCAGCAGGCGGGAATAAATATCATAAGAACGTTCTCCTCTGCTGGTCTGCTCAATTACATAAGGTACTAACGGCATAATCTTCCTCCTTTTCAGCACACGGCGTCCGAGCGTGTGCTGAAAATCCATCCCCGCAATCTTCAGACACGCTCTAATACGCAGATTTCCCAATTATCAGAAACCTGCACTTCACAGCTGCTTTATACTAATTTTGCCTCAGCCACCAGGAAATCGACTGCTTCCTGTACTGCCATATCTTCTTTCATATGTTTCAGCTCTGTCTCACCCATATAGTTTTTCAGTTCCTCCGGCTCCATCTTATAGCTGGCAGCCATTTTCTTAATCTCTTCCTCTACCGCTTCGTCATCAACTTCAATGTTCTCCTGAGCTACTACGGCCTCCAATACCAGGCGGGTGCGAATACGTTTTACTGCCTGAGGACGCAAATCTTCTTTCATCTTATCCATAGTAGAATTTGTGAACTGCAGATATTGTTCAATGGTCAGGCCCTGATTCAACATACGGCGGCCATAGCTTTCCACCATATTATCCACCTGCTCGTCAATCATAGCATCCGGGATTTCCATGGACGCATTCTCAACAACCTTTTCCACAACATTATTCTCGTTTTCCGTGGTAGCCTGCTTTTGTTTCGTCTCTGAAAGCTTTGCCTTGATATCCGCCTTATATTCATCTAAAGTGTCAAACTCAGAAACTTCGCTGGCAAACTCATCATCCAGCTCCGGAAGTTCTTTCACCTTAATCTCCCGAACCACTACTTTGAACATAGCCGGTTTCCCCGCCAGATCCTTGGCATGATAATTTTCAGGGAAGGTCACATTCACTTCCGTCTCTTCATCAACGGCCTTTCCGATCAACTGCTCCTCAAAGGTGTCAACAAAAGAATGGGAACCGATCGTCAGAGGATAAGCCTCCGCCTTTCCGCCTTCAAAGGTTTCTCCATCTATGAAGCCTTCAAAATCAACCACTACCTGATCGCCATCCTGAACCGGCCGGTCATCGGCAGAAATCAGGCGGGAGTTCTGATCCTGTACTTTCTTTAACTCCGCTTCGATATCCGCGTCTGTCACCTCCGGCCGTGCACGCTCCACCTCGATGCCCTTGTACTCACCCAAGGTCACTTCCGGCTTTACTGCCACCTCAAAGCTATAGATAAAGGACTTGCCTTTTTCTACCTGCTCTACACTGACATGGGGGCGGGACACAATATCCAGGCCGCTTTCCTTCATCGCATCGCTGCAGGTTTCATTGATTGCGCTGTTCACGGCATCCTCATACAGCACGTCCGGGCCATACATTTTCTCAATAAGGGCCTGGGGAGCTTTGCCTCTGCGAAAACCCGGGATATTGAATCTGTTTTTATTTTTGTTATAAGAAGTTTTGAGAGCTTTTTCAAATTGCTCTGCCGGTACTTCTACGGTCAATTTCGCCATGTTCTTTTCCAATTTTTCCACTTGTATACTCATAATAGAGAGTCCTCCTTAAATCGATATATGGCCGTTTTGGCGGTAAGCCACACTTAGTATAACATTATAACATAGTCTTTTGCTAATTGCCAGCATTATTTTTTCATCGTAAAAACCTGTACCCAATAGCCTCGTCCGCCGTCGGTAAAATATCCCACTCCGATATCGGTATATCCCTCGTTTAAAATATTTGCCCTGTGTCCCTCGCTGGTCATCCAGGCAGACATTACCGCCTCCGGCGTCGCATATCCGTAAGCCACATTTTCTCCGCAACTGCGAAAACAAATCCCGTTCTGCTCCAGCACCGTGCGGTAAGCGCTCCCGTCCGGACGGGTATGGGAAAAGCTGGCGGTAAGCTCCCGGGCACGCACCGCTGCCGCAGATGAAATATCATCCGCCTTTTCCAATGGCGGCAGGCCCTCCTTCGCCCTCTCTTCATTCACCAAACGGACTACCTGGCGGATATAAGGGCTTTCCTGAACCGCCGGCTGGGCATATTCCGAGACATCCGCGCCCTCTGCCCCCAACATACCGGGACCGGCGGACAAAGGCACTTTATCATCGGCAATCTTCACAAAAACTTCTCCCTCCTGCATCAGTTCTTCTGCATCTTCCCACACCGGAGTCAAAATACTTGCTTCTTCCCCGATGTTTCTTCCGTGCAGCCCGCCAAATTTTACTGCCGTTCCCAAAACCATTCCCGCCGCAAGCAGCATAAAAGCGCCGCACCCAATCGCCTTTTTCCTCATTACTGCCTTTTCTTCCTTTTTCCTCATCTTTATCTTTGCTCCCCTTTTATCTGTACTGTCCTTTCCTATTGTAATATATCCAATAAAAAAGAGCAATACAAAGCACAAAAACTGCTCTCAAAAACTGCTCCGGCATCTTGCCCGGAGGGCTTTTATTTTCCTATGGAATAAATAAAACAGAAATGGTATAATCCTGATAAGGATATGCCATTCCTGCCAGAAATAATGCCGCTCACCTGCACGTGATGGCATCCTAATAGATTATCACCTCCCAAAAGAAAGGAATTCCCATGGAAATCGAACGCAAATATAAAATTATCGCCCCGCCTGCAGACTATGCCTCATATCCCTGCCATATCATTGAACAGGCTTATCTGTGTACGGAACCTGTAGTCCGCATCCGCCGGCAGGACAACGAATACTATATGACCTATAAATCCAAAGGGCTTCTGGTGCGGGAAGAATACAACCTGCCCCTGACAAAAGAAGCTTACTGGCATCTGATGCCCAAAACAGACGGCATTATCCTCTCCAAAACACGGTATCTGATCCCTTGCCCCGAAGAAACCGGACATGCCGGATTGACAATCGAGCTGGACATATTTTCCGGCGTTTACAAAGGGCTTATGCTGGCGGAAGTGGAATTCCCCACCGAGGAAGAAGCCCTCTCTTTCACACCGCCAGACTGGTTTGGGGAAGATGTGACTTTCAGCGGGGAATACCAGAACAGCCGCTTAAGCAAGGGGGCAAAACAATAACCGATATCCATTATCGGTCAAGCAGCCCCAGGATAATCACCATAGCCAAAAGTGCCAGCAAGCCTCCGATAATCCAATCCAACTGCTTTACCGTCATCGGTATGTGATCATAAAGCCTTTCTTTCAGCGGCAGGCTTGCCCGGTACTCTTTCAGCAGCTCATTTTCCTGACGGAGCCGCTCATTTTCTTCTTTCAATTCTGATAAAGTTTCTCTCTCCTGACCTTTCTCATCCATATCTGTCCTACCTTATGCGGCCTTTCTTTTGATTTTCTTTCTTTTGATTTTCTTTCTTTTGATTTTCTTTCTTTTGATTTTGATAATTCTCCAGACAACGCAGGAAAGCGGCATTATCTTTGCGTGAACACTGTCCGTAATTTAGATGGCTGTTCGGTGTCCACGCACAGACCATCACCTGATCGCTGGGTTGGTTATAGCCTTTTTCAAGAGTAAAGAAAAACGGATACTGAAACGAAGAATCAAAAAACAGATAGCTGCAGTAACACAGCGGTTCCTCCTCCGGCTCCGGATAGGTAAGCTTTACCATAAACGTTTCTTCATCAATCTTACCTGATTCCACGACAAACTGCTCGCTTGAATATGGATTTTTTACCTTTTCCTGCCGGAAAACGGAGTCGGCCATTTTGTAAAGGCTTTCTTTGTCATTAAGAAGCATTCCGATAAACGCCTCTTTCTCCGTATAGAAAAAATTCGGCAATAAACGGTGTTCAATCAGGTATCGTATCTGATGCAAATTCATTTTTTGAAACATCGTGTCCTCCTTTTTAGACAAAAAGCTGTTGCAAAGGAAATTTCGGGAAATCGAGTAGGAAAGGCTACTTTCCCTACTCGCCGTGCGGCCCGCATGCTGCGCCAGCAGCAAACTTCCTTATGCGGGCCTGTACATACATAATCAGCCCCGCTGCAGGCAGCGGGGCTTCGACAAGCCTTACTTCTTGGCAATATATTTCCGAATATCCAGGGCAATAGCTACCACGATAACGATACCTTGGGCAATATACTGGTAGTTGGGGTCGATGCCCAAAAACTGCAAACAAGTCTTCAGAAGCTCAAACACCAACACACCGATAACGATACCGGATACCCGTCCGATACCACCATTAACTGATACGCCGCCGATAGTACATGCGGCGATGGCTTCCAGCTCATATCCGCTGCCGGTATTTACACCGGCGCCGCCGGACTTGGCGCCCAACAGGAAACCAGCGATAGCATACAGAGCGGCAGCCGACACATAAATAATGATTTTTGTCCTTTTTACATTTACGCCGGCAACCTCTGCGGCGGCTTCGTTTCCACCGATGGCATACATATATTTTCCATGACGGGTATAATTATAAATGAACCACATAAATACCCCGATGACAATCGCAATAATAAATAAGTACGGCAGCAAGCCAAACAGTTTTCCGTTTGCAATTACCGTATAATCCGTGCGGTAGCCGCCCAGCGGCACGGACTTGGTGTAAACCAGGTTGATACCATAAATGATCATCTGCATACCCAGCGTCCCGATAAATGCCGGTACACTCAGGTAAGAAACCACCACGCCGTTAATCAGGCCGAAAACACAGCAGATGGCGATACAGACTAAAAGGATCAACCAGACATTCAGTTCCGGGAAATTCTGGGTCAGCTCAAAACGCCCGCTGTAATCCGCCCTCTGCAGCAACGTACCGGCAATACAGGCAGAAAGCCCGACCGCGCGCCCTGCCGAAAGGTCCGTACCTTTGGTAATCAGACAGCCGGAAACGCCGACAGCGATAATAAACCGGCAGGCTACGTTGATGGAAATATTGTTGAAATTGCTCATGCTGAAAAAGTTGTCCTTAGTAATCCCCACCCATAATACCATGATAAGGATCAGGATCACAATACCGTTGTTAATCAGCAGATCAACGACATTCATTCTTGTTTTGCCGACCGTCACGACCTCGTTGGCGTTTGCGCCCTTTGTATCAGCCACATTGACTTTTTTGCTGTTCACTCTCTCTTCCTCCTCTTCCTAGAATTGAGTCGCATAACTCATAATACGTTCCTGAGTTGCTTCGTCTCCCTGCACCTCGCCGGTAATATGGCCATTGCACATCACCAATATCCGGTTGGACATACCGATTAATTCGGGCATTTCCGAAGAAATCATGATGATGCCCTTTCCCTGCTTCGCCAAATCAATCATAATCTGATAAATCTCATATTTCGCCCCTACGTCGATACCACGGGTAGGCTCATCCATAATCAAAATATCCGGATTGTTGGCCAGCCAGCGGGAAATCAATACTTTCTGCTGATTGCCGCCGGACAGGGACTGGATCAAAGTCTTGCTGCTGGGAGTCTTGATCGAAAGCTTTGCCACATTGTCTTTTACCAGCTGTTCGATCTTGCCCTTATTCAGCTTTACTCCCAAATCTACATATTGATCCAGAGAGGAGATAGATACATTGTCAGCAATAGAGAGACAACCTAAAATTCCTGTTCCCCGGCGGTCTTCGGTAATCATGCCGATGCCACCGCGGATAGCGTCCTGGGGACGGCGGATTCTGGTTTTCTTCCCCCGGATAAAAACCTGGCCGCTGCTGATATGGCGCATGCCAAAAATCGCTTCCATCAATTCCGTCCTCTGTGCGCCTACCAGGCCGCCGAATCCCAGAATTTCCCCGCGCCTGAGCTGGAAGGAGCAATCCTGGAAAGAACGGGGATGGATGCTGGAATAACCCTGCACATCCAGCAGGACTTCTCCGGTTTCCGCGTCATTTTTCGGCGGATAGATATTCGTCAGCTCACGGCCCACCATTTGTTTGACGATCTCATCGTCCGAGATCTCATCCATGGCCCATGTACCCACGTAAGTGCCGTCACGCATGATCGTAATATCATCGCTAATCTCGCGGATCTCTGCCATTTTATGAGAAATATATATCAGGGATACCCCGCGGGCTTTCAAATCCCGGATAATCCTGAAGAGGGCTTCCACTTCATTATCCGTCAGGGAGGAGGTAGGCTCATCGAGAATAACCACTCTGGCCTGAAGAGATACCGCTTTGGCAATCTCTACGGACTGCATCTGGGCGATGGACATGGTTCCCAGCTTTGCCTTGGGATTGTAGGGCATCTTCACGTCATCCAGCCACTTTGCCGTCTCTTCAAACATTTTTTTATGGTCAACCACCTGCAGAGGGCCGAAATGCTTCACCGGATATCGGCCGGCATACATGTTTTCCGCAACCGTCCTCTCCGGTATGGGCTGCAGCTCCTGATGCACCATTGCCAGGCCTTTTTGCAAAGCCTCATCGGGGTTATGGATTTCCACCTTTTCCCCATCCAGATATACTTCTCCCTCATCCCTGTGATAGATTCCGAAAAGGCATTTCATCAATGTGGACTTTCCCGCGCCGTTCTCCCCCATAAGGGCATGGACCGTGCCGGGGCGCACTTTAAGGTTAATCTTATCCAGGGCCTTCACTCCAGGGAAGCTTTTGGAAATCCCAAGCATTTCCAATCTATACTCTGCCATCCCATTCTCTCCTTTCACAAAATCGGGCGTGCCCTTTAAGGCACACCCGACGCTTTCCTGTCTTATTTCTGCCAGTTCTTTAAATTTAGAAAACCATTATTTGATCTTCTCAAGAATCTCAGCCGCGTTATCCGGAGTAACCTTTACATAGTCAACCATGTACACATTGTCGACATCCGCGCCATTGACGAAATCCATTGCCTTATCGGCTGCCGTGTGGGCCTGGCCAAAATAATCGTTGAATACGGTACCGGTCATATTGCCGTTGGTCACATGCTCTACAACCTCAACCAATGCGTCAACGCCTACCAGATAAATATCTTCATTGACTTTTCTTCCGGCTGCTTCGATTGCCTGAAGGGCACCAAGAGCCATTGCGTCATTGTTGCAGAATACTACATCAATCTTGTCGCCATGCTGTGACAATGCGTTAGCCGTGATCTCCTGGCCTTTGGTCTGATCCCAGTCACCACGCATCTTAACCAGCTCTTCCACTTCCACACCGGCATCGGTCAGAGCCTTAACGGAAAATTCTGTTCTGTACTGAGCATCTACGTTCTCCGGGTCGCCCTGAACCATGATATAACGAACTACGCCGTCACCGTCAGCATCACCCTTGTTTTCCAGTTCCACAATCTCTTCGCCCTGATAGGTTCCGGACTGTCTGGCATCCGCCCCAACATATGTAGCTTTGATTCCTTCGTCTACCCAAGCCTGCTCTCTGTCTGCTTCGGGCTCACGGTTGATATACACTACCGGAATGCCTGCCGCATTGCACTCTTCGGTAACGGTCGGCTCGGAAGAAGCCTGAACCAGGTTGATAATCATGACATCATAACCCTGGGTAATGAAGTTTCTGATCTGGTTCATCTGCTCGCCCTGGTCATTCTTACCATCCATGATGGAAATGTTCTCAGATTTCACGCCAAGCTCTTCGGTCAGATATTTCTGCAGCTCTTCACGGTAAAGCGTCATGAAGTTATCCGCGAACTGGTAAATGGAAATACCCACTTTAACTTCTGACATATCTTTTCCTTCTACCGCTTCCGCTGCAGTCTCGGCCGTCGTCTCCGCCTCACCGGCTGCAGTTGTCTCTTCCTTGGCAGGAGCCGCCTCAGTAGCAGCCGTGGTGGTTTCTGTTGTTGAGGAGCCGCCTCCGCAGGCTGCCGTGGACAATACCATACCGGATATCAGTGCCATGGCGATCATCTTTTTTGTTAATCTCATGTCTCAAATCCTCCCTTTTATATGGAATTGAATTATTCAGCTTTGGCTACATTGCCTTACTGACTCTGTTATTATACCTAATTTTTGAACATTATTCCATATGATTTTTTTAGATTTTTTATAAAATTTCTTTGATTATTATAATGATTTACTGCTGTTCTTTCATCACAATCACCTGAGGGCACCAATAATATTTTCCATTTTCCAGCACAATATCCGAATTAATCTCCTCCCCAAGGGCCTTAGCCGAAGCGATGGCGAAAATAGCACCTGCATACTGTTCCTTATCGGCAGACACCGTACCCAAAAGTTTCCCTGTCCGAATGGCTTCCATGCCCGGGGTAGTCGCATCGATGCCTACCAGGTTAATCTTATCCGCCTGAGCCCTCTCCAATGCGTCAATGGCTCCCAAAGCCATATCGTCATTATTGCAGATTACCAGCTCAATCGTATCCGGATACTGAACCAGCCATTGTTCCATCAGGGCAGATGCCTGACTTTTTTCCCAGTTTGCTATTCCACCGGTAATTTTTTCAATCGGCACCCCGCCGTCTTTCAGTGTCTGGATAGACCACTCTGTGCGAATCAGGGAATCCTGATGGCTTGTCTCCCCTTCCAGCAGCACATAGCTGACCACCCCGTCCCCGTTAAGATCAATCGCCCGCGGGTTTTTGCGGTATTCGTCAACCACTATACTGCCCTGCAGCACAGCGGATTCCTTGGCTACGGCTCCCACATAGTACAGTTGGTCCCAGCGGTTCATATCTTCTTCCACCGGCTGCCGGTTAAAAAACACCAGGGGAATTCCTGCCGCCATGGCTTTATCGATAATAAAAGAAGCATCCATCCTGTCCACAAGATTAATGCACATAGCGTCACATCCCAAAGAGATAAACCGGTCTACCTGGTTATTTTGCGTATTTTGGCTTCCTTTTGCATCCTGGATATCCAAAGTTATTTTCACTCCGTGCTCCTGTTCATACTTTTTCGCGCAGTTTTCCAGCTCTCCGCGAATATTATTAATAAACGTATCGTCTCCCCGGTACAAACTGACGCCAATCCGGATGGAATTCTTTTCCTTTTCCTGCTTCTCTCCTGTGCAGCCGGCCAGCAGCAATGCCGCCAAACACAAAAGAACGGCCTTTTCCCCCTTTTTTAACCGTAATTTCCCGTTAAAAGAAATACCCATATCCGTTCTCTCCCAACTATTCAATAGGATACAATAATTTCTCATAATTTTCATCCCGCAGGTCTTCCTTTTTGATATAATCGCTTTTCAAAAATTCCGCCTGTGCGGTAAACTTGCTGTCCGACAGCTCTACCGCCTTTTTTACGCTCAGATAACCGGCGCTAAAATCATCGGTAATGCACAGCCCCTCGATAATCTCCTTATCCAGGTAATTTAAAATCCGCACGGTTGTGCCTCTTCCATATAGGGCAACCGACGCCCTGTCCTCATCATGATCAGACAAAAATTGTGCGGCTTCTGTCAAAATCCCCGGATCCAACGCAATAATTACCACGCCTTCCCGGCGGCCTTCGGACAGCTTTTTTACCGTATCGGCCACCTCCCCTTCCTGTGCCCCCTGACAAGCAATCAAACGGCACAAACCGGTATCCAAAACGCTGCAAATGCCGTCCATAAATTGACGGCTGACCATATCCGGGGATTTTTGTCCAAGCAGATATACCGTCGCTCCCCTCCCCTGTTCCGTCAAAACCTGCTCTGCCAACTGTTTCCCCATGGTATGATAATCAAAAGCAATCCTTGTTGAAACTCCTTCACCGACGAGGCTGGCTTCCGAATTGATAAAAACAAGCGGAATGACAATCCGTTTTTCCGACAGCAAGCGGACTACCGTCTCCTGCTCAACCGGCGATACAATCAGGCCGCGGCTGCCATCCTGCTGCTCCCGCAGCATCAGTTCCGTCTGCTGCTCCTGATTATCCGCTTCATACAAAGTTATAAAACTGACATCCGCATTCAGTTCTATAGCCGCCCTCTCCACCCCTTTTCGGAAGTTCACATAATACTCATCGGTAGTATCTTCAACAATTACCGAAAACGAATAGATCTCCGGTTCTTTTTCCTTGATAATCAAATTGGTCGAGGACAGCAAAAACAGGACCAGCAGCGCAATTCCATAAAATATCCATAAAAGTTTTTCTCTTTTGGTGATCATGCCTGCTCCTTTTCCATCAATTCCTGATACGATATGGCTGGCAGGCAAATCTCAATGACCGTGCCCTCGTCAGGCTCCGACTCAATGGACAAGCCATACTCTTCACCAAAATACAAACGTATCCGCTCGTTGACATTTTTTACGCCTATACCCGAACCCCGGCCGGAAGCTACGTGATTTTTTTCCGTCATCAGGCTTTCTGTCTGTTCCTTAGTCATACCCAGCCCGTTATCCTCAACCTTGTAATGAAGCTGTCCCTGTTCCTTGTAGGCTTTTACCACAATCTCTCCGTCTCCATCCATAAACTCCATACCATGATAAATGGCATTTTCCACCAAAGGCTGCAGCATCAGCTTTAAGGAAGCCAGCCCCAATACCTCTTCTTTTGCCTCAATCCGATAAATAAACTTATTCTTAAACCGCATCTGCTGAATCATCAGGTAATTTCTCACATGTTCCAGCTCATCCCTTACCGGGATAATGCTTTTACCTTTGCTGAGACTGATGCGAAAAAACCGTGCCAGGGCAGTAACCACCTTCACCGCCTCTTGTTTCTGTTCGTTCTCAATCATCCACACGATAATATCCAAAGTATTATACAAAAAATGAGGGTTAATCTGGGACTGAAGGGTATCAAACTCCCTCTTTCGCTTGGACTCGTGTTCAGCCACAATATCGTCCATCAATGTTTGTATCCGCTTGGCCATATCATCAATAGAACGGCCCAGGTGGTGGATTTCGTAGGAACCTCCCATATAAATTTCCGCATCCAGCTCCCCCGCCTCCAGCGCATTGACCGATTTTTCCAGCTCTTGTATCGGAGCGGTAATCTTCGTGGAAATAAAAGCATTAACAATGGCAAGGAGAAACAAAAAAAAGGCAACCACAAAAATCAGGAACAGTTTGGTCTTCATCCCGCTTAAGGAAAAACCCCCAGCCGGCGTCACCCCGATAATTTTCCAACCGGTATAACCCACGGATTTCACTACAACGTCGCGTTTCTCTCCTTCAAATATCTCCTGGTAGTTACCATCGCGATATCCGGCAGCCGCCTCGAGATTTTCTGTTTCCAGATTCGCATCGATCATCTGCATCCTTGGATGATAGATCAGCCCGCCTCCGCTGCTGACCAAATACAGATAACCCTGATTTCCCAAAACAAGATTATCCAACATGTATTGAAGGCTTCCATAAGTGATATCAATCAGCAAAACTCCCTGGTCCGTAGATGTCCCTTCGGTGATCTCCACCGCACGGGTCAGGGTAATCACCCAACGGTACTGATTTTCGCTGTTATCAAAAATATACTGGACATGAGGCATGGAAAAATATAAATTATCCGGCCGCCCAAGAGCGTTTTTAAACCACTCCTCCCCTGTCACATCCATATCGCTTTTCAGGCGGGCGGCAGGTATGGCAGTCAGCAATTCCCCGTCTTTGGAAAGAAGGGCGATATTGGAAATGGAATCCTTATTATTATCGTACAATAGCGAAAATTCACTGTTTACGGTTTCCGCCCCCGTAGACAAATCGGCATTTTTTATTACCCCGTAATACAGGGAATCCGACAGCTTCATGATGGTCCGCAAATAAGAATCCACCGAAAGCGTGACTTGGTTAATGACCATCTGATTTTCTTCCCGGATAGTAGCAGCCGTCTGCCCGGCCAGCCTCCCATACATAAAAATCCCAATCAAAAAAATCATCACCAGCGCACTGACGGTAAAATAGGTAAATATCGTATACCGGATGCTGGCCTTAGGAAAACGGCGTTTTCTTTTCCGCACTGACGCGCCTCCTTCTCTGTCAGGCTGTATTGTTCACAGACTCCTTGTGAACAGTACAGCATATGCCCATCTTCAATTGCCTGCGGCAATGGGCATATGCCTTTGCTCTGTAACTGTATTTGCCTATGGCTAATCAGCAGAGTGATTAGCCATGGTGTGAACAACAATATCAGGCTCCTCTGAATTTTGTCGGGGATACCCCGAATCGTTTTTTAAATACATAGCTGAAATAATTTTGTTCCTGATAACCTACTTTCTGAGCTATCACATAAGTTTTGTCATTTGTCTCATTCAGCAGCTCTACGGCCCTATTCAGCCGGATCTCCGTCAGATAGGCAATATAAGTCTGGCCGGTTTCTTTTTTAAACATCGTAGAAAAATAAGCCTGGCTCAAATGCAGCTCACGGCAAATCATCTCTACCGACAAATCCGGATTCCGGTAATTCTCCTGAATGTACCGTTTTGCTTTGGAAATCACATTTCGGGTGGTATTGTCCCTCTGCCAGTTCATTGCTTTATTCATCCGGCACGCCGCAGAAATCAGCCACGAAGTAAATTCATCCCGTTCCTGCCCGTCCGGCATCAACTGCAGGCTGTAATCTTCCACGCCGAAAATCTGCCCCAAATCCATATCATACTGCTGTGTCAGACGGGCAAGGGAATTCATAATCGACAGCATGTAGATCCGGTATTGGTTGGCGTGGACACGGGCATCATCCATCCGTTCCGCAATCCTGCGTACTGCCTCCTCTATCGTTGCCTGTGTGCCGAATTTAATCGCCGAAACCAGCTCTGCCTCTTCTTTCTCATCCAACTGCAGTTTCCCCCGATTCACCGGTTCCATATCGTTAATATAGATGGTGCCCCCTTTACCGGCAATGGACTTATATCCCAGGGCATCTACCGCCGACTGGTAAGATTTTTGTATTTCCTCCAGAGTCTGGCCGCTGTGGCCCACACCGATAGTCACCGTTACCTCCAGAATCCGCCGGGCTTCCTTGCATATTTCTCCCAAGAGATCGATAAACCCTGTCTGCGTATTTCCTTCGTCGATAGCCGCAATGATAGTAATACCGACCGTAGAATTAAAAACAGCAAACCGGAAATAGCCATTCAGGCTGTCTTCCACCAATTGCTTCACGGATATGGGAATCAGCTCCTGTTCCTGATGAAAGGAAATCGCTTGTCCCTCTTTTGACTCCTCTGCTTCCACATGAACCACCGCTGCCACCCATTTCCTGGCTCCCAAGATGTCCACCTCATATTCCTGCAGTTTTAAACGGGCAGATTCCTCCGGCACGCTTCCCCTCACCAGGTCATTAAAAAACAATTCCCGGATAATCGGCAAATTTTTCCGATAATTTTCCCTGAGCAGGTTTACATTACGCCGTTGTTCAATCTCGTCATCCAGGCTGTCTTTCACCCGGCTTAAGATTTCCGTCAGCTCCTCCATATTTACCGGCTTTAAGATATATTCCGTCACTTTCAGCTTAATTGCCTGTTTGGCATATTCGAAATCATCATAGCCGGAAAAAATAAGGATTTTCATGGACGGATATTTTTTCCGGATTTTGGCCGACAGCGTCAATCCGTCCATATAAGGCATACGGATATCCGTCATCACTACATCCGGCTCTAACTGCTCAATCATTTCCCAGGCATCCTGCCCGTTGCCCGCATCGCCTACCACCTCAAACCCCAATCCTGTCCAGTCTATCTTCCGAATAATCCCCTTGCGCACTTCCTCCTCATCATCCGCCAGTATTATGCGATACAAGCTCATTGTCCTGCCATCCTTTCCTTCTAATCGAGTAGGGAAGAGCCATCTTCCCCTGCTCGCCGCGCGGCCCGCACGCCGCTTTAGCGGCATATTCCTCTGTGCGGGCCTGTGCATAAATAACAGTTCGGGGATTTACTGTTCCTGTCCGCCGCCGATAATCGCCAATTGCTTCAGCAAATAGCGGTTTTCCGCCTCCTGTCCCACACAAACGCGATAGGTTCCTGACAGCCCGCAAAAATTCCCGCAATCCCGTATGAGAATTTTTTTATCCCTGCACCGTTCCCACAAATTCCCGTACCGTCCCACATCCAAAACTTTAAACAGAAGAAAATTCACTTGGGAGGGAAAGACAAAAAATCCCAATTCCGTCAATCCCCGCCGCAGGCGTTCCCGCTCCACGGCAATCAATTTCCTCGCCTTATCCAGATATTCCTGCTCCCTAAGCGCCGCCATCCCGGCTTCCTGCGCTAAAAGCGATACGCTCCATGGCTGCCCGCTATGACGGAGTTTTTTCATCAATCCGGCATCTTTCCCCATAATATATCCCAGCCGTAAACCAGCCATGGCATACGTTTTGGTAAATGCCCGAAGGATCAAAACTTCCGGATACTGCCGCATATTTCCGATAAACGTATACTTCTCCGGCTCATCCAAAAAATCGCAAAAGCATTCATCCACCACCAAAAATGTCCGGTTTAGCCGACATGCCGCAGCCAGCTTTTCCACTTGCTCCCTGGTGATGGCCAGACCGGTGGGATTGTTGGGATTGCATAAAAACAACATATCCATACCCGGCAGCAGAGAAGCCAATTTTTCTTCCTCCGGCAAAAATCCCCTTTCCTGACTCAGGCAATAATGGCTGACCTCGCAGCCTGACTCCTGCAAAGCCTGCTGATACTCCGAAAAAGTCGGCGCCAGCACCAGGGCCTTTTTCGGCCGGATGGTCTGCACAAGCCGATAAATCAAATCTGCCGCCCCGTTGCCGCAGACAATGTCCTCCTCATCCACCTGATGATAGAGGGACAAAGCGCTTACCAGTTTTCTGCATTCCGTATCCGGATAACGGCTGCAGTATTTTACCGCCTGGCATACCGCCTCCTGCACTCCTGCCGGGATGCCCAGAGGGTTTACATTAACGGAAAAATCAAAAATAATCTCCTTATCATAAATATCTCCGCCATGGCCTCTATCATTCATTGTGCGGCTCCTTTCTGATTGCTGTTCAGTGACGCACTTTCTGCCCGATTCCAGAAATTACATTTTCCTGCAAAGCATATCCCTGCCATTTTGGCAACGCCCCGCCTTATTCCTCCGACAGACAATATCCGTTTCCCCCGCAAAGCACGTCTCCGTCATGGCACGTTCCCTCTCACGGCACATTCCCGTCACGGCACGTTCCTGTCACGGCACGTTCCCCCTCACAGCACATTTCCCCTTACGGCGCATTCCCGTCACGGCACGTTCCCCCTTACGGCGCATTCCCGTCACAGCACGTTCCCCCTCACGGCGCATTCCCGTCACAGCACGTTCCCCCTCACAGCACGTTCCCCCTCACGGCACATTCCTGCCCGCAACAGAAATAATAAGGCCGGCAGCCAAAGCCAGCAGCGCAGCCCCATACATCAGCCGATTTGCTTTCGGGATATCTTCCGGCTCGACCGGCCGCCCGTCATCTCCAATTGTAGGCTTTTTCTGCAATATGCCAAAATAAAACGCGTCTCCCGCCAACCGGATCCCCAGCGCTCCGGCACAGGCAGCTTCACCCTGGGCAGAATTGGGACTCTTATGGCAGCGGCGGTCCCTGCGCCAAATCCGCCATGCCCCCGCTCCGTCAAAACCGGGCAGCAGCCAGGCCGTGCCAATCAGCAGCAACGCAGTCAAACGGGACGGCAGCCAGTTTGCCCAATCATCCAGCCTGGCAGCCGTCCGTCCGAAATACAGATAACGCGAATTTTTATATCCCACCATGGAATCCATCGTATTGATGGCTTTATAAACGAAAGCGCCTGCCGGGCCAAAAACCAGCAAATAAAACAGAGGGGCAATCACCCCGTCGGAAGTGTTTTCTGCTACGGTTTCCACAGCCGCCTTGATCACTCCTTCCTCTGACAGCCCGTCTGTATCCCGCCCCACAATCATCGAAACCGCGCTTCTGGCCTTCTTAAGATCCCCTTCCCGCAAGGCATAATATACTTTCATGCTTTCCGTTTTCAACGATTTTGCCGCCAATATCTGCCAGCTCATTACGCTCATAAACGCCAGCAGCGCTATCGGATGAATCCGGCTGGCTATCCGCAAGACCCCCTCGCTTACCCTCCACACAGCAAAGAGTACAGTCGCTGCCAATATTCCTCCGGCAGCCAGTTCCCCTTTCGGCGTTGCGGGAAATATTTTCCGCAACTTCTTCTCCAAATATTTGATTAACCAGCCAATTCCTCTCACCGGATGCCACCAGTTCTCCGGATCCCCGATCAGCAAGTCCAGCAAAAAACCGATAGCTGCCGCCAATGCCAGCAGCTTTTCCATCCCAACCGACATTTTTTCTTTCCTTTTCTGATAACCATTCAGGCAAAACATCTTCCTGCCAGAATCAGCGAATGTCCATCCGATGGGAAACGGTTATCACTTGATTCTTACCGGAATGCCGCAGACAACGCGGCATACGCTTTGGGCATGGGCAGCCAGCATTTGACCGGCACGTCCTGCCGTCTCCCGGTACTCCCGCTCCTTCCGTTCGATGGGAACCAACCCGCAGCCCACCTCATCCATCGTCACAATCTGAGGATTAGCCGCCAAAACCTGCTTTACAAAAGCCTCCGGACTTCCCCCCTGATCCAAAACCTGCCTGATCCAGCCATGGAATCCCAGTAAAAAAGGCTTTTTTGCCGCTTCTTCCAACCGGTCTTTCCTGCCGTCCGCCAGATTTTTCAAAAACTCTTCCCGGGTCAATCCCGATAAAGCATAAGCATATTCCCCTTTGCCTTGATAAGCTCCCCCGATTATCAAAATCATCGTTACCCTCCGAGTTTTTCTGCCAGACCCGCCGCCGCGAACACCGCCAACATGCCCAGCTCACATATCTGCAAAAAATATCCCGCCAAATCTCCCGTAACCCCGCCAAATTCCCTCACCGCCATCCGGTAATACCAAATAAAAATCATTACGGCTGCCAATATTGCCAATCCGCCGGCAATCCCGCCGGCCCAAAGCAAAAGCGCGGCGGCCGACGCCCACCAGAACACCATGGCCCCCCCCGCCGCCCGCTTTCTGGCTTCCTCCGCAAAAGTATAGGCCAATCCGTCTTTTTTTGCTTTGGGGAAAAACACCACGGACCAGCCGCTCAGCGCCCGTGCCATCACATACACGCCGGCTGCCGCCGGAAACGCGTCCTGCGTCAATTGGCTGAATACCGCCAAATAAAGCAAAAGATAAATGCCGCAGCCGATAATGGCAAACGCCCCGGTATGAGGGTCCTTTAATATTTCCAGCTTTTTTTCCCTGGCCTGGCAGGAACTGCGTGCATCCACGGTATCCAAAAAACCGTCCATATGTATCCCTCCGGTAATCATCAAAGGCAGCGCCGTCCCGATGCAGGCCCGCGCAAACTCGTTTAACCCGGCCAGCTCCGCCAGCCGGACAAATCCGTACACAGTTCCGCCGATCACCGCACCTACCAAAGGGAAAAAGCAAAGAGCATATCTCATCCCCGCCTCTGTCCATGAAGTCTGGGGAACGGGAATACGGGAATATAAAGAAAAGGCAATCAGCAGCCCGCTTCCCTTACCTGCTGTCTTGTTGTTTTTTTTCTGTTGCTCCATGGATTATTTTTCCTTTGAAATTTTATCTGAAACGGAAAAGCCGCCTTTAGTATAGCATGTACTCCGCACATGCTCCCTCCGGGGGGATGCGCACAGTTCGCTTGGGAATTTGTCCTCCCTTTGGGCGGACGCGAACTGGCGCGGGTATAATATCTGACGATATTATACCATAACCCCCTGCTTTTGACTACTTTAACTCCAGCGGAATCCCATAAACCACTTCAATCACCCGGTCTGCCGTCTTTGACAATTCCCGGTTAATTTTTCCCAAAATATCTAAATATCTCATGCTTTCCCGATCATAAATATTTCCGTCGGAAAACACTTCGTTCGTGACAATAAACAAATTGCCGGCACAGCTTTGCAAATGGGCAATCCCCGCAAGGACACGCCTCACGATATCTGCATCCTCTCCTCCGACCCCAAACTGTTCATTCGCCACCAGGTTAGACATACATTCCAAAAGGACGACGGTATTCTTTGCCTTGCCGGGCAAGATGACCCGTTCCAGATGCTCGTAAACCTCAATTGTCTCAAACCCCTTATCTGCCCGCATAGCGCGATGCCTGGCAATCCTCTTCCTGGCTTCCTCTCCCGATGGCGCCATTGTCGCCAGATAATAACGTCGGGAACCCCCCCCTTCCTGCACCAGCCTTTCGGCATAGGCGGATTTGCCGCTGCCGCTGCCTCCGGTAATCAAACTCAACATAACCTGCCTCCTCTGTCTTTTCCTTTTTTGCCCGGCAGCCTGCCCCGTAAGTTCAGTCAAACCGTCCGGCGTTATCCCGGTGAATCGGACAAGGCGTCCGGCGCAGCGGAGCGTTTAGCCATGATATGGGCGATTTTCCAAAAAGCTGCGGACCCATCCGGGCCTGGATAAGTAATACAAATGAGGGAAGCCTGCTAGCAGCTTGTCCGTCACAACCATACAATCCCATCCGATGCTACTCAGCGGTTTTACTGCCCGCCAGTCACTTCCCGGCATTGTGCTGTCCCAATAATGGAATTCATGGCCGCGGATGATTGCCCTGCCGCTTTTATCATACAAAACCACATAACCGAAACGTGAGAGCTTCCCTGCCCGGTATCCGTGAGCCCTAATCACTCCGGCCATAGGATAAATATTTCCGTCTTCGCCCTCTAAAGTCTGATGCAGATAGAGGAATCCCCCGCATTCTGCCAAAATTTTTATCCCATATTCTTCTGCTGCCCGGATTTCTTCCAGCATAGACCGGTTCTCCGACAATTGCCTGGCATAAACCTCCGGATATCCTCCTCCCAGCAGCAGCGCCGACACTCCTTGCGGCAGCGTCCTGTCATGAATGGGACTGAACGGTACCAATTCCCAGCCTTCCTGCTCTAAAAATTCGCAATTTTCCTGATAATAAAAACAAAAAGCTTCGTCGGATGCAATGGCAATCCGGCCTTTCTTCTTTTCCCGGCTCTTTTTCCTCCCTTTGAAGAAGCCTTCATCCATTGGACACATGTTTTCCGCCTCCGGTACGTTTCCCGCCAAATCCAGAAGCCCTTCCACATCCAGACAGGATTCCAGACGGCAAGCCAGGGCTTCTATTTTCTCCCGCAGCTTAATCTGCTCCCCCGGAAGAGTCAGCCCCAAATGACGGCTTTCCAGCATTGCTTCTTTGCACTCCGGTACAGCGCCAAAAAAACGGAGCCCCAATTGTTCAAAAAAAGGTTTAAGCCTCCCGGCCATGGAAGCCGAAGTCCGGTTCAGAATCACCCCGCTTATCCGGCTGTCTTTTTGATATTCCAAAAATCCCTTCACCAACGCCACCAGCGACAAACTGCTTTTTTTTCCATCCACAATCAGAACGGACGGCGTATCGGTAATCTGTGCGATTTCATAAGCGCTGGCATGCGTAGAAATTCCGGCCACGCCGTCATAATATCCCATTGCGCCTTCAATAACGGCCATTTTGCCTTTTTGTGCCTTTTCAAAAAACAGCGCTCTCACCTGTTCCGGCGGCAAAAAAAAGCTGTCCAAATTATACCCCCAAATCCCCAACACATATCGATGGAACAGAGGATCGATATAATCCGGCCCGCATTTACAGGATATACAGGAAATCTCCCGCTTTCTCAAAATTTCTAAAAAACCGCAGGTAATCATGGTTTTTCCGCTGCCGCTTGCCGGAGCGGAAAATAAAAGCCGGGGATATTTTGTTTTCTCTGCCGCATCCACTCCCTTTTCCATAATTCTCCCCCCTTGTGACTTCAATATCCTAGTACTGCATTGCGGAAATATCAAGCACTGTATTCACCATTATTTCCGCAATGCAGTACTAGCTCTATATGGATTCTTGTCCCTTCATAAACATCTATTCGCCGAATTGTCATCACAGCCAACTCCCTGCCGGTGACGGCTGGTCTTTCCTTTTTCTCACCTTCACACTCATATTCCATAAGTTCCAAAGCCTCCTGCGCCCTGCAAAGCTTCTCTTGATAACGTTTACGGAAAGCCAGATATTCCTCATTCGACAACAGCCCTTCCCGATAGTCCTCATCCATCATGGCCTGGTATTTTCGATATTTTACTATTTCCTGCCGTTTGATTTGCATTTGCTGTATTATACCGTTATTTTCCTGCCAAAGAAACAACGGCGGCTTTGCTGCCCCTATAAGCAGATATGTCTGAAGAACGGCGGCTACCGTCTGCTCCAGCGCCGTATCCCGTATACTATGGCTGCTCCGGCATCCCTTTTTATTCTTATGTCCGGAACAGATATAATAAATATAAGGCCGGTTTTTGCCGGAATTATTTTTCCTGATCATACTTCTCCCGCAATCACCGCAAAAAAGCAATCCTGAAAGGAAATATGCCCGATCCTGTCCCGGCGCCGTCCGGATATCGGACAAAAGCAAGGCTTCCACCCGTGTGAAAACCTCTTTGCTGATTATCGCTTCATGACTGCCTGGTACGCTTATCCAGTTTTCCCTGGGCAAATCCACCGGCTTTTTCACTTTATAATTGGGCCTGCTCCGTTTCCCCTGGACCAATATCCCCATATAAACCGGGTTCTCTAAAATACGCAATACCGCCTCTGCCGTCCATCCCGCTGTCGCCTTTGTCTTAAAAGAACTGAAATACAGGCTTCCGGCAAACTGCTTATGCTCCATCGGAGAAAGGATTCCCCGCTCGTTCAGCCAGCCGGCAATGGCCGTAGCTGAATAGCCTTCCAATTTCTTTTTAAAGATATCCCGAACCACGGCCGCCGCCTTGTCATCTACTACCAGCCTGTTCTTATTTTGAGGGTCTTTCATATATCCATAGACGGAGAAAGGAGCAACACATTGCCCTGTTTTACGTTTTATCTCCAAATGGCTGCGGACCTTCAGCGAAATATCCCGGCAGTACGCATCATTAATCAAATTTTTCACCGGGATAAGCAGCCTGTCTGAGGGCGTCTGTGGCCGGCTGCTGTCATAACCGTCAATGACCGAAATCAGCCGTACGCCCAACAGGGGAAATACCCTCTCTATATACTTGCCTGTCTCAATAAAATTTCTTCCGAGACGGGAAAAATCTTTCACGATAATACAGTTGATTTCCTTTTTTCTGGCCGCCTCCATCATCTCGCTAAAAGCCGGACGTTCAAAATCCACTCCGGAATACCCGTCATCTACTCTTACCTGATGAAGACGGATTTCCGGATGAGACGCCAAAAACCCCATCAAAAAATCACGCTGATTCGCAATGCTGGCGCTCTCGTCCCTGCCTTCCTCCTCCTTGGAAAGGCGAAGATAAAGATCGGCACAGTACTCTTGTCCCGCTTTTTCAATCATCTGCCGCTTCCGATGCTGCAAATTCTACGCTTACCGCGATTTTCCCCATTTTAAAACAGTAAGGATTCTTGATTTGTCTGACAAATTGGGCGATTCTTTGTTCTTCCGGCAAAGCTTTGTCGATTTCAATTTCCCGGATATCCACTAAATCCTCCAAATCCACCGTTCTCACATCAACCTTTTTCAATGCTTCTTCTTCTGCTCTCGTCAAGCCAAAATCCATCCCGACTCCCCGGCCCCGTCTGTGCCCGCCATTGGTTTTCTTCAATATATGCCCTGGCTGCCCCTCCTATAACTGTTTTTGCAGGTTCCACATTTTTCTGCGAAAATGGCTGCATTTCAGCATATTGTATCACAGATAGTTGCTGTTCACAAGTACCCTGTGAAGGGGATTGTTTTTAGGCCAGAAATATTTTATACTGAAAGTACGAACAAGACAAAGGAGAATCCAATATGTACAAGTTACGAAAAGCATCCAATACAGACCTGACCGACGGCCCGGTTACATCCTCCATGCTGTACTTTGCCATTCCTATGATTCTGGGCAATCTTCTCCAGCAATGTTACAACATCGCCGATACGCTCATTGTCGGGCAATATCTGGGGAAAAACGCCCTGGCTGCCGTAGGATCCGCATTTACTTTGATGACCTTTCTGACTTCCATTCTGCTTGGGCTCTGTATGGGAAGCGGAGCCGTTTTCTCTATCCGCTTCGGGCAACAAGACGAAAAAGGCCTGCTGGAAAGTGTATATGCTTCTTTTGCGCTGATCTTTACGCTGACTCTTTTGCTCAACGGCCTGGTTTTTTTCTTTCTTGACGGAATTCGGGTTTTCCTTCGTGTACCGGAAGAAGTATGGGGATTGATGCGGGAATATTTAACAATTATTTTCTGCGGGATTTTCGCTACCTTCTTATACAATTACTTTTCCTCTTTCCTGCGGGCCATCGGCAATTCCCTGATGCCTTTGGTATTTCTTGCCGTTTCCGCCATACTCAATATCATTCTGGATCTCTGGTTTGTCCTCGGACTTCACAGAGGCGTAGCCGGAGCGGCGGAAGCTACCGTTATTGCCCAATACATTTCAGGAATCGGCATTACCGGATATACCCTGGCCAGCTTTCCCAATCTGCGCTCCGGTCTTGGCCGTCACCCCATTCGAAAAGCCTGTATAGGGGAAATTGCCGGTTTTTCTATCCTAACCTGCATCCAGCAGTCAGTGATGAACCTGGGAATTCTTATGGTTCAAGGTCTGGTCAACAGCTTTGGCGCAACCATTATGGCGGCTTTTGCCGCCGCTGTCAAAATCGATGCTTTCGCTTATATGCCCGTACAGGATTTCGGCAACGCATTTTCCACTTTTATCGCCCAGAACTATGGGGCAAAAAAAGAAGCCCGCATTCGCGCGGGCCTGAAGGCAGCGGTAATTACCGTAATCATTTTTTGCCTTCTCATCTCTGCCATAGTCTGGCTTTTCGCCAAACCTCTTATGGAGCTGTTCATCGAACCGGGAGAAACAGAAGTTATTGGGGAAGGAATACGTTATCTGCACATTGAAGGGGCGTTTTACTGCGGCATTGGCTGCCTGTTTTTATTGTATGGATTGTACCGGGCCTTAGGGAAACCAGGGATGTCAGTCATCCTCACGGCCATTTCCCTGGGAACCCGGGTTATCTTGGCTTATGTGCTCTCCGCCATTCCCTCCATCGAGGTCGTCGGCATCTGGTGGTCGGTACCCATCGGCTGGTTTCTGGCAGATGCTTTCGGACTTCTTTATTATCTGACTCGGAAAAATCAGCTTCTCTCACGAATCAGCTCCTGAATCCAGCGGGCTGATTTTTTGCCTCTGCGCTTATAATTCCCGGCCAAATCCACTTCAATCATTCCGTAACGGTTCTTAAAGGCATTATTCCAGGACCAGTTGTCAATCACTCCCCAATAATGATATCCCTTGCATTGTGCACCTTCTTCGATTGCCTTCAAGATCCATTCCAAATGTTCAGTGATAAACTCAATCCGGTAGTCGTCCTGGATTTCTCCCGATTCATCGCGGAACCGCTCTTCATGCTCGACACCCATGCCGTTTTCTGAAATAAAAAATTTCAAGTCCGGATATTCTTTTTTCATCTTCATGCCGAAATCATAGATTCCCTTAGGATAAATTTCCCATCCCCGATAAATGTTCATCTTCGCTTCCGGCCATCGATAGGGATCGGAAAACTTTGGATAGCCGTTTTCATCTTCCTTTTCTTTCGGCGCCTGGACACGGGAAGGCTGATAATAATTAAATCCCAGCCAGTCCACTTTTCCCAAAGCCCAGATTTCTTTATCACCGGGGCGGATATCCGGCAACAGCCCGCAACTTGCCAGAGTTTCCAGCACATCCTGAGGGAGTGTTCCCTTGGCTACCAAATCCAACCACCAGCGATTGTGTATCCCATCTTCCATGCGAAGGGCTTCCAAATCTTCCGGAGTGGGATTTTCCTTCGTATAAGGCGGAGCAAAGCAATTAATCAAGCCAATCTGCGCATCTGGGAAAAGATATCCGTCCTCTTTCGCTTTTCTGAATTCCCGGACTGCCAGGCAATGGGCCAAAGACAAATGATATTGTACCGTCATGCCCCGCTTCGCATCCCGGATAAAGGGATACCAAACACCGTTGCGATATCTCTGATCCGGTTCTACAATCGGTTCATTAAAGGTGAACCAATATTTTATCTCTTTCCCGAACTCCCGAAAGGCCGCCCTGGCATATAAAGCATAAGCTTCCACCACCTCCCGGTTTTCCCATCCGCCCCGCCTGAACAAAAAAGCAGGCATATCAAAATGATATAGATTCATAAACAGCTCAATCTGCTGTTCTTTCGCACAGGCGCATACCCGATGATAAAAATCGGCGCCTTCCGGGTTCAAATTCCCGTCCTGATCCAATAATCTGCTCCACTGAATCGATGTGCGGAAAGAATCCATCCCCAGATTTTTCAGCAGACGGATATCTTCCTCATATTTTTCATAAAAATTATTCCCCACATAGCTTCCAACCTTATTATAAAAATCGGAAATTGACCGATCCGACCAGGTATCCCAGATGTTTTCCAGCTTCCCCCCTGTCCGGTAAGCCCCCTCCGTCTGAGGCCCCGACATTGCTGCTCCCATAAAAAAACCCTCAGGCAAGTGAATACCCATAACTTTCCTCCTTTTTATATATGTTATAACTAATTTTTTAATAATTATAACACATATCTCCCGTTTGTCAACAGGCCAAGCTTGATTTGATGAGCAGAGGAGGCTTTCCCCCCTTTCCGCCGCAGGCGATCCTGCCCGGAGGGCTTTTGCTTTATAGGACGCACTTTCCTATAAAGCGAAAAAACGGCATAGCCCGCAAGCTACGCCGTTTCCGAAAACATTTCTAATATTGTCTTATGAGTGCCGCCCTAATAAGCGCCCTTTTTCACCGCAAACTCACGCTATGCAAAACAAAACAGTCCGCCCGATGGCGCGACTTGGAGTATTCAAAAATCCTTCCGTCATCAAGATACGCCGTCTGCTCCACTTCAAATATGGGAATCATCTCATCCCCGATCCCCAGCCACCGACGTTCCTCCTCCGTAGGCATATCGGCGCGTGCCGTCCGGTGGGCGCTTTTGATTTTCAGCTTTAATTTCTGTTCAATATAGTCATATATGGAATTTTCCACTACCTCTTCCGTAATACCTGTGATAAAATCCGTAGGCATATACGTATATTCTACCACACAAGGCTTTCCATCCACAATACGGGTCCGGCAGATATAGCACACAAAAGCCGTATCCGGCACCTGGAGCCTTTCCGACACATTCCCGGGCGCCCTGAGAAGAGAAAACTGATGGACCACTGACCGCACATCCCTTCCCTGCATGTCCCTGCTGAAGCCCCCAAACTGCTGTGATCGGGCAAATCCCTCAGAATCTGACGCCTCTCCCGCTATCGCTTTCACATAAGTCCCTGCCCCTCGCCTTCTGGTAATCAATCCCCGGTTTACCAGCAAATCCAACGCTTCCCGGATAGTAATCCGGGAAGCGTCATATTGCCTGCATAACTCCAGTTCCTGTGGAAGCTTCTCATCGGCCTGATACTCCCCCGCATTGATTTTCCGCTGAATATCTTCTGCGATTTGTTCATATTTATACATATATGCCTTCCTATCCGGTATTGCCTTATAAGCGAAAATCAAGCACGTTTTACTTCAAGATTAATGCAGTACTAGTTCATCAAGCATCTGCTGCGGGTTGTCTGCCGCCTTTACCTTATCAAACGCTTTGACAATCATGCCCTCCTCATCGATAAGGTAAGTCGTACGCACAACCCCCATAGACACCTTGCCGTAATTTTTCTTTTCCTGCCACACATCATATGCCTTGATAACCGTAAGCTCCGTATCCGACAGCAGCGTAAACGGAAGCCCATACTTCTCCTCAAACCGCTTATGGGAAGCTACCGTGTCCTTGCTCACTCCCAGAACCACCGCTCCTTTTTCCCTGATCTGAGGATAAAGCTCCCCAAACCCACATGCCTGTTTGGTACAGCCGGAAGTATTATCCCTGGGATAAAAATATAAAATAATTTTCTTTCCCCGGTATTCATCCAGCGTATGTACTTTTCCGTCCTGATCCGGCAGCTTAAATGCCGGAGCCTTTGTCCCCTCCTGCAGCATGTTCCTCTCCCTCTGCCTTTCCCGATTTTTTACTCCAATATCTTGCCCAATGTATTCAATAAATTATTGATATCGATAGGTTTTGCTATATGTCCGTTCATTCCGGATCTCAACGCTTCCTGCCGGTCTTCCTCGAAAGCATTGGCCGTCATGGCCAATATCGGTATCGAAGACAATTCTTTATTTTCCATATTGCGGATCTTCTTTGTCGCTTCATAACCGTTCATCACCGGCATCTGAATATCCATAAGAATCAATTGATAATAACCCGGTTCGGATTTGGCCAGCATATCCACAGCCGTCTGTCCATCCTGAGCCACTTCCGTGACAAATCCGGCCTCGTTTAAGATTTCCACCGCAATCTCCTGATTCAATTCATTATCCTCTGCCAGCAAAATACGGCCTGTATGGATAGCCTTTTGCTGACCCAATTCTGATTCCTCTTCCTTTTCCGTATTGACAATGGAATACAGGCACTCCCTCAGCTCCGACATAAACAACGGCTTGCTGCAAAACGCCGTAACCCCGGCTTCTTTTGCTTCCTCCTCAATATCGGACCAGTCATAGGCAGTCAGCACAATCACCGGCACATCGTCTCCCCTTTCCTTGCGTATCCGACGGGTGACTTCAACGCCGTTGATATCCGGCAGCAGCCAGTCAATAATATATACGCTGTAATTATCTCCCCGCATAGCAGCCTGACGGGTACGCAATACCGCTTCCTTGCCCGATAAAGTCCATTCCGCCCGCATGCCCATTTGCTGCAGCATATACGATACGCTGTCGCAGGTATTAAAATCATCATCCACGACCAGCACTCTGCTGTTTTTCAACTGAAGGATATCCGGAGATTCCTTTATTTCCGGATTTACACGGAAACACAAGGAAACGATAAACTCCGTGCCTACTCCCTGCACGCTTTTCACCTCAATATTTCCGTTCATCATGTCAATAATATTTTTGGTAATTGCCATGCCAAGGCCGGTTCCTGGTATACCGCTGATTGTTGTCGTTTTTTCCCGCTCAAAAGGTTCAAAAATATGATCGACAAACTCCTCGCTCATGCCGATTCCGGTATCTTTGATATAAAACACATAGTTGGCATAACCGGCAGGCGCTCCGCCTTTCTCGATAATCCGCATATTGACCGTGCCGCCAGCGCCGGTGTATTTCACCGAATTGCTCAGCAAATTTAAAAGCACCTGGTTTAAACGGAGCCGGTCACAATAAATCTCTTCATCCACAACATCTACCGCATCAATATACAGCTCCAACTGCTTGGCATGAACCTCGGCCTGTAAAATATTTCTCAGTCCATGAAGGATCTCCGGCAGGCTGCACAATTTCTCCTCTAAACGAATTTTGCCGCTCTCAATCCGGCTCATATCCAACACGTCGTTAATCAGGCTCAGAAGGTGATTCCCAGACGTCATAATCTTCTTTAAATACTCCTGTACCTGCTCCTTCCGATCAATATGGGTAATGGCCAAAGCCGTAAAACCGACAATCGCGTTCATCGGGGTACGGATATCATGGGACATATTGGAAAGAAACGCGCTTTTCGCCCTGCTTGCCCGATTTGCCTGCATAAGGGCATCTTCCAATATGCTCTTCTTTTCCATCTCCCTGCGTGTTTCCTCATCCACGCTGCGAAATCCCAAAACAATGCCATGGTTTTCGTTCCACGACCCCGCACGGACCACCTTCATCTGATAATATTTGATTTCATTTCCATTGATGGCACGGTAATTCATATAATGCTGGTTTTTCTCTTCCAGTTCGCTTCTGAGATGTTCTAAAGAAAATGCCTGTTGCAGCGCCTCCCTGTCCTCCTCATAAACAAACTGCCGGACATATTCTTCCATGCTGTCCTGAAACAATATCTCCCCTTCAAAAATCATACCGAAAAAATGCTTCTTATTCTCGTCATTCCTGATTGAGTTGCCCTTTCCTGTGTCCAAATCAAAATAGCAGACCACATTGTAGTCAATACTCAACGCCTGAACCAGTTCCATCTGGTACTGCCTATCCTGTTTTTCCTGAAGCTTCTGTGCAGTACAATCCAGCAGGAAACGCTGGTAAAGCAGTTCCCCGTTTTCCCGCAAAAGTTTAACATTCCCCATCACATGCAGAATTTCCCCGTCCTTATGCTGCACGCGGTATTCTACGCTAACGCTGTCCCCTTCCTTTTTTAACTCCTGAATGGCATTCCGAAGCTTTATTTTATCCTCGTCTATAACGGAAGCGGCGACCGTATTAAAGCCTGCGTCCATAAGTTCGTCTATGGACTCATAGCCCAAAATTTTCAACGCGGCGCGGTTAATGCTGTAAATCCTGCTCCCGTCAACGCTATGGCGCATCACCCCGCAATCGATGGTAGTAAAAATTGTCTCCAGAGTATGGTTCTTTTTGATAATCTCCTGCTCATAAGCCCGCTCCTGGGTCACATCAATAGCCACGCCCACGGTTCCCATGACGCTTCCGTCAAAATCATACAGCGGGGATTTGTAAGTGGTCAGCAGCCTTATCCCGTCTCCTGTCTTGACAATCTCCTCGGAAACACAAGTCTTTCTCGTCGTCATAACTTCCTGTTCCGATTCTATACAGGCAGGATCATCATGGTCGACATTCCAGATATACGCATGGCCGCGGCCTTCCACTTGCTTTTTGGTCTTATTAACCGTCTTACAAAAACTGTCATTTACCTTCTCATGAATCCCGTCTTTATCTTTATACCAAATAAGATTGGGAATATTGTTGATCGTAGCCTCAAAAAAGTGATTGGTCTGCCAATAGTCCTTACTCATTTTACAAGTCTGCTGCCAGCGGAAAAATCGAAACCGAACCTCTTTAAGCGACATCGGCATTATCCATATATCCTTGATATCCGGCCATTCATCTGTCAAAACCGAAATCTGCTCCCTCTCAGCCATCAAAATCAGCTCAGCCTCTTTTTTCTTCCATGATATCAAGGCATGCAGCGTCTCTTCTACATCCATATCCCGCAAATCTATCAGAATCACATCTGCCTGAGCCGTCAGCATCTCCTCCGGCCGATCGCTTTCGGAAAATTTATGGGTAAAATCTTTAAATGGGGACATTCCCTTAATGGTTTCGAAAATCTCACATGAATAGCCAATTAAATAGAAATGAATGTGGCAATGATACATTTCCTGTCTCCCCCTGCGTTTTGTGTATTATTGGTAACAGTCCGGACGGGGCCTCTTCCTGCCCGTCTACGCCGGACAAGAAGCTCAGATGTCATCCGACAACGGTTATTAACTCAGACTGCATTAATATTATTCTAACAAGTGTAAGAAGCAATGTCAATAATTTTGAACAAAACTCGTTCTGTCCTACTTATGCCTTGTTACTGTTCACAGGTACCCTGTGAACGTAACCGCATATGCCCATTTTAAATTGCCTTCGCCTTCAGTCTCTTCCCTGTTGCTTTTTTACCTATTATAATTAATATCCCTGCCGTAAGGACAACCGCAAAACATACAAGCCAGTTCCGATTTGATTTTATCAGTACGAGTTCTCCCGATGTCCCTGCTTCAAAAATCAAATATTCCCCGTCTTTTACGGCCTCAATTTTCTCTATTTTCCCTTCCCGTATCACTCCTGCCCAATCCGCCTTATCACGCAGGATGTGGAGTTTTACCTTATCCGGGAACAACGGATTTTGAGGGTCACGGATTTCATAACGATACGCCCTTATCCAACGGCTTCCCAAAGGAAAAGACGTTCCCGCAGCAGCGCTTTCCTCCTTGTTGATTTCCTGCACGTAAAGCTGCGCCTCCGGATAGAAAGCAGCCTCTGCCAAAAGCCGGGGCTTAGCTTCCTGCGAATCGGCAATAACCGTCGTCCAGGGCAAATAAACGGCATGGATTTTGTAATTCTTGCGAATATCCGATAAGCTTTCTGTCTCCCAGTTAGCAAAAAAACCCGCTTTTTCCGGAATCTCGGGCATATCTTCTATCGTCAAAGACTGTCCATACTGGCAGTATTTCTGTTCAACCACCTGTCCGTCAGCCAGAAAAATCACGGAAAGATGATGAAACTCCAGGGGCAACCCCTCTTTTTGCAGCAGGTTTTCATAGGAAATCCCCTCTGCCTCCTGACAAAACGTAATCCCGTCAACAGCGCCCAGGCTGTCTGCTACATATATATTTTCTTTGACTTCCCCATCCCCATCGCGGCTTCCGGCAATACTGCCCTGCCATTCTCCGCCGTTATCCACAATATTCACCATGGAGCAGTTTCCTACCAGGCTTTTGCCTATGCCAGCGATTCCTCCGGCATAATCATTTCCATCGACTTCACACATCGCATAGCTTCCGCTGATTACCGACTCGCTGCTCCCGGCAATTCCACCAGCATAATCACCGTCAACCGTACAGATATCCCCGTAATTCTGATTAGCTGCCAATGTACCGATGCGAACCATCCCGGCAATTCCTCCGGCATAATCCTGCTGCACGATAATACTGCCCCCGTTGCGGCATCCCCTCACAGATGCCTGGGCATAACGGTTCATATAAAGAGAACTGTTTCCATAGGTTTCAATATCTTCTTCCGGGTCCATTCCCAGCTCTATCCCTATGGTCCCGGTAACTCCGCCCGCCTGAAAATCGGAAAAAATATCACCCTGATTTGAGCATCCGATCACCATTCCGTTAGTCAGGTCAGCAGCCATCTCGGAAATATCCTCAAACAAAGGCTCATCATCATTCTCCACCCGCTCCCGCTCCGACTCAATCCGTTCTTTCCCCTGTACAAGAATATCCTGCATCTCGTCAAGCTGACCGTCCAGACGGTCTTTTTCCGCACGAAGCTGATCCTTGCCCGATTTTATGTTGTCAGACAAGAAATCCAATTCATCATACAATTGATCCAACTGCCCGGTCAGATCCTCATCCACCTCGTCGATATCTTCAAAAAGCTGATCTTTATAATCACGGGTCAGATCAAGAAATTCCTTGGAGGCAATGCGCAGGGTATCCAATTCCCCTTCAAAATCCCGAACACCGTCCACCACCCCATCTATGCGGTCTTCAATCATAATTTGCGTATCGTCGGTAATATTTTGCGCACATTCCTGCAACTCGGACAACACCTGATACAGATACTGAAGCTGCCCCAAAGCGCCTTCGTCTTCATCAAAAATATAATCGTCGGGCGGGGTCACACCTTGATCCTTCAAACTCTCCAGCAATTTTCTGGCCTGGTTTATATTATTCCGCACACGCCCCTGCGCCCGGTCTGCCGAACTGCTGCCCAAATCAAGCTCAATATTGGCCAATATCTCGTCAATAGAATCCAACTGCCTTCCCGCTTTGTCCTCGTAATCGCCCCGTTTTACCCTCCGTTCATCCTTCTTGTCCCGGGTAATATCCCGGATCTGCTTAATAATCTCGTCAACCCGGTCGAGGTTGCCGATGGAAGCGTCGGCAGTATCGCGAAGCTCCTGGCTCATCGCGTCGGTAGTGCCGCTGATCTGGTCAACCTGATCATTAATCCGGTCAAAAGTGTCCTTACCGTATTCAATCATCAAAAACGGTTCCAACTGCCCGACAATGCCGCCGACATCTTTCCGTCCGGTCACTGTCCCTTCATTCTCACACAAAACCAAAAGCCCGTTCTGACGTCCGGCGATACCGCCGATATTGTATCCGGTATGTTCAAACCCAATCTTTCCTTTATTGCTGCACTGACGGATAGTCCCCTGGGAAAGTCCGGCGATACCGCCCACATCATTGACTTTTTCTCTGACAATCGTTGTCTGAATATCTTCGCGGTTTACGGAAATACCGTTCTTTTCTCCTGATTCCTCATCAATCCCTTCCGAAGCGGCATTAATTTCCCCTTCATTGTGAGAGGATAATATCGTACCCGCATTTTCTCCGGCTATACCGCCTACTTTTCTGTTTCCTGTCAGCTCCGCCCGGTTTGTACAGTTCTCGATAAGGCCGGTTTCTTCGTTCACGCCGGCTATGCCGCCAAGGCTTTCCAACGCTTCACCCGAACCGGAAAACGTGCAGTTTTTAATCACCCCTTTATTTGTCCCGGCTATACCGCCTGCAATCTTTCTGCTCCCCCCCGGCTTCAAATCCCCCTCGACGTTAAGGTTTTGCACCACTGCTTCCTCTTCAAGATAACGGAACAGCCCCAGATGAGAACCCGGCTGTACAAAGGATATTCCGCTGACGGTATGGCCGTTTCCCTCGAATATCCCGCAAAACACAGGAATCGGCTGGAATTTTTTGCCGGTCAGGTCAATATCTTCCTCCAGGCTGATCCTCTTTCCTTCCGAGTAGCTTTCGGAAATGCATGCCTGGCTCAATTCCTGCAATTCTTCAGCCGTGCGGATGGTTATTACCGTTTCTTCTGCCCGGACATCCGCCGGATACATCGGCATAGAAGCAGTCAAAAACCCTATCGCCAGAAAAAATGCTTTCGTTCTAATTCTCCTCTTTTTCATTATCCGCACCTCCTTCTGTTTCTGCCGGCTGGACACCGGTCTGGCTGTCCGCCCCGTTTTTTGACTGCTCATCCGGCTTTGCACCACGGTTAAATTCCGTTCGCTCAATCACCCTGTCAAATACCAGCAAAAGCTGCGGCAGCACCGTCATAACCAAGATAATGGAAATCAGCGTACCTGCCCCCAGAGCCTTTCCCAGGGAAGCAATAATCGCGTTGGAGGTCAGCCGCCCCACGGCAAATCCGGCACAGGTAAGAATCGTACCGGAAGTGGCCACCGTAGGAAACGCCTGGTTCAAAGCCGTCACCACGACCTGCTTGCGGTCGTCAATCTGCTTGCGCAAAGCCATATAGCGGCTGGTTATCACAATAGCATAATCAATCGTTGCCCCCATTTGAATCGCGCTCACAATCAAGTAGCTGAGGAAAAACATGGTGCCGCCTTTTAACGGAGGTATGGAAAAATTAATCCATATGCTGCTCTGAATCGTAAACACCAGCATAATCGGAAGCCCTGCCGACTGGAAAGTAAACAGCAAAATAATCCCTACAAACAAAGCCGTCAGCACACTGATCTTTACATTGTCCACGCGAAACGATTTGCTCAAATCGTAATCGCTGGTAGAATCGCCGACCACATAAACCTCGTCATAATACTGTGCGGCAATATTCCGGATCTGATCAATAACCCGGAACGTTTCCTCTCCCTCGACAGGTCCGGTCATCGTAAAGACAATCCGCGAATAAGATTCACCCTCTAACTGCTGTCTGGCATCGCTCAACGCATCATGAAGATCATCCACATCCTGAGACAAGTCGTCATCCAGGTCGATGGCTCCTTTTTCTTTTTGGTCATAGATAAAATCGACCATATCGATAATCGGCACTCGGTATTCGTCCAGATTTTTCATAAACGCCCCGTACTGTTCTTTATCAATCGCATAAAACTGGTATAAAAGACGCACCAAATCCAGATCGACATCGGAAACCTCCGCAAATTCCCGGGGATTCAGCTCATTGACCAAAATATATTTCCCCTCGTCATCCACCTCCACATTGCTGAGGCCCAGGACGGTATCTACCCGCTCCACCTGTTCCAGACCTTCAATAATCTTTGCTTCTTTTTGATAATCCCCCTTTGGCACCACTACCGCCATCGTATTGGTCACTTCAAAAGTCTTTTCGATCCGCACCTTGGAAGTCATATATTCATTCATCTTATCTGCCTCAATCGAGCCATGATCATATACATATTCACACCGGCTTGAAAGGATGCAGCCCCCAACCATGACCACTGCAAAAACCGGCAGAACCAAATACCGCGTCTTTACCACCAGTTTGCCCCAAATCTCAATAGACGGCACAAAACTGCGGTGCACCGTCTTTTCTATCCATTTGGACATCATCACAATCATGGCCGGCATCAGGAAAAAAACCGTAATCAAACTAAAAACAATCGCCTTTGTCAAAACACGTCCCAAATCCATCCCTATGCCAAACTGCATCAGCATCAGCGCCACCATACCCGAGACCGTGGTCAGGCTGCTGGACGAAATCTCCGGGATAGCCTTGCTCAAAGCCACGGTAACCGCCTCAACGGTTTCTTTTGTCTCATGTTCCTCCATAAAACGGTGAAACAAAATAATCGCATAATCAATTGACAAAGCCAACTGCAGCACCGCGGCCACGGCATTGGTCACAAAAGATATCTCGCCAAACCAGAAATTTGTCCCTGTATTTAAAATGATCGCCACAATAAAGGTCATCATGAAAATTATGATTTCCATATAAGTATTGGAAGTGAACAGCAGCACCAGCAAAATGATCGCTGCCGCCACAGCCAGAATCCCCTTCATATCCTGTTTCAGCGCCGCATTGTCATCCTTATCCACCGTCGTGTAAAAAAATGTTTGATAATCTTTCAATTGCTCCCGCACACGGCTGATAGCCCTCTGGGACAATTCCGTATCTTCCTCTTCCTCAAACGTCAATGTATACAATGCACAAGCATCTTTATAATAATCAGACAATTCTTCATCATCATATGTCCCGTCCTCGTCATCCCAATCAAAAAAACGAACCGTAGAAATCCCCCGGATCTCTTCCAGATCCTGTGCCTCTTTCAATGCATTTTCATAAGTAATATTCGTCACCAGGATTTTTGCCGAGCCAAAAGTGGTAAACTCACGGTCCATAATATCCAGACCCTGCCTCGTCTCTGTCGTATCCGACAGATAATCCGTCAATTCCGTATTCACTTTCGCCTTGTTTAAAGTAGTCAGGCAATAAATACAGGCAATCGCAAACAATACCACAAACGCATTCCGTTTATTTACCACGAATGTCGCCAGCTGCATCATAAAATTTCCGCGATCAGTCTTGTGTTCCATAAAACCTGTTTCCCCTTTCCTGCTGCTTTCCTCTTTATTTCTGTTTCCCGCTCAAGTAAACCCCAAAGTTTTCCCGGTTATGTATACCTGTGAGCCAAATGATTTACCAAAGCGTTTCCCATATTTCCTTAAAACGTGCCCGGGCATTTGGCAAATCGTTACTGTATACGGGGAGCATATGCTTTAGCCCCATTACTGAATTGGCTCAGGCTTATCGGCAGAAAGACTAGCCGTGGCATGGACAGTAACGGATACGTATGCAAGAACTGAAGAAAAAAAGAAGGATATCTATGATATGCAATATCATACTTCCTTCTCTTAAAATTATCAACCTCTATTTGTCATTCTTTGGTTCGTTTTCGTTGCTGTTTGTCAAGCGTTTATCACACTTTTTCTTATTGATTTGCTGAACTTTCTCAAAAATATCCTGGTCAATAATCGCCTTATGAGTATTTTTAATAATAATCCACTCTTCTTTAGGAACCGCCGCCCGCTTCTGTCCGTACAGCAGGGATTTTCTCTGTTTTCCCTGTACCATATGCCCCAGATATACAGGATTTTCCACAATTTCTTTTACGGTTTGCGGCCTCCATGAAGCCGAGGCAAAGCGTTCATCCCTCACCAGCCCTTCCCGGTAGCGGTAACGGCCAGGAGAAGGAATATCCTGGCCCTTAAGCCGTCTGACAATCTCCCGAAAACTAAGATTTTCTGCCCGCCAGGCAAAAATATCCCGGACAACCCGCGCTGTTTTCTCATCCGGTACAAGGCAATGGCCGTCTTCGGATTTCCGGTAGCCATAAGCCGCCCACGTCCCAATAAACTGTCCCCGCTCCTGTTTTTCGCGCAAAATCAAACCTGTTTTTGCCGAGATATCACGGGCATAAAAATCATTGAACAAGTTTTTTAGATGGAGGGGAAACATATCTGCTGTCTGCAATCGGACAAAAAACGTCTCCAGAGAGCCGCCGCAGTCCATGCTGTCGAAGTTTTCCTTTACGGAGATGAATCTGACGCCGAGAGCAGGGAATATCTTCTCCAGATAATTGCCCGTTTCGATATAGTTGCGCCCAAAGCGGCTCAAGTCACGGACTACAATCGCCTGTATCTTTCCCGACTGCGCGTCGCCCATAAGACGGTTCCATGCGGGCCGGTCAAAAACCGTCCCCGTCCTGCCATTATCGGAATATACCTCTTTTAGCTCCAGGCCGGGGCATTTCGCGATATAATCCCGGCATACATCTATCTGATCTTTGAGGGAACCGCCCCCATCCTGTCTCCCGCCATTCTCCACGGACAGCCTTGCATAAATCGCCGTGGCGTAAACGGCAGAAGGAGGCGGTATTGCCTGCGCCTGTGCTGTTGTTTCGCTACTGTCTTCCCCGTTATTCTTGTTTCCCCAACTTTTTTTGTTTTCTGCGCTTTTCCTGTTTTCGTTTCTTTCCCCGTTTTTCTTATTCTTCCCGCTTTCTTCGCCTTTCTTGCTTTTCTGTGCCATTATCCCCCTCGCTGTACTAGTACAGCGTTACGGAAATTCCGGAGAATCCGGCACTCGCTATTTCCGCCCCCTGCACGTCAGCAACTCCAGATTTTTTCTTTTTTGATAATATGGCATTTGTTTGGCGGAATATGACTCAGACCTAAAAATCACATTTCAAATTTCTCTATTCTGCATTGATGTTTTTTGCTTTTCTTTTCGTAATTAATCCCAACAAGCAAAACATTTCCTTTGTACTCGTCCAGGGCAGATATATACCTTCTGTTTTTAATCTGGCTGATTGCTCCTTCGGCAGTCTTATCCCATTTTAACTCCAAGAGCAAAGCTGGCTTTAAAGAAGTCCGCTTCGGAAGAAAAACCATATCTGAAAATCCATTACCCGCCGGCATTTCTCTTATAAGGACATAATCTTTACATGCGCTGTAATATGCCAATACAATCACGCTGCCCAGCGAAATCTCGTTATTGTAAACAAGGCTGGATGTGTTTTGCATATGGACTTCTTGTATCATTTCTTCCACTGCTCTTTCATCCATATTCAAGGTAGCCCTAAGTAGTGCCTCTGACGCATTTACCGCTTTTATTACTTCATCCCATCCATCATTTTTAATAGCCCGCAGGAAAACACTCCTCACTTCCTCATTTGGGATAAAAACTTCTTTCGCTTTATTATCATAGGCTAAATATCCCATATGGATCAATAACGTAACCACATCATCCGCTGAATTAAAAGAAGTAATATCATTTTGAAAGGATTCTACATCAATACTGCATCTTGCCCCCCCCAGCATATCCACAATCAATTGCCTTAATCCTTTAAAATCCATCGCAATATACGTCATCAAAGACTCGTACGTTTCTGTCCCCGACCAATAATTTCCAAATTCTCCGCTATCTATCGCCTCAACTACAGAGTTAGGGCTGTAAATATGTCCGATCTTGTCAAAATAGTACCCATCATACCATTTCTGCATTTCTTTAAACGGAACATTATATTCTTCGCACAAAATCTTTACTTCTGTTTCCGTAAAAGCAACATACTCCGCCATTTGCCTGGCACTGACCATTGTATGCTCCCTGAAATTATTCAGCGCTGACTGAGTACCATATTTTTTTATTGGCAAAATTCCCGTAATATAAGCCAGCTTTAAAAATGCCCCTGACGGAGCCCCTTTAAACAATCCCCTTAGCAGGTTAAGATACTCCTTTTGGAGTTTTTCATTATTTTTATCCTCGCGGAACAGGCAGTCCCATTCATCAATAATAATGATAAACTGTTCTTTTGTATACGCATTAATTTTTGCCAATACGGATGGCAGTGAAATATCTGTATCCTTAACATATTCCGGATATTCTGTCTTTAACTCGGCAATTACCTGATCCTGAATATAACTCACCACTTTAACAGCAGAATTTCTTCTCATTTCCTCAAGAGCATTTCCATACATCCATTGGATATCCAAAAAAATAACCGCATATTTGTTTAAATGTAGCCGAAAAAGTTCATTTTTACTAATTTTAAGATTCGCAAATAACTCTTCTGAATGACATCCCCGGCTATAATATGCCGCCAACATATTAACAGCCATCGTTTTTCCAAATCTTCTTGGCCTGCTAGAACAAATTAATGCCCTGTCTTTTCCTATACGGCTATTTGTATATTTTATAAGTTCTGTCTTGTCCACATACAATTCAGAATTGACAGAAACGGCAAACTGTTCATTTCCTGGATTTAAATAAATTCCCATACCTATATGCTCCTTATTTTTAACGCATTTTATACATAACAATAATAATCATTTTGTGCAATGCTTTTATTGATGCACTTATTTATATCTTCTTCATATTTCACATTCCAATCTTTGGGATAATAAGTCGCTTCTATCATAGAAAGTGTAAGCCCTGCGATTTTAGATAATCGAGTAGGGAAGAGCCATCTTCCCCTACTCGCCGCGCGGCCCGCACGCCGCTTTAGCGACATATTCCTCTGTGCGGGCCTGTGCATAAATACAGGGTTGATCATATTGTCAACCATCATTTGTGTGACCATATTTTTAATCGGTTCTACAGCTAAAGTTTTTTCCCTTTATATCTGTAATGACACTTCTTTTGACTGGAGCAATCAGCGTTATTTTTATGAACAACCTTAATATAATTCTCTGTAGATGCCTGAGTTGAATTATAAATTTTATAGTACTATTTTGGCAGTTCAATGTCAATGATTATTCGTCTATTCCCACTCCTGTAAACTATTACTAACAAATATCCTCAAGGGGCATTAATTTGTCCACAAAAATGAGGTTATGTTCACAAGTACCTTGTGAACGTAACCTCATATGCCCATTCAAATTGTCTTTGGATTCTAAAGAAGCTGCCGGAACAGAGCAATAGATTTTTCCGTTTCCGTGAAAAACAACC
This sequence comes from uncultured bacterium, assembly GCA_947383005.1. Lineage (GTDB taxonomy): Bacteria > Bacillota > Clostridia > Lachnospirales > Lachnospiraceae > Brotaphodocola. The sequence goes on along the minus strand of CANDBT010000005.1, from coordinate 80,064 downwards.
ATAAACTATATCCCTACTCACTCTAATCCAACTAAGCAAATTATAACACATCATATTAAATAATGTCATAAAAGGCTGCTCTCTTGTTATGAATCTCTGTACTGCTCTAATTGTTTCCTAAGAGCGGCAAGGAGAGCCACCGCCTCCTCTTCGGTTTCCGACGGCGCCTGCCAAGTATGCGTGACAGGTGGGGATGGAAAAGACGCTTTAGTTTGTGTGCTTCTTTGTCTTGCCATCCCTTCATTCCTTTTATGTATGACATGGATTCAAGAGAAAATCCAAAAACATTCATAATTTCTTCCAGAGCTTATTGAAATACCATGTTCGGTTTGCGTCTCTTGGAGTTCCTCTTCGGAAGCATCAATTTCCCTGTCTTCAGAGTCCTTCCCGAAAACTTCACCTTCCTCCCCCGGGGATGCCTCCCCAAAAGCATCTCTTTCCCCATTTCCGGAGGTTGCCCCGGAAGCATCTCCTTCCCCATCCCTGGATTCATCCCCCAAAATACCACTTTTTTCTTCTCTTAAAATATCGTCCTCCTCTGTTCCAGAGCCTTCTGGGAAATCGCTTCCTTCCTCTCCTTCCGGTTCCTGCCCGGGAGTACTGTCTTCTTCTGGCCGTTCCTGCCCCACTGCCCCACTACTTTCTTCCTCTGGTTTATTTCCCCCAGGGCTGCTTCCTGGGAATACGGCATCCCCTTCTCCACCTTCAGATTTTCCCTCCGGGTTGCCTTTTTCCGTTCCGCCGCTCTTTCCTGGATCTGTCCTGCCTTCTTCTTTCGTTTTTTCCTTTTCTGATTGACTATCTTCCCCTTTTATCTCATCCTCGTCCAGTATATCTTCATCCAATATATCTTCATCCAGTATGTCTTCATCCCATATCTCCTCATCACTCAATATGGTCTCTTCGTCCATACTGACCATCCAGGTAACGGTTACCTTCGGGGCAATATCAACCATCTCCGACCAATCTCCTTCCTTATTCACTGCCCCGATAAGCTGAAACGCATATTCATTAGGCTCCTCTCCCTTAAGAACTCCAGGAATCACGGTTTCAATAACTGCGCCGTCTTCACCGTCCACAGGCACCGTAGCTTCCCCATCTGTCAGGGCAAGATACAGGCTGGCATCTGCATTACCCGGGAATTCCGGATCCTCGCTCATGGTAATTCCTGCAATGGAATCAGGAAAAACCCTGGCAGTCAGGGTAACCTTTACCTCCCTTTCCCCTTTATTCACAATCTCAAGGGCATCGCTGGAGCTGCTGTAATCTACCTCCGTCCCGTCATCCGAACGCCGAAAAAACAGAGTAGCATCCTCTTCGAACCGGCTTCCGCTGTAAGCCGCGGCATCTGTTTTCCTGATCAGCTCCTGGGGATCCATGATAAAGTCAAATACATGCTCCGTGTTCACTGGCATAACCACCTGAACAATGCCACTCCTGCCGCTGTTTTCTTCGGTATCGGTTTTCACTATATTTGTCTCCGCTGTATCTCCCTGCCCAGCATTTCTTTCTGGGGAATCTGTCCTTACGCTCTGTATTTCTCCCCAATCCGCTGTACTGGCCGTTGCTATCCCAGGAGAAGCAGCGGCGGAAAAGGATCGCGGAAACAGAACGAAAACAGATAATATCATCAACAAATAATTCTTTGCTTTTTTACTCATGGATTCTCCTCCGCTATTCCGCTGGCCTACTATGGTTATTTTGTGAAGCAAACATCTTATATGATTTTATAAAAACAGTCTCTTAGTTAATATTTTTAATACTGTTTCTGATACGGATCATTTGTTCGGCCAGAGAATTATGAATGTAATTGGAATCTACCGGCAAAAAACAACGAAGCTTTTCATATATCTGATAAATCAATTCACAATAATCTTCTAATAAAGCAACAGTAATGGAATTCTCTCCTTCTGCCGCTTCCAGTTGCCGTCCAAATGAAATCGCATAACTCTGGCACTGCTCTAATTGTAGCATAGCCAACGGATAATTCCCAGCCTCCAATAGCCTTCTTATGGTTGTATGTATATGCTGTATAATTGATATAAAATCTTTTGCCTGTGCTTTAATTAAATTTTCCATCATCCCTTTTATCTTCTCTTCAAGTATCCCTTCGTTCTATTTCCCTATTTACCCAAAATCATAACATCTATATGTTTCTTCCTTTGATTTTCGTTTAATCCTTCATCTGATCAAAATTTCATGCAGCGTATATCTTTTAATATATCTCCATACGCTCTGTTTTTTCCAAAAAGAAGCGTAGTTCCCAATACGAATCCCTTTACCCCTTTAGGTGCAAATTCCAATACCTTTTCTGCACTGCATGCACCATCCCAGTATACCATAAAATCCATTCTTTTTCTCATCGTCAGTAACCGTTCGATTTTCTCTCCTACATAGGATAAATACATTTGCCCTGCATTACCTGGATTAACTGACATGACCAGAACCTTCTTTACAATCCGCAGCATCTCTGCTACAGATTCAATACTGGTTCCTGGATTGATGGCGATTCCTGGTATCATTCCCGCATTAATAATTTCCTGCAATGTAGTTGACGGATGATATTCTGCTTCTGGATGAATGTACACTGTGTCTCCCTGTCGTAGGTTCGACAAAAATAATCCAATATGATTAAGGGGATGTTCAATCATCAAATGTACATCCACAGGTTTTTCCGTTATCCGGGCAATATATTTCAAATCATTCAGTGACATGGCAAAATTAGGAACATATCTTCCGTCCATAATATCAATATGAAACGAATCTATCCCTGCTGCCTCAAGCGCTCTTACCTCTTTTTGCAAATTTCCAAAATCAGCGCACATCATGGATGCTGTCAATTCAAAATCCATCTCAATTGCTCCTTTATCTTTTTCCAATATCCGGTAGTTCTCACCTCCTGATAATCAATCGGTTCCATTTCTTCTATATCTTTTATATTCTTCATCACTCTCTTATGGCTAACTCCAACCTTTTCCAGCAGATTTTTCTGCCGCAACATGCTGGCCCATATCGCGACATCCGGATCATTACGTTCAAAAATATAAAACTGTTTTTTAAAAATCAGTGATAATGCCAAACCATGAAAGGAATCTGTACACACCGCTTCCGCATCCCGGATTAGTGCCAGAAATTCTGAAGGTCCCGCTGTATCAACAGAAAAGAAGCATCCTCCCTTTTCCTGCTCACTCTCATTTTCATAATGTCCGGATGTAATAAACAAGACCTTTTTTGCGCCATATTTTTCCATGATCCGCTTCACTAATAATTTATTTGGCCTTAAACGCCCAAGTGAGTAACAGAAAATATAGGACTCTTTTGACTGCCTGCCCGCGGCTACCTTGTTCCAGTCTTTTCTGGATAACAGTAATGTCGGGTCTACCGTATCCATAACAAGTTTTTTCGTATACTTTTTTAAGATTTCCACGCTTTTCTTTTCACGTACAGCAACCCAGTCAAAACGCTCCAGGTATTTTCCAATATCCCGGTATACCTCCTGACTCTGATCATTTTCAATTAAAACACCGCTGGGCGCATAGGCAATCCTTTTCTGATCCTCTCTTCCGAAGTTCAGCGCGTACACCTCATCAAACCATAAAGGATTCCATATCTGATCGCTTCCGCAAAACAGCACCCCGCAATCCTTACATACGGTTTCCACCTGCTCCTTCGTATAGCACTGTCTGGATAAATGAATATACCTTTTGATAAAGCGGATAAACCGGATAATCCGGATATCAACTTTGCCCTCCACTGTCTTCAGACGATACCATAGTTCGTATAAATTATTTATATGTACAGAACAAATGCCATTTTTCATCTTCTCTTCCGGCATTTTTCTCCTGTACCGGATCAGCTTTACCTCATAACCCAATCGCTGTATCATTGTCTGCATTGCATAACATTGAAGGATCTGACCATAATTTGTTTTGCCATTATTATAGCACCAGGTCAGCAGCGCCGCCTTTTCCCGCCTATTTCTCCTGTTCATTTTTTCTTTTCCTCAAACAATAATCTACAATATCCTCAATAAAAACTACATTTACTTTACTGCCCATCTTTTCATACAGTTTTTTCTCAATCTCATAAAAGGCGATAGGCGTCACAATCACAACATCCACCTCAGGAAGTTCTTCCTCCAGCGTTTTCACCCTCAATCCGTCGATATGAATATTGGCCGCGTTTCTGTCAATTGCGTATTTCATATTAATCTTCTGCTCCCGGAATTCTTCGCAGAGCCTTCTTCCTATAGCTCCCATTCCATAAACAGCTACACTTGTAATTTGATTATCTTCAAAATACGGCTTTAATGAACCGCCCATATATTTTAACTGCAGCCATTCATCAAAAATATGAAACCCCCATGGAAAAAAATCCGGCTCCAAATTATGTTTTTTCCCTAATCTCATTCCGTCCTCCTTCCACACCCCCTCACACAAAGTCTGTCTATCGCAAGAGGGATGCTTGTTTCTACTTAGGCCGGGCCATCATCGCCAGCTTAAACTCTCCCTCCAGCCTTTCTCCCGGTTCAAGCACAATCGTTGTCCCTATGGTAACAGAAATCCCATCTGCCTTACAACTGCCCCTCAATAAAGTGACACACTCCAATGTTGAACTCTCATTTATGTACTCCTGTACATCCTTGAGCTTTTTCAGCAAATAACGGCGTTCATCCTGACAATTTTCGCCCATCCTGCAGGCTTTTGATTTAAGCTGTGGTTTTAATGCTTTCATTGCCTTATCTATATGGAGTTCTCTCTGCTTTCCCTGCGCGTCTGTCCGATTATAATCATATAGTCTATATGTCCATGGACTGTTCTCTTCAATTTCATATAAAAAAGAACCTGCTGTCAGCGCATGAAGCGTACCTGCCTCTACATATACATAATCCCCTGCCTCTACAGGCAATGTATCTACAACAGATAACATCTTTCCAGCTTGAAGCTGTGTCAATACTTCTTCATTACTGTTAGCCAGACATCCATTGTAAATCACGCCATGCTTTGGCGCATTCAGGAAAAACCATGACTCGTTTTTACCATAAGATGCCCCTTCTTCCTCCTTTGCGATTTTATCATCCGGATGTACTTGTATACTTAAATTGTCACAGGCTTCTACCAAGGCGATAATCAATGGAAATTCTTCATAATGTCCCAAACCAAATTGTTCTTTATGTTCCTTAAACCAAAGACGGAATGGTCTATTTTGATATTTTCCATTCAAAATTACTGTCTCCAGCCCTTCCTCCCCACACAGGGAATATAAATGGCCAATTTTTTTCACCTGGCCGTCAGAATAAGGAATCAGCTTTTCTCCTCCCCAGACCGTCTCATGTGCTACCTTTTTTAATATCAACATCTTGATATCCTCATTTCTGTTAATTTTTCATTTGCTTTTTAAATTCTACTTTTTTCTTTGACAGATAATAGACTTTCAAGGATTTCCTCCAACGATACTACCGGAATGTCTGTCCTCTTTCTTAATTCATATCGAATATCGAAAAACAGATGTACCACTGTCACAATAATTACATCTGCCTTTGGAAATTCATCTTCTATAGTATATACCGAAAGTTCTCCTTTCTCTATCATATCCCGATCAATTCCATACTTTACTTTTACTTTACTGTCTTCTAACTCTTCTAAAAGCCGGTCTCCTAAATAACCCATGCCATACACAGCAATATTTCGATATCCTCTTTTTACAAAAAAATCTTCAAAATTTTTATTTTGATTTTTTGCAATTAGCCATGCGTTCAAAATATTTTCATTGAATTGCAATCTATACTGTTCGCCTTTATTCCAAAAATCTTCAACTGTTTTCACTTCTTCGAATTCGAATAGTTTTTCTTCTTGTCTGCTTTTAGATAATATTTCTTTTGAAACCAGCATTTCCAATACAGGCACATCTTTTTGAATCATACAACAATTTTCCTGTCTTATCATTAGCTCAAATAATTCCCGATTATCTGAAACCTCTCCTTCAAAGACAAATAGTTTCAGCAATTTCCCTGACTGATGTAGCGCATGAGTAAATTTTTTAATCAAGTCTTTCCATCTATGTTTCTGCCACTTATTTGTACGTGTTCCAAAGCGTTGACATCTTCCCTCCTGGGACAAATCTATCATATAAAGCACAAATTCTTTTGTACTTTTCCAATCTTCCATAACAAATCTCTCGAGTTCCGGAAAAAAGGTAATTTGTTTAAACAGTAATTCATCTTCATACCAAAATCTACATTGATAACCAATCAAAACCAATTCCGTTTTTTGCAATATCTTTAGCCAATCACAATATGCGATAAAATAAGTATTTAAAATATTCTCCACGCCCTCGCAAATTATCTTCTGTTGTTTTATTTCAAGTGCAGAAAAATTTGAAAGCTGATATATTTTACATTGTCTGCGTACAATATAAAATAACGATGCTTTATAACGTTCAAATAGTCCTCTACGGATAAATTCATTAAGCATTCCTTCAACGGCTCTGGTAATTTCCATTACTTTTTCAGAATTAGCCGACAGATTACTTTCACGTTCATAATGACAAACTAATGGTTCTTTTAGAAAGACAAATCGAGTACATAAAGCTTCCAATAAATAAACTGCTTCAAGATCTTCACCATAAACATCTTCTAATACAATCTCTTCTTTTCTCCAAAAATCCATACGAAACATTTTATCCCAGAGATAAGAAGAGGACACTCTTATCAAATCACTATTTGACCTACATACTCCATCAAACAAACGAACATGTTCATCTCTGCCAAAGCGACGCTTGAGAAAAAACTCATAGCATATGATATCTGCCCCTTCTACTGGTACTTCCTGAAGTTTATGTAATGCCCCTGGCACTAATTCATCATCTGCGTCTAAAAATACTAACCACTCACCACTGGCTTGGCGGATCCCATAATTTCTGGCGGAACCTTGACCTTGATTTTCTTGTTCTATATACTGAATATTTTTGTAATTTCTAAGACATGTTTTACACAATTCAGCTGTGCGGTCTGTCGAACCGTCATTGACGATAATTACTTCAAACTCCGCGTTTTCCTGTGTAAGAACACTCTGCAGGCAGTCCTCAATGTATCTCTCCCCATTATACACAGGAATAATGACACTAATCACTTACAAGACCTCCATAATTTTTTTATAAATCTCCTCTGGATCATTTACTTCCCATTCATTGGCATCTTTACACAATCCCATATTTCTTAAACCGCAAAATTTAATATCCGTAGAATTCCACACTACATTTTCTGCTATAGATGGGGGATAGAGTACGATCCTTCTGCATTTTGCCTGGGCGGTAATATCAAAGAATCCACTTCGCATCCCAATAACTGTACCCGCCATTTCCATAGCAATCATAATCTCTATAAAATTCATGTGCAAAGTTACGCTCTCTTTAATAAAATTACATTCTCTCTCTTCTCCCACATTTACAGCAATTGAATATCCTTTTTCTTTTAAGGTGGCAGTTATCTTTGTCCAAAACCCTACAGGCAGCGGCTGAAGCGAATAAGAAAAAGGAGAAAGAATTACTGTTTTATCCCGTTGTAAACCATTTTGGACAAAAACTTCTTCAACTGATTTCTGATTTCCATTCATATCCGGATAGTAAGGAATCGGCTTATTTAGAGAATAAATCATTTTTGTAAAAGTATCTAAAAAGGAAAAACCATCCTTTTGTCTTACCTGGCATGGATTAAATCGAAACGCACCCTGCCAGATAGTTAAAGGTTTTAATCGAATTTTCTCATTGCGCAAGAATATCCAGGCACGAATTAAAGCACTACTTTCTTCTTCAGTAGCCGCTTTACCGCTTTTAAACAAAAAAGTGAAGACAATTTTTCAATGCCTTGCGACATTCCTACAATTACATAATTATCGATTTGATTATATTTGCAATATTGATGAAAATACAATCCCAATAAATAGAAATCTCCTAAAGGGCAGTTCGCTAAAAATATCTGGACATCCTTCCCATAGTCATTCTGTAATTTCTGATAGATAGAAACTCCCAGCTTAATTAAATGGATATTCCTATTCAAATTCGGTTTATCCAAAATATGAATTTGCGCATTTTCCTGGTATCCATACTGAACCACCTGATTAAACATATCTTCCCAATATTTAGGCGAGTAAATGATAATATAGTAATCTTTTTGATATGACTGCAATGCCTGTTCTGGCGCTAATATAGGAATATTATCTATAATTAATCCTTGCTTTTTTTTATCATTATCTAAAATTGCTTTAATTGATATGTCTTCATTGCGCAGCCACTCTGCAATCAATCGGATATGTTCTATCCTCCCCATTAACATTATTTGTTTATTTTGTAACTGTTTTTTATCCAATTTTTGCAGTTCTTTTTCCAGCATATTCATTTGTAATCTAGCCACCTCATTTTCAGATTCCTATTGTTTCAATTTTTATGGCTTGATTTTCTTCCACTCTTCAATAACTAATTCTACAAAACCATGCCAATATTGAGCAGAATCTTCCATAACAAATTCCAATTCCGTTGCCTGATCAGTTAAACCCATTTCTCGAAGGCCACCAAAAGCTTTGTCTGCCCTATGTCGGTCATAATCAATAGTAGTTAAATCTTCTTTTGGATATAAAAGAAGCTTTTTACAAGAAGCTGAGGATATTACATCACAAAAACCACTTCTCATTCCTATAAAACCTCCTGCGTATTCCAAATAAGGAACACTATCCTCTATAGCAAATTCTAATACTTGCGAAGAGGGAATAAAATTTTCTTCAACTTCAGGACAAATATTTACAGCAACTCTCTTTCCCATTTTTACTAACTGTTCTGATAATTCTATCCAAAATTCTCGTGAGGGTTGCTTCTGAATAGAATACGCATAAGGGGAAATAATTATTGTATTGCCTTTCTCCAGTCCCATACGCTTAAATGAATTTTTAATCTTTTTTATATCGGTGCAAAAAACTGGTAAAATAGGCTCTCTGTTATCTTGTAAATGATATACATAGTCTCTGTATGTATCTATAAAAGTGAATCTTTGATCAAAACGAATTCTATTTCGATTAAAATGAAACGCAAATTCCCAGATTTGGAGAAACTTAATTCCCTTCAAATCATTTCCCAAAAACATATAAAGATATTCTAGTGATAAAAATTCTTCTCGTTCAAGCATTTTAAATCTTGAGAACCCAAAAAGTTTACTTATTTTTTTCGTCACAGATGTTCCAAGACAAACAAAATTTTCAATATGGTTTTCTTTTAAAAATTGTTTATAGAACAAAGAGAAAAGATAGTTATCACCTATCGGTCCATAAAACCCTAAAATATAAGCATCCTCACCATATTCTTTTCGAATATCTTTTAATAAATAATATCCTTTCCAAATATATTGTTTCTTTTTTGTTAAAGTCAATGATTCCAGCACATAAAAATCTATAAATTCTTTTAATCCATTGCGAATCATTTGTTCCTTCATTTCACACCAAAATCGAATGGAATAAATGATTAGTACAGTATTTTTATTCCTATTGCTAAAAAAGGAATCAGCGCTTATAATTTCATAAATTCTCCCATTATAAGTATGAAATCCTGTTTTTTGAGAATTATTATCAACAATTGCCTTAATTGTCATATTTGATTTTCGCAAAATATCATCTAAAATAGCAACATTTAAAACGCTTCCCATAGCAAAAATTTCTTTGTTTTGAAATTTTCTTCCTAAAATCATTTTTTGAAGTTCTTCTTTAGCTCCTATTTCAATTTTCTGATTTTCCACAATTTCATCCTCTTTTAAATGTGAATAATCGCTACTTGGTTTCCTTGTTTCACCAGATTATCATAAAAATGAGTCATTTTTTCTTTTGATGGATTTTCAAAACATTTTCTATTTAAAGATTCATATTTTTTCTTACCTAAAGAATGAATAGCAAATATTTCTATAGGGATATTTGTATACTTGGCAAAAAAATCTAACAGTAATTTCTGATTACACTTTGTTAATGTATATTCATCACAACACGGAACCCTAAATTTAATATTTTTCTCTGTTTTAACCAATTTTTCCACATTACTCAAAAACAAACGAACATTTCCATGGATTATATTGTTACACATGTCTTCGTCAAGAATTTTAACATCTACCAAAAAGCAATCGGTATATAAACTCGCTAATTTTACATTTTCCCATGGAACATGTAAAGCTGTTTCAAAAACCACAGAAATTTTTTCTCTATTTAATGCTTCAAGAACTGGAAGCAATTTCTCTATTTGCAATAGCGCTTCGCCGCCAGAAAAAGTCACACCTCCATCTCTGCCCCAGTATCCCCTGTCTTTATATAAAACATCCATCATATGTTCCGCATTTATACATTTTCCATATTTGCCTATATATCCAAAAGGACATATACATTTTTTCATCGTTTCTACTGTAGGAAATTCTCCAGTTGAAATTTTGCATTTACTGCAAAATCGTTTTCTATTTTTTATTCTTTCACATTTTTCTCGCTGAAAATAATATTCAACTTCCCGACGCATATTTTCCGGATTGCAACACCACGGACAAGCCAAATTACACCCCTTTAAAAAAACAGTAGTCCTGACTCCTGGTCCATCATGTACACACATGCGTTGAATGTTTGTGTATATGATACTCATGCGCTTTTACCTTCATTTTCTAACGCCCTTTTTATTATTACATTTTTATAATCCTCAGGCAGATCATTAAAATACGCGCTAAATCCCCAGACACGCACAATTAAATTAGGAAATTTCTCTGGATGTTCTCTCGCGGAAATAAGCATATCGCTGCTTGTTACTCCTATCTGCATTTCAAGAAAGCCTTTTTCAATACCACCATATACAAAATCTACAAACTTAACTAAATTTTCTGAGATAAATGAGGGCGTTGTTATAAAGTCCACTACATTTCCATTATAACTATTTTCTTTTAATTCTATCGATGTCGCGAAATTTACCAATTCTGTATATGCTTCCGCATTAGGAGACGAAATATGCACACAAAAAGGTTCCCCCTTTTTTCTTCCATCAAACGATGCCATAGAACCTTTTCCGACATCCACATAAGCAGGTGAGCTAAGACCAAATTTTAACTTTCCTCCCATATAATTAGTAAAATCTAATGTGTTTTGACATGTTATATCAATAATTTTATTTGTTAAATCAAGAGCTAAATGGCTATCCGTTCCATATTTATCTGGATTTCTTTTTAACATTTCAATCAAATCTTCTTCTTTATCAAAATCAGTCAACAAAATATTTCTTATTTCTTGTAAAGTGTATACTTTCTTTTCAAAAACATATTCCTTTATATTGCACATAGCATTTATTACATTTCCCAAAGCTATGGTCGTCATTCCATAATCATTATAAACCGCCCCGCCAGCTGAAACGTCTTTCTTCCTTTCTTTACAATTCCCGATAAATATTGAAACTAAAGGATCATAAGCGAACCTTCGATTCCAAAGAGAATTTTTTACTGCTTTTAAGTTATGCTTTAAATAAAATAGATACCGTTCAACAAAACTATCAAAGCTATCAATTTTTTCTAATGGTTCTCTTATGAACATATTTTCCATAGATTTCATGTAATTTAAAACAGTTAGGTTATTGCTAAATGGACACTTCCACGCAATTAGTGGTTCCCAGCAAGCAGCTGTAGCATAATCATAAGCGTCTTTTTGGTCAATTCCATTTTTTATTAATTTAGGAATAATCACATCGTCATTAGCTAAAACCGGACATCCAACACCTGTCGCAATGCATTCCATAGCACAATTCATTAAATCTCTTGGAGTATCTTTAGATACGCGAAGAAGAACCTTTGGATCTGGAAACTGAAGTTTTTTTATTCCATCAATAAAGCAATATGTCAAGTCATTATAATGATAATTTCCTTCAAAATCAGTTCTTCCCACGATAATAAGCTGACCTGTATCTCCTACCAACGCATGACTTTTATACCAATAATATTTATGAAGCGTTCGGTAAAAATCCATAATCGGACACATTACTTTATCCTTATTCTGGATTCCGCATTCTTTGTCTTTTTCATAAACTTCTTCCAAAATTGTATCTAAAAGGCCAAATCCCATCAATGGATGATTTGTTTGCCAAAGAATCATATTAAGGAACAAAATTCTCTGTACTGCCTCCTCAAAAGAATCCGCCTTTTTTTGAATCATATTAGAAAACCAGTTAGTTCTTTCGTCATTTCTCTGTAATAATTCAAGATAAATTCGTTTAGAAAGTAATATCAAAGCATTAATAACTTGATTATAATCCTCAGTAAACTTATTCGTACATTCCTCTTGTTTATACTTTAATTCTTCCAAACCAAATTGAATAATCTTACGATAGTCCAGAGAAATATTATCAAATACAACGCCTCTGAAATTATCTGGAATCAAACGCATATCAATAAAATAAATAAATCGATTATCTGAATCTATCTCTATTTGAACATTCTCCATTATATAAGTCAACTTTTTACAATAGGAACCATTTTTATTTAACCAAACAAATTCAGGAAATTTCATATTCTGAATTTTACTGATTTCCTTGCGATACTGCATACTTCCTTTATTTTCAAACATCCTTCTATCATCCATTTCAAACATCTGACAACACCCTCCTACAATTCATATATAATATCTCTTAGCAATACTAATGGAAGAAAGATCTCACATTTTATTAAATCTTCTATGACTTCATCATAATTTTCTAGTGAAGATATGATAATAGCGTCAATTTCATCATATAACTTTCTTTCATCCAATAAAATCACTGGTATCCCCTGCTCTTCTCTATGCCCTTCTGCGCTTTTATCAATAAAGCAAACAATTTCACAATTTGAATCTTTGATTTCTTCATACAAGAGTTTTCCTGTATCTTCTACGCCGTAGATAGCTATTTTTTTATACGGATATTGATTAAAATAATCTGACAAATATTTCCCTTTACTCCGATTAATCAGCCATCGTTTTGTTGTTGCATAACAATCCCATCCATTTGCCATTTAGTTTTTCTTCCTTCCCAATTGCATAAACCATAATAACTGTTCATCTTCCCCGTCATACGCTGGTATATTCTTATGCGGATTCTCAAAAAATCGATAAATATCAAAACACAACAAATCTTCTTTTGTAACTCCTTTTACCCCCAACAAGTTCTCGCCACAAGTGTCATACGGTTCTTTTAGTGAAATAATCGTTAATCTGGTGGAAAACTCATATAAAGCATAATATTTTATGATTGCTTTTATATCATCATTGCTTACTTCATAAACCTCTGCTTTTGATTTTGAAAAGACAGGCAATGCCTTTTTTATCACGCTCTCCATCGTAATTAAAACAACCTTTTCCGCCTTTTTCGCCACAATATACTCATCTAAATAAAGCAGCGCATAATAATTATACTCTTCATTAACATGAGGAAAAAGAATATATAAATCTGCGTTAAATCTCTCATCGATAGTTTCCCATAATTGTTTTCCCTTATCAGCCAAGGCAAAATGCCCCTCCAGATCAATTTCACTATAGCTTTTCATCAATGATAACCTCCAGCCCTTGCAGTCCCTCATTCCTTCCGCACTCCACCGCATAACTCATTTTCAGACCGGAAGGTTTGCTGTCATTTAGTAAAATTCTCTCCCCCATGGGCATCGCAAACTTAATATCGTCATAACGGATATGATGTTTCTTCAAAAATGCCACTGTTTTTTCTTCAGACTCTTTTTCTCTCGCTGTCAAGATCAGCACATAATCCGTTTCCGGAATATTTGAAAGGAATTCCTTTGCACCCGGCAGCCAATGATCCTCTCCTGTTTTGTACCCATTATGCTCTACCAATGTACCGTCAAAATCCAAAATCCAGGTATGGGATAATGTTGATAACCTTATCGTTTCTTTCATCGTTAATTCCCACCATATTCCTTCATCCACTCATTCCACAAATACACGCCATTATAAAAGGCCAAACACATGGAATCATAATCTTCCCAGCAATGGCTGGCCAGTGACATCCAGACAATCGCATGAATCAATTTGATCTTACTAATATTGTACCGGGGAATCTGTTCCAGAAAGTATTCTGTCAAATGTGCCCAACCGCTGGGAGCAATCGCAAATCGTATTTCCTCCCTTTCTACTCCTCCCCCTTCTAGAATCTCAAGTTCAAAATTTTTGATATTGAACTGATCAAAACATCCGTGAATGGAATAGTACAGTTTTGCCCAGTCATAATACACATCTCCAAAAAATTCGCTGTCCCCAAAATATCCTCTGGCATCAATAAAATAGATCTTTCCTTCCTGATCGATCATGGTATTGGTCAGGGTACAGTCTCCATGAATCAAACCGAACTCTGTATCAAACAATGTCTTCCGCACCGCACCTTCTAATTCTTTTTCAAAGAAGAAAATATTCTTGCACTTCATTCCATTGATGGTTATGTATTCCCTATTAGTCAATGGGATTACTTCCCGGATTCCCTGAATACGATCCAAAGTCTTCTTATAATAGTCTTTTTGGAGATCAAAATAATCGGAATCTACCTTTTCGTAACTATGCAGGGTTGCTAAGGTCTCTACAAGCCGACAAATGGTTTGTTTCTTCTGCTCCTCATCTAACTTTGCTTTAAATATATTATCTCCGTCAATCCGTTCCATGGTCAATGGAGACAAGCTGTATATTTGAGGAATTCCATGGAAACCATACTCCAATACCTTCTCATACCACCGTGCCTCCCTCTCAATCAATTTCTTTCCTTCTTCCGTCAGCCCGGTTTTTATCACTTTATCTTCTGAAAATTCCATATGATTATAAGGTCTGCAACGATTTTCTCCAGAATCCACTTGATATAAAGCTTCACTGGTTCCGATTTCCATACTTTCCTGCATATCCATCGCCATTAACGGGATCTCACTTTTCGACAGCCACGAAGTAAAACTCCCTTCTGAAGGCAGAGTCGCCAAACGTTCCTTTTTATCAAACACAAAACAGCCTGCCACCCCGGAACCGACTGCAGATCTCTTTTCCAGTTGTCCGTTCTCCAACCGCCAGCTGCAAGGTATATTGTTAAAAACCCCTACATAACATTCTTTATCCGCTTCAGGAATCTGAAATCTATTGGAAAATAAAATATCCGACCAAACCAGCATAAACGGAGTATGCTCTGGAAGGAATCTGAGCGCATCCGTTATTCCTGCCGCATTTCCTTTTTTTGATGTATTCACTAAAAGATATTCCACTTTTCCAAATGTCCTGAGATAGCGTTCCAACACTTCAGATTTATAATCACTGACAATAATAAATTTCTTATTGGAAAATTTTCGGAATAAATGAAAAATAATCGGAAGATTCTTCACTGATACCAGCGCCTTGGGTCTGTTCTTTGCCAGATTCCCCATCCTTGTCCCCTGTCCGCCGGCCTGAATCACGATATATTCAATCTTCATTTTCTCACCCCTCTGTCTCTTCTCACATCAATAACCTGCCCTGTATAATTCGCAGAAACTGCTTCTATGGCAGCTTCCGCCACCACACTGCTTGATAAAAGAGTGGCCGGATCTTCCTTTCCGAAATTTTTTCTCCTCATAGGCGTATCTGTCCGTTCCGGATTGATCACATTAACGCGAACACCTTCCTCTGCCATCTCCTCTGCTACCGCCTGTGTGAAATTCACTATGGCAGCCTTCGCTGAAGAATAAACACTGTACATGGCCCGCCCTCTGGTATAGGAACTGGAAGCAAATAGCAGCAAGCTCCCTTTCGTCTGCCGCAGATAGGGAAGTGATGCCTTTGTCACCTTAACCGCTCCCCCATAATCCACGCCAATTAACCCATCAATTTCCTCCGCCGATATGCTTTCCAGCTTTCCTATCCGAAGTTCTCCCGCTGTATTGATCACATAATCAATTCTATGTTCCTTTTCATATACCTGCTTTAACACAGCCTCGATTTGTTCATAGTGATTAATGTCGCAGCCGCTTTTGCGAGAAAAACCATAGGCTGTGCATCCATGTTTTTCCAAAAGGCGCTGGATATCGGCTCCGATTCCTCCGCCAGCCCCAATAATAACCCCCACTTTAGCTTTCAAAGCGCAATAGATATCTTGTCCTCTTTCATTTTGGGTATTTCCTCTGACAGAGCGGATCTGAAAAAGCTTATCCGCCAAATATATATCTTCCTGATAAGTAAGCTTTATATTCTGCTCGCTTCCATCTACCACATAAATATCCGCCAGATCATACTCTCTGACAATTCCGCAATCATCAGTTACCTCCAAAGAGCCATCAGCAAAATATCTTCTATACGCCTCTTCTATTACACTCTTACGAAACCCCTGTGGCGTCTGTCCTCGTCTTAGATATTTTCGTTTCGGAATATTATCGATAATCCTTTTATCATCAATCTGCACGATTGTATCTGCGCATTCTATAGCTACATCCACCGCATCATAACTATCCAAGGCTTTTACTACATCCTCCAGTATTTTTCCGGATACAAACGGACGGATCGCATCATGAAATAATATTTTATCGGTATCTTCATCGCAGGCGCAAATTCCCATATAAGAAGATTCCTGTCTGGTCTTTCCTCCAATTACTACATTTTTGACTTTCCGAAAATGATTTTTCAATAATAAATCATTCATATAGTCATAAAACTTTCCGTTAATTACAATAATCATCGAATCGATAAATTCAGATTTTTCTATCTGGTCAATGGTATGCTCAATTACTGTTCGTCCCGCAATCTTTACAAATTGCTTAGGCAATTCGCCACCAAACCGTTCGCCTTTTCCCCCTGCAAGAAGGATCATCTGTGTTTTATTTTTCATATCCTTCACTCACCTGACTCAGATTTTAAATTCTTTCTATGTTTTCAAATTCAACAACAATTAAAATCACAGTTTCCAGTCAATATCTTTCTTTACCACTCTGGCTGGAACTCCCGCCGCCATACATCGATCAGGAACATTCCGTGTAACTACAGCACCAGCTGCAATCACTGCGCCATTCCCAATCGTTACGCCTTTTAAGACCTTGGCTCCGGAACCGATCCATACATGATTTCCGATTCTGACCGGCTGTGTTTTCGCATGTTCATTCTCCACTATCTCGTGAGCATCCGAATCCATAATTGTAACATTATGGGAAATCGCCACCTCGTCCCCTATCCATATACAATTTGTGCAGCGAAGTAAAAGATTGCTGTTGCAAAAGCCGCTTCTTATCTCCAGTTTCGCACCGGCAAAAATGATAATATCTCCGCCATAAAAAATATCAAAACTACCATGTACAAGGAATTGAGAGTCTGCATCCATCCGCAAATTCGTGACACGTCCGTTTCCCTGAAAACAGTTTGTATTTAAGTTTAATTTTCCTTTAATGTCTAACTTGGCAGAGGGATCCAGCGCAAAATATGTGCCTTTGTATGGGATTAGATTTTCCTGATGATATTGCTTCTTTATAAAATTATATTTTTCTTTATCAATCAGTTTATCCGGATTTGGTTCCATATTTTCCTTCCCTCCCTATTCCCTCTTTCTATTCCCGTTTTTTCAAAAAACGTTCAATATTTTCAATGACAGGCATATTATCTAAATCTAAAAAGAACTGTTCTCTATGTACACCCGGTTTTACTGAATGCTCAAAACAATCATTTCCCGGAATCACATCTTCCAGTTTTTTTTCTTTCCAAAAAACTTTTGGTTTTATAGAATTCCACAATCTCTTTCCTTTTTCTGTATGTACCATTACCATTGATGTTCCACCATCTGTTTCCTGCATGGCCTCTTCTAACTGGACACCCCAAAAGTCCGCCAAGGTTATATCTGCAATCCTCCGCAATCCCTTAAACTTACAGTCAGAACAAGACGGACGAATATATAGATTTTCTTCTATATACCCTCTTATGTACGTGTCGTGAAAGCGATCTTCTAAATAGCATGTCCCATTCTCAAAGTCAATTTTTGTGCTGAAACAATTCCAACCAAAAGTCTTATTTTTAAACCAAACTCTGCTGACTTTAGAATGATATTTTTCTTCTAGTTCATCCAAAAACTTTCTATAGACTTTTGGAGAATTTGACCCACGGCAGATAAAATCAATCAAATATAATCTGGTTGTCTCTATTCCCTGTGCTTTACAGTAATGAAATACACCTTCACATTGGCATGGTGTTCCGCAGAATAATACTATTTTTCCCTGATTCAGTAAATCACCAATATTCTTATAAATACTTCCCATATCTGACTGCACATATTTTGATTGTCGTAATTTTTCTAAGTCCTCTCTTTGATCCGTTATCCAATGCCGAACCATATGTGCTTCATCATAAACCGCTCCACTAATATATCCTCGATTGTCTAAAATAGATGCGGCCAATTCACTATAGATACCGCCAGATGTGCTTTGTCTTCGTATATCATCATTTTTTGACCATGCTGCATATATTTTCATAGCATTTTTTTTAATAATATCATTCAAATAATGATACTCATCCTGCAGTACCGGACAAACTGTTTCACATTTTCCGCATCTGATACAAGAGTCCACATCTACTATGGGATAATTAAATCCTTCGAGGTCTTCCTTCATTGAAATTACATTTACAGGACAGATATTTACGCAAGAATTGCAACCTGTACATTTTTTTGTCCTAACTGTCTCTCTATATTTATCCATAAATCCTCATATGCTAAATTAGATTTTTTCCTTATCCATGTTTATTATTTTACATTGCTATCGCAACATAAATAATTAATACAACGAACTTCCCCCATCACTCAAAACGACTTCACCAATAATATTGTCTGCCTTATTACTTCCCAAAAATACAGCCAAATCAGCAATCTCTTCAGGAATCCCAAATCGTTTATTTGCATGGCTTTCCCGATAACAAGAATCCCCTTCTCTCCACCTCATCATTTCTGTTGTAACGGCTCCAGGTGCAATCCCATTTACAACAATTTTTCTGGGAGCTAACATCATTCCCAGCCCTTTTGTCATTCCAATAACACCCCATTTTGAAATACCATATGTAACACAAGCAGGACGAACTCCCATCTCCGATGCAATGTTTACAATATGACCTCTAATTCCATTTTTTAGCATATGTTTTGCCATATTTTGACACATAAAATATACAGCCTTACAATTTATATCCATAACATAATCCCATTCATCCGGTGTTAAATCCAAATACTTCCATTCGAAATCATTCGCTGTCAATACACCTGCATTATTGACTAATATGTCAATTGGTCCCCCCAACATTTCCGCAGCTTTTTCGATATTGCTACGACAATTCATATAATCTCTTACATCCCATGTAATGTATTCTTTTATCCATTTAGAATCTTTGCATGCACAGATTAATTTTTCCTCTGTTCTCCCAGTAATAAGTACTCTGGCTCCTTCTTCACCATATTTCTTTGCAATTGCCAGCCCTATACCACTTCCTCCCCCTGTTATAATTGCCCTTTTATCTGTTAATAACTTCATATGCTATACTCCCTGTTATTTTCCTTGATCACGCTTCACAAAACCCATCCTGTCTACATGCAATCATAATGTATCATATTTATCTAATCTCGGCTTTCTTTCAATCTGCAGTGCTTTGCTATTGTTAAACCAATCCGCCAGTGGATGCTGCAAGACTTTCTTTGTAAAGTAAAAGGAAAATTCTTTTTTTAAGCAATCATTCTGATCGAAAATTGACATTTTCTCAAATTGTTTATCGTCTCGGTAAATTCCATTATCCTTCAATTTCAAAAATTGCACCTTATCTGCACCTATTTTTCTACAATACTCCATCAAATCATATATCTCGCTCACGTTCTGGGTTTGTAAAACACAGTTCACAAATAGTTTACGTATTTTCCCTCTTTTTCTCAATCCGCCTAAATACTCCAAATTTTTTTTAATATGATTAGCATTGGCACCCTTTCGCAATCTTTCTATTGTTTCATCCTTTAATCCATCCATAGAAATAACAATTTCAATAGAATTATAAGATTTCTCCAACCATCTCCAATTTCTTTCATCAAATAATGTTCCGTTTGATAATATGCTTATATTACCCCTTCTTTTACATCGATCATCGTCTATCATCTTCCTATAAATTTTACTAAATAACACTTCACCATTTCCTGCTACCCATAAACGTTTTACATAAGGAATAACATTTTCCAATAAATCCTCTGCCCACTGTTCTATATCTTTTTCTTCATCTGAACTGGCTACACATACTTTTTCTCTACATGAGGGGCATTTTAAATTACATGTATAATCAACCCCTACCATCAATGTATTTGGATATGTAAGATGTTTCTGTCTGTTATTCAAACGAAACGAAAGTTCTTCTTCCTTTTGTTCTTCAAAATCAAACAAATCACAATATTGTTTATTACAGAATGCAAATGTGTTATTTATGACAGACAGTCGTAATATCCTCGCAATATAAGAATTCCAAGAACTCATAAATGATTCTGATCGCATACTTCCCACAGAAATAGGCAAAAAATCAGGACAACATAAATATAGATTATCACCAATTACATCACAATATCCCATAGGACGTTCACAATAACCTGCATATTTTCGCTCTGAAAAACATACCTTTTTCAATAATTCAATATAATTTCTGCTTACTACTGTACAATGAACATAATCCTTCTGAGATTGACAACCATATTTTTCCAGTTGATAATAAATTTCCCGCTGGTAATTGTATGTCGCAACAACAATGTAAATATCCTTCCACTCTAGTATTTCTGTTGGAGAAACTACATTTTTCCCTTTAAATAAATCCTTGTTTTTGGCATTATCAATAAAAAAATCTATTTCTGAAGAAATATCTAATTTGTTCATAAAATCCCATAATTCGGATGAAGCATTACCTGTGCCCCAAACAGCAAGTTTACGATTCCCCCGTTTCAAAAAAATAGGATTATAATACGCAAAAAAATCTTCTATATATAAATAATCAATCCCATATTGTAAGTTCTGCTTCTTTGCGTACTCTTCAAAATCAGTATGATTTTTCTTCTCGCAAACAACGATAAAGCGCTCCCCCATTTTTTCTTTTATGTTTGAATTATTTTCGAAAATATTATTTTGCATAATGTTCAATTCTTGAAATAAGAATTTAAAATCTTCTTGTATTTTTTTATTTCCATATAAGAAAATTTTCTTATCCAAAATATTCATACCTCATATTCTCCTTGTGGACATTGGTATTATCATTTATTATCTATTTAAATTTGTCATATTTATCCTTAACTAATAACAATCACAAAAAAAATGCCGATAGAGTTCTTTCGGTATCTCAGAATAATTTCCTTGAACATTTAAACAAAAAAGTTTATTTTCCTCTGCCGGAACACCGTATATATTTCCATTTTTTGTTGATGCCCCTCCTGCATACTTTGCTTTAAGCTCAGTTTTAGTAAATTCATAAATAGTTTTTAATGAATCAGTCATTGGACAATAATCCCATACATAATTACCAATTCCTGGTATACTGTATAAATGCCCGTTTATGCCCAATTTTGTACCATACGCTCCTGGACAAATTTCCTTATGGATCATCTCTGTAATATCAGTTTCCACATCAATTTTTAATATTCCTGGACAATACGCACTATATCCATAGATATTGCCATCTACAGCAACCTTCGCATCAAAAACCATAGCATCTATTTGTTCTCCAATAAATGTCCATTCTTCTGTTTTTATATCCAGTTTAATTACCTTCCCGCCCATTTCCGGTAAAAAATAAACAAAACCATTTGGGTGCAAAATACTGCCACAATAGCGAAAAATAGTATTTTCTTCTTCAGATACCAAATTTATTTTTCTTGTCTTCCCAGTTTTTAAATCCCATACAAGAATATGCTTTTCATCTCGTGGTGGTTGATACAAAATACCATTTTCTGTACATATCCCGCCATAATGATGCTCTTTCCTATAGCCTTCAGATAAATGAATATATTCTATCTGTCCTGTATCTAGTGACATCTTTAAAAGGCTATTACTTGTTCTCGGAAAACCATATAAGCATCTATTCCAAATACAGCCCCCCGTCCACTTAAACAGTCCTCTTCCGACTTCTCCCAAATAAATACTTCCACTCAATGAAAATTTTAAGAATGCATCCATATCATTAGGTATCCCATATAAGCAATCATATGTCCACTGTGCGCCAACCCACTTATGCATTGCATAAGCTGGAGGCAGTTTTTTAAAACAAACATCATATTTCACATTTATATTTTCAGATATATATCTGCGATATTCTTCCATTACCCTTTCTACGTTCATTTATTTCCTCATATATCTATTTATTACTCCATCAACCTATAATCAAATGATCACCGCCTGCACAGGCAGCTACCTACTTATCAACTGCTGAGACAGGCGGCAATAATTGAAAGAAACTAAATCAAGTATTATTTTGTCTACCCTAAAATCAGTTTTCAGAATTCTGTTTTACTTATTCGTAAATTACTAAATTTATTCTGGCATATTAAGATCAGCAACACAACTAATTACAGAGCCATTATTCAATTTAACCGAAACGGTAACCTTTTTCCCATTATAGGCAGCCTTGTAGGCATCGCCTAATGTAAATTTAAGCGTACCGCCATTTTCTGCTGTCCAAGCTGATACATCCCAGGTAACCGCGCTGTCATCCACAGGATATAAAGCACCACCCACACCCAGTGTAATATCTGTGCTGGCACTGACAACATTAGCATCTTTGGTCAAATCGCTTAAGGTAACTTCTCCAGTAGCAGAAAGAGCAACAGTTGTCGTTACCGTGCTGTCAGTTACTGTCCAAACCAAATCAACCACCGGCGGTTTATCAGTCAATCCAGTCCATACCCCGTTAGGATTACAAGCACCAGTAAGGCCAAAGGAGAATGTATTAAATGTTACTCCCGAATTTTCTTTTTCTACCATTACATATTTTCCATCTACAAACTTGGGTTCATAAGCAGATGGGCTTCCAGCAAGTGTGCTTGTTAATGTTCCTCCTGAAGAAGTAATTGGATTTGTATTTGTTCCATCAGTTAAGGCAAGATATAAACTCGCTGTTTTATCCGTAGTATCTGTAAATGTACCGGTTGAAGCCATAGTAATACCTGTTACCGCTTTAACAGAAGCGCTAACTGTAACATCTACATTAACCGTCCCTTTGTTCGTTATCGTCAGCGTATCGCTTTTTTCACTGTAGCTTGCAGCTCCGCCATCAGTTGTAGGAGCGTTTTTAAAATAAACCGTCTTTCCACTTGCAAAAGTTGCGCCATTATACTTTGCCGCACTTGTACCGTTAATTACTGATGTAGGGTCAAGGATATAGTCAAACCTGGTATCACCATCCGCTGGAACAGTCGGCAGAACCACGTTAAAAACATCAGATTTCTCTACAATATCCAAAGAACCTTCACCAGATGTGGAACCGCTTTGTGCAGCAAACGCCATAAAAGAACTTCCTGTTACCATTGTAGCTGCTAAAAATCCTGCCAAAATTTTCTTATACATTATTCGCATGACCTCCTTAAAAATTATCACTTCTTTTTCTCTGCTGATAGGATTCAAACTTCTATTGAGCAATAACTATTGTCAAAGTTAGCTTTACTGTACTTATACTGTTGTTCTCATCATCAAGAAGATGATAAATTAATAAACAGTCATATGTTCCTGCAGGCAATATTGTATCTAACGTAATGTCTTCCAGATAGCTTCCTACTGGCAATATTGGTGACTCATAAATAGTTTCTTCCGTATCTGAACGTATAACATCAAAATAAACGGAATTAGTATTTGATTTTGCATTTTCTACATATGCATTGTCTGAAGGAGCATCACCACGAGAAAAATTCCAAGTAGTATTCATCGTTACTTCATAACTTCCAACAGGCACTCTTTCTTCTCTTTCCAGATTTTCCAGAACCTGTTCCACGTTCTCAGAATTAACCACTATATTACGGTTTATTGGTTCATCCCCTTTTTTGGATCTCATAAGCAAATATATAACTAAAGCCAAAAGTATTACAATAACCACAATGCATATGATAAAAACAATATTCCCCCCTTTCTTTTTTCCACCAAGCTCATTTTGTTTTGACATATATGTACCTCCTATCAGCAACTTTATATTAAACATCTATTAAAAATCTTTAATTCCTTCCTTATAGATGATTAATATCGGATCTTACTAAATATTAAATTTCCTGAACCACCTATCTTTTTATGCTTTTTTATGTTTTTAGAATTTAATAAAACATCTATATATTCGTCCAGGCTTTCTTTTCCCTCAATAAAACACTCATAATAGTTATGCTCTAAAAGATAATCGCTAATCTGTTGTTTGTTATACAAATTATCTAATCGTATATAAAGTTCCCAATGTAATTTCCCATTTTCAATATTTACTGTATATGGATTTTCCATATCCTCCATTAAAATATTAATCTTATTTCCTTCCTGCTGCATATAATACGTTCCAACAGATCCATTATTCACTTTTCTTTCTTCAAGTATTTCGCCATTTTTAATATTAAAAGAAATAACCGCATTACTACGGTGAGGGAAATAAAAAAGTTTTTCTTTTTCCATACAAACATAAGAAAACAAATAATCCCCCGGTTCAAAATTATCTGGAAAATTTGAATATAATATTATTTTGTCCATTTTGGGATTCCAACAGTATATATTACAGGAAGACCATGAAGATAAATAGAATCTTTCATTAACATAATTAATTGTTGAACATCCGCCATTAATATTTAAATATTTAATATTTAATCTCTCATCTTTAAGGTTAAATATTGCTACTGCATTTAATTCTGCAAATGGAAGATATATTTCTTCTTTTAAAATTTCAAATTGCTTATAAAAGCAAACAGATTCTTCAGTGTGTTTAGATAAAATAAAGTCTAATTCACTACTCAAATATTTTACTGAATGCTTAATCACATCATATCTAACAATTTTTTTGGCTCTGACAGGAAACATATATATGTATTGTCCGTAATAATAGGCGCTCCCAAAATAAGGTTTAAAATCACCTAAAATATTTTTGTCCAAAGCAATACTGGTAAATCTATCCAAATCAATATTGTACAATACTATTTCATCGCTATAACATGGAAGGAATATCAATTCATTTTCTACATTATATACCATTGAATATAACCATCCATACCCAATATTATAATGAGGAAATTTCCGCATTAACCGGATTTTCCCAGAACTTTTCTCAATTTTCACTAATGCATTAAATTGTAAATTTGCAAACCAAATTTCATTTCTTATCTCAACATACTTTTCATTTCTTAATATATATAGACTACTCATATATTTAAAATCCTTTTGCCAATATATTTTTATAGCCAGTCACTTTAGTATGATGGAATACACGTACTATCGACTCGTTTTTCTACTTACATTTCTTCCTTGTATTCTTTCCCCCACAACCTCCACATTCTGTATCATCACCGGCACTCCTCTCTCCCGGCACAGCTCCACCACCGAGCTCCCATCCCCATAATAAGCATCGCTCAGCGCAATCGCCCGGTCCAGATCCGCCGTATCATCATAGATTCCCCATCCCTCCGTCAGGTAGGTCTCCACAATCTCCCTGTACTCCTCTCCTCCCTCCAGCCCCATGGATCGGATCGTGGCTTCGATTAGTGGATGGGGGCGCCACAGCAGCGCCACTTCCTTCTGATTATCTTTGAACACCCGCAGCACATCCCTGATCTTCCGGTACATTTTCTCTCTGTGATCCAACAGGGCCTGGACGGTGGTATTGTAAAAGATAACCTTCTTCCAGCTCCCGTCCTCTTTTTCGATCACCTTCAGCCACTCCTCCGGCACATCCACATCCTCTTTTCTGGTATTCACCGCCTTGTCAAATTTCGGCGATCCCAGCCCCAAGATTTTCCTGTCCCAATACTCCCGGGTGTCCTGTCCAATATTTTTCTTCATAAAGTCTGTCAGCACATTTACGTAGATTTTCTTCATGGACTCTGACTGCACAATCACCTTATCTGCGTGGATTACTCCCTGGGTAATGCAAAAATGTTCCATCCCTTTAACCGCCGCTTCGTTATCCGGATCAATCTCTCCCAATACAAAGTACGGGATATAGATCAGCTGGTCAGTAAACCTTTTTAGATTCTCCGAATAGAAAAAGGGATGGACGCTGGTCACATAGTTCATATTGTCATACGGATTATGGATAAAGATCATATCCGGCCTGCGGTTTTCAAAATCATATTCATCATATCCCGTGATCGGAACATCCACTGGGTACAAGTCACCCTCATAATGCTCCTTCCGAAAGCTTCCGTCCGGGTTTTTATCGTAATAAGGGATGGGAATCACATAGGCATCCGTGTTCTCATCCTCATCTGCTGCCCTCCACACGCTTTCCAAAGAGTCCCACATGGAAGCCTTATAGGGCAGAAATACCACTTCCTTCCGATCCTCCGGCATCTCCTGTTGGATTCTGCTTTGTAGCCGGCTTAGCTGTTTTCTGATTTTTTTGGACAGCTTCCGGCATGTGTTTTCCTCGGATGTGGCAATACTCATCTGGTATATTTTTTCACAGTAATCCTCCAGCTCCTCTACCATGGAGCGATACTGCTCTCCAAAGGTTTCCAGGTATGTGCCAATCTCAAAAGCCGCATCCTGGCATTGGGCAAATACATCGGTAAATTTCTCGGGAAGGGCGGGAACTGCTTTCATGACCGCGTCATTTGCCTCTGACATCTTGTTTATCAGATTGATAATATTCTTCTTTTTACATCTCTCCAATCCCGCTTCCTCCCATCAAGGCTGTCCCTTTTTTACCTCATATCATCATATGAATTGGCCGGACATTTCTGCTGCCAAAGGGTGAATGGCCTTCACCGCCGGCGCCATTTTTTTAATAAGACATATTTTGCCGCCCTCCCGGACGGTGCCGACAGTGCCTGCCCCTATAGGCTTTCGCCCTATGGCCGCCCCTGCCTGCTTCGCTCCCGGTACTTCTTCCACTCGGGGTAAACCCGCCTGGAAGTTCCCATAGGTCCTGGCATACCCAATACCCGGCTCCCGAAGGAACCGGCTTCCAATGCCGTCCTTATTTTTTATCAAAAGAATTATCCCGCGTTCCTATTCCCGTCCCCGGTTTCGGTCAAACGCATCCTTACGGTACGTTCATCCACAGAACCCTTCTTACTGAACTTTACTAAAACACTTTAGCCATGCCGTTTTCCGGCCCCTTTTCTTTGCAGTCGCCACTCCTTTTAATTTGCTGTATAACACTATGGCCACTTCCAGCAGCCCCCTGCAA
Source organism: uncultured bacterium (assembly GCA_947383005.1). Classification (GTDB taxonomy): domain Bacteria; phylum Bacillota; class Clostridia; order Lachnospirales; family Lachnospiraceae; genus Brotaphodocola. The sequence goes on along the minus strand of CANDBT010000005.1, from coordinate 52,690 downwards.
TGCACGCCCCCTCCCCAGGACGTTCCCTGCGGTGTTCTGCCTTTCCGGCAGCACAAGCCCGCAGGACGGGCAGCAAAACAGATTCTCTTCTTTCATCCCTTCAGTCCCGCAGCGGCTGCACTGGGTACTGATTCCTTTTCCGAATACCTCCACCAGTTCAACGGAGCGCTCCCAGCATTTCCGGGCCAGCCTGTTCTTGATGAAACCTTTCTGCCACATGCTGACGGTGGCGTTCACTCTCCGGTTAAAACCAGGCTTCGACTGTGGGGGCAGCTTCGGAAAATAGACAATCTCCGGCTTCTCCGTTTCCAGCATCCGGTTAATCTCCGCGTTCACATATCCGTGCATCGCCCGTTCCAGCCTTATCTTCCCCGCATTATACTTTTTCATCCCAGGGTTGTTCCTGGCATTCTTCTGGTGGCGAGGCAGCCGCTCCCTCACATAATCGGTAAGGGCAGACTGATATTCCAGGTACTTTTCCCCGTAAGTCCTGCCCTGATCAGTTACAAACATACATTTAAGGCCCATGGCAAGTCCCAATTCCCCTTCATACCCTTCCGGATGTCTCTGCCTCACCTCGACAGGCACGCTGATCCTTATGTTTCTCTCCTCCGGATAAAGGCGGATGTAAATCTGACGGTCATACCGGTTATTATCCGTCAACGGGATAAAAATCCGTTTCCCCCGCTCCTTCGTGGTAAGGTAAATCCCATGGTCTGCATACCGGTATCCTTTGGGCGAGGCTGGGAACCCGTCTGCCACGTCGGTATGGGATTTTCCCAAGTGACGGCGCACCTGCCGGCGCAAATACCCGTCCAGCCTGTGGATGTCCACCTTTTCACGGACAGCCGCATACCGCTCCTCCCAGATACCGGATAGATGCGGTTCTCCTCCAGCCAGGACGGACGCAAAACATTGGCTTTGCTTCATGACAAACCGCAGGTAATGGCAATCCTCCGGACTCAGATTCGGGTTCGCACGGATATTTTTCTCCACCTGCTTCTTTGTGTACGCCCACTGGCTCTTGATATCTCCCAACGCATCAAAAATAGATAGGTAAAAATATACTGCCGGGAGGTTCAATTGCTCCCTAAGCCTGCTTTTTGTCATTTCATTCTGTGCGGTGTAGCCCGGATAGATCTTGGACAGCCCCCGGATTCCGCCATATCTTTCGTAGACGGAGTTTCTTACATCCCGACAATTTCTGGCAAGCTCCTGGAGCTTTTCCATGTCGGCAGCAGAAACAGGAACCTGATTGTATTGGTAAACGGTCTTATATATAGTATCTTTATGCCCTTTCATGCATATAGTATCCTTATGCCCTTTCATACCACCTCACCCTGCGATGCCGGATAAGCCCGGCCAGATGACGGCTGGAATTCCCGCATCCAGGCATAATCCGCTTTTTCGCAGAATAACCTATTCTGCGAAAATCCCTCTAAATTCCAATAAACACAACGCTTTTCAGACTGTCTGACCACGAATCTGACCATAAAAGCCCGGAAGCAGCCCCATCTGCCTCCGCCTGGAATCCATCGTCGGATGCACATAACGGTTCAGGGTAATTTTCACGTCGGAATGGCCGAGGATCACGCTCAGCGTCTTTACGTCCATGCCGCTTTCCACGCAGTTTGTGGCAAAAGTATGACGGAGAATATGAAAATTCCTGCCGTCTACATCTGCCTCGTCCAGGATCTTTTGAAACCGGTACTGCATCGTCCTGGGTTCCAGAGGCTTATCCCCGCCAAACACATACGGTTTGTCCCCTTGAATTCCTTTTAGCAGCCCCAGGATCTCCGCGCTAAGCGGAATTGTCCTTTTGGAATACGCGCTTTTGGGTTCGGTTTCCATCAGAATGGTTTTGCTCTCACATCCTTTCACGGCAATTCGCTGCACCGTCCTGTTTACAGTCACCACTTCGTCACGAACATCAAGATCCGTCCATTTTAACGCACACAGCTCTCCCAGACGCATTCCTGTGTACATGCAAAGGAGCATGGCGATCTTAAACAGATCCAGGCTGCCATAAATGCACTCCAAAAGCCGGGACTGCTCCTGTCTGGTAAACGTCTCCACCAGCCTATTTTCCCGCTTTGGCGCCTCCGGATTCAATACAGGGATGTGGACGGAATACTCCTTGGCTGCAAACTTCAAAATCTGATTGGTGACACAGCAGACACTCTTTTTGATGCTGTCGGACAGCCTGCTCTCCAATACGTGGTCAGAAATCTTTTCCTGGAGTTCCGAACCCGACGTATCGCAAAGCAGGCATGGGCCTAATGCCTCTTCCAAATAGAGCCGGTAAATGTTCCTGTACTTTATATAAGTAGAATACTTCCGCTTGCCTGCTATTTTTTCCAGCCAGTGATCCGCCGCTTCGGAAAATAATACCTGCCGGCTGAGTATGTCCCCTTCACCTGGCATGCAAACACCAATACGCCTTGTATCATGGACAGGCGTTTTTTCTTCCGCCCGGATAGCATTTACACGCTTTTCCTTTGCTTCCTCATAAGTTCTCCCATACACGGAACGATAAGTCCTTCGGCCTTCCCCCACATTATCCGCCCGGTAACGCGCCTCCCATCTCCCGTCTTTCCTTTTCCTGATATTTTCCCCATGCCTTGCCATTGCCTGTTCCTCCTTTGCCCGCCCGGGACAGCTTCTCTCCCGGAAATTTTGACCATGAAAGTGACCATAAAACCCTGCTCCTGCCCGTTTTCCTGAACTTTCTGCCCTGATGGGATACCGGCTATCCGGAATAACCGCTGTTACAGCCGCCCAAAAACCACCCGAAATGAAAAAAATTATAGTGATTTCCTATTAACTATGATAAAATTATGCCGATATAGCAAATAACACAGAAAGGATGCCTGGTTTTTCTTTTCGCAGAATAGGTTAGTCCGCGAAAAACCACTCCGCCAAATACCAAAATTATACCTCATGATTCAGCAAAAGCTGAACTTCCCTGCTGGGAAACAGCATAAGTTAGGGGATAAGTGAGTTTTTATTTGCAGGCTTTATTTTAAAGCTTGCTTTTTTGTATGCACAGGCCCGCGTATGGAAGTTTGCTGCTGACGCAGCACGCGGGCCGCGCGGCGAGTAGGGGAAGATGGCTCTTCCCTACTCGATTGTCGCAAAAATAACAATTTCAGGCAACAAGGGTTTTAGGCGAAAAAGCAGATTTTGACCTTAACAGGGTTATGGTTACAGGCCAAATAGTATACTCTCTTGCGGGGACAAGGGGAGTATGATAAAATGTAACCATTCAGACAGGTATTAGGAAAATCGATTATGAGGGGTAATTATGGGAAATTATGTAAATCCGGGCAACAGCGGATTTTCCAGAATCAGAAGAGATATTTATGTAGATAAATCAGGGCTGATCGGATTGATCAACCAGACCATAGATACGCCAAGATGCCTGACCTGCGTAAGCCGTCCCCGCCGTTTTGGAAAATCCTTCGCAGCTCAGATGCTGTGTGCTTATTATGACAAAACCTGTGATTCATCCAGCCTTTTTGATGATCTGGATATTGCCGGCGACCCGGGATATGAAGAGCATCGGAACCGGTATGACGTGATCTACCTGGACATGACCGGAGTTATAGGAGAAGCTTCTGTTATGGATGTGGTGCCTTATATCCAGCGGAATATAATCCGTGAGTTGAGGGATCAGTATCCCGGACTGGATGTTGTGGAGGGTTTCGGCGCGACACTGGCCAATGGGACTCAAAAAACGGGAAACAAATTTATCATGATCATAGACGAGTGGGATGCTCCCATCAGAGAGGCCGGGGATCGCCCGGATTTGCAGAAAAAATATCTGGAATTCTTGCGTTCTCTGTTCAAGAACAGCGGCCTGACAAGTAAAACCTTCGCGGCAGTATACATGACCGGAATCCTGCCTGTCAAGAAAGAGAGCTCCCAGTCAGCCATATCGGATTTTAAAGAATTTACCATGATCAAGCCCAGGCAGTTCGAGAAATATGTTGGATTTACGGAGGACGAGGTAAGAACTCTCTGCCGGGAACATGGCAGGGACTTTAAAAAAATGAAACAGTGGTATGATGGATATGGTTTTCGGAATATCCAGTCCGTCTATAATCCCAATTCTGTGATAGAGGCTATTCGCAATGATGACTTTGATTCCTACTGGACCCAGACTTCTGCCGCTGAGAGTCTGATGGGATACATTAACCTTGATTTTGATGGCTTGGGCAGGACTGTTGCGGGGCTGATCGGCGGTGTGGAGACAAAGGTAGACACCAAAGGCTTTGCCAATGACCTAGCGACGTTCCGGGACAGGGATGATGTGCTGACTCTGCTGATCCATCTGGGATATCTGGCCTATGACGAGAGAACGGGAAAAGCCCGGGTTCCCAATGAAGAGATCCGTCTGGAGTTCGCCAAAGCCATCCGACAGGTAAGACGGGATGATACCATTCGGCGGGTACAGGAGAGCCAACGGCTTATAGAAGATACGGTCCATGGAAGGGAAGAGGCAAAGAAAGATTCCATGCTGCCGGCTTTGATAATTGAATTGAAATGGAATAAGTCAGCGGAAGGCGCGATTGGACAAATAAAAGGCAGACAGTATCCGAACGCGGTTAAGGGGTATGGAGGCGATATTCTTCTGGTAGGGATCAACTATGACAAAGAAGCCCCGGCTGGGAAAAAAAAGCATCAGTGTAAGATCGAGAAGTATGAAAAAGCCAGATAACACTAAAAAGTTCCGGCAACATCCAACGTGCCGGAACCCTTTATTTCAGCGGTTTCCCCGATTTTCCGCTCATCCTTTTATTCAACGCAACCGTTCAGACAGCAAGAGATTTGGCATGAACTTGGGGCGCCAAGCTTTCTTCTTACAATGGCCGGCGGTTAGCCAAAGCTTCCGGATTGACCAGATTCGGATGCTTGCCATATTCCAGATAATCAATGATATTTTTGCAGGCCAAACGCACCATCTCTGTCCGGGTTTCCACTGTAGCCGTCGCCATATGTGCGCCCAAAACCACGTTTGGCATTCCCTTGAAAGCATTGGGGATATTCGGCTCATGTTCAAATACATCCAAACCTGCACCGGCAATAAGCCCCTTTTCCAACGCTTCAATCAAATCCGGCTCATTGACAATAGGACCACGGCCTACATTGATAAAATAAGCGGAACGCTTCATCATCTCAAACTGGGCCAGGTTAAATTTATGGCGGGTTTCCGGAGTCAGCGGCAAATTCACAATAACCACGTCGGACTCTTTCAAAATTTGTTCGAAAGAGGGTACATATGTAGCACCGTATTCGGCCTCTACCTCCGGCGGAAGCTGATGGCGGTTATGGTAGGAAATATCCATCAAAAACGGTTTCGCCCTGCGTGCGACAGCCCGTCCGATCCGACCCATGCCGACAATCCCCAGCTTCTTTCCATTCAGTCCATGACCCAGATTAGCAATCGGTCCCCAGCGCAAATCAGGTATCAGACGCAATTTATGATCCGTTTCCGGAATACGCCGCATCACTCCCAACATCAGCCCCATAGCAAATTCAGCCGTAGATTCCGTCACGATATCCGGCAAATTGCAGACCAGAATGCCCTTTTCATTCATTTTTTTCAAGTCTACATTGTCATACCCTACTCCATAAGTACTCATGACTTTTACATTATCCATACGTTCAATGGCTTCCGCATTAGCCAAAAAACCACAGGAAATCAGAGCATCATACTGAGGAAGCACATCGAGAATTTCCTGCCTGGGCACAATCCGATCCGGATAGTAAACTTCATATCTCTCAAACAATTCGGTCAGACCCTCTTTTAAGACGGGATAAGGTACCATAATTTTTCTTTTTGCTGCCATAGCTAAACCTCCTCCAATTCATCATACGAAACAAATTATTTTTTTGATATTGCCATTATATATTATTATTTTTTTGATGTATATAGAATTATTTCCTAAAAAAAAAACATTTTTTTATACATATCAACGAAAAATAACAAAAAAATAGGTTTTTATCAATAAAAATAGATAAAATCAAAGTTTTTTTTTGCCATGAAGCTTTACAGAACACAAAAAATATTATATGATGATACCAGGGTTCAAAGGTCAAAAAATCCAATGCAAGCTTGCTTGCAAGAGGATTCTTGAACTTTGAACCCGCCAAAACACCGAAAAGTAGCCATTTTTCGCAGAAAAATGAGCGAATTTGAGGTGTTTTAGGATTGCGGGAGCATGAAATGCGGAGCAATCCGTGGTATCATAGAAGTTCAAAGGTCAAAAAATCCGATGCAAGCTTGCCCAACCCATTGCCCGAAAAAACGGAGGGAAAAAGTGGAAAGCATTTATGACAATTGGGATATGTTTCAACAATATTTAAATTTGCTGGAACAACACTTAGGGACAAAAAGTGAAGTTGTTTTACATGATTTAAAGAAGGATTATGGCAATACCATTGCCGATATCCGCAACGGTTATCTTTCGGGGAGAAAAATTGGCGATCCGGGCGGCGACTGGGGAATCGAAGTATTATCAGGAACAATTAAAGACGGAAGCCGCTACAACCGGGTATTCCACACCCGGGACGGCAAAATCATCCGTACTTCCACCGTATTCTTCAAGGGAAATGACGGCTCGATTATCGGTTCCATTTGTGTAAACACAGACATATCCGATTTAGTCCGCTGTGAAGAATATTTGAGATGCTTCAATATGTACGATCCTTCCAAGAGCGACCAAATTCCGGAATCCACGATTTTTACGGATGTAAATGAACTTTTGACTAAACTGATGAATCAGGCCGTCGCCATGATTGGCAAAGATGTGGATAAGATGACAAAAGAAGAAAAGGAAAGCGTCATTAGGTATTTAGATGAAAAAGGCGCATTTTTAATTACCAAATCCGGAGATCGGGTATGTGAATTTCTGGGAATCTCAAAGTTCAAATTATATAACTACCTCAATTGCATCAGAAGTGACAAAACTGCGGAAAAATAAAATAAACGGGAATGGGAAAATGGGGAATATGCTGTTGGCTTTCCGATAAGGGGCTGACAGCATATTTTTTCCTGAATGGCTACTTTTAGGTGTTTTTGCGGGTTCCAAGGTCAAAAATCCTCTTGCAAGCAAGCTTACATCGGATTTTTGACTTTGGAACCCTGGTATCATCATATTAATAGACTTAACACAAGAAGCAAAAAAATATTTATCTTTATCAAAAATAAAATTGTGATTTTATACATAAAAAATCTGATTATATGTATATATTGTACAAAATTAAACTTGTATTTGACTTTTTAATAGAAATGTTGTAAAATAAATCTATAAAAATTAATCGTTAAATAAAATATTTATTTTTGATTTACAAATAAATACTTTGTTTATTGTTTGACGGGAGGCAGTACATGAAAGAAAAACGAATACTGGTGGTAAACGGAGCCAACATGGACTTGCTGGGGAAACGTGATCGAAACGCTCTGGGAACCGACACATTGGATGTCCTCATGGAAGAGCTCATCCAATACGCAAAAGAAATCGGAGCAGACGCCGTTCCCTATCAGAGCAATGTAGAAGGCGAGATAATCAACATCCTTCACGAGGCTATGGAACAATATGATGGGGTTTTGATTAACCCAGGGTCATTTGGACATTATAGTATTGGCCTGAAGGAAGCCATTGACGCTTTGCCTGTTCCCTGCATCGAAGTCCATCTGGCAAATTTTTACCGGAAACCGGAAAATCATTCCGTTCTCGCACCAGTATGCACAGGGCTGGTTTGCGGATTCGGGCGCGAGACTTACAAAGCCGCTCTGGACAATATCTTGAGAATTACCGATATTCAATAATGAAAAACAATCAACCTAACCTATACAAAAAAAGGAGGAACACAAAATGAAAAAAAGCATGAGGATAGCAGCGTTGTTGACGGTTGCGGCAATGACCACTGGTCTGGCAGGTTGCAGCGGCTCCGGACAACCGGCGGAAACGGCAGCGCCTACTACCGCCGCTCCTACCGCCGCGGAGGCTTCCGGAGATACGGCAGCACCTGAAGCAGCGGGAGGAATGGAGCTGACCACATCAAATCAAAACTTTATCCTGGCTACCCAAGGAGTAGATACCACCGTATATTCCCGTATGGCTGCTATCGTTGAAGTTTTGGGGAAAGGGACCTTGGGAAGCAATACGATAGAAATTCAGCCGATTTCCACCGGCGGCGCAGCAGGCGCCCTCTTATTGGAAGAAAACCAATGCAGTTTTGCCAGCGGCTCTAACGTACCGGGCAAGAGACTGGCAGAAGGAACCTATGGAGAAGGCCGCGCACCCCTCCAGAACGTAGCCGCCGTCTGCGGAGGTACGGATATCACTTGGGGAACCATCATGTTTACGGATGCTTTTGTACAGAGCACAGGCTTTACCACTTTGGAAGAAGTATTTGAAGCTAAACATCCTGTACGTATTGTGACCAAAGCTCCCGGCTCCTTTGGTATGGACGGCGCCAATGATCTCCTGGATTGTTTCGGGATTACCTGGGAGGATATCGATTCCTGGGGCGGCGCTTCTTATCATATTGCCCCCAGCCAGATGACCGATATGTTAAAAGAAGGTTCTGCAGACGTTTCCATCGATGTCGTTTCTATCGGACAGCCGGCTTTCACTGAGCTTTGCATGACTTCTACCATGCACGTGGTTGAGCTTGGTGAAGAAACCCGCAAAAAGATGAATGAAAAGGGTTATAATTCCATGACCATGCCGGCCAATAGCTGGAATGGGCAGACCGAACCTATCGAAACGATATGTGGCTGCGAGACGGTACTGGTTCGCAAGGATGTGCCCGATGATGTTGTTTATGCTATGACAAAAGGGATTTGTGAACAAAAAGGGCAGATTGTAGAATTGGTTCCGGCTATGGAAAGTTTTGATCCGGAAGTTGCCTGGAAGATTGAAATGACAGGCATCGAGCTTCATCCAGGTGCGGCTGCTTACTACAAAGACGCGGGGTTGATGCAATAAAAGGGAGGCATATATGAGTTTTGAAGACAGATTGAAACGGGTTTCCAACATTACATTGGGGATTTTGGCATCTGTGTGGATGCTTAGCCAATTATATTTCACTTTCGTCCAACCGATACACCCCATGACGCTAAGCCCGATTTTCCTGTGCTTTGCCCTGGCCATTGTTTTTATTAACAAGCCATTTCCGGGAAGCGATAAATATCCTTGGCTTAGGATCATTGATTTTTTGACCTTCCCGGTCTTTGGCTGGGTAATATGGTATTCCTTTGTTGAACAGCTTCGGATCATCAGCCGTATTCCCTATATTGAGCCGGTGCTGGGAGCAGACAAAGTTGCCATGTTCATTATTATGATATTGCTGTTGGAGGCAGTTCGCAGAGTCATCGGATTGAATCTTTTGGTTTTTGTCCTGGTGTTTATTGCCTATTGCTTCCTGGGCAAGTATTGTCCCGGATTTACCAAATTTTCCGGTTTTAATATAAAACAATTCACGGAAATCATGACACTGACTTCTCAGGGGATATATGGGACGCCTCTTTCCACTACAGCCAGTTATATCTTCTACTTTATGATTTTCGGTTCCCTCTTTGCCGCTTGCGGAGGCGGGCAGGTTTTGATTGATATCGGAATGAAATTCAGTAACCCCAAGACCGGCGGACCGGCAAAAGCTGCCGTACTCTCTTCCGGACTTATGGGAATGATATCCGGTTCGGCTGTCGCCAATGTGTCTACCACCGGTGTCATGACTATTCCTATGATGAAAAAAGCAGGCTATACCCCGGAACAGGCAGGCGCAATAGAATCGGTAGCCTCCACCGGCGGACAGATTATGCCTCCTATCATGGGGGTTGGCGCATTCATCATGGCCGAGCTGTTAGGCGTCCAATATGGACAAATCGCCCTTTCCGCAGCAATTCCCGCCATCGCATATTTCGCTTCGGTATTTTTGCTGGTAGGTTTTCTGGCAAGGGCAAATACATGGAAACACATCGGCACAGATGTAAGTGCAGATGAACTGACTTTTAAGGTCAATCCCATCCTGAACCGCTTATATCTGCTTCTCCCGGCATTGGTACTGGTATATATGGTATTGACCGGCAAATCCCTTCGCTCATCTGCTTTGGTGGCGACGGCAATTATCCTGGTTTTAAATATATTCAACAAAAACCGCTTAGGGATTAAAGAACTTTTTGAAGCATTTATTGACGGAATCAAACAGTGCGCCAACGTGGCAGTCCCGGTTGCCGCCTGCGGTATCATCATCGGAACCGTGGTACAGTCCGGACTAGCCAACAAATTCTCCGGCGTCATCGCAACCGTCGGCGGTTCCAGCCTGCTGTTGGCTCTGTTGATCACCATGCTGGGCTGTATGCTTTTGGGAATGGCGCTGCCTACCGTAGCTGCTTACCTGATTGCCGTAGTGCTGTTTGTTCCGGTATTAGTCAAATTGGGCCTTCCCTTGCTGGTATGCCATATGTTTTGCTTTTACTTCGGGGTAATGGCTCAGATAACGCCGCCCGTCTGCCTGGCCTCTTTCACGGCAGCCGGAATAGCAGGTGCAGACTCCTGGAAAACCGGTTGGACAGGCTTCATCTATGCTTCCGTAGCATTTATCGTACCTTTCGTATTTGCCTACGAGCCGGCTGTCTTACTACAGGGACCGCTCTTAAATACGATTACCAGCTCGTTTACCTTGTTCCTGGGCGTATACGCTTTGGCGGCATCCATCGCCGGATTTATGTTCGCCCCGCTCAATAAGGTGACAAGAACTTTGCTTTTAGGCTGTGCGTTCTTATCCATTGTCCCGGAGACGATTACCGATATCATCGGTATCGCTATCCTGGCTGTAGTTATACTGGGAAATTATCGTCAGGCTAAAGCTCATGCTGCAGCCGAATAGCAGAAATCAAACGCCCCGCAGCAAGCTGTGGGGTATTTGACCCTCGCAGCAGTCGTCAAATGGACATGCAAGCATGTCCGCTTGGCTCGTTGCCCACGGAAATAAACATGTCACAAAATCACAAGAAAAATGCACTCTCGGAGTCTCTTTGTGCCTGAATTTGTGAGATGGCTTTTTTGTCAGATGTGCATAAATTGTTGAGGCGTACGTGGAACGTACGTTGATTAAATATAACAGTTCAGACGGCGGGAAAAAACAGATAAAAACAGGCGTCAAACTTGCTTGTAAGACTGTTTTTATCCGTTCTTCCACATCAGATGGACATCCGATGCTTCTTGTCCGGCGTTGACGGACAAGAAGATACCCGTCTGAACTGTTACAGCTAAATTTAGTTGCATATGGCGTAAAATCAGCCGCAAAAGCAGGTGCAGGAAAGATTCCGAAAGTACATAAAAAGAAATGGAGAAAATCATGATTGGAAATGCAGAAAATAAAAAACGGATGGAAGGGTGGGATATCACTTCTCCCGAAACAGAAGGTTTTCATCCGTGTATCGTGCCGGGAATCCAGGACTGCAAAGCCGTACATATTTACCGCTTGAATTTGCATGCCGGTTCCCAATACATTCTGGAATCCGGAAAATTGGAGATGAATCCGGTTTTAATTAAAGGAAAAGCCCATGTTTCCTGCGAATCATTCCAGCAAGAAATGGAAGCGCTTGATTCTTTCTATATAAACGGAGGCGTCTCCGTAGAAATTCGCGCAACAGAGGATTGCATTTTCTATATTGGCGGAGCTACATGCGAAGGATATGGCAAACCGTTTTTCCGCAAATTTGAAAAAGATTTGCCTTTGGGCAGCATCCATCAGATCCACGGCCACGGCGTAGGGCAAAGGGAAGTATTTTTTACCTTGAATCCGGAAGTGGAAGCTTCCCGGCTTCTGTGCGGATTGACCTGGGGCGGAAACGGAGCCTGGACCAGTTGGCCGCCACATCAACATGAAAACGATTTGGAGGAAGTCTATTGTTATTTTGACATGGATGCGCCGCACTTTGGATTCCATGTCAGCTATTTGAAGAGCGGCCAGGTGGAAGACATCGTTACGCATATGGTACGCAGTGGCAGCATGATTTTAGCTCCCGCCGGATATCATCCCACGGTAGCTTCTCCAGGTACCAGAAACACTTATTTTTGGGTACTGGCGGCATTCTCCCACCCCAGCAGACGTTACGATCTGGCAGTTCTGGACCCCGAGTACGAAAACACCTGAGGAAACAAAAGGGCTGTTGCAAAATTCAGTAATTCTACAATATATGGCAAGAGTACGCGTGACTACTATGCCATATATTGTATACGTCTGTTATTTTGCAACAGCTCCTCCGCCTGCGGCGGGTCGCTTCAGCGACATGATTCCTTATAGCAACGGAAAAATGCCTTTTGGGAAATCAATCCCCAAAAGGCATTTTCCGTTTACGAATCCTTAGCTAAAGACTCCTCCTGCAGCCGGTCAAATTCGGCCATACATTCATCTACTGTGGCGCCGTTCAGCAATTCCCGCACAATCAGGCAGATATTCCCCCACTGTTCCACATTCATGCTGGCATTGGTAGCCAGCACATAAACCCCTTCTTCCATCTTTTTGTTCAAGGGTTCCAAAGCCGGGATGCAGTCTACTTCCACATTTTTTGTCGCGGGAATCACCTTGTTTATCTCCGAATAAGTTTTAAGCGCCTCGTCGGATAAGATAACCTCTAAAACTTCCCTGGTATCCTCCAAATGCTCCGCCTCCGCACTAATAGCATAACCGGTGATCGGCACTACCGGCATCTGGCCCAGGCTGCTGGGAAAACCAATCACCTGCATATTGAAATCCGACTTCCCATAAGCCGTATCCGCATTGGCAGCCCCCCAATAAGCCATCACAATCGGTGTCTTCTGTGCCAGGAAATCCGGCCCTTCTCCCTCAATCGCTTCATAGGTATATGCTGCTTTGGCATCAATATAGCCTTTGTCAATCAACTCCTGCAAAAATTCAAACCCCGGACGCATATAATCGCTGTATTTGCTATCGCCGCTGTTGAGCGCTTCAATTTCTGCCTGTGTATTCCCGCCATTATACATTTCTGCATAAGCCTGCGCAAAAACAAAAGTCTCCAGCCACCAGCGGTTAGCGCCAACCGGTGTCTCAATGCCATTCTCCTTGAACACACGGCAGCATTCCAAAAACTCTTCCGGCGTATTTGGCAAAGAAAGATGATAACGGTCAAACATATCCTTATTAATAAACAAACCGTAAGCTACGATTTCCTGTGGTATCGCTACCAATTTTCCGTCAATCGTATTCGCTGCCTTTACCACATCCCTTATGTTTTTTGCACATTCCAAATCCGACAAATCCAGCAGTTTTCCCTCTTCTCCCAAAATCTTGATACTATCCGGATTAAGCAAATAGAAATCATCCATATTGTTGCGTACGCGGTCAAGCACCACATCATCATAAGTTTTCTCCTGATAATTTTCTGCCGTGTAGGTTCTGTACTCCACCGTCAGTTTTAGTTTCTCTTCCGCCATGCTGACCGTCATGTCAAAAGCTGTCCTGGCAACATTATCGGCATTCGGTTTTGATTTTTCCATCGGCCCGAATACATTGACTATTTTTCCTTCATCTTCTTTGATGGCAATCAATTTTTTCGTGGCGTCTGTTTTGCCGTTGCAACCGACAGCGGCAAATGCCGTTATTCCTGCCAGCAAAATGCCAACCGACTTCATGATGACTTTTTTCCCAACCGTTTTCATCTTTCTATCCCTTTCCTTGTATCCATTGGTTCAATGTCTTTTTCAGAAGCTCCATATCAATCGGCTTCGCTATATGAACGCTCATGCCTGCATCCAATGCATCCTTTACATCCTCCGCAAAAGCATTAGCCGTCATGGCAATAATAGGAATTTTCCCAGCCTCATCACGCTTTAACGCCCGAATCGCCCGCGATGCCTCATACCCGTTCATCACCGGCATCTGGACATCCATCAAAATCGCGTCAAACTCACCTTCCTTCGCTTTTTCAAAACGTTCCACGGCCAACCGGCCATTTTCAACAATTTCACAAGTCGCCCCTTCCACATCCAGAAGCTCTTCCAGAATCTCCGCATTGATCTCATTATCCTCTGCCACTAAAAGATGCAGACCTTCTATACTATTGCCGGCCGGCGCCTCTGCCATAACACGTTTTCCTTTTTGTCCGGACTGCATTTCCAAGATCTTCTCCTTGAAGGCCGATACAAAAAACGGTTTTGCCAATATCCCCGCATTTGCCACGCGAAGCATCTCATCTTCCATATCCTCGCCTTCATAAGCGGTCAGGAACAAAATCGGCAGCGGATCAGATATCATAACACGAATCCATTTTGCCGTCTCAATCCCATCCATATCCGGCATCTTCCAATCCAGCAAAATCATTTGATAACCCTGGCCGGCCCGGAAAGCATCCCCGATCCGCCGGATCGCCTCCTCGCCGCTAAACACCGCATCCACAGTCACCCCTGTATTTTTCATTAAAGTCTGAATATTCCTGCAGTTCTCCATGTCGTCATCCACAGCCAAAATACGGGTAATGCCGCTTTTCTCCCAAAATTCCCTGTCTGTCTGCTCATCAGGAATCCGCAGCTCCAGATCCACTCTGAAGAGGCTTCCTTTGCCCACTTCACTGAAAACTTCTATGCTCCCGCCCATCAGCTCCACAATATTTTTCGTGATAGCCATACCGAGCCCTGTACCCTGTACTTTATTCGTCGTACTGTTTTCCGCCCTGGTAAAAGCCTCAAAAATCGTCTTGAGATAATCCGGAGTCATCCCGTACCCGTTATCTTCCACCTCAATGCGGATATGTTCATACTGGCTGGAATGCTGCGGCTGCCCGATAATACGGAACCAGATATTCCCCCCATTTTGCGTATATTTTACCGCATTGGACAGAAGGTTTATCAGGATTTGATTGATCCTCGTCTCATCCCCCACTAAATATTCATGTTTGATGTCCGTCACTGACACATCAAAAACCTGTTCCTTTGCATTTGCCATAGGACGGATAATCGCATCCACAGAGGATACCAGATTGTTCAGCGTAAACTTTCCCAATGTCAGCACAACCTTGCCGCTTTCGATTTTGGAAACATCCAAAACATCGTTAATCAAACTGAGCAAATGCTGGCCTGATGCCGTAATCTTTTTTGTATATTCTCTCACTTTAACCGGATTATCCGCATCTTTGGCCAATAAAGTCGTAAATCCAAGAATCGCATTCATCGGCGTGCGAATGTCATGGGACATATTGGAAAGGAAAGTCGTCTTGGACTTGCTCGCAATCTGCGCCGCCTGTAACGCCTCAGCTAATTGTTTATTATGAACCTCCCTCTCTGCCTCCTGCTCTTTTCGTATCCGGTTTTGCTGCCTCTGATTCAAATAATATAATATGCAGCAAAGAAGAAAAGCAACCAGCATCACCATCACAACCGCCAGAATATTCTGATTTACCGCTCTTCCCTCCTGCTGAATCGCCTCTATAGGCACATAGCCAATCAGGTATATCGCCCCTTCATTAACCGCCCACATATATATCAGGGAATCCTTCCCCCGGATATCATGATAGAACATAATATCTTTTCCTGAATGGATACTCTCAGCCACTTCAGCCTGAAGTTCCTCTTCCAAAATATTATTCGACCGGTAAAAATCCTGAAGGTTTAAATGCCCCGCAACCCGCTCGCCCATCCCTTTGGGCTTCAAAACCATCCGTTCGCTTTTGGCATCCATGATGTAGAGCATCGCGCTCCCATTATAAAAGCTGCCCGGCAGCGCATCGTCAAAAGAGTCATAAATATATTCTACATAAAGAGTGGCAATTTCTTCATTGTCCTTCACAACCGGACACTTCATCGTATATGCCCAAGTTCCCATTTGATTCAGATAAGACTGGGAAATCGGAAGTTCTTCAACCTTTTTTCCGGAAGAGAAATCCAATCCCTCCTCTGAAAACACATCTCCCGTATTGGAAATCCCTTCTGTCTCTCCTGCCATAATCAGAGAAATCTTCACCATGGTCCGGTTCTTATTATAAGAGTGAATGAAATTTTCCTGCTCTTCAACCATGGCAATTTCCTGGGCAATCAGCTTTTGAAACTCCGCCTCCTTAACCAAAATTGCTTCTGTTGTGCCTTTAATCAACCCCAGGCTTTCACTCAAATTGTGAATCGCAGACAAAGACATTTCTGCCGATATTCTCCGCGCCACGGAGAACACAACTACTCCCAAAATGCAAAAAACCAATATAATGGAAAAAATCAAGGAAAATCCTCTGTTTTTCCCGTGGCCTTCCTGTTTTTTCATACTTATCTCCATTTCATGATGTCAGGACCAAAAATGTTTTGGCCCTCTATGGTACATGGATTGCCCCGCATCCCATGCTCCCGCGCCTCCACTCCGGCGGCGCCGGGCAAACGTCCGCCGGACGCTTAGCGCCCTAAAACACCTCAAATCTGCCCATTCCTTGGAAAACAGGCTATTTATGCTTCAATTATAAACTATGTCAAAATGAATGTAAAGAGGATAACTGAACGCTCCCAAGGTTGTTTCAGAGTTAGGGATTATTTTTCACGGGGCAGGAACTTGGAAGCATATATGAAAAAGAATATTGCCAAACGGAACTGCATATGCTATAATTGCCAATAGGCTAAAAGAAATGATAAGTCCATGTGGACAAAGAACGAAACCCCGAACCGTGTTCCAGCACAGTCCAGGGTTTCTTCTTTTCTTGTTATGGCGGCAAAGCACCCGCCAGGCTATTTGTTGTCCTTTGAATCTCGACTGTCAAGCCATTTGCTGATGCGGTGGCTAACCACACCTGCCATGACAGTGATTAAAAAAAGAAATCCTTGTAAAACCGCTACATTAAGGCGATACAAAGATTTTTTGTTATTATAAGTATAAAGTCAGGTTGTGAATAGAAAATTGACAATTAAATATTTTCGGGGATATATTGTAAATTAGGTTTGTATATGCTATAGTGCCAATAGGCAAAAGGATAATAATATTCGCGGAAACACAAAAAGAACGAACCCCCGATTGTATTGCCGTACATTCGGGGGTTCTTCTTCTTTTACGGAGAAGCCAACCGTCTGGGTTAGGTTACCGGCTATTTATTCCCCATCTAACCACTTGCACAGGTAATAGGCGACTACACTGGCCAATACGGAGATAGCGAAAGATAGCAATATATTCACGCCCCCCTCCTGCTGCCAGTATCGGGGCGGTAACAGAAAAAGTATAGCACACACAATAGTCACTAAAACTTGATGTTTGCGTCAATGCAAGCACTTAGTATGTTTAGAGGTTTTATTTAATGGCATCATTTTATCTTATTATCCGCTTATCCCACATAATTTTCAAACATATCAACCGCCTGGTCAATATGGTTGCCGGTAATGCTTATCTGCAAGACTTTACTTGCATCCGGCGAATGTCCATATGCAATAGGGTTGCCAACATAGCTTTGTAAATATGTCTCAAGAGAATTTTTGGGGCGTGTTTCATCTCCATACATCTGCGCGGTTTCATCGATAAATTCCGTACGGGAATCAGCAATCAGCATCGCATCTTTCTTGACGATACGATAGACATAATCTCCCATATGTATCGTCCCTTCCAGCCCTATCTCGCTTATTGACTGCGAATTCAGCCAATATTCATAGCCCTCTCCCGGCAATGCATAAGGATCCCCTTCATCTTGATAATAATATGGGGCGCTGATTACCGTTTTTAATCCTCTATCCACTTTAACATCCACGATTGGAACCTTAACCGTAAACTCCCGAACCCTTCCTATTTGTTTTTTATCAGGTAAAACAATCCAGTCTCCTACCCGCAATTTCTCAATTTCTTCCTGCGCCATATACCCGGTATCGCATATATCGCCGACAATTTCTATCCGATCCCCTTCTTTTTTATAATTTGTTGGATTAAATACCATTTCTCCGTAAATTCTTTTCTTTTCATCTTTTATCCCGTCCCCATCCAGCCAATACCCATCTTTCGTAAGGGTATTAGCCAGCATGGCTCCATCTTCACCCACATAGTAATCCCCTATCCAGGTATCCTCCATCATATATCCATTGTGGTCAAAATAATACCATTTTCCTCCAATATTCCTCCATTCATCCATTACATATGAACCATTTTCTTCTTCATACCAATATCCTGTTTCATCGGATTTCCATTGGCCTGCATAAGAAGAAAAACCAATGCCAAACGTCATTATCCCCGCAAACAATATGGCAAATCTCTTTTTCCTCATCGTTATCTCCCTTTTCATAGCGAACTTTCTTGGAAACTCCCTTATCCTCATCTTTATGACTGTTTTTCCGCCAGAAGCACCCAAATTTAACCAACATAAATTGGGGGCTTCTGACAATAAATCATCTCACCAATCCGGACACAAAGAGCTTCCCAAAGTACTCATAATGTTATCACCTGTTCCCTAATACACTTTTCTCCCGTCTTTCCCCACAAAATGGCCGTCTCCGGTAGACTCATTTCTCAGCATCCGTCCCATGGTTCCATCCGAAATCGGATTAAAATAGTACTCCTGACCATCGATAACTGTCCAGCCAGTCACCATCCTCCCACAAGTCCCATCCGAAACCGGGCTTAGATAGTACAGATTATGGTCTGCCGGGTCAGTAAACCATCCGGCCAGCATAAATCCATTCTCATCAAACCGGAACCAGTCATAATTCCTGGCTCCTTTAGCGGTATCCGCATAGGGATTATATACCGCAGCCCACTGGTTTTTATAGGCTATCCCGGCAGAGTCGGAAAAACTCCATCTTCCATCCGCATGCTGTGTCCAATTTCCTGTGACCACATAAGAGGGCAGCGATAATCCTGGTGCAGAGCCCGGCCCGCCAATTGCAGAACCAGTAGTACCCTGTCGGCTCAAGGCCAAGCACAATCTGGCGCTTGCCATTCGTGGCAGCCAGCTCCAGAGCCCAGGCTTTCGCGCTCTGAAAGCCTTCCTCGCTGTTGCTGAAGGGGAACGCGTCCCCGCTCAGTTCCCGCCCTCTGGAATCGATAGCCCTCGCATAGTGGGTCTCGCTGCCAATATCGCAGCCAAGGATCAGCATGTCATCGCTAATGAATGTGAGCTTATCGTTCTTTGTGAGCTTGCCGTTTGTTTCCAATTCCCGCCAGGTTGAAGCCTTCATGCCTTCCTGAATCGCGGCGATTCTTCTGGCGTGTTCTTCCTGGGAAAGAACATTTACGGTTGAATTATCGGTTACTACTTGCTTTTTTGCCTTTTTTCCTTTACTATTCATCTTAGATACCTCTTGTATTTTTGGATTTTACCAACGGTCAGGTCAGTAACAATCCAACTTTACATGAGGTATCTTTTTGGGTCAACTTCCTTTACACTTTATATTATACAGGAATCTTTCATATGTATTATTCAGAAATATCATATAATTATTATTCTAATGATTGCACATAAGACATATAGCTATTCCACAGCATATACATCCACAACAATCTTCTCCTTTACAAGTTTCCTCAGAACTTGCCGATTCACAGCCAAGACAAAACCATATTAATGGGCTACAATCACTATCATAATCTGCGTACAAGGAAATTAACGCTTTTTTAACTTCCGTATTCTGTGCATACCCTTCCAATTTTATCCACTCCTCTGCTGCTTTTTCATAAAAAAATTCATTCTTCAATCTTTTTATCTGTTGCATACCATCCCAGCCATTTGTACTATATTCCCTCATTTTTCCAACCTTTCATAACATTATCCATCGTTCTTCGCATTCCATAAGTTAGTATATTTTTAATAATCTCTCCATTCGTATTACTCTCAATTTCTTTGAATCTTATAAACAAATCTGTTTGCATCAATATTAACATTTTCTCTACTTTACCCGGCAAAGTGCTTGTATCTTCTTTCATATACATTAAAGGATTAAATTTATGTCTTTTTTTATCTATTTCATAATCGTCTAGTGCATCGATAGTATAAATCCACATACCAATAATTTTACCAAATATAAATAGATTTTGTTTTATTTTCTTATCTTCAAAACCCTCTTGGCTATATTCAAAAATTCCTTGATAAACCTCCCCTAAAAAATCACCAAAAAGACCAATATATTCATCAGCAGAGCAAAATAATTGGTTCTTTTCTGCGTTCATATATTGAAAATAACAATTTTCTAAAGTTAAAAATAGCTTTTCATGATTTGTTCTAAAATTACGATATCTTGCCGTCTTTTTTAAAAGAAACGATACTATACCACATAACCAATTTTTATCATCACAAAAATTATCCTCCAATTTTTTAACAAACAAATATCCATTAATTAAAGCAGCATAATCTAACACAGCAATATTACATTTCAATTCCCTTCTTCTTCCAAATGGCACAAACAGACAGCGAAACTGACAACTTTCCAATTTTGTACTATATCCGTCTAAAAATATACTAAGAAATGTAGCGTCATAACTTAATGACATCCGAAAAAACATACTCCACAATAATAAATATCATATTGTTTTGAATGTTTTACTTTCAATTCATTTTTATAACATTTTACATACCCAAACATAATATTTCCTTTAGTCTTTTACTTTTCGATTACGATTCATTTCTTATAAAAAAAATTTATAATGTTTATTCTCTCATGTATTTTCTTGATATTTGTACATATAATCCCTTAAAAAATCATATATTCGTGTAAATCTTATTCCCGATAATATATACACATTATAATATGGATGTGTTGATGAAAAATTTTCACTATATAATACAGGATTTACATCTTGGTCTACATAAAGACTCAGTTCTCTTTTAGAAGAACCACACATAAAAACGCGTGATAGCCCTAATGCAAAATCTCGAGTTTCTGACATTATATATGGCCTTACATATGCACATTTTCCAACAAGAGCCCTCTCATAAATCTGCAAATAATTATCATTTAATAAACTGCTTTTTACTTCTTTCAATAACCGCCCTCTATTCTTTAATTCTTCCTCTTCTAAAATAAGTAATCCCCGAAATCTCACTAAATCTTCAAATTCCTTATCTTGACTCAAAACATCATCCCATCCTCTCTGTATAATTTAATATTTTCCTCACCAATGCCAAATTCAATTTTTTTATCTTCCAACCTATATCCACAATTCTGTAAAAATATTTATTGTTTCTTTATGGTTTAAAAAATTATAGCATTTTCTTAAAAGAAAGTAAGCAGTTTCTTAAAAGAAAGTATCAAAAAATCTTACACCAAGTTAAAATCCAAACCACAAAAAATCAAATCTGATTTGCAATGTCCTTTGTGTATCCAGCGATTATCTGCTTTTCGGCAAGCAGGAGAACAACGATATTTCAGCCACTTTTGAACGCCTGAAGCATCTCCCGCTCAATCAGCTTCAGTTAGTGGAAGAGAGCATTAACACCATTTTAAAGGCTTTTGTCATCAGCCAAAGCTCTGGTCCGGCACATCAATCTTCCTTGCCATAGCCAATAAAATATCCCCGGGATCTCTTTTGCACCTGCCTTTGTGACTGATTTTCCGTCATATGCACTTAAATTCAATTAACGTACATTCCACGTACGCCTCACAAATTTATGCACAATTGACAAAAAATCATCTCACGAATTCAGGCACAAAGAGACTCCGAGAATACATAAAACCAAAAAGATTCCCCAATACCAATATAGAAACGGAGCAAAATCAGGAAATGAATATTATGGAGCGCATCGACGATTTGTGCAGCAAACATAAGATAAGTAAATACCGCCTTTCCCAGATCACAGGAATTTCCCAATCTGCCTTTTCCAAAATCGCACGTCAGCAATCTTCCCTGTCTTTAGACACGATTCAGCGGATTTGCGACGCTCTTGGCATATCCGTGGCTCAGTTTTTCTCTGAACCCGGGGAATACCCGGATCTGACTCCGGACCAAGTCCGGCTCCTTAATTCCTGGGCTTTACTGGATGAAAAAAAGAAAGACTACGCTCTTTTGATAATCGAAAAAATGACAGATATTTAGTACAGCCTTGCATTAATCTTAAAGTAAAACGCGCTTGATATTCGTGTCGGCTATGCATCTGCCTCCCTTGCACGAAAAATGCTCTAAATGAGTTCTTCCCTAACCATAAGAAAATCCCGTGATTAAGAATTCATTTAGAGCATATTACCCCCAAAACGAATCGAGTAGGGAAGAGCCATCTTCCCCTACTCGCCGCACGACCCGTGCGCCGCCTCAGTGGCATATTTCCTCTGCACGGGTCTGTGCATAAACAAGAAGCTGCGTAAATTCACGCCTTCCTCCTGCGGATATCCTTCACCGTATCCCGGATAATCAACTTATTATCCAGATAAACCCTGCGGTTATCCACCACGCCTTCTTCCAGGCGCCGCAACAATACCCGGGTCCCCTCCTTGGCAATCTCGCTCATGCTGCGTTCCACGGTAGTCAGCCGCATATTGCCGTAACCGGACATATCCCAATTATCAAAACCAATCAGAGAAATATCCTCCGGCACCTCAAGCCCCGCTTCCGTAATCGCCTGCTTCGCGCCGAAAGCCATTTCATCATTAAAACAAAGAATAGCCGTAGGCTTGTATTCCAACAAAAATTTTGCTCCCTGGTAGCCGCTGGTATAGCGGTAAGTGCCCGGTACCGACGGAATTGCATCCGGGTCCAGGCCATGCTTTTTTGCCGACACCTGCCACCCTTGATGGCGCAGCCTGGTAGAGTCTAAGTTAGGCTGTCCCTCAATAACGCAGATATTCCTGTGCCCGTTTTCGATCAAATAATCCATAGCCCTTTCCATAGCCGCTGCTTCATTGGTCGTAACATTGGGCACATTAATAAAAACTTCCCGGCAGATTACCACCATCGGAATCTTTTTTTCCAGCACTTCTTCCATAAAAGATAGATCTTCCGTCCGCTGGCTCAACACAATAATTCCGTCAAAATAGCTGGGATTTAAGGTGCCAGGTTCGTGCATATCTATGCCTTTGACCACCACATTGTATTTACTGCCGATAATGCTGTAAACCCCGGTCAGCACATCATGAAGGACAAAAGGGGATGTCATCTTACTGATGGTAGAAAAATACAGCCCAATCATGTAAGACCTGGACAATTTCAGATTTAAAGCTGCCTGGTTCCTCACATATCCCATTTCATCTGCCAGATCGAGAATCTTTTTTCGTGTTTCTCCTTTACCACTTCCTACATTATTCAGCGCCCGGGAAACTGTCGAATAAGAAACCCCGGCTCGTTTCGCAATATCTTTAATCGTTACTGCCATAATCCCCCTTGCTCCCTTTCTCCCCAAAGTAGCCCAATCTATATAACCGCTCAAACAGGGCATCTTCTTGCCCGTCTGCGCCGGACAAAAGCCAGGATGTCCGGCACTCCGACGCTGATCTGCGCAAGAACGGGATTAGGAAGCGGCATCCTCCGATCCCATTATCCCATATCTTCCTGGATTTCAACCTGACCGATGTTATCCAGCAAAAAAGCGTCTCCTTCCTGCCCGTCCACGGTTACATCCCGCAAATACAGCCGCTCAATATTGCAGGCAAAAATCCCCATCGCCTTACAGGGGCCTACTCCTTCCATCATCACCGGCAGATCCTCCCGCGGTTCCCCGGCAAAACGGATATGGACATGTTCCATCTTTACTTCTTCGATTCTCTTCTCCGGAAGCCCATACATATAAGCGGCCGCCACATGACAATTCTCTGCCTCAATATTCCGGAATACCAATGACCGGATGGATGGTGTCCGCTCGTCCACGGGCAGCGCCTCTTTGCTTCTTACATATTCGGAAAACCCGTCCGGATCACAATAATAAAAACTGTTCACAACAAAAGGCGTCATCACATGGTCCATACAGATATTTTCAAAAACTATGCCATCCAATACGGCGTCCTTCCCCCTTCCCCGCCGGGTCTTGATTCGCAATCCCCGGTCCGTATGAAGAAAGAGGCAATCTTTTACCGTCAGGTTCTTCACTCCCCCGGCCATCTCACTTCCCACAGTGATCGATCCATGTCCGTCCCGCATACAGCATTGACGGATAAGGATATTCTCGCAAGGCGTCTTATATTTGGCGCCCATATAGATTTTTCCCGATTTAACGGCAATACAGTCATCTCCCAGGGAAAAATACACGCCGGCAATTTCCACATTCCGGCAAGACTCCGGATCCAAGCCATCGGTATTGGGCGAATTCGGCGGATTCAGCACGGTCAAATCCACAAATTTCAAATGATTGGAAAAATAAGGATGAATATTCCAACTTGGGCTGTTCTGCACCTGAATACCCTGTATGGTTATATCCTCGCAATAATTGAGATAGATCATCCGCGGACGCCAGGCAGTTCTCATTATCTTAGGATTATACCACCAATTATCTGGATTGTCATTCGCATTTCCGTTTATTGTTCCTTGTCCATATAATACCACATGTTTGACATTAACGCCAGTAATAATACCAGAAAACATAGGAAGGGGATTTCCCTCCCAGGTTCCCAGATTATACTCCCCCTCTTCATCGTAAGACTGAATCATCCCCGGAAACACCGGAAAACGGTTCCGGTCGGTTTCGGCAGACAGCACAGCCCCTTTGGCCAGTTCCATCTGCAAATCATTTTTCAGGAACAAACTGGTAATCCGGTAAGTCCCTTCCGGAACCAGCACACGGCTGTTTCTCGGGCAAGCCATGATCGCTGCCTGGATAAAGCCGGTATCGTCCTGCACACCGTCTCCTTTAGCGCCAAAGTCCCTGACATTAAGAGTAACAAACTCATAATCGGTTTTTACTTCTAAACAGCCGCTGTCTTCCTCCGCCCGCACGTCAATCCGATATCGTTTATCCGGCTTCAATCCGTAAATGCTTGTAACCACGCGGTCCGTCCCGCCATAATACTGTCCATCCACATAAATCTCGTAACTGCGTTTTGTATTGAAAATACCGCCGTCTTCTATTTCCACCGTCACACACCTGGCAGTCTGAAAAATATTACTGATTTTCATTTCCTACTCCTCAATTTATACTTGTCAGCCGGACGGCTAACCCCTGAACGGTTACGCCTCCGGCCATGATCTGAACCGTGGCCAAAACTTTCCCGCCTGTACGGTTGTGGTCCAATGGTTTGCCTGCATGCAATTTATTGCCATACAGGCAAGCCGTCAGATCAGCACGGGTGAATATTTAGCGCTTAAGGGAAAAGGGGATTCCCCAGCGAGAATCCCCTTAACTTTTCTATGCACACCAGTTTAACCTTTTACACCACCAGCCGATATTCCTTCAACGAAGGAATCCTGCGCCAGGAAGAACACGACCAGCGACGGGATAATGGAAATCAAAGACATCGCCAGCACACGGTTCCACTCAAAACCGCTGTCAGCGTCCATAGACATCTTTACGAAAATAGACGCCGGATATCTGGACGGTGCGCTCACATACAGCAACGGCCCCATAAAGTCATTCGATGACCACATAAACTGGAACAACGCAACCGAAGTAATGGATGGCTTCAGCATAGGCACAATCACATACCATAAAGTCTGGATAGCATTACAGCCATCAATTTTGGCTGCCTCCTCCAACTCCCTGGGTATGCCTCTCAGGAACTGATTCAGCATAAAGACAAAACGTGTCTCTGTCGCAAACAACGTAGGGATAATCAGTGCCAGATACCAGGGATGGTTAATCCATCCAAACTTGTTGAACAAAATATACTGAGGCACATTTAGCACTACCTGGGGCAAAAACAATGTTGACATCAAAAGCGCAAACAGCATATTTTTCCCTTTAAACTCAAACCGGGCAAAACCATAAGCCGTAACCGTAGCTGATACGATAGTGAACAGCACTTTGGGCAGAACAATCGTATATGTGTTAATCATGGCCTTGATCAGATCAATATCGCCGCCATAGCTTTTCATGGCATTCTGATAACCGGAAAAAGTCGGGCTCTTGGGAATAAAACCAATGCCGCTGAAAATCTCGTTATTCGTCTTAAACGACGCACCAATCATCCAAAGCAGAGGATAAACCATGATGACGCCGACTAAAATCAACACTGCATAGCTAAAAAACATGGTTACGTGTTTTCTTGTCTCTCTTGTCATCCGATTCTACCTCCCGTCTTCATCCGAATAATAAACCCACTTTTTCTGACTGATAAACGCGATTACCGTCAATGTGCAGACCAAAATGAACAAGCACCATGCCTGAGCGCTGGCCAAGCCCATTTCATAGCTCTTAAACGCATTGTTGTAAATCAACAGGGAAATCAGCGTCGTCGCATTTCTCGGGCCGCCGGCTGTAATAATATACGGGCCGTTGAACTCCTGGAACGCTTCACAGAGCTGGGTAACCAGGTTATAGAAAATAACCGGTGTAATAATCGGCACGGTAATGGAGAAAAACTGCCTCCATTTGGTAGCGCCGTCGATAGAAGCCGCTTCATAAAGATCCTGGGACACATTTTTAAGGGCCGCCAGGAAAATTACCATGGCAGAACCAAACTGCCATACACGCAGCAAACAGATAATAAACAGCGCATACCCCGGCTCAGACAACCAATCCAGCCCCTTAATGCCAAAAATAGCTAAAATCATATTGACAATGCCATCGCTCTTAAAAATAGCCTTCCACAACACGGCAATAGCAATGGAACCGCCCAGAATCGACGGAATATAATAAGCTACACGGAACAAGTTTACGCCTTTGATTTTAAAATTCAGAATATATGCGATAAACAACGCGAAGGCCAGCTTCAAGGGCACGGTCATAAACGCATAAGTAAAAGTCACCTTGAACGCCTTAATAATTCTGGATTTTGTAAAGATCTCCACATAGTTCATCAATCCCCACTCCCGGATGCCATCAAACAAATGATAATCCGTAAAGCTGTAAATCAATGATGATCCAAATGGATATACTTTGAAAATCAGAAAACCAATCAGCCATGGCAGAATAAACATCATTCCCAGGTTTTCTGACATCCACTTTTTAAAGCCTTTATTATTGGACATACCTTACTCCTCCTAATTAAACAATTTCCTTGTTAAGGGGAATTTCCGTTACCGCCTGCTATCCTGCGATAGACAGTAACTATTCTTTTGGCTGCGGGCCAACAACTCCCTCCCGTAA
Source organism: uncultured bacterium (assembly GCA_947383005.1). Classification (GTDB taxonomy): domain Bacteria; phylum Bacillota; class Clostridia; order Lachnospirales; family Lachnospiraceae; genus Brotaphodocola. The sequence continues at coordinate 25,551 of CANDBT010000005.1, read as the reverse complement.
TCTTCGTATTTTTCCCGAAGCAGCACCCGCATGCGGCAGCTTTTCAGCACGGCATCTGCAAACACCCCCGCCGTCTCCCGCTCTGTCCTCTCTATGCCGCCGCCCTGCCAGCACTCTTTTGCCAAAATACGCACGGTAGCCTGAATCAAATCTGCTAAATACCGGTAATGCTCATAAATCTCCATGGAAGTAAATTCCAATGTGTCTGTACATGCCGCCAAAAACCAAGCCAATTCCCGGCTGTCCTGTTTTCTCCCCTCACAGGCTCCTTTTACCATCCGGTCATAGTCACAAACTTTGATTCGGCTAAATTGCCGGATAATATCCTGATAGCCCTCCTTATTCCCATAATACGTCTCACACATCATAGAAAAAGGCATATACAGCCACAATTCATGGCTGCTTTCGACACCCCTAAGCTTCCGGCCCTCCGTCAACAGCATACTTTTATCTTTCGGAATATCTCCCATCCTTACCTGATCCAGCAATTCTTGTATCCTGTCACTGTCAGGAAATCCATCCATCCCGTTTTCCCTCTTCATATTTTCCCCTGTTACAGGAAGCTGCCTGCCATACCCCCCTCCGGGTACTCCTTGGCTCTTGCTGCTTTGCAGCAGGCGGTTCGGCTTTCGCCGAACCGCAAGGTACACCTTTAAAGCAGACGGAGGATGCAGGAATCCCCGGCGCCGCCATAAACGAAAGGGGGTTACCATAAGCCTCCTGTACAGCCTTATCACTCCTGCGTTTTTGACAGTTGCTTTACTTATTTAATACGTCCTCAATACCTTCAATCAAGAGCTCCGCAGCTTCTTCCACATCATAATCCTCATAGCTCAATCCAGCCATCACATCATAATATGTACCATCACTGTTCTTAAGGGCAGCCGCTTCAAACTTGGGGTCAAGCGGGAATCCGACATACGCCAGAACCTTGGCATTGGCTTCGGCTACCTTATCCGACAGAAGCCCTTTATCCTCGCAGACTTTAAGACCGGCCTTAGAGCAGGGAATGCCGCGCTCAATACCCATAATATCGGCGCCTTCCTCTTCATTAAGCAGGAAATTAATCAAAGCAGCACATTCAGCCGGATGCTCGGTAGTTTCTGAAATGGCAAAGCACATGGAAACTTTGGCATATCCTCCGTTTGCATCACCCATATCCTCGAACTCTTCACCGACGACAAATTCTTCTCCGTCATTTAATGCACCTTCAAATTTGGAAGCAGAAGAATCCCACTCAAAAATACCCGCATATCTGCCATCCATCCATTTCGGGTTCTTATCCAGGGAATCGGCGCCGTCACCGGCAATACCCTTGATGGTATTAGTCACATGGTTATCTTCCAGGGACTGGATGAATTCCAAACCGTCCTCAATCTCTTCTTGCGAATACTGGAGCTGGTTATTTTCTACCCAAGGTTTGCCATATTTGGATTCCAGGTAAAATACCATCAGGATCATCCGGTCATATTCGCCAAGGGCTATGGGATAATACTCCTCTCCTAATTTCTCCTGGAAAACAGGACCTGCTGCCATCAAATCAGCAAGGCTCTTGGGCGTCTCCAGCCCGGCTTTTTCAAAAGTGGTTTTATTCCAGTAGAAGATCCGCCCGGTCAAGGAAATCGGCACGCCCTGCAGCTCACCTGCTACCGTACAGTCAGCCAGGGAACTTTCGGAGAACTGGCTCAAATCCAAAATATCCGATACTTTGTTCAAATCATAAAAGGCGGAACCGTCCGAGCTGAAAGAAGTGATCCAGTTCCAGTTGATCTGATTCACATCTGGCGCCGTCCCGGTAGCAAAGGAAGCGCTCATTTTGTCTTCCCAGCCGCTCCATGCAGCAAACTGGTTCTCAACTTTGATATTCGGATACTTTTCCATAAACTTCTTCACCGCATTCTGCGTGGCCTCATGTCTGGCATCACCGCCCCACCAGCTAAAGGTCAGAGTAATGGGATCTGTGGTATTGACCGTCAGGCCCTCTGCTGCGGCCGGCTCTGCAGTCGTCTCCGGTGTGCCGCTCCCGGAATCTGCTGACGCAGCCGTAGTCGGTTCGGAAGAACCTCCCCCGCATGCCGCCAACGACAGAACCATGGTTGTGGCCAAAGCCAATGACACTGCTTGCCTGATACGTTTTTTCATGAAATTCTCTCCCTTCTTTTATTATGCTCCTTTGCTGGTTGAAAGTTTTGCAAAGGTTTGCATATATTTTTAAAAAATTATACATATCTGCTAGTTGTAAGCGGTTACAATTTCAAAAACATCGACAGATATGTATATATTTTTTTGATATCTTTACTATATCACTGAATTCCTAATCTGTCAACTATATATATTGCCTAGTTTACAAGAATATTTTTTATGTAAAGTATACAATATCATTTTTGCAGCTTTTATGGTAGAATTTCTATAATTGCAAACGTTTGTATTTTGTAACTTTTATGAAGGGAGAATCATGATGAAAATTCTTGACCGCTACATCAGCCAGCTTCTGGCCAAGAGCAGCCCGCAGATGCCTGTCTGGAACATCGAAAAGATTAAACAGGGCGCAAAACCTTCCTGGAATTATATGGATGGATGTATGATTAAAGCAATCATTGAATTGTATCATATTACCAAAAAGGAAGAATACCTGGCTTTCGCAGACAGCTTTATCGACTACTTTGTGTCAGAAGACGGTTCCATCCGTTCCTATGACCCGCAAGAACACAATCTGGACAATGTCAATGCCGGTAAAACCTTGTTTGATCTATACGAATTAACCGGCAAGAAAAAATACCGCAAAGCTATCGACACCGTATACAGCCAGCTTGCCACCCAGCCCCGCACTTCCACCGGCAATTTCTGGCACAAAAAAATCTATCCCGACCAAATCTGGCTGGACGGCCTTTATATGGCTCAGCCGTTCTATATGCAGTATGAACTGGCTTACCATAACGGAGAATGCTGCCAGGATTGCTACCAGCAGTTTTTGCAGGTATACCGCCTGATGCGCGACCCCTTGAATGGCCTCTACTACCATGCCTATGACGACTCCCGGAAAATGTTCTGGTGCGACAAAGTGACCGGCTTATCTGACAACTTCTGGTTAAGAGCTTTAGGCTGGTATGCCATGGCATTGATTGACACGATGGATGTCATGCCGGATGACCGTTTAGGAAAAGAAAAGAAAGAGCTGAACCGTATTTATAAAGAATTAATCGACGCCATGCTGCCCTATCAGGACGAAGAAACCGGCATGTGGTACCAGGTCGTCAACCGGGGCGGGATCAAACCGAATTATCTGGAAACCTCCGGATCGGCAATTTTCGCCTATGCAATCATGAAAAGCGTCCGGCTGGGATTTTTGGACGAATCTTATTTTTCTTATGGAAAAAAGGCTTTTGACGGCATTTGCCGGACTTATCTCTCTGAAGAAGACGGGGAACTGCAGCTTGGAGGCATCTGCCTGGTAGCCGGGCTCGGGAATAAAGAAATGCGGGAAGGCACTTTTGATTATTATATGCGGGAGCCGATTGTAAAAAACGAAGCCAAAGGCGTCGCGCCGCTGATTTTAGCTTATATCGAGATTCTCCATCGGGAAACACAGGAGACACAGGAATCATAGGGTCAGGGAATCGGGGCTTAGAGAGCTTCTCTGTGCCTGATTTTGTGGGATAGTTTTTGCCAGATAGGCAAAATTGGTATGCATAAGTAACCGTCCGGACGAATCGAGCAGGGGAGGCTATTTCCCCCTACTCGCCGCGTGGCCCGCACGCCGCGTCAGCAGCAAATTTCCATAGCGGGTCTGCGCAATCGAGTAGGGGGAGGTTACTTCCCCCACTCGCCGCGCGGCCCGCACGCCGCTTTAGCGGCATATTCCTCTGTGCGGGCCTGTGCAAAAAAACAGCCACAAGGGCAAGTACAGAAGAGCTTCCATAAACACATATGCCCTGTGGATAACCACGACAGGAGGACAAAATGGATATTTCTTTTCAAACGGAAAAAGGAAAGTTTAATTACCGGGTTTGTGCAATCATTATTTCAGACGGCAAAATTTTGACCATGCACGACGAATGCTCCCCTTACTTTTACCTGCCTGGCGGCAGGGTCGAAATGGGGGAAACCGCAGAACACGCCATAATCAGGGAAATCCAGGAGGAGCTTGCCATTACTCCCGCAATCGTGCGCCCACTTTGGCTGGATCAGGCATTTTTCACCGAAGACGTCAAAGATTTAGATTATCATGAACTATGTATTTATTTTCTTATGGATATCTCCAATACCGGCCTGCTCTTAAAAGGTACAAAATTTACCATGTATGAAGGAAAACACACTCACACATTTGAATGGCTGGAATTTGGCCGGCTGAAAGACGAATACTTTTATCCGATATTTATAAAAGAGGCTATTTTCCATCTGCCGGAAACATTTATGCTCCTTACTGAACACCAATAAACCGCCAAATCTTATCCCAGAAACAAGTCGTCAAGGACTTTTCATCAATTTCACAAAAAAATTTTGTAATTTACTGAATCTAACATCTATAAATGATGATTTAACAGGAACGCTTCTTGATGTTAATGCCTTACATGAGAAAGCATATCATTCCATATCATAGTACTTAATTAGTAAACTTTGGACACTGCCCGCTCCATGCTTTTATACATGCCTATAATCTATTCTCCCTGCAAAAAAACCAAACCATTTACATCATACTTCTGGGTTTGCTTATCTTCAATTTACTCAATAACACTGCATATCACATCAATTTGACAGTACTGTGCAATGCCAAAATAAGCATTAGCAAAGTAAGTCAAAAACAAGCACGGAAAATCCAATGCTGGAGTCTTACCGGAGGTTACCTGAGATACTAAGTCCGAAATTTCCCTCATGCGGGAATCGTCGTTTTTGAGACTAAATACAGAAGGTGTATTTTCGCAGAAAACCTGATATTGTTTATAATCTATTGTACTGACACAATTATATTCATCCAAACCTCCTTGTCTAATTTCCCATTGGACTGCGTTGTTTCCAGTCGACGATGCCACCGCAGCAGATGGAAATTCAGGCAAGTCATTTAGCAAAATGTAAATGTGTCAGCACACTAGTACTACCTTGCGGAAATTTCAGTGAATTCGGCACTCGCTATTTCCGCCCTCTGCACGCCTGCAAAGCCAGACGTAGGCACCGCTACGTTGCTAAGCGCCAGTGGTGCTTGTTCAGCAAGGACCGGAACGGAGTGTAGAACGTCGCTTTGCAGACGCACAGATGACGAAAATATCAAGCACTGTATTCACTGTTATTTCCGCAATGCAGTACTAGGTAAATATATTGTCTATGGGCATTGGATATCTACGATTCTCTGAGGAGTTAATTACGTGTGTCAATTTGTTGTTGTTCCAATGCCAGTCCAATCAGCCGATCCGTCTGGTCAGCCATAAACAGTGGAATATTTAACACATCATCGTTCAACTTTAAATTGTCCAGCGAGAACCGCACACGGAGCTTGACTTGATTCGGGAACAGCTCCTTGAATTTCTTTAGGCTCTTGCTGGTGGTGTTGGCCTCGGACTTGACCTCTATGGGGAAAATATCATTCTCCCGCTGGATAAGGAAATCCACCTCATAGGGCGGATTATTCTGGCTCCAGTACCGGGGAATCACTTCAAACTGCGTAATTAAGGTCTGTAGCACAAAGTTCTCAGTCAGTGCGCCTTTGAACTCGGTGAACAAACGATTGCCTTCTCCGAAGGCTGTAGGAGCCAGCTGAGCCAGACGGCGGAGCAACCCTACATCCACCAGATAGATCTTAAATGCAGACAGGTCATCATAGGCAGCTACCGGCAGACCGGGAGCGGTGCTGCGGTAGATTTTATGCACCAGCCTGGCATCTACCAGCCACTGCAAAGCATCCTCATATTCCCGGGCTCGTGCTCCCTCTTTAACCACCTTATAGATAAATTTTTTATTCTCCCTTGCCAGTTGGGACGGTATGGACTTCCATATCATAGAGAGCTTCGGGAAGTCGCTGATATTGGGGTGCTTGGCAAAGTCACGCTCATAAGCACCGATGATCCCGGAAAGGGCTTCCTGCATAGCAGAAACGTCTCGTGCTTCCGTCCACATGAGCACTGGTTCCGGCATACCGCCTGTAACATAGTACATCTTCAATTTCTCATAGAGCGGATTGAAAAAGGCATCAGGAATCGGCTCAATGGTATCCATGCTCTCCAGATATTTGGCCAGATTTTCGTCGCCGTTGGCGGGCAGAAATTCCATGAAGGTCATAGGATCGATCTGCATGAAGTTGACTTTGCCCACCGGAAAGGAGGTTGGCCTCGCCAAGGCAATCCCCAGCAAAGAACCGGCACAGGCAATGTGATACTGCGGGGCATTCTCACAGAAATACTTCATGGAGTTGATAACCTTGGGGCAGTCCTGCACCTCGTCAAAGATAATGAGCGTCTTTTCTGGCACGATCTTCTGGCCGCTTGCCAGCATTAGATTCTGTAAAATGCGATCTACATCTTTGGTGGTCTCAAAAAACTGCTTGTATTCCTCGTTTTCATCAAAGTTAAAGTAGGCTGTATTTTCATAATAACGTCTGCCGAATTCTTTGAGGACCCAAGTCTTACCCACCTGACGCACACCCTTTAAGATTAGCGGTTTGCGGTAAGTTGAATTCTTCCAATCCAGCAGCTTATTCAAGATCAATCGTTCCATAGATACACTCCTTCACACTTTTATTGAAGCTATTGTGCATCACAATCACATTTTTATTATATATCAAGCGTGTAAAAAATACAACCCATATCACAAAATTATTCTTGTTTTAGGGAACAGCAAGTTATTGTTCACACCATGGCTAATCACTCCGCTGATTAGCCATGGGCAGATATCATTATGGGAGCAAAGAATCCTGCTTCGCAGGATTCTCCTGCGGCGGGTCGCTTCAGCGACATGATTCCTTTCCGCCGCAGTGCGATCCTCGCGGAGCGTTTTTCTATCATAGGACGAACTTTCCTATGATAGAAAAACGCATATGCCCCATTGCCGAAGGCAATTTATTATGGGCATATGCGGTTACGGATTGCAACCGTTCATGAACTTATTTCCGTTCAATCCAACAAAAACTCACTAAGCACCTGATTGCTCACATCTATCCCCAACTGGCTCAGCCGCACCCAGGGCGCCTCCACCTCGATCAGCCCCTGCGCCTTCAGCTTTTTCAGCGGCGCTTCATAAATATTCCACATATTCCTGCCAAAACGGCCCAAAAACTCGCTGCCCGACACTCCCCTTGCCATCCGCAGGCCCAGAAACATAAATTCTTCCATCTTTTCCTCAAGGGTCAGCTCCTGGACATTCCGCACGGCCGCTCTCGGCCTTTTCCAGTCCAGAGACAGATATTCCCGCAGATCCGGCGTATTGCAATAACGGCAGCCGTCAATATAAGAAGAAGCACCCAGGCCAAGGCCAAGATAATCCACACCAGTCCAATAGCCGATATTATGCAGGCATTCGCTTCCTGCTTTGGCGTAATTGGATATTTCATAGCGGTTGTACCCCTGCGCCGCCAAAAATTCCTTGGTCAGATGATACATTTCCCGGTCCTCATCTTCTGTTGGCAGCGGTGGCCAGGCTGCCCATTGCGGGCCGCCCTCTGTTTTATTCTTCGCCCAAAGCCGGTCGTAGCGCCTTACATTTGCCGGCCCATAGCGCTCATAAAAGGGCGTTCCCTCTTCTATCATCAAGCTGTAGGCAGAAATATGCTCCGGCTTCAGCATAGTAACTTTACGCAAAGTATTCTTCCATGAATGAACCGTCTGTCCGGGAAGGGCAGACATCAAATCCACGTTAATATTCGCAAATCCCACCTGGCGGGCCCGCTGATAGCTTTTGAGAAAACCCTCAAAAGTATGGATCCTCCCCAGAGTCTTCAATTCCTGATCATCCGTGGACTGAAGCCCCAGGCTGAGCCGGTTAATCCCGCTCTGGCGATATGTTTCCAGCTTGTCCATAGTCAGCGTGCCGGGATTGGCCTCAATCGTAATCTCCGCGTCAAAATCAATGGCAAAACATTCATAGAGAACCGCAAACAGCTCTTCCACCATCTCTGACGGCAGCATGGATGGTGTCCCGCCGCCCACAAAAACCGTTGTCACATGATTGCCGCGGAAATACTTGCTCTGGCCATATATCTCTTCAATCAGCTTATCTACATATCCCCGATACGACCGCTCTGGGGCGGCAAAAGACAAAAAATCACAATATCCGCATTTATGGGCGCAGAACGGGATATGGATGTACAATTCCATTTCGTTTTTACTCATCATCCAGCTTAAGTACGCTCATAAAGGCTTTCTGCGGAATCTCCACATTGCCAATCTGACGCATCCGTTTTTTTCCTTCCTTTTGCTTCTCTAACAGTTTCTTTTTCCGGGTAATATCGCCGCCGTAGCATTTAGCCAGGACATCCTTGCGCACAGCCTTCACCGTCTCCCGGGCAATAATCTTCCCCCCGATAGCGGCCTGAATCGGGATTTCAAAAAGATGGCGGGGAATCTCACCTTTGAGCTTCTCGCACATTTTCCGCCCTCGCTCATAAGCCGACGCTGCATGGACGATAAAGGACAAGGCGTCCACTTCTTCCCGGTTCACCAAAATATCCAGTTTCACCAGCTCCGCGCGCTCATACCCTTTTAAATCATAATCAAAAGAAGCATATCCCCGGGAGCGGGATTTCAGCGCGTCAAAAAAGTCATAAATAATCTCATTCAGAGGAAGGTCATATTTTAATAATGCCCGTGTTTCTTCCATATATTCCATCCCCTTGTAAACACCTCGCCGTTCCTGGCACAGAGTCATAATCGCACCTACAAATTCTGTCGTCACCATAATTTCCGCAGACACCACCGGCTCTTCCATATAATCAATTTCCGTCGGGTCCGGCAGATTGGTCGGATTCGTAAGCTCGATCACTTCTCCGTTTTTCTTATATACACGGTAAACCACACTGGGGGCAGTCGTCACCAAATCCAGGTTATATTCCCGTTCCAGCCGTTCTTCGATAATCTCCAAATGCAAAAGCCCCAGAAAACCGCAGCGGAAACCAAATCCCAGCGCAACGGAAGTCTCCGGTTCATAAAAAAGGGAAGCATCGTTAAGCTGCAGTTTTTCCAAAGCTTCCCGCAAATCATTGTATCTGGCCCCATCCGCCGGATACAACCCGCAATATACCATGGATGTCACTTTTTTATATCCCGGCAACGGCCGCTCGCAAGGATGGGCCACATCGGTAATCGTGTCACCCACACGGGTATCCTTCACATTTTTAATACTGGCTGTCAGATAGCCAACCATACCTGCGCTGAGGCTTTCACAGGGAATAAAGCGGCCCGCGCCAAAATATCCCACCTCCACGACCTCTTCCTCGGCTCCCGTAGCCATCATCCGGATCAACGTCCCTTTTTTTACCGTCCCTTCCATAATCCGGCAAAATACGATAACCCCTTTATAAGAATCATATACGGAATCGAAAATCAATGCCTGCAGCGGTGCCTCAGGATTTCCTCCAGGCGCCGGTATCCGATGGACAATCGCCTCCAACACTTCTTCCACATTCTGCCCGGTCTTGGCCGAAATCCGCGGCGCGTCGTGAGCCTCTATCCCGATAACATCCTCAATTTCATTGGCCACCCGGTCCGGATCGGCACTCGGCAAATCAATCTTGTTGATTACCGGGAATACATCCAAATCATGATCCAGGGCCAGATAAACATTGGCCAGAGTCTGGGCTTCAATCCCCTGCGCAGCATCTACCACCAGCACAGCGCCGTCACAGGCAGCCAGGCTGCGGCTGACCTCATAGTTAAAATCCACATGGCCGGGAGTGTCAATCAAATTAAAAATATACTCCTGGCCATCTTTTGCCTGATAGATAATGCGCACGGTCTGAGCCTTGATGGTAATTCCCCGTTCCCGCTCCAGCTCCATATTGTCTAATACCTGAGACTGCATTTCCCTGCTGGTCAGCAGTCCGGTTTTCTCAATAATCCGGTCGGCCAGCGTGGATTTTCCGTGGTCAATGTGAGCGATAATACAAAAATTGCGAATTTTACTTTGGTCTATTGCTGCCATAGGTTTTTCTCTCCTGATCATTTTGTCACGTTCTCAGATCCCCTGCGAACATTAACATCGTTTTTCTTGTTTTCCCGTCAATATCTCCTGACATCCTTTTATCTTACCCTGAAATCCTCAGATTTGCAAGAATATTAAAAAACTTTTAGACGATTTCAAATGCTTTATTGTAATAGTCCGGCTTGCCGGACTCTCGTGCCGGAGCGCGGCTGCGCCAGCAGCCATCTTCCTTTGCGCGGAGTACGCATCCACGCGGAGCGTTTTTGTTTCATAGGACGTACTTTCCTATGAAATAAAAAAGGTGGGAATCCTTAAAATGAGATCCCCACAGTTGCTTAATCCGTGTTTCTTAACACCGTTCTGATATCTGAAAAGCCAAAGCCCGTCACCCTTCAAACGGCGCCAGATCCTTCACCACATCCGCCAGAGCCACCGTCTGATCCTCCTTATCAATATCCACCAGCCGGTACCGGTCGTTGCCCATACCCAGCTCCTTCATATAGGAAAGCTGGCGCAGCCCGTGGCGGGTTTCCATCCGCTCCACCAGGGCATGGCGTTCCTCCTCTTTCATGGCATAGATGATATCCACACATGCCTGATCCAAAGCCAGAATGTCCAAAGAAGCGCAGATTCCCACATTGGGAGTCACCACCGGCTCCGCATAGATCCCCTCGCAGTCGCAGGAAACCGACATGTTCCGCATCACATTGATGTAGGCAATCTTTTTGCCGAAATGATCCGCCACCGCCTTGGTGGATTCGGTCATGCGCTCCATGAATTCCTCATCGCTGATATCCCACTGGTCATTCTGACCCGGGGTGGTGTGAATCATGGCCTTGCCCACCTTCCCGTCCGCACAGCCGATACCGATGTTCTTGTTGGAACCTCCGAAGCCCCCCTTGGTATGGCCCTTAAAATGGGTGAGGGCCAGCAGGGAATCATATTCCGTCAGAGTCTTGCCCATGGACATCTCCGTAAACCATTTGCCCCTCCTTACCGGCAAGAACACCGTCCCGTCTTCATCCATGATATCCACCGGCGCAAAGGTCCAGCCGTTGACCTTTAAGGTCTCCCGATGCTTCTCGGTGGAATCCCGGTCTCCCTCATAGTAGGAGTTGGTCTCAATGATAACACCCTTTGGCAGCTTCTCTTCCAGCAATGTCTTTACCCACTCCCGCGGGATGATATTGGGACCGTTTTTCTCGCCGGTATGAAGCTTTACGGCCACCTTGCCTTCTAATACCTCCTGAATACGCCCATAGATTTTCACCAGTCCCTCAGCCGACAAATCACGGGTAAAAAACACCACCGATTCCCCGCCGGTGCGCTCCTCATAAGGAATGTAATGATCTCCGCCTGTTCCTGGAACTTTCTTTTGCTCTGACATGACAATTTCCTCCTTTTTTCTTTCAGCCTATATACTCCTGAAGTTTCCCTGCGCAAATCTATATCTGATAACACCCTTTTAGATTCCCTTTTCATGGGCAAGCAAAAGAGCCTTAACCGCTTCCTTCTCAGGAACTTCTGCTATGTAGCCGGTTCCCAGGCCGATGATACTGACCTTATCTCCGGTCTTTTTTAGTTCTGTATTCCATATGCGATAAATCCTCCCTACTGCTGTATCATTGTTTATGCCATAGCATAAATTCTCGAGTAATCAGCACTCCACTGATTCGTTATGGGAATTTCCCTTGCCATCTTGACTTTCCCGCTGTTTTATGTTATTTTAACACCTGAACCTGACTTTAGGTCAATACAAAATTTTCATAAACAAAGGAATTCCCATGTATACGATTGGACAAATATCAGAGATGTTTCATATTCCCATTTCCACCCTGCGCTACTACGACAAGGAGGGGCTTTTTCCCCATATGCAGCGCACCTCCGGCATCCGGAAATTCACAGAGCAGGAAATGGAGACCCTGCGTGTGATCGAATGTCTGAAAAAATCCGGCATGGAAATCAAAAATATCAAGCAATTTATGGCCTGGTGCGCCTTAGGCAGCGAAACCTACGGGCAGAGGCTGGAGCTTTTTCAGAAACAAAAAGAGGCCGTGGAGGCGGAAATCCAGCGGCTGGAGAAAACATTAGATATGATCCGTTTCAAATGCTGGTATTATGAGCAGGCCATCCAGGACGGAAATGAGGACCATATCCATGAGCTGCTGCCGGATCGGCTTCCTGAGGATATTCAGCTTTTGTATGACCATGCTCATAAAGAATAGAGCATGACCTATATGTTTTGCTTTTTCACAATCTTACCTATGGCTCTTCCTCATGCTTTTCTTCCCCATGCTTTCCCCCAGCCTCTTCTTTTCCGCCTTCAGCCGGGCTTTCACACAGTCCCCGAAATCTTTCCCCTCCCCACTCCTCTGCCATAAGCTTCCTCTGCCTCTAAAGCGTAACCGTCCAGATATCCCCTAAACGGTTACGCTTTATTCGCCCGAACCTGCACACAGCACTTCATCCAGGATTTCTGCCAGCGGTTCCATAGCATTTTTTGCCTCCTGGATGCTGTTCGTCTGCGCCCCCACTTCTACCAAAGCCGACCTTGGCCGCAAATGCAGATTATACCTTAACCCTTTCATATAAATCTTCCGCGTAAATCCCGGATAATCCCTGGCCGCTTTTAGCTGCATCTGTAAGGTAAATGCCAGATTCCCCGACAGGTTCGGATTTGGCAGATAGTCGATAAGCGCCTCCGGCGTCCGGCTCATCCCCTGGAAGAACATAATATTGGCTGTCGGCTTGCCGTTCACCTCTGACATCAGGTGCAGGCTCTCCTTCACTCCGTCGCGGTGAATGTCCAGAATAACTTGGATTGACGGATTATTATTGACAATTTCACTGATCCCTTCCAGGGCATAATTATACGCCCTGCTTCTGTCCAACTTACCGCCTTTGATATCGTAAGCAGTCGTATCATGAATGACCTGCCATCCTTTGTTCTGAAGAAGCTCTGTCAGGTAATTCCCTGCTTCTACCACCGTAGCGCCGGGGTTATCCGGGCCATAGTCAGCATACCGTTCCTGGGAATGGGTGTGGTAAATCAAAATCTGCGGTATGGAAGAGTCCTTTTCCAACCGCATATCCGTTCCCAATAATACTTCCGCTTTCATCAAATCCCGGGGCGCCGTGGTAGATGTATGGACAGTATAGAAATTTTTCATCAGGAAATCATAATCCTGAAGCTGCGCCATTGCCGGCACGGTATTCTTGTTTTCACCTTCTGTCGGTGTTCCGCCGCCAGGACCGCTCTCTCCCGGAACAACATCTCCCGCACCGGAAGGAGCTTCCCCATAGACATTGCCTCCGGCACCGGGAAAACCTTTTGCAGGCAGATTCTCCTGCCCGTTGGCAGGATTTCCCCCGCCCAGCCCGCTCCCGTCGGCAGGATTTCCCCCGCCCGGCACACTCCCGTCGGCATAATTTTCCCCGCCCGGCCCGCTCCCGTCAGCAAAATTTTCCCCGTTTGGCCCGCTCCCGTCAACATAATATTCCAGCCGGTTCCATGTCCCGCCGCTAAATCCGTCCCCGCCCAAATCCATGATTCCCGCTTCCTCCGGCCCTGCTCCTGTACTTTCATCCCAAAAAAGGTATACGTACGTATCATACGTATACCTGTATTCCTGATAAAGGGCGTAAGCCGGATCTTTTTCCCGGATAACATTTTCCGGCTTTTCCGGGGATATAGCCGGATAACAGCTTCCCAGCAGCACTGTCAGCCCATACCGCAACCAAGCAAGCCAGTCATTCAAGCCGGACAATTTCCTTTTTCAACCGTTTCATAATCTTTTTTTCCAGCCGGGAAATATAAGACTGGGAAATACCCAGCAGGTCCGCTACTTCTTTTTGTGTCATTTCCGCCCCATCCACATCTTTCAACCCATACCGCAGCTCTACAATTTTTCTTTCCCGGGGACTTAAACGACTGATGGCATGATTCAGCAAACTCTTTTCTGTCTCATCTTCCAGACCACGGTAAATAATATCCTCGTCTGTACCAAGAATATCGGACAACAACAATTCATTGCCATCCCAATCAACATTCAGCGGTTCATCAATAGACACTTCCATACGGGTTTTATTGTTTCTGCGAAGGTACATCAATATCTCATTCTCAATACAACGGGAAGCATACGTCGCCAATTTAATATTTTTATTGGGGTTAAAAGTATTAATCGCTTTGATCAAACCGATTGTCCCTATAGAAATCAGATCCTCTACACCTACACAAGTATTGTCAAATTTCTTTGCAATATAAACTACTAATCTCAGATTGTGCTCGATAAGCTGAGAACGGGCTTCCTTTTCTCCCTCCGTCCCCAGCCGGGCTATCAGTTTTGCCTCCTCGTTTCCGTCTAAAGGCGGCGGAAGGATATCCGCCCCACCTATGTAGTGCACTTCCCCCTGTTTTGGCCACAACATTGTTTTGAATGATGTTACCGCTTTAAACTGGAACCGGTTCGGTATCGAAACCTTTACTATCATTTCCTTCATTCCTCCAAGTTCTTTCTATTTCTTTCCGTGAAGCAGCATTTCATACTGACAATCGGCAGAAAGCGGATTCTGACTGACAGCCAGCCAGGGACGTTCGTACCGCCGGATTAGCTTTCCGTCTTTCTCCACCTCCATAAAATCTATCCGTATCCCGGGCATCAGGCCATAATCGGAGCCCACTGTCCGAAACGGAATATAAATGATCTGTGAAACCTTATTACATAACTGCTGGCACACTTCACGGGTAATCACATGGACCGGCTGATGGCTATATGGTTCATACAAATGATTGCCTGTATCCCACAGAGCATTCACCGTTTTTGTCCGGCCTTTACAGGATAGCCTCACTTGATAAAGAATATGCTGTTCCTGCATATGACCGCTGATAAACTTCAGACAGCCGCTGACACCAAAATAAATCCCTGCCGCGCCGAAACACAAGGCCATCAAATTCCATTGTCCAAAACCTCCCTCCCCCGGCAGATACCATTGAAAATTCCTGCTTTCCCATATACCCAAAAGCCCTCCGGCTGCTGCACTTACCGCCCAGAAAGCCACCAGCCTCACAGCTAATTCCCGCATGCCTTCCCGGCTCTTTTTCAGGCCAAAAGCCAAAGCAACCATAAGGCTTCCCGCTCCGAGCCAGGCAAAAGCCAACTGTATCCAGCCGGCCAACCCCAAAAGCAAATCCACACATGCCCATCCGGCGCCTGCCAATGCTCCCATAGCCAAACGCAAAGGGCGGGCAGGAAGATGAAAAAAACACTTTACCATAGAGAGCAGCAAATAATCCATGGCAAAATTCACGGCAAAATAGACATCCAAATACAATTTGACTGTCACATCGGTTTTGTCCGCCCCCTTTCCTGCCAGAAAATCTTATTTGTTACGGTATCATTATAAGCATCCCCCAAGGAAAATTTTGTCAAAGACAGACACAAAGGACCAGTTTTTTCCACGACAAAAAAAGACAGAAATCCTTTCGATTTCTGTCTTTTCGCCATAATCTATAACCGTTCAGACGGAACATCTTCCGGCCCGGAGGGTTTTAAATATCAGGTATTCGCCCGACTATCGTTTATTCTTTAAAAAATCAGGAATATTTATCTGCATATCCCGGTTCAGCGGACGATACGAAGACTGGGCGGCACCCGGCTGCTGGTTGGGTACCGGAGTAGGCCGCGGGCCAGTTTGATGAGAACCCTGGGGCTGTCCGGCCGCTCTGGCTGTCGCACTGGTTTCCGCAGTGGCGGCTGCCTGTGAATTCGTGTTCTGAGAAGCATAATTCATCGCTGACTGGGGTTTGCCTTGTTTGAATGTACCGAATCCGCCCATAGCCTTGCTCACCGGCGCAGCCACTTCCCGGCCGTCCAAGCCTGTGGCAATAACCGTGATACTGGCCTCATCCTGTGCATTTTCGTCATACATAGCGCCAAAAATAATATTGGCATCATCACCAGCCAGTTCCTGCACATAACTGGCCGCTTCATTGGCCTCAATCAGGCTGATATCGCCGGAAATATTGATAATCACATGGGAAGCCCCTTCGATAGTCGTCTCCAAAAGAGGGCTGGCCACAGCCTGTTTTACTGCCTCCAGCGCCTTCTCGTCACCCTTGGCATGTCCGATACCGATATGGGCGATACCTTTGTCAGTCATAACGGTCTGAACATCGGCAAAATCCAAATTGATCAGGCCAGGCACATTAATCAAATCCGTAATGCCCTGGACTGCCTGCTGCAAAACTTCATCTGCTTTCTTCAGCGCATCAGGCATAGTCGTCCTGCGGTCAACAATCTCCAACAGCTTATCATTGGGAATAACAATCAGCGTATCCACGCTCTCCTTAAGCCGCTCGATACCGGAAAGGGCATTGGTCATACGCGTTCTGGCCTCAAAACGGAACGGCTTTGTCACCACTCCCACCGTCAAAATCCCCATGTCCTTGGCCAACTGGGCAATAACCGGCGCGGCGCCGGTACCCGTACCGCCGCCCATACCGCAGGTAACAAATACCATGTCGGCCCCCTTCATGGCCTGCGCAAGCTCCTCCGAATTTTCCTCGGCAGCCTTCTGCCCTACCTCCGGCTTGGCCCCTGCGCCAAGGCCCTTGGTCAGCTTCTCTCCAATCTGCATGGCGGTAGGAGCCTTGCAAAACTGCAGAGCCTGTTTGTCCGTATTGATACCAATAAACTCAACACCGGCAATATTCTCATCAATCATACGGTTTACCGCATTATTCCCCGCACCCCCAACACCGATTACCACAATTCTAGCGGAATTATCCGCTTCATTTATTTTAATCTCCAACAAGACTGTATTCCTCCTTCAACCTTAGGACTTCTCTGCCATAAAAAGGCTTTCGTAATCTACCGTTTTACGCTGACTTATTTTAACCTACCTAATACTATACGTGATTTTGTGAAAAATATCAACCGTGATTTTGCAAAAATTTCATAGGAATTTTCGATTACCGTTCACGGGGCGGGGAAAACCGGATGAAAACAGGCGTCAAGCTTGCTTGTAAGACTGTTTTCATCCGGTTTCCCCCATCGGGCGAACGCCCGATGCTTCTTGTCCGGCAATTCCGGACAAGAAGATACCTCCAACGTACAAGATTAATGGAGATTCGGTTGGAAAGTGGATACCGCCGAATTTGTTTCGTCGTAATTCTCCAGATGAAGCGTCCCGCTGCGTCCCTCCAACTGGGGAAGCATGGAACTCAGCTCCGTAATCTTACTGTTCAGATGCTCGTTTCCGCCCAGCAGAACCTCAATCCCTCCCAGGTACAAGGTTGCCTCTCCAAGGCTGCTGTACTGAATCCGCTCCACCTGAAGATTATTAATGGTTAGAATCTGAGTCAGGTTCAGGATTTCCTGAAATATTTTCTCGTCCTCCACCGGCAATTTCTGATAAAGGACAATTTGTCCGAATTTTAATCCTGATATCAGCGGGACATCCGGCAATTCCTGATTGGCACTTTCTACGATAATGCCGTCTTTATCAAAATACATATAGCTGCTCATGTAAGACACATAACCAACCACGCTCTTTTCATAAACAATCACTTCCACCTCGCCCGGCCCGTGGAAAACCAACCGGTAATCCTCAATAAACGGAATCGGTTCATGGCGCTTAAATTGATCCTGCAGATAACAAAACAATGTATTCCGGCTCAGCTTATCCGAAAACAAAAGCTCCGTCACCTGCTCCTTGGTAAATCGCTTATTTCCCGTCACCGTCACGGTTTTAATTTTCAGCGACAGAACCAGAAACAGCAATAGCGTCAGTGTCAGCAGCACAACCAGCCCTGTCCTTTTTTTCTTTTTCGTGTTTCCCCGCATTCTCTCCTCCCGCCGGGCCTGTTTGATTCACCGCCCTTCTGCCGCTGAGCACTCCCTCTGCGTCCTAGTGCTACCTTGCGGAAATTCCAGTGAATTCGGCACTCGCTATTTCCGCAATACAGTACTAGTACTGCATTGCATTAATCTTGAAATAAAATGTGCTTGATATTCGTGTCAGTTGTGCGTCTGCGAAACGAAGGCGTAGTGGTAGCTACGGTGAGTTTTGCAGACGTAGACACCGCTACGTTGCTAAGCGCCAGTGGCGCTTGCCCAGCAAGGACCGGAACGGAGTGTAGAACGTCGCTTTGCAGACGCACAGATGACGAAAATATCAAGCACTGTATTCACCATTATTTCCGCAATGCAGTACTAGCGCCTGCCGCCGCCAAATCCCGGCTGATATCCTCATATCCCCGGCTGATATAAGAATAACCGTAAATTTCACTTACCCCCTCGGCCGCCAGGCCGGCTACCACCAAAGCCGCTCCTCCCCGCAAATCCGACGCCTGTACTCTGCTGCCGATAAGAGACTTTTTCCCGGATATTCTTGCCGCAGACCCGTCAATAACAATATCCGCGCCCATTTTCTGCAGCTCGCCTGCAGTGGCAAACCTTTCTTCGAATACATTTTCGCGGATCAGCGAATCCCCCCCGGCCACGGAAGCTACTGCCAGCATGACCGACTGCAGATCCGTGGAAAAAGCCGGATAAGGCCCTGTGCTCAGGCTCACTGGCCTGGGACGGCCTCTCATCCTGGCACGGATTACGCCTCCGGAAATCTCCAGGCCGCAGCCTGCCTGTTCGGCTGCTTCAAGGGTATCGGCCATATGCGCTATGGGCGCTCCCGAAAGGATCAGCTCTCCTCCAGCCGCCATTACCGCCCCTAAATAAGTTCCCGCTACAATTCGGTCCCCGGGAATGGCAAATTCCCCGTCATGCAGCTTTTTGCCGCCCTGCACAGTCAATGTACTGGTGCCTATACCGGAAATACTCGCACCGATCTCCGTCAAGAACCTGCACAAAGTTTCAATCTCCGGTTCCCTGGACGCTCCCCGGATACAAGTAGCCCCTTCTGCCGCTACTGCCGCCATGAGGGCATTTTCCGTAGCGCCCACACTTGGAAACGGCAATCTCAGCATCGCCCCCCTCAAACCGCCGGTAAATGCCTTGATCCGTCCGCCCTCTTCCTCAATCCTGGCTCCCATCTCCCGCAAAACATAGAAATGCAAGTCAATAGGACGCTTGCCTATGGTACAGCCGCCGGGACGGCATGTAACAGCCTCGTGAAGCCTGCCTAAAAGAGGCCCTAACAACATGACGGAAGAACGCATCTGTTTTCCCTTATCTTCCGGAACAGGAACAGAAACCAGCCCCCGGGTATCCATAATCAGCCTGTGCCCATCCAACTGGCACCGGCATCCCATATATTCCAATATCCCCATCATACAGAACATATCCTGTATTCTGGGGACATTGGTTATCACAATCGTTCCGCTGTGAAGCAGGGCAGCCGCCATTACCGGAAGCACCGCATTTTTGGAACCTTGTATCTCAATCTCACCTCGTAAACTATGCAGTCCCTGGATTCGAATAACAGACAATCCGATACCTCCCTGGTATTTGCCTATATTCTATCCTATGTAAATACCAGGAAAAATGTTTGGATTTTCTCGTCTTTACCTCTCCAATTTAATCTGGTTGGAAACGCTGAGAACCATGCCCAGCTCAATCATCAAAAACAACACGGAAGTCCCACCATAGCTGATAAAAGGCAGGGTAATTCCTGTATTGGGGATGGTGTTGGTCACTACCGCAATATTCAGAATCACCTGAATCGCAATATGCCCCATAACTCCCACCACCAGCAGCGCACCGAATAGATCCGGTGCGTTTCCAGCGATAACCATAAACCGGTAAATCAAAAACAGGAATAACATAATTACGGAAACTGCGCCGAACAATCCCAATTCCTCGCATATAATCGCAAAAATATAATCGTTTTGGGCCTCCGGCACAAATCCCATCTTCTGGATGCTCTCCCCAAGGCCTTTTCCCACCAGTCCGCCGGAACCGATGGCATACAGTCCCTGCAGTACCTGAAATCCCCCGTCCATAGGGAATGCCTCCGGATTCTGCCAGACATGAATCCGCTCTAACTGGTAAGGCTTCAACACCTTTATCGACTCCAGCGCCGTAGCCAGAGGGCCAGCCGTCACAATTGTCACTATTCCCAGCGCGGCACACAGAAAAAATGGCCATGACTTTTTACAGGCTACAAACAACATAAAAAAGGCTATACCCACAATAATAATGCCGGAACTCAAGTTGTTGGCAGCTACCAATCCGGCAATCGGAAAAGTCAAAAGCGCCACCAAGCCTACGGATTTCCAGGAATTAATCCGTTTCCCTAAATGCGTAATCACCGATGCCAGCATAACAATCAGTACAATCTTAACAAACTCCGTAGGCTGGAACGTGATCCCGGCCACGGTAAGCCAGCGCCGGCTGCCATGGGAATCACGGCCCACCAAAGCTACTGCGATCATCAGCACATAAGAAAACGCATACGCCAAAAGAGCAAATCGGGCATACCAGTGATAATCCATTTTTGAAATCACTATAGCCATAGCCAGACCGGCCATAGCGATCTTCAACTGCCGCATCATAAAATAAGAAGAATTATCGTATTTTAACTGCGCCGTGTAAGAGCTGGCGCTGTAAATCATCACCAGGCCAAAGGCCATCAGAAATATCACACCGAACAAAAGGCTGTAGTCATAGAAACGTTTCGTTTTTTCTCTTTTCGCCATGGCCCATCCTTTCCCGAATGGTTACTGTTCACAGATCCCTATGAACGTAACAGCATATGCCCATTTGAAATCGCCTACGGCGGTTCTAAGCGCCAGTGGCGCTTGTTCAGAACCGGCCGAAACGGAGTGTAGACCGGGGCATATGCTTTAGCCCCATAGCTGTGTTGGCTCATGACTAATCAGCGAAGTGATTAGTCATGGTGTGAACAGTAACCCCGAATGT
Source organism: uncultured bacterium (assembly GCA_947383005.1). Classification (GTDB taxonomy): domain Bacteria; phylum Bacillota; class Clostridia; order Lachnospirales; family Lachnospiraceae; genus Brotaphodocola. Next base: position 4,552 of record CANDBT010000005.1, on the reverse strand, counting down.
TCTTCACCTTTCCGTTTTACAAGTTTCTTACACACTCTTTAAACAGGTTTCCCCGCTGTTCGTAATTGGCGAACATCCCCCAGCTTGCACAAGCCGGAGACAACAACACATTATCGCCGGGATCCGCATAAGCGGCACAGACGCTTACGGCCTCGAACATATCCTCCGCATACATGATTTCATTGAACCCGTGGGCGCGGGCGCACTCGGCAATCTTATCGCGCGTCTGGCCGATAAGAACCAGGTATTTTACTTTACCTGCAAACTCTTCAATCCACTGGTCATATTCGCTGTGTTTATCATAGCCGCCGGCAATCAGCACTGTAGGACCGGGCATAGCGCGGATAGCCTGAATAGCCGCATCAGGATTGGTCCCTTTGGAATCGTTATAGTATTTTACCCCGGCCCTTTCCAATACAAATTCGATTCTGTGCTCTACTGCCTTGAATCTTTTTGCCGCCGTCCGAATCACCTCTATGGGAACCCCCATGCTAATGCTTATGGCGACGGCGGCCATAACATTTTCATAATTATGGCGGCCCAAAAGCTGAAGCTCATGGACATTGACAATATTTTCCTTTTCTCCCCCGTGTGCATATACGATCTGGCTTCCCGCCAGGTATATTCCTTCCCGGAGGGGCTGGGCGCTGCTGAAGAAGAATACTTTAGGCTTCAAACCTTTCCCTTCCCCGAACTGCCTCAGCACCGGATCTTCGTAATTGAGTACCACATAATCTTTTTCTGTCTGGTTTATGCAAACCCTTTCCTTAATCTCCGTGTAATTCTCCATAGTGCCATGGCGGTCCAGATGGTCAGGCGTAATGTTGAGAATCGCGCTGATATTCGGATGAAAATCCATAATGGTTTCCAATTGGAAGCTGGATACCTCCGCCACAGTCACCGAACGTTCCGTCGTCTTCAAAGCCGTCTCCGTATAAGGTATGCCGATATTTCCCACCACGAATACCTCTTCAAAAAACGCCTCCATAATCGCACCGGTCAGCGCTGTGGTCGTCGTCTTCCCGTTAGTCCCGGTAATGGCAATCAGCTTCCCCTTTGCCACATGATAAGCTAACTGAATCTCACTCCAAATCGGTATCCCCGCTTCATCCAGGACAGAGACAAACGGCGCATGAAGCGGAATCCCCGGGCTGATAACAGCCAGCTCCACCCCGACTAACCCCGTCCGGTTAAGCTCCCCCAAAAGAACCGTAACTCTGTCCGCTCCCTCTGCAAACTGTGCTTTTAACTGGTTCCGATCTAACCGGTCATTGCTGTCATAAAGAACTACCTGACCGCCTAAAGACAGCATTAGCTTTACCGCCGCAATGCCGCTTTTTCCTGCTCCGGCCACCAATACTTTTTGATCGTCCATATTTTTATCCTCCTAAACTTGTGATGCCGGCAACGGTTCATAACCCCAGATATGCCAAAAGGCAGAAAATCGAAGTCACAATAGAAAATACTGCCACAACCCTGGTTTCCGACCATCCCCCCAACTCGAAGTGGTGATGAATCGGCGCCATACGAAAAATCCGTTTTCCGCCGCTGGCTTTAAAATAACCCACTTGTATGATAACAGACAAAACTTCTATCAGATAGATTATTCCGATTATCGGGATAAAAAAGGGCATCTGCATCATCAATGCACTGGAAGCCACAAATCCCCCCAAAGCAAGGGACCCGGTATCTCCCATAAACACCCTGGCCGGATAAACATTAAACAACAGAAAACCCAGAAGGCTTCCCACCACCGCGCCGGTGATCGGGCTGATGCCGCTTCCCTCACCTAAAGCCACAATCGTCAAAAAAGTAGCCACCAAAATCGTCACACTGGTGCATAACCCGTCTAATCCGTCGGTAAAGTTCACGCCGTTGTCCGTCCCCAGCACCACAAAAAATACAAACGGCACAAATAAAATTCCCATATTAAGGAAATATCCACCGTCAAAACCTCCGGTAAAGGGAATCAAAGCCTCCGTCCCCACTTCCCGGGAATTCATCAGATAATACACAAAAATACCGGTAATCACAATCTGGCCTGCCAGCTTCTGCTTTGGCTTCAACCCTTCCGAACGCTTCATTACAATCTTGATATAATCATCCAGAAAGCCCACGATACCAAAACCGGCTGTCATAAACAGCACAGGGATAATCTTCGGATAATCCCGAATATAAAACAACGATGTGATAATAATGCTGGTCAGGATCACCAGCCCGCCCATCGTCGGCGTCCCCTGCTTTTTCAAATGGGCTTGCGGCCCGTCCGTGCGCACCTGCTGCCCGAATTTTAATTTGTGAAGAAAGGGAATAACAATAGGACAAAGTATCGCACTGATGGCAAAGGCTATAATAATCGCTAGTATGGTTTCGTTAATCATGCTGCACTCCTATAGGTTATGTATCCTCCGTATCCTGTGATGCTTACGCAATCACGCCGCTTTGTTCCATCTCATAGTATACGTCTTTTTAGAAGAATAATCAACCATATGCCATTTTAAATCGTCTGAACGTAACCGCATATGCCCATGTTAAATTGCCTTCGGGTTCTAAGCGCCAGTGGCGCTTGTTTAGAACCGACCGGAACGGAGTGTAGACGGGGGCATATGCTTTGCTCCCATAATGATATCTGCCCATGGCTAATCAGCGGAGTGATTAGCCATGGTGTGAACAATATCCTGAACGTTACTGTTCACGGGGGGCATCTTCAGTATTATTACTGCTTTCAATTCCCAGATAAGGCAGAATATTAGCAAAAATATCGCCGATTACCGGCGCGGCAATCGTTCCCCCGTAATACACTCCCTGCGGCTCGTCAATGGTGATCAGCGCGATGACCTGTGGATTATCTGCAGGCGCAAACCCGATAAAAGAAGAAATGTACTTTTTCAGGCTTCGGGGAAGCTTTTCCGATGTGGCTGTCTTTCCGCCGATTCGATAGCCCTCTAACGCCGCTTTTTTCCCGCCCCCCTCCGCCACCACCTGTTCCAACGCATAGCGCATGGAAGCGCTCGTTTCTTCCGACAGTATCCGCCCTTTCATCGGATAGGCAAACCTATGGATCGTCTCCCCATCCCCGCTTACTGTCTTCACGCCAAAATGCGGGGTAATCCGATTTCCCCCGTTGATTATCGATGAGGCGGTAGTAATCAACTGAATCGGCGTGATTTGAAAGGACTGGCCGAAAGATACGGTAGCCAGCTCCACCAGCCCCATATTTTCCTTTTTGTGCATAATGGTAGCCGCCTCGCCGGGCAAATCTATGCCCGTCTTTTCCTTCAGGCCAAATTGTTCAAAGTAATGGCAATAATTATCCACCCCCAGCCGCTGTCCCACATCGATAAACACCGGGTTACAGGAATTCATCACTCCCTGCAGAAACGTTTCCTGGCCATGTCCTCCGACTTTGTGACAGCGGATTCTCCGATCCTCAACAATCCGAAAGCCCGGACAGGAAAACGTATCTTTCAAAGTTACCACTCCCGATTCCAATCCTGCCGCTGCCGTAATAATCTTGGATGTGGAACCAGGCTCATAAGTATCGTTTATACTGGGGTTACGCCACATCTGATTCAGTAAATCCTGTTTTTCTTTTGCAGAAATACCCGGCGGGGCTTCGATATTCAGGGTAAAGGGGTCGTTTAAATTGAATTCGGGCACATTAACCATAGCCATAATCTCCCCGTTTTGCGGATTCATAATAATAATAGATACCCGCTTGGCCCCCTTTTTCTTCATCGTCTCATAAGCTGCCTGCTCGGCGTACTGCTGGATATTTACGTCCAGGCTGATATGTAAATCATTTCCTGCCACAGGTTCGGCCCTGTCCTCAAAGGTATTTTCAATCTCCACTCCGGCGGCATCAGCCGTAGTCAGAATCTTGCCGTTAATCCCTCGCAAATACGGCTCATAGACTACTTCCAGACCGATTATGCCCTGGTTATCGCCCCCGGTAAATCCCAGGACTTTAGACGCCAGGGAATCATAAGGATAATACCGTTTATAATCCTCATCAACCTTAACTCCTGCCAAATGAAAATCCCGTATCCTGTCCCCGGTTTCTTTGTCTACGTTGGTGCGGATAATCTCCCGCGAACTTCTTTTTTCGACTTTTTTCCGCACATTCTCTTCTGCCAAACCCAATTCGCGACACAAAATTCCGATTACCTGCTCCCGGTCCTCCACCTGGTTATAAATAACCGAAATCGTGCAGACTGTCCGGTTGGTGGCAATCACTGTCCCGTTAGCATCGATTATCCTCCCCCGGGCCGCTTTAATCGTCCGCTCCCGCTCATGAAGATCTTCTGCCATCTGGCTGTAATGACCGGAACGGCACAGCATCAGATAGGCCAAACGCCCCATCAACCCCACCATGGCTGTACATAGAAGGAAACATAAAAGTGCAGCTTTTTTGCGATGCTGGGTCTGATTTGACCCCATAACAGCCCCCTGCGCTCTCGTTCATCCTTATAATATATGAATACAGCCGCTGTTTAGAACTAGTACTGCCTTGCGGAAATTCCGGTGAATTCGGCACTCGCTATTTCCGCCC
>CANDBT010000004.1 GCA_947383005.1 uncultured bacterium | reverse complement strand
GCTTTGCAGACGCACAGATGACGAAAATATCAAGCACTGTATTCACCATTATTTCTGCAATGCAGTATTAGCTATTCTTGAATTTTTTTTACAACCTGTGTGTTTCTATCATATACTATCATAGAGTCAGGAATATTCCCTTTTATAACTGTACCCGCACCAATTACACAATTGTTACCTATATGACTTCCTCTTAGAATAATAACATTACAACCTATCCAACAATTATCACCAATTACTATCTCTGATGATTTCGTAATATTCCAATCTTGCTTTCCCTCCGCGCAATAAATATGATCGTGGTCATAGATTGAAACATTTGTGCCGAAGGCACATCCACATCCAATTTTAATACTTTTACAGCTTGTAATAATACAACCAGAATTTAAAAACGTATTATTTCCAATTTCAATATGGCCCTTGTTTGCTGAAATTCTAACATCTCTAAAATCACATCCATCACCTATATGAAGAATGCCGTTAGAAGCTCTGATTTTTCCTTTGCCCATGATACTAACATTGTTCCCGATAATTATTTTACAGTCCCCTATCTTTTCTATTTTAGTGTATAAACAAATAGATGATTAAAAAGGGACAGCTCCCCCTCCACAGACAGAATAAATTATATTTTTGCACACGGTAACACATATCATTAATAATTTAAAAGCATATTTAATAATATTTTTTACTATCATGATTTTTTCCTTTTATATAATGAGTAAATCTTCTAAACAATATCCAAGTTTCTTCCTTCCATCCATATGCAACAATAAGGAAAATTAATGTAGAAACAAAACAAACTGATGCCTTTATAATAAACCCACATAACCCGCTGATAACAATAAACTTAACAATATTTTTAGATGCTATATATATCACAAGTAGAATAACAACATTATACAGATAATTAATATAATAATGCCTTGGTGACTGACAAAAACCTTTTGAGTATATTAAGTTTCCATCAACAATTGTGAAGAATACGAGTCTTACAATAACAGTTGCTATGAAGATACCATCTAGTCCAATACTTCTTGCAAGAAATATCGACAAAACAATATTTACAATTGCTCCTATTAATGGATAAAATCTGGTTGCATGGAATAGCCCATAAGAAGTTCTGTAGAGTGATGGTATCTGATTAACTCCTGTAACATAAAACACCAGACCTAGCCATAGTACTGTAGAGTTACTGAGCATATAATTAGTTCCCAACCAAACTTTTATAAAAGGATTGAGCAAAACTATCAAGCAAACCGTACAAAAACTATACACTATCGTAGACAATAAATCCAATTGTTTAAAGACGGATTCCTGTTCTTTCTTACTACTTGTAACGACATGATTACCAATACTTGCTCCAATTCCATTAAGGCATTGCATTATTACACTATTTATCGAGTTAATAACTAATGTATAATTTGCAACAATTCCAACGTATAATGTGCTTAGAAAACTTGAAATAATAAGATTATCTGTTCCATTAAGAATTACCGCACCAACTTTGTAAAAGAAAATAGCCCCAACATTCTCTGTCAATTTTCTTCTGTTCTGCTCGGGAGGAATCCTCGTTTTACTACTCTGCTTTCTTATGACAGGATATCTTTTTTCAGCATACATGTGAACAGCAAAATTACTGATCATATTTATGCTTATCTGAGCCATTAAATAAACTATAAAATTGTGAGTAATAAGCAGGAATAAAATTTGAATAATAACCAATACAATTTGAGAAGTCTTCTGTATTATATTTACTAGGTATGATTTCTGAGATGCTATCAAAAATAACTGCTTTTCTACGAGTAAATAAGACATACAAGAATTAATTACATATAGAACAAACACTAAAATCAAATAATCACTAGTAAATGACACCTCATCCATTTTTACAAAATAAGGCAAAAACGGAATGAGGGTAATTCCGATTCCAGCTGTCACTCCTGCAATAATTTTATAGATTCTGCCTAAATAGCTAAGAATACTTCTAATATTCTCAAAATCATTATCCGCTATAGGTTTATACAGTGCATATACGCTAGCCGACCCAATACCTAATTCAGTAAACGAGAGTAATGTGATTACGTTACTAAACAGCCCAGATATTGAAAGGTATTCATTTCCTAATAGCTTTACAAAAAAAGTTCTTCCAACAAAAGCGGAGATGTATGTAAGAAAATACAATACAAAGTTAATAATAATATTCTTTACTGAATTACTGGTACGCGAATTATTATCCATAGCTATTTACTTCACCACTTAGAAGTTAAATTTTTATACGTAATATATGAATTTTTTAATGCTTTTTTCTTTATATCTAAACTACTTGACAGTTTTGATACAGTATATTTTATTCCTTTTAATTCCTTATTAACCTTTATTGTCAAATGGCTTCCCCCATATTCTTTTAACGGCATAAACCATTTACTTTTATGCACTTCAAATATATCAGGTCTTTTCCGATATGCCATCAAAAGAAGCAATTGATCATCATCATACAACCCCATATCATTCAACTCCATCATCGACATTCTAGTCAATTCCCAAAGTTCATTACAATAATAATCGGGAAGGATATATAAGCATCCCATAAAACAGTCACACAATCTTCTAACTATTTCAAAAACAGGTTTTTTATCTAATTCTCCATAATAAAACAAATGAATCTTATTAGAAAAATCGTATTTCCAACAAAAATCAAATTCTTCCGGAACAGTGTATAAGTCTCCTCCATGATTAAATCCAAAATCAATCCAGGCAACAGTATCACTAACAATCTTCTTTTCAACTGCATCTTTCAAAAACCAATTTTTTAACATCATCAAATACGAATAATCTGGGATATTAGATGTGGCATTTGGTAAGATTCTAAAGTCTTCAAACCAATTATTTTCATTAATGGCATGCATCCTTTTGAAGATCTCTGGTTCAATTTCGTCAATCTTATCAATTTTCACAATTGTAGTTTTGTCTGCAAGTCCATATCCTTCTCTTATATTATGGATTATTTCAGCGTGATGTGAATCAGTATAAACCACCAGATTATTTTTTAATCGACACCAAAATTTAAAATTATTCATATATGTATCATTCGTCCTTGGAATAGCCTTAAAATGCTCTCTTCCAATATTATAGAATGCAGTAACTAAAGATATTTCTTTCATATTGTTCACACTCGTAATTTATATTTTCATTATATAGTTTTCAAAATTTTTATTGTCTGTTCCAATCCACTAAAAATGTCATAATGAGCATTCCAACCAAGTTTACTCAATTTACTTCCATCGAGACGAGCCTTCGTTGCTGTACTAAAACCAGCAGTCTCATCTGCTGACGGAAGATTGTAGATCACTTTACGTCCGGAAATCTTAGCTAGGTATTCAGCCAAATCACACAGTCTTATGTCACCCTTTTCATTCGATATATTATATGCATTTCCATTTTCTCCGAAAAAAAGCACATACATTAACCCTGAGATAGCATCCGCCACATAAGTATATGAATAATATTGCTGTCCCGTCGATTTCAATACAATATCCTCGCCTGCAAGCGCATTTTTAAGAAACTGGTTAATTGCTTTGCTATCAGACATAAGCATAGTTGGTCCGTATGAGCGTGTAAATCTTGGAATTAAAACATTAAGCCCTTTTTGTCTTATATATGCATGGCAAATCGCCTCTCCGCACCTTTTACTCTCTGGATACCCTGCTCTCAATGTGTTTGAATTTATATAACCGCAATAATCCTCCGAAAAGAATTCGACGTCCCCTCTGTTTTCACCATAAACTTCATTAGAAGATGCAAAAATAAATTTCTTTATATTCTTTTGTTCTGCATAATCCAATAGATTTGCCAGGCCAAATACATTCGTTTTGATTGTTCCAATTGGATCAGTCGAATACTGAATAGGATGCGTATTTGAAGCCAAGTGAAAGATATAATCTACTTGTGTTACATCCATATTCAAGGGTATATTAACATTATGCTTTATTGGAACTAAGTTTCTATCTGAGCAATAAGAGAACCGATTTCTCATCCTCTCAATATTCCTGCACATTGCATATATTTTACAATTTAAGTCTTTCCGCAATATCATATCAATTAAAAAGCTTCCCAAAAGACCTGTAGCACCTGTAACCAATACTGTGGAATTACGTAATTCATCCCATGGAAACTCAATATTACATATTCTATCTAAGTCCTTAATGTAATCTTCATTTTCAAATAGTTTCATAAAATTCTCCTATTATGAAGAAGTGATTTCTCCTAAATACGAAAGTGAAATTTCAAGTTGCTTCTTTACTCGATTGTTACAACAGACATAATCAATTGGGATAATCTGTTCATTATTATCTTGAAGTAACCTATCTTCCAAACCAACAATTTCTAACAAATCAGTCATACGACGATTTACTCCTGTTGTAAATGGCAGTAGTTCGACATAAAAGTCTTTATTCATAATAATAGAAAAAACAACTCCATGAAAAGAATTCGTAATAACATACGATGCATTTGCAAATAAACCAAGCCACTCCTGAGGCGTAACATAAAAAAGATTGTGTACACCTTTCTTTTTCAATAACCTATCGTTGATATATACTACTTCTCCATTTATTTGTTCAGCCACCGCTCTGGCAAAATCAAACAAATTTTTTGATTCTCTCATGCAATATATTAAAACATACTTGCCTTTAATTTTTCGTCTGCCAACAACATCATGATCCGCTAAAGATATCCAATTTTGTTGACTAATCAAAAAGCTTGGATCCATAACAAACTTACATGTTTTTCCAGTTATAGCCTGATATACTTTCACTCCACTTTTTTCACGTACAGAAACATTTGGAAATTTTACCAAAAAAGACTTACACCACTCTGAAAATTCAACCGTAACTCTATCAATACCAAAGCTTGCTGCATATGCGGCTTTCTTTCCATCATCATTCACAAAATCAAGAAAAAAGGTTAAATCTTTTCCTGAAATCTTTTCATTCCAAATCTGATCACTTCCAACGATAAACAAGTCGTAATTACTTTCTGCTTCCTTAATATCTTTACTCGTATAATCTCTATTACTTAATCTTACATATTTATTTAAAAATTCATTGAAGTTCTCCATATTATCCCTATAGCAGCTGTTATACAAGATTAAACGCCTCAGTTCTCTGGGATTAAGATACTTGTATAGATGATCCTTCGTGTATCTCTTTTTTAATGTTTCAGAACTATAATCAATTACTTCAGCCTCATGCCCAACTAGTTGTAAATATCTCTGCAATGCATATGTCTGTAAAATTGCACCGAAATTTGTTGTCCTATGATATGTTAGAATACCTATTTTCACACTATCCGCCCTTCTTACTGTTCTGAACTTTTGATCAAATTCAAAAATTCTTCGTAATAATATTCTGTGCTGTAAGACTTCGCTACGTCTTCCGTTTTTTCTTTTAATATTGCTCTAAATTCAGCATCACACATTTTTAGTATTGCTTTGCTCAGATTCTCAACAAAATCTTCATTATATGAAACAAGAATCGAACATTTTTTATCTGCATATTCAGGTATTCCACCAATATTAGTTGCAACCACGGGTAATCCACATGATATTCCTTCCATTAAGACAAGGCCGGCAGCTTCATTGCAAATAGATGGCATTACTAAAAAATCACCAGCAGAATAATACTTATAGAGATCTTCGTGCTTAACATAACCTGTTGCCACAACAGAAATATTATTTTCTTTTATAAAAGTTTTAACTTTTCTACCATAGTCATCAATGGTGTTGTCCGAAAACCATGCAGCCCCAATAAGCAAAAGCACCAGACTTTCTTTTCTGGCCTTTTTTATTCCTTTGAGAAGTTCTAAAACACCTTTTTCTTCTGATATCCTCCCACAATATACAGCTACAATCTTGTCCTCTATATTGTACTGATTTCTGATCTTATTTCTCCAATCTTTATCATAAATAAAATTATTTGTATTTATGGTGTTTCGTAAAACTTTCACATTTGTACTTAATTCGGTTTTAACTGTCCTTACTCTGTTGGCAATAAATTCACTAACTGCTAGTATAACACTGCTGCTTTCAATTATCTTATTGCTAAACCTAGTATTGTTGTTAATTAAATCCGTGTGAAGATGGAATATTACATTCTTAAACCCACCATACAATCCGATAACAAAATTTCGTTGTCCTTCTACCACTATTACGTCAGGATTTTCTTGTTTTAGTTTCTTTTTAATCCAAAGCATTTGACTGGAATAACTGGCATAAAATCCATTGTATAGAACATTTATGAATCTACAAAGTACATCCCATATTTTCGCAGCTCTTTGCCGTTTATATAAAATAAATGAAACATGTTTATATTTTTCATTTAGTTTTAATATCTCATCATTATAGTTTTCCAGCACTACCAATTCTTCTTTGCCAGTTTTTTCGTTTTCCTCAATCAAATATGTCGTCAATGTTTCAATTGCCCCACCACAAATATTTGGAATTGGCAAGTTGCCAGGTGCAAGAAAAGCAATCTTCATAAATGGACATCTCCATATTTTCGCTCAATTGACATCGGTTCATTATCTGTAACAGAAATAATAATCCCCCAAAACATCATAAGTATCTGGAAGTACATTCTTATCAAAAAGAGATGGCTCAACATTGATAAAATAGTAAAAAATACAAACGATAAGACCATAGGTGGATATAATCTATATTTCAATTTTCTGAGTAACTTCATTTTCTTAACAATTGACAATATAAGAGAAATATATAAAGCAAAGCCAATTATTCCATAGTCAAACAGTATTTCCATAAAATCATTATGAGCAGAAATCCCAACTACATCATTGACCATATCGTAACCATGTCCAAAAACCCAATCAATAATTGATGATTTCATTTGTTCCTGCATTACCTGAGTATAAATTTGAGTACGTCCACTTCCGCCTGAAAGATAACTTTGTTGTATTTTTTCAATTACAGTAGATCCAAAACGTTTTCCTACTATTTGAACAAGAATTACCGAAACAAAACAGAGGATAAGAGCAAAACACAACCTATTTAGCATCTTCTGGGAATATTTTCCTTTATTTACCTTGCTATCTGCTCCAATATAAAAGAATAAGCCTACTGTAATAGCCAAAAGCGCAGTCAGTTTAAATGACATTAAAACACAAATAATAGCAAGTATCAGGGAAGAATATTTTACATATCTTTTGTTAGAGCACAAAGGGAAAGGCAAAGAAAGCAACACATAGTAAACACTGTTTTGAAACTGTGCATAATACTCAACCATTCCAGGTGAGTCAAAATAAGTAAATCCATGTATTCGGGAATATATGAACATTATCGCTAAAATGTAATAAGCAAACACACATATTCTGAACAGTAATTTACTTGCTACTATCGACTTCCCTATATTTATGGCAGAGATAAAAATCATCAATGATAAGGTCATATTCAAAAATGGCAAATAGAACTTTGTTCTCATTGTTCTTATAACAAAAACTGATGTAAAGTAAACAATAATTAGAAAAGCCCTCAAACTAATTCCATCTGCTTTATATAAATGCAGCACGGTCTTTTGTGTCAAAATAATACCAAAGAGCAATGTAAAATAAATACAAAAGTACATAGTTACAAGAATTCCATTTGATGTTTGATGCAAGCCATACACTATAAGTAATCGACCAATGCATAATCCAAAAACTGAAAATATTAATATATAAAGTAGACTTCTTTCACCTGATTTTTGATTCATGAATTCACATTTCCCTTTATTGTTTGATATATTTCTATAATCCGATTTAGATTTGTTTCTCTTGAATGAGTATATGCTGCGTGCTTTCTGCTATTAGCTGATATCTCATTGGCAATACTATCACTTGCAAAAATCTTATCTATGTAATGGGCGAGCATATACGTTTCATCGTATGGATAAATAAAGCCATCTATTCTATCTTGCAACATGTCTTTCACTCCGCCAACATCTGCAGATACGATCGGAACCCCTAATAGCATTGCTTCTCCAACTGAATTAGGCGAATTCTCAATGGAGGAGCAACATACAAACACATGTGACTTTAGGAATTGTTGTCTCATTCTCTTTTCATCTAATTGTCCTAAGAAAAAAACATGCTCAACAAGTTTCATTTTCTTTATCTGTTTTCTTAAATATGCAGTGTAGGAGTTCATTTTAATTGAATCTATCAAACTAATATTCAGAGGATTTTTACCTGTAGTGTAGAGCTTTATGTCTGGATACTTTTTTATTAAAATCGTCAAAGCATCTAACATTAGATGGAATCCCTTTATTGGATAGTTAGACTGACTCACAAAAACCGAATGCCGCTCAGCATTCGCTAAATCCCATTTCCCTTCATAAAAAGAATGCCTTAATGTTTCATTACATTTAAAATATCTGGCCGAAGAATTTATCTGTTTAATAATTGCATAATCCCATTCCGTTCTTCCACTAATATTCTTTGCGATTTCAAGAGTTTCGATTTCAATCTTTCCTGATTTTTCAAACTCCATTTTTCCGTGATAAATATTGCTAGTTCTAATAAGATCATGAAGAGTATAACTGTAGATTACTTTAAAAGGCAGATTACAGTAATAATGTTTACTGTAAATCGACGTTAAGCCCTGTATATTAACTAATGTAAGATCTAAACATTTTAATTCAGCGCAAGCTAATATCATATTATGAGAATGATTATATTCCGTTCCAAATATATGTATAACATTGGGAGCAATTTTTTTAATTTGATCCACAAAAAATTGTTTCCTGTTATTTTTAGATGTAAAACCTACATACTGCACACCATCTATCTCACCACTAAGTTCACCATTCAAGCTAGGAAAGATGACTGTTAATGAGATTCTTTTATCATTAATTAAATCATCTGATAGCCCAGCTAACCATCCTCCAATTGGCTTTGTCTTTGCTTTCAAGTGATTAGAAATACGAGGAAGCATTACATTACACAGCCATAACACATTCATATTTCATAACTCCTGTTTAAGAAATCGTTAATGTTTTATCGTATCAATCATTTTTATCATTTTTTGCATCTGCACTTGAGGAGACTTGTACTTTATTATAAATTCTCTTCCTTTTAAACCAATTATGGTTCTTTCAGCTTCGCTCAGATCGCATATTTCCTGAATTTTATTTGCTAAGTCCACGTCAGTTGTTCCATCTGCATATTGAATATAAGAATCATATTCAGGCGGGTTGCATGGTAGTCTATGGGAAATATATGGTTTGCCAGCAGCTAAATATTCTACGGTTTTACTTGGAAAGCTGAATCTTACATAATTTTCATCCGGCAATCTCGGATTAATCAATACTGTTGCAATGGCTTGATACTTAGATACTTCACCTGGACTGATATAACCAAGATAATTAATGCGGGAATCTTTTTTTTCATAATTTCTTACCATATTCTCAGCATTACCGAGCCCTGCAATATATAATTTTATTGATTTATCCTTGATAATACAAAAAGAGTCAAGTAAATGTGCTATTCCGTACTCTCTATCAAGGGATCCGGAATAAAATACCATCTTCTCATGTTTATTCTCTAATTCTATATCTGTACTTAACTTTTCTATTCTGCCTTTCACCTCATATAAAGCTTCGATTACACAGAAAGGTTTCTCTCCAATATTTAGTGCTTCAGCCATGGCTTTGGTTACAAATATAAAACAATCGCATTTTCTTCCAAGTGAATCACATATTATATTTAGTTGAGCAATTATTTTATTTTTCAATCCATTTTTATGGATTATGCCATATTTTCCACTTATATCTCCAACCGCATTACATATCACACAGTGCTTATAAAATAATCTTATAGATAAAGCGGCAAGACATGATGCCAGCTCCGAATTATAGACAATAATCAAATTACGTTTATCTTTTTCGATATTCCTCCTAAGTTCTAGCACATAGGAAAAATATTTTGTAATACTTGAGATGATTGGCAAATTAAAAAATCCAATATTCGATCCCAGTATATTCTCTCTAAATATGTATCTGCTTTTGCAAACTATAATTGCCGGGTAATTAGGATACGAGTTAATACGTCTGCCATTTATTACTCTAATTTTTACTCCGTTTTCTATCAGCCCAACTAACATATTTTCCTGATATTTATGCCCCGAAACAGAATTCGGTCTTCTGGATAACTGAATATCCTTTTCCACATTACAATACATATTTGAGCAAAAAATGTAATTATCTTCCATGATCTTAAACTATTTCCTTGTTAAAATCTATTTCAACCAATTGCCTTTATCTGATTTTAAATATGCTTTAAATATCTCAAGATCGTCCTTAGTAGTAAGTTTAATATTCTTGTCCGATCCTGCGGCGAAGTATAACCTTACCCCTAGTTCAACCATCATTGTATTTGTGTAAGATGAACCATAGATTCCAATTTCTTTTTCATAGGCTTCATGATATTTTAAATCCAGCAGATCAAATCGATAAGCCTGTGGTGTGGATACCCTGCGAAGCGTCTCACGAGGAATATATCTCACTGTGCTAACCTCATTGTCAGCCACGAAAATCTGTTCATTATATGGCAATGAGGTTACTGCATTTCCATATATCTGCGCTTTCCGTATCACATCAGTCAGAACTGTCTCGTCAACAAGTGGTCTAATTCCGTCATGAATGACGATAATATCCTCAGAATCAGCTTTTCCTTCCAAATTATAAACACCATTCCGAATAGATTCTTGACCTGTAATTCCTCCTGAAACGACCCACTTCAGTTTATCTATATTAAACTGTTTTGCATATGCCCAGAGAATATCATGCCAACCATCAATACACACCACTTCAATTGCGTCAATCATTGGATGTTTTTGAAAGCTTTCAAGAGTGTAAATAAGAACCGGTTTATCATATACATTTATAAACTGTTTCGGGATATCCTGCCTCATTCTGGCCCCGGAACCACCTGCAATTATCAGCGCTGTTATCATAATACAATCTCCTTAAAAAGTGTACTTTCCTCTCGAAATATCGAAAATTCTTTCACACACCAGTTGTGTCGCTCTACCAGACTCGCATCCTCCCAAATCCGTATAGTGTCTTTTGCATTCCTCTGCATAATGAATTTCATCAAATTCCAAAATACTTTTCACAAGTTGATCATTATTTGTCGATTTGGGAAAGGGCCAATCTTCTACAGGTGAATACACCTCTGTTGTCTTTATATAATGCTCCAAATCTATAGCGAAAGTAAAACAAGGTTTTCCAGTCAACATGAAATCCCACATAGATGACGAAAAGTCGTTAATCATAACATCTGCGGCAAGCAACAATTCCTGCATTTCTTCATAATCTGTGAGATTTATAATATTTCCATCATCAATAGAATACTCATTAACAATTCTTGGATGCAATCGTATTCCAAATTTCCAATTGCCTCCAAATCGCTCTGACAATGCATCACATGTTCTTTTGCTGTCTATCCCATATGATACTGCAACCGAGTTTTTAAAATGGTTATCATCAGGTTTTCTGTAAGTCGGACAAAACAAAACAAACTTATCATTTTTGCTGAGACCTATTTTCTTCTTTACTTCCTTTTGAACTTTATCATCTCCATTAATCAGGACGTCGTTCCGTGGCATACCAATCTCCCAATATTTCTCCATAGGAATCATACAAGAACGTGTATTGCTGACAGTTGCCAATCTACATGTGGACAATACAACATTTGTTTTTTTTGAACTCATCATAAGATCTTTTCTAAAAAGCCAAGTATTCTCAAACATATCAAGCCCATTCTTTTTGTAGGCACCTCCTCCGTGAGTTGTATCTATTACATATTGGATCTTTCTCAGTGGAATATAGCTATAACCTCCACTATTTGTAATAAATACTTTACAAGTCATAGCAGCTATAAAATACTGAAATGAATTAAATTTTATAAAATGCCTGGAATTTGATTCCAATTCAACGTAGTTTTCCGGATTGGATACAGCAAAAACAATTTCAAACTGATCGGGATACTTACCATAAAGACATTCAGCAATATATTTCGGATTACCTGAATATTTTAGTGCAAGGTTATTAATAAGCAAAACTTTATTATTATCCACTTTCAAAACTCGCAATGGATACAATATAATCTGCATCAAAATTTTCTTAATAAACCTTATTATTTCATCCATTTTCTATTCCCCTAGATTATATTCTGATTTGAAATTATTCATCAACATGTGAAAATATCGTATCGTACACTGTTTCTACAGTATAATTCCTTTCTAAAAATTCTTTTGATTTTCTCCCCATTATAGTAATAGTTTCTGGAATAGTAAATAACTCCATCTTTTTAATAAATAAGTCCACATTTTCTGGTATACTCTCGCACCAATCTCCAAACCCATTATCAACAGCAATTTTACCCACATCAGATGATTTATCAGTTGCAGCGAGTATAGGTAACGCACATTCCATATATAGGAGTATCCGAGATGGGAAATTGGGGATCTGAAACTTATGATCTAAAAAAACCAATCCGACATCTGCAGCACTAACTATAGCGTTATACTCATTTACAGGAAGCCATTTTATAAGCTGCAGCTTTTGTGGGTATCTTGATTTCATTTCCCGCAACCTTTCAAAGTACAGACCATCTCCACATACGAGAAAGAAAAATTTGCTGTTATCCGGTATTTTTTCTATGCAAGAAAGTAAAAAGTCAATTCCTTGAGGATTACCCAAACCGCCGCCATATACAAATACAACTTTATCTATTGGAATATTGTATTTTTCTCTTATTTCTCTTTTGGATGGAAACTTATGGATGATTAATTCAAGAGCGTTCGGACATACTTCTATTCGTTTAGGATCTATCCAAGGATTTTGATTTAGAATGAAATCCACATTAGCTGGTGACATGCATCCAATTGTATCTGATATCTTATATAATTTCTTCTCCCCCACTCGCAAAAGTCTGTAAATCAGACTATTTTTTCTTATCATCCCAAGATCAACTGCATTTTGAGGAAATATATCCTTCAACATAAGATAAGTATAAGAATTATCTCTTTTCTTCACACAATCTACTACTTTATAAAAGGTTGTTGGAGGTGTGGAATATAAAATAAGATCAAACTTTATATGATCTAAATGTTTTTTTATTGCTCTGATATACTTTCTGGCAACACCAGCCCTCGAAATTAATTTTGTTACCATACCTACATTGAACAGATTGCCAGTTTGAACTCTCCATATATGGATATTCTCTGTTTTTTCCACAAATGTTCTTTGATTATTCTTCTTTTCATTTGGCAAAAGTACATAGACATCATGTCCTTTTTTACTAAGATGACGGATAAGATCCGGATATATACTGTGTTCATTTATTCCAGAAAAAGTAGCCATTGTTAGAAACAGTATATTCATCTATCTACTCCTCCTACATAAATATATCAGGCTCTATATTTAGGAAAATATTTTGCATTTTCACATCTATCGTTATCCTCAGAACGTAGTTGCACCAACCTGTCATATGCTTCCCTATCAAATATTTTTCTACCAATATAAAAGTCATATTCTCCGTGTGGGGCCAAACACAGTTTATATTGAAAAATGCCATCGTCTGCACCATATCCACCGCCAAGCACAAAGTTCTTCAATCCCTTTTCTTTTGCCCATTTGATAATTTCATACTTTAAGAAATCGTTCGGGCGAACATCGAAGAATTCACAGTCTGTGCCCCCCAGATATGAGTAGGCATTCTTCAATCCATATATAACTAGTTCTGTAGATACAATCTTTCCATCATAAACAACGTAGAAATACATCACATTGTCTTTCATCTTATTCAGATCCTCATAAAATCTCTTACTAAAGTAATACTCTCCTTCTGCATCTGTCCGATCCATAGTAGAATAGTAAATGCGAAGGAAATCATCAAGATGTTCGCCGTTATTCTCTATAATGCAGCTAAGATTGTAACTATTCGCTTTCTTGACATTTTTCCTTACCTTCTGTTTAAAGTCCATCCACATTTCATCAAGCGGCATTTCTAAAGAACGGACCACATTGTGAGTCCTGGTCTCTACCTCTCCGTCATAATGTTTATGATAATCTGTAAACAATTCAAATCGTACAAATTCACAGACATAGTGATTATCCATACAATATGCTGTATATGTTTGGTTCAATTTATCCCAATCAGATACATTTCCCCAAAAACCGCCATAGCCATAAGGCGTTATAAGATCGAAATATTGTCCAACTTCTATTTTACCTGCTAACTTCTTATCAAGTGCTACATCCCGCTTAAAAACCACATTAATAGCTTTGGCGTCTCCATCTTCATAGAGCAATAATACGGGGATACCGTTCTCCGGAGCCTCTCTCATAAAGGCATTGGCATATCCTGATAGATAAAATACATCATAATCTTGGAAAGCACGAACCACTGAGTCCCATTCCTTTTGCTTGTCTATGTTGATTTCTCTAATCATGCTAGTGTCTCCAATTTCATTCACTGAAAATCGCTTATGCCATCTTGAAACTCTTGCTTCAAGGACTCCATGTCTGTAAAGTATGTAAACATATCCTCACCATCGATATTTTTGATAATCAAATACTGATTAATTTTACTTATAGTTTCACAAAACTGATTACAATTCTTCGCATATATCCGTATCACACCCATTTGCCCGTTTGCTTTTATATTGCTTCCTTCTCTTCTAGGAATATCTATATCTATATTCGGTAATTTACTGATCTGCTCCAAACCCTCTATTGATTTTATTACACCAGGATTTTTTGTGAAGAAGTGATAGGAACCCGCAATTTCTGTGCGTGTAACATCGATTAGATTAGGCAAATCGCTCACTTTATGCTTAATTCCAAGTGCCGTATCCAGCATATATCCAATTATATTAAAACCGATAACTTTCCCATATGCTGAATAGATCATTTCCCCTCCAAATCTATGACCCATTTCTAATAGATGAAAATATCCATCCTCATCGAGTATAGTCTCAACCCATGCAATCCCATCAACACATCCTATTTTTTTGAATATTTCAATAACATAATCATTCATTTCTTCGAGATATTGTTTCAAATGACCCGGTGTCACGATAATTACATTGTAGTTATTAGCCGGAGAACCAGGCTGTGTGTGTTCCGAACTTAGATAAAGCAACTGTGGTTTGCCATCTGCAATAATATAATTAACCGCAAATTCCGGTCCCCTTAATTCTCGTTCGCAAATGATTTTTCCACTTTTAGAAATATCCTTTGCATAGTTCAAAGCTTCAAGCAGTTCATTCTCATTATGACAGTAACTCATTCCCAAATTACCTTGCCCATCAATTGGCTTTACTACAACAGGATATTTTATTACCTCTAATTGTTCCTTCGTCGGCGGAATAGAGATATCGAAATCCTCCGCTACTCTGGCACCTACAGATTTAGCTACATCCTTAAATACTCTTTTATTAGTCGAAGCTTCCCAAGAAATATCATTAGGGCAGTACATGGGAAGATTTAATCTTTTACACAATTCTCGAAAACATGTTATATTAATATCGTTAACTCCGACTGTAACAGCATCAATACCCTTTTCTCTGCATTTTATTTCCATTTCATCTACATCCCGGATATTAATGAGCCATGCTTCATCTGAAGCATCTTTAGTAGGAGATGACTTCATCAAATCCGCCGTAATTACATATAAGCCCCTGCTCTTTGCTTCCTTAACTAAATCAAGTGAACCAAAATCGCTTCCCATTACTAATAATTTTTTCATTTTCTTGTTGCTCCTTCAAAAACAGGTATATTTACGTCTCCATTGCTTGTTTCATTATCATCATTCAGCAATTCCAAACGGTCTGGTCTCTGTACTTCTCTGATAATATGTAATGCTTCCTCCTCATCAACACCAGCCTTTCCGATATCCGATCTGCTTAAAACTTTTGCTAGTGTTTGAAAAAATATCTTCATATCATTAATAAATGTCACGTTCTTAACATATTTAACATCAAAAGAAAACCGTTCATTCCAATGGCAGAGCGCTCTCCCGTTAATCTGTGCTAATCCTGTAATTCCCACACGAACCACATGCCTTAATGCCTCTTCTTCTGTGTAATAAGGAACATAAAATGTATATAAGGGTCTTGGCCCGATAAGACTCATATCTCCTTTTAGGACGTTTAAAAGTTCAGGGAGCTCATCTAGACTTGTCATTCTTAAGAAACTGCCAAACTTTGATAGTCTTTCTGTATCTGGTAAAAGATGTCCGTCCGAATCTCTTAGATCCCTCATCGTTTTAAACTTTATCATTTCAAAAGGGATCTCGTCCCTTCCACACCTTATCTGTTTAAAAAAAATCGGTTTGCCAATAAATAACCGTATTAGCAACCCAATAATAAGCAATAATGGTGACAACACTATTAGCGCCAGAAATGAAATCAGAAAATCTAAAGGACGTTTCACATATTTTGCATAAACCCCAAAATGAATATCACCAATATCCAGATTTTTCAAAGGCTTCATTTAAGCTCTCCTCACAAGTTAAGTTCCCTCTTATCATATTATTTCTTCAACATTTGTACACTTTCAACAAGACTCCATATCATTAACGGCATAAATATCAATGAAGCATATTCATTAAATTCAAAAGGCTGATCAATAATACCAGAAATAAAGAGACTAAAGCAGAACAGGACGAACAAGCCATAATAAGTAATTGTGGACTTGCGTTCAAGTTTCCCTTTAGTAATGTATTCCAAATCTTCTGTGAACACTTTGCAATCAGAATCCAGTGTGCCAGTCATAAACAGAATGCCCGATACAATAAATATCACACACGGGATAAAGGACGCCATATTGGTGGCCAGGTTAAAATTCATGATAACATCTTGATACATCCAGGAAACCGACATCCAAATGAAAGCAAGTACCGTAGGCAAAATCATAGTACCTGCAATATATTCCTTCATCGTCCGTCCCTTCGAGATATGTGCCAGCCATCTGGATACTGTCGGTGTCCAAGAGAGGAACCAGAAAATCCAGCTTGCAGCTGTTGCTCCTGAGAAGTACTCTTTCCAGAAATTCCCAGTAATACCACCAGTGATGGGGCTGAAATTGAACTCCCCAAGCGGAGTTGAAATAACAGCCAGAAAAGCAAATATAAACACCAGGAAGGCAAGCTTTGACATACCTTTTAGTAAATTGTTCTTCGCTGAAATCATCGCAATTATGACTGTAATTGCTGCAAGCATGAACTTAAGCCCTGGGAAATTTACCCCAATAAACCGAGCGACAGTATTCATGCCAGTCCACAGCGATATAGACATTCCTAAAATGGTAGAAAGCATTGCTGCAATTTTACCAATCTTTAAATCCATATGTCTCATGTACCACAGGCCCATGATGGAATATAAAGCCCAAACAGGTGCACCATTCAGCAAAGCGACCATTACAATAGATTCTACAGCATTAAGCCCTTGCTTTATATACCCATCCAGGTCACTCGGCGCATACATTAAAGCAACACCCGTTCCGGCAACAAATACACCAGCAATCCAAGTGCCTAGTGACCATGGCGCTTCAGATGACTTGTTATCAAGCTCTATCCGTTCACCTTTCACATTCTTGCTTTTGCACACAAAAAACAACACAAAACAAAGTATGATACTGGCTACTGTTGTAAGAGCACCAACTAGATAAATTATTCGATTAAACATGTCCATATGATTACTTCTCCATATTGGGAAAACTCTTTGACTTTTTCAAATAACTATTGACATCTCTTTTCATAAAGGGCTTTAAAGTTTGACAGTTATTTATATATAATTCCTAATCAAAAGTAGTGAAGATTAGCGAAAGCATCTATGAATAATCTCAATAACTCTCTCCTGCTGCTCCACAGTCATTTTATTATCACTTGGTAAGCACAGTCCGCGTCTGAAAATATCTGCCCCAACATCACTTCTTGCCCCAATCGAATGCGCATTACTCTTTCCTCTACCATTACCCGCTGTGGTTATAAATGCATGAGTTCTGTAGATTGGCTGCAAGTGCATCGGTTTCCATATTGGCCTGCCTTCAGCACCAAATGCAGTAATTGCAGCTAATATTTCTCCTGGAGAAGATTTACCGGGGCAACTCGTCCACAATTCATCTTGCTCACCCCTAACATGATGTGCCATAGCGTCTGAGTCGATTATCATACAGCTAAGCCAGAAGTTAGGTTCTGACTTTTCACTATCATATGGATTCATACGAACAGGTAAGTCATTGAGACCTTCTTTGTAGCGAAAGTAAATTTCCTTCTTCTGCTCCATATGTTCATCCAAATAAGGAAACTGTCCACGAACGATACCGGCAATGATGTTAGACATCCTATAGTTGTAGCCAATCTCTTCATGCTGATACCATGGAGCGGCTTCACGGCTCTGCGTAGACCATTTTCTAATTTTATCCGCATCCTCCTTGCTATCCGTTAAGAACATACCTCCAGAACTGCCCGTAATGATTTTATTTCCATTAAAAGATATGCAACTATAAGAGCCTAGACTTCCGGTTTCCACCCACTGCCCATTTAATTTATACTTCGCACCCAAACTCTCAGCAGCATCTTCTATAATCAAAGCATTATGCTCGTCACAAATTTTCTTAATTTCCTCCACCTTGCCAGGAGTACCATATAGATGCGCCAGAACAACTAACTTTACATCGGGATAAATCTCAAATGCCTTTTCTAATGCCACCGAATCCATGTTCCAAGTGTCGTATTCTGTGTCAATGAATATAGACTCCCCGTCTTCATATGCTACAGGGTTAATGGACGCATCAAATGTGACATCAGAACAGAAAACCCGGTGCCCAGCAAGAGTACCAGCATTTGGTCTCGCTTGCCCGTACATTTTCTCTCCTGCAAGCTTAGTAGCAAGATGCAGTGCAGCTGTTCCCGTACTAAGAGCAACTGCATACTTCACACCAACATACTGTGCCATCTCTTTTTCAACTTCATTGATATTAGCACCTACTGTTGAAACCCAATTGGTCTGAATAGCTTCATCAACCCATCTCTGCTCATCCCCATGCATCGTCGGAGACGATAACCAGACCTTTCGATCAAACTTTTCTATTCCTTTAAATCTTGGATCATTAATAAAGTCCATACTCAACCTTTCCCTATTCTCTTATTAATCTATTCTTTCTTCAGCTACACTACCAATCGCCGTCACTTCATTAATAATATTGTTTTAACAGCACTAGCAGTAGGGCCTTGTTCCTTAGCTGCTGTCATAAAAATACTCCTCTATGATAAGAATTAATATATTTGAATTCTTATCATAAAGGAGTTATTTTTAAAGGCACGAACTGATTTATACTACTGCTACATTGTTTCGTAAATAACCATACCAATTAATTACCTTTTTCTCCAATCATACAGTTAAAAAGTCTCAATATATATCTGCGCTCTTTGACCTGCACACTCAAAAATGTATTCTCCAATTTCATTTCTCATCCGTTCCCACCATCTTAATCCCCAGCTTCAGTTCCATCTTCCTCCCCATAAATTCTACCTCCACTGTCACTTCCCTTTTATGCAGATTCACCTTCACAATATTCCCCTCATAACCTTTCAGAGGCCCATCTATCACCCGTATCCGCTTCCCTTCCTCCACCACTACCCCGGACAAAGCGGTTTTATGTTCCCGATCCCCAATATTTTCAATAAGCATCTTCTCTTTTTCACCTAATGTCAAAAAATAATCCGTCTCTCTCCCAAGCACCTTTGTCAATTTGGGAACCTGTTTTAATTTCTCATACAATTCTCCTGGCTTCTCCGAAATTACAAATGCATATCCCTGAAACAATACTTCCTCCACCTTATTCCACCTGCCATGAAACTTTTTCAGTCTCTCCCGCTTCGGAACAAAACATTCCTCAAGATAATCCGGCGAAACCATTTTCCTGATCATATCGGCAGTTTTTTCCTCCTGTCCTCCAAGAGTCTGTATGACATACCACATATTAGTTTTTCCACCCTGCCCTTCCGCTCCCATAGTAATCATTAACCTCGCATACCTGTGTACTCATACATCCTCTATTTTAGGTAGGCTCCGCCATCCCGC
Source organism: uncultured bacterium (assembly GCA_947383005.1). Lineage (GTDB taxonomy): Bacteria > Bacillota > Clostridia > Lachnospirales > Lachnospiraceae > Brotaphodocola. The sequence goes on along the minus strand of CANDBT010000004.1, from coordinate 132,853 downwards.
AGCGATAAATTCCACTGCGGCCTTGTTCTGCCAATATAACCATGAGAATCTAATTCCTGTGCCAATGCTTCAACAATTCTATCCTCAATCGTGATTGCTTCTTTTATCTCTTCTTTCTGTTTACCTATCTCTCTTTCTCATAAATCTCCAGCCCAACTGTTATCTGCTTTTTATCGCCAACAAAAGGAATTTCAATCTCCGCAGTCCTTTTATGCCGGTCAATTCTCCGTATCAGAGACTCCCGCCCTTTCAACGGTCCACTGGTTACAATCGCAACCCCATTTCGGATGACACCCCTTGATATTCTAATTAAGGAACCTTTATCGCACAATTCCTTCAGATACGGAACCTCACAAGGGATCACGGAAACTTTATCCTTTCTTTTAGAACTCTCCTGCTGTTTTCTTTCCACCGGCACATCAGTCCCGGCTACAAAAACATACCCTGGCAAGGCCATTCGTTTTTCCAGATGCCACGTTCCACCGTAACGCATCATACGCTGATACTGAAAGCACAGAATCTCTTCCATTTCTTTCAAATCCATGATTTCAGAGCATCGGTTCATACAATCCACCTCATCGCCCTCTAGACACTTCAGCAGATACCAAATTTTTCTCATCTCCCTTAAAAACTAATTAGCTTCTTTTATATAAATTTTCTCTTCGCTTGTGGTAAAATAGAAGTATCAACAACCACACTACTCACAAACGGAGGAGAAGATTTGTGGCTACTAAATATCATCAGCTCTCTTTTAAAGAAACCTTTTCTCAAAGTTAGGATTTATGTTTTAATGATGCCACTTCCTTTTTTCATTTCCTCTGACACAAAGCTACAGTATATAGCGGCCATTTCTGCTGCGCTGACAAGTTCACCATCCTTACGAATGGCCGGGCATCCAAAAAGACACCGATGAATGGAATTCTCTTTATAAAATCAGGACGATCGTGGAACGGGCAATCAATCATTTCAAAATCAACATGTGCATCGCCGGACGCAGGACACGTAATCATGTCACTACAAAAGCGGATGTGTTTCTGGCTGGGATTGCCAGCCAGCTTACTGTAATCATTGAGGAACGTATCAACTGTCCACGATATATTAGAAGCCTAAAACCAATTATAGATCTGTCGCTAAACAGTCAGTTAAACGACGTTTTCAACAGCTTTTACGCAATCAGATACTTTAAAATCGTTTTTTTAACCCCCAATTTAAGAAATTTTTTCGCTTTTCTCTGAAAAAATGGCATCTTGATACAGTTGACACCTATTAGAAATGATGATATAATCTGAATCGTTATGGAAATTAGACTTTTCTATAATAAAGTTGAAATTAAAGTGTCGCTTAACTGACTGTTAAGCGACACTTTTTGTAGCTTATTTTCATACTCTCCCCAACAAAACAACAGCTTAAACTGTTTTTACAGAAAGAGGCTTGAAATAACAGGCACTTTCCTATAAGAAAATGGTAAATATAGCATACCATGCTGCAGGGGGAAAGTATTATGGAAATTTATGTAAACCCAGGAAACACAGCTTTTCAAGAGGCTGTCATTCCATGATCTATATAGATAAAACCAGACTGATTTCCTGTACCAACCTTATTTTTAATACCAAACAGAAACATCTCTGTGTCAGTCGTCCCCACCGTTTTAGAAAATCTATGGCTGCGGACATGTTTTTTGCCTATTACAGCACAAATGCCTACTACATGAATCCTGTCCTGGAACTACCCACAGGAAAGGGATTTGTTGATGTGGTTTACCTTCCAAAGCCAGGCATAAACAAACCTGCCCTGCTTGTGGAACTGAAGTGGAATAAATCTGCTCAGAGAGCCATCAGGCAGATTAAGGAAACCAATATGTCTTCTGGATCGAATGATATACAGGAGAAATTCTTTTAGTGGGCATCAACTACGACAAAGAGAAAAAGACGTATACATGCATTGTAGAACGGTATGAAAAATAAGGTGATCTTCAAGAGCTGTGAAAAAAAGCGGATCTGCTTCCGTTTTTTCACAACTCTGTTTTTCTGTTAAAGTTTTGCATTGTATAGCCGGCTCAAAATATTTTCGATGGAAAGCGGATTTTTATGATACCCGCACAATCCTGCAAGTATGTTTTTTATGACCAGCCGACGCTTTCTTGTCATAGTTGATACCTACAAGCAAACTCTCCCCCATATTCTTCCAGGATCCCGGGATATTTTCTGTCCGGTATCTGCGCAATGGCTCCTTTGGCACTTTGGTTCCATTTCAATTCCATTTCAGTTCCATTACCAGTACCGGATAGCCTGTATCACGTTTTGGCAAATATACAATGTCCGCATACCCTTCCCCAGCTGGCAATTCTTCCAGCCGCACATAATGATCCCGATATGTATAATAAGCCAGCTTAATCACACTTTTAGCAGCCCGTAGCTAAGCGCACGCAAAGTCACAAGCCCGGAAAGGTTATCTGCTTCGATGGTGATATCGGCAATTTCCCTGGCGATTTGCGCCCCGTCACTGATGGCGATGCCTACATCGCTTCAATTTTTGTCCGTTTCGGATGCAATGATATGATGTTGAGGTCAAAAAGCGTTCTGGCCTCTATATTGCCAAGGCATGTTGCGAATCACAGTTAGTTTTTGCTAACTTCGTTATAGTATATCACTTCCTGCTATTTCCTGTCAATATATGCGGAGTTATGGTATTGATAAACTTTCTTAATTACTATCCGACGCCACCACAGCCTCAATCCATTATCCCCTCAGTCCCATTCCTATCCGCAGCATCCGAAACATGCGTTCAGCCCCATTGCGATACAGCTCTTCAGCCCGCTTCATGGCTTCCTCAATATCCATAGCTCCATTGATGGTGGTAATGATGCTTTCTACCCCAAACTCATAAATTTTCTCCGCGCCGGTTCCCATACCGCCTGTGACAGCTACCACCGGCACATTCTTTGCCCTGCACCTCTGGCCGATGCCGCTGGGTACTTTGCCGAAAGCAGATTGCCAGTCCATACGCCCTTCTCCTGTGACTACCAAATCCGTCCCTTCCAGAAGTCCGTCGAAATCAATAAGGTCAAGAACCGTCTCAATACCGGATTTCAGGGCTGCATGAAGGAATACGCACAGGGCCGCCCCCAATCCGCCTGCGGCTCCGGATCCAGGAATCTGATTTGCATCCTTACCCAGTTTGTCCAGAATTATCGCGGCATAGTTTTTCATTCCTGCCTCCAGTTCATCCAAAATTTCCGGTGTTCCTCCTTTTTGTCTGCCGAACGTATAAGTGGCTCCGTCGGGTCCTGTAAGCGGATTATTCACATCGCACATTACCGTAAATTCTGCTTCTGCTACCCCGGGATGAAGTCCCGTAATATCAATATCAGTCACTTTTTCAAGGTCAGCCCCTTTGCCTTCCAGTTCATTCCCTTCTTTGTCCAGGAAACGGATTCCTAGAGCTTTCATAGCTCCCATTCCGCCATCATTGGTAGCGCTTCCTCCGATGGCAATAGATATTTTCCGATACCCCTGTTCTAAGGCATCCCGAATCAGCTCTCCTGTCCCGTATGTAGTGGTATTCAGAGGATTTCTCTTTTCTGGGGGAACCATTGGAAGGCCGGAAGCTGCCGCCATCTCAATGATTGCAGAATCTTCATGAAAGATTCCATAAAAACTTTCTGTCATTTCCATCAGCGGCCCATGTACCCAAACCTTCCTTTTTTCCCCTTTGGTTACCGTAATTACCGCATCCATGGTCCCCTCCCCTCCATCTGCTATGGGAGTCCCAAGTGTCTTACAGTCTGGGAAAACTTTAAGTGCAGATGCGGTTAACAGCTCAATAATCTTTTCCGATGACAAGGTTCCTTTAAAAGAGTCCGACGCAAATAAAAATTTCATATAAATCCCCCTATATTTATGCATATTCCTGATATATTTTTCTCATCCTTTCAGCTAATATTTTCTAGCATGCAGAAACCTTGTCCCGATCTCTATGTTCTCCCCGCTGCTGGTAAAATACCTATATAGGCCGGGGCAAGAACCGCAAACGGTATCATAAAGACCAGACAGAGCACGGTTCCTGTCAGCATGGTAAATTTCAGGGCATCGGTCATCCTTTTGTAATTTCCGGCCCCATGGTATCGCTGCTGGTTCCGATCACTCCAAGGATCGGCTCCAAAGAGCAGCCCCACCACAGTCAGCACAAGCATCATACCGGCGGACATATAAACGGAAACAACACTTGTCCGGCGCACTTCATCATATCTTGCCGCGCCAAGACACCGGGATATGTAGGAAGGAGCGCCTGCCCCAAACATATTTCCCAATACCTGAAACAAAAGGAATACCGGAAAGGCCAGCGAAATCGCCCCAAGCTGGGCCGGGTCATCCAGAAGGCCGATAAAATAAGTATCCGTCAGGTTATACACAAGCGAAATGATCGTGCTGAATATCATACTGATAAAATGCAGATATACTTTTGTATTTCTGTTTTATTTCATGTGTAATGACTTTATAGTAAATTTAATGTAAATTATATTTTACTGTAAGTATAATTATACAATTATGATTATCCCCTGTCAAACCAGGAGGAAATGGAAGTTTTTACTGTGAATTCTTTTTCATGGAAAAATTTCAGGTGCGGGTGTGATTCATATATCACACCCGCACCTGTGTAGGACTATCGATTTTCCGGCAGTCCCTTTTACAGTAAACTCCCCTACCCGCCATCAGGCACTACTATAAATGAAAGGGGTTTACATCAATTTGCGGAACAGTTCTTTCAGGTCTTCCACACATGTATCTTTCGGATTTCCCGGGCGGCATGCGTCTGCATATGCCGATTCTGCGAGGAAATCCAAGTCCTCTTCCCTCAATGCTTCAAGCTTGGACGGGATTCCTACATCGTCAGAAAGCTTGCGTACCGCATCAACGGCTGCCTTTCTGTAAGCTGCTTCATTCATGCCGGCAGTATCAACTCCCATTGCTTCAGCGATATTCTTGTACTTATCTTTGCTGCACTCGGCATTATATTCCATAACGATAGGAAGCATCATTGCACAGGCAACTCCATGAGGGGTGTCATAAACCGCGCCCAAAGTATGTGCCATGGAATGTGCAATTCCAAGCCCTACATTGGAAAATGCCATACCGGTTACATACTGTCCCAATGCCATACCTTCGCGGCACTCCGGATCGTTTTTCACTGCACCGCGTAAGCTCTTGGCAATCAGCCGGATCGCTTCCAGGTTCAGACAATCAGCCAGGGCCCACGCCGCTTTAGTCGTATACCCTTCAATCGCATGTGTCAGCGCGTCCATACCCGTTGCTGCTGTCAGCCCTTTTGGCATTGTAGACATCATATCCGGGTCCACGATTGCGATATTCGGGATATCATTTGTGTCCACGCAGACAAATTTACGCTTTTTTTCTACATCTGTAATCACATAGTTGATTGTCGCTTCGGCAGCAGTCCCTGCCGTTGTGGGAACAGCAATGGTAAATACGGTGGGGTTTTTTGTAGGCGCTACTCCTTCCAGCGAACGTACATCCTCAAATTCCGGATTATTGATGATAATACCAATCGCTTTTCCGGTATCCATGGAAGAACCGCCCCCTACAGTAATCATATAGTCAGCCCCGGATTCCTTATATGCCGTTACGCCTGCTTTTACATTTTCAATCGTCGGATTCGGTTTGATATCCGTATATACATAATAGTCCATACCCCCTTCATCCAGCAGATCCGTGATCTTTTTAGTAACATTAAACTTCACCAGATCTGGGTCAGAGGCAATAAAAGCTTTCTGAAAACCCTTGCTTTTAACGATTCCGGGGATCTCCCGGATTGCTCCTTTCCCATGATAAGAAATTCCATTCAACACAAAACGGTTTACCATTTTCTTCCTCCTCCTTTGAATTATAAAGTGATATTATGATGTTGGGGTCAAAAGGTTTTTTGACCCCTATGATACCGGATTGCTCCGCATTTCATGTCTACGCTCCGCTCCGGTCGTTGCCAAACGGGCGTCACTGGCGCCCGTTTGGCAACCCGCAATCCTAAAACACCTCAAATTCGCTCATTTTTCTGCGAAAAATGGCTACTTTTCGGTGTTTTTGCGGGTCCCAAGTTCAAAAATCCTCTTGCAAGCAAGTTTGCATCAGATTTTTTGACCTCTTGAATCATATTATTTTTCATATAAGAATTTTTCCGGTAACGTCACCTTAAAATCCACTGCCAGATCCCGGAAATTCTGCGGTGTGATCGTCTGAAGCTTGTCCGGACGCATAGACAGCATCTTTACAAGAATCTCTGCTGATTTCTCAACCGTATGCATGAGCCCGAAAGTCAGGTCAAAATCTTCACCGGAACAGAACATGCCATGATGTGCCCAGATCGCCACATCATAATGCTTCATCAGTTCACTGGTCGCCACCGCGATATCCCGGCCTCCCGGAACCATCCATCCCACCACGCCAATTCCTGACGGAAATACCACTGGGCACTCGGTAGCCATCTCCCACAGCTCTCTCGTAAATACTTCATCCTTCAAAGGAAGTACGAAGGTAAGGGCAATCACATTTGTTGTATGTGCATGATAAATTACCCTGTGTACTCCGCCTGATGCCGCTTTTTTCACTTCATGGTTCATCAAATGGCTCGGGAGCTCACTGGTGGGACGCCCGCCGTTTACCAGCCCCCAGCAGATCCGATATTTCTCTCCCTTGTCATCCAACTGAATAATACAAATGCTGTCCGCCGGATCCAGTATCACATTGCGGAAATATTTCCCGCTTCCCGTTACCATGAAATATTCGCCTGCAAGCCCCGGTACGCTTGTACCGATTTCCCTCCACTCGCCATCTGCGCTTAAGTATTTTTTTACTTCCTCCACTTCCTCCGTTTTCATGCGGTAAGACAGATTTCCTCCGTTTCTCTCATGCCAGCCTTGTTCCCATCCGTCATTACACATACGGATAAATCCCTGTACGAATTTTACCTCGGTAATATTCATCATCCTTCTTCCTTTCTCAAAATATTTTTTTACCTTGTAACCACATCTACGGGCACGTCAAAGATTTTCGCAACCTTCAGGATCGTGTCAATATGCCTGCCGGATGCCGCTGCCATATGATGCGTCGGACCTGCTTCACTCCATCTGTTGCAGAACTCTCTTGCCCCACAGCTAAAACGTGTCCGCATATTGGTGTCGCCGAAAGTGAATATCGGGCCGGCCTCGTTGATCCCTTCCGCCACAACAAATTTAAAATGTCCGTCCCTGTCCTGTGTGATGCCCAGATATGTAACCGGGCCAAGGTGTGGATAAAACTGTGTCAGATAACCACCTCCGGTCTTCCCATGGAACACGGGAACGATTTTCATGGTAGGTTTTTTCGCGGAAATATCCGCGTCACCGGAACCGCTGTGGCCGATAATGCAGATGTCCTCCTCAAAATCAATCGAGTACATTTCTGACAATTGACCGGAACCGGCAATCGTCTTAAGAATACTCATCGCCATAGCAACCTTAATATCGCCTTCCACCGCACAGGCAACACCCTGTTTGATAAGCATGGAGAATGCCGGAATCAGCATACTGTCGAGAACACCTGCCTTTCCCTGCGCAAACCCGTCATAATGGGAAGCGACAAAAGCAATCTGTTCATCTTTGACCCACTGTTCAAAAGCTACCACATATTTTGCCATATCCCAGACCTTCTCAATCGTGCCGCCTCCCTCGATATCAAAGGTGTCCAGAATATCCTGCGCCTTGGCCCGTATCGCTGCCTCGTCCGTGATACCATCAGCAATCGCCCACATCTTCTCCCAGTCAAACTGCTTGGTATAAAGGAACATTCTGTGATAGAGATTGGTTTCATCAATATACAGATCCATCATGCCCGGATACGGACGCCCGATCTGCGCTAAGTTGGTATCCCGGAACCGGCGGCGTACCTGTGCGGCCCGGCACCATGCTTCGATCTCCTCCTGCACCTGGGAATCTCCTCCCTCAACGACACCTGTGATGACCGCATGACGCTTGCCGGCACGTTCCAGATCTGCTACCATCTCCCCGACTGCGCCGCAGGCATACAGCTCGCCCAGCCATGTGGCAGTATCCGTATTTTCATAGTCAGGCGCTTTCTTTTTCTGAACATTTACCAGTACCACCGGCACATTCAGATCCCGGATAGCAGGAAGCATATTATAGGATGTTGCATAAGTCAGGAGCTGTAGGATCACAAGATCCACATCCGCCGCGCGGAACTTGTCGCCGGCTGTCTGAGCCAGCTCCTTTGTCGTGACAATGCCCCCATCCACGATTTCCACGGTATCCGGAATCGTCTTTTTGAATGCGTCATACTGCGCTTCAAATTCTGGCACCAACGACGGAAACTGAGGCAGATATGCTCCAAGAGCGATCGAAAAAACTCCGATTTTTGCTTTTGTTTCAACTAACATGATTATTCTCCTTTTTTATATTTGATGAACGGTTACTTATGATGATTGGGAGCCGAAATCTTCTTACAGGTAAACTTGTATCAGATTTTCGGCCTTTTGGCCTCGGTATCATATTTTTTTATATCGAAAGACCTTTTTACACATTCTCTTGCTTTTTCCAGTCCTTCAAATTCCTGGTTATAAATCATCTGTACCAGTAAATTCCCGATCGCCGTTGCCTCGCCGGGGCCTGCATAAACCGTGCGCCTAGTGTATTTTGCCGTAACCTGATTCAGGTATTCAGCGTTGGAACCGCCACCCACAACATAGATACATCCATATTGTTTTCCGGTCATTTCTTCAATCTGTTCAATGGTATCCCCATAGCATTTTCCGAGGCTGTTATAAATTACTGCCGCAGTCTCCCATTCATCATCCGGCACCTGCTGCCCGGTCCGCTCACAATATTCTTTTACCGCTTCCACCATACTGGGCGGCGCCAGGAACATATCATCGTTGCAATCCACAAGGGAAGCGATTTTTTGCTTCTGTGCCTGTTCGCAGATATAGCCATAGGAATAATCTTCTGCAAATTCCTTCCGGATAGACTGAATCATCCAAAGCCCCATGATATTTTTCAGATAGCGGAAACGGTATTCATAACCGCCTTCATTGGTGAAGTTATATATCCTGCTCTCAGAAGAACAATCTGCCTCTGAAAGTTCTGTTCCCATAAGAGACCATGTGCCGGAACTGATATAGAGCGCATCCTTATCGGTAGTCGGTATGGCTGCGACAGCGGATCCTGTGTCGTGGGTTGCCGGCAAAATCACCTGGCAATCAAACCCTACCTCTTCCTGAATTTCTTTGCAGAAATTTCCAACCAGAGTGCCCGGCCGACTGATCTCGCCAAATATTTTTCTCGGATAGCCTAACATATCAATCAAAGCATAGTCCCAATCCTTAGAGACAGGGCTTACCAATTGTGTGGTTGTGGCGTTGGTATACTCTGTCCGTTTCACCCCGGTCAGAAGAAAATGGAAATAATCCGGAATCATCAGCATGCTCTCGGCCTTTTCAAGAAGCTCCGGCTCCTGCTGCTTTACAGCCATCAACTGATAAATCGTGTTAAACATCTGTTTCTGAATCCCGGTACGTGCATAAAGATCTTTAAGGGAAATCTCTTCATATACTTTCGTATCCATACCGCTTGTCCGGTCATCCCGGTATCCGTAAGTCTTTCCCAATATTTGCTCATCCTCGTCCAGCAGCACATAATCTACAGCCCAGGTGTCGATTCCCATAAAGGATGGTATCTTTCCCATCTCTTTACAATGCTTAAGCCCTTCTTTGATCTCATAGAACAATGCTTTCACATCCCAACAGAGACTCCCGTCCACATGTTTCATTCCATTGGGAAAGCGATAGATTTCTTCGAGCTGGAGTTTCCCGTCCTCAAGGCAGCCAAGCATATGACGGCCGCTGGATGCCCCGATATCTACAGCCAGATAATATGTACCCATTTGCGCCTCCTTCGTCTGCTTTGCTTTCTTTTTATGATAAATGAAATACCGGAACCAGATCAGTACTCACCGGACTATTGTCTGGATTCGTATCCATAATATCTGCCATAAAATCCCACCATTTCCGGTTGATCTCAGTATCCGCAGACCGGGCCCATTTCTCTTCATCCTCAATCTCCAGATAGCCGAAGAGCATGTTTGTCTCCTCATCAAGGAAGATAGAATAATTGCTTCCGCCGTATTCATGAATCATGTCCTTCATCTCTGGCCATAGCTGGTTGTGGCGTTTTTCATACTCTTTAGCCATCCCTGGGTACAAATGCATTTTGAAACCTTTTCTTACCATAATACCTTCTCTCCTTTTCGGCATATGATTGCCTTTATTATGATTATTTCCATCGTTACCTTTTTTATATCCGCTTTCTGACGGATCTTATGCCTTCTCTGTCAGGCCATATCTGAAATAGGTAGATGCACCGCTCAGTGCAAAATATACAAAAGAAATGATAATCGAAGTACTCTTCCACGTATCCGGGGTTACGCTCCCGCCTGCTACCATAACCGTGAATATGGCAAAACCTGCCAGCACCGCATAGGAAGCATAGGCCGTACTTTTCTGAACCGCCGGATATTTTGGCCGGTAATCGATGATTTCCTCATCCTCTTCTTCCTGGATTTTCTCCAGCGCTTCCGCGATTTTCTGTTCCTCTTCCACCTGTTTGCTGTAATTATCCTTCGCTCCCATTATACATGCCAGAATCAAATAGGAAATCATTGCCAGTAGGTATGTAGGCAAAAACAAAAAGTACGAGTGCAATACCTTCGTGATTGTCATAACCACAACAAATGCAAGCGAGATCAGCCATGCGGCAAGGCCGGCATAATTAATCTTCCATCCCTTAAAAGACGCCCAATACCGGGTTCCGCCAAGCTTCGGGAGAATCCAATGTTCCGCAAATACGATTGCTCCCACCGGAGGCACCACCAATACAATGATATTTACAATCGTCATAATGTTCATCGTAATCGGGAAACATGCGACAACCGTCATGAACGCACCTACCGCATAGGTTAATTTTTTGGAAGATACCTTTTTAAATATCGATTCATAAGCAAGGCTTGCCCTGTAGATACTGGGATTTGCCGTCGTCCAGCCTGCAATAATGACTGCCAGAAGTCCCGTGCTTCCTAAAACCGCACTGGTGATTGCACCGGAATCCAGAATCAGCAATGACTGATTCAGCATCAATGCCGCCGTCGCCCCCATGATGCCAGCGCTTCCCCAAGCAAAAAAGTGGCCGATAAACATTCCATAGCAGGTTACAAATCCGTACTTCGCAGACTTTGCATAACGGAACAGCGTCATATCATTCAATCCCCCATGGTATGCCAGATTACACATCCAGGCAAATCCTATCACATGGAAGATACTTAAGTCCTGCCCTCCTTCCAGAACCTCACCACTCCAGACGCTCGTATTCATCAGATTCATGAAATCTCCAAAGCCATGTATCCCTGCAGCACCTGTAATCTGGATAAGCTGCGGTACAACCACACAGAAACCAGCCAAGAACACAATGATCATCCACGGCACACAGGCAGATGAAAACTTGGCCACCGCGTTAAATCCATTTGCCGCAACCAGTGTTACGATGATACCCAGAACGATAACCACCAGAATGAATTTCACATCTGTCGGATACCACTCTGTCTGCAGCCTGATTCCAAAAATCTCTCTTACTGCAGATGCCGAAACCGTCAGCATAGACGCCGCCATGGCGATGGAAGCAAGTCCCCATACCACATTGTAGATTTTCTGCATATATGGCCCCATAACCTTTTTCAGATAGGAATATAATGTCACCCGGGTGTCCACACCAATCGGCGCACAAATCAATGCATAAGTCAGGGTTGCCAGGATATTTCCGATAATCAGACCCAGAAATATGTCCGTTGCTTTTACCCCCAATGTAACCAATGTCGCGCCGATGACGAATTCTGTCGCGGCGATATGTTCCCCCCCGTATATGCCGAAAAAGTTGCCAAGCCCTGATACGTTTTTCTTTGATATCGGCCTGTCTTCTGCCGGTATCTTCTGTGCTTCTTTCCTGTAATCCATGGTTTTCCTCTCCTCCTATCTCGTCTCTTTTCCGGCAGCGCTGCTTTCCAATCTCCACAAGCGTTCCAAATGGTCTTAAAAGCCAGAGAAGTATACTTTGTGGGCTATTTGGACTCTTTGGAACCACTCTCACTTAAGTGTCTTCATTATATCCTAACTGCATGAATTCCATAATGTCCTGTTCTCATGAAAATCCTGTCCTTATTTTCACGTAACCGTTCAGACGGCGGGGAATTTGAGATAGATTGGGGCATCAAGCTTGCTTGTAAGCCCAAATTTGTCCCAAATTCCACATCGGATGGACATCCGATGCTTCCCAGCGCCAGGCGGGCAAGAAGATGAACCGTCTGAACGGTTACATTCTCACAGGAATTAAAATTTGATCGCTTTATCATCCTTATGCAGCATACGGTACTGATTCGGCGTCACTCCATAGCGTGCCTTGAACTGCCGGTAAAAATAGCTGCGGTTTTCATAGCCGATATTGACAGCAATCTCTTCCACCGGAAGTTCCGTCTCTACCAAAAACATCACCGCCTTCTGAAAACGCTTGCGCATCAGAAGCTCCTGAAAAGTAAAACCTGTCGCTTTCTTAATCATCCTGCTCACTGTCGGAAAGGATAACTGAAAATCATCCGCAATATAGCCTAATGACGCTGTCCGGTAATGGGAATCAATATATTTCATTGTTGACTGAACCACGATATCCTCATAATTATGAGACGAGTTATCCGACAGTGTATCTATATGGTTGATCAGGTACAAGAATACCAGTCCCATAGAATACTGATTAATCACATCCTCATTGTTGGTGTCTAACTTCCCTGCGACACCAGCTTTTCCCGAATGATGTGTTTCCTCTGGCAAGGCATCTTCACTCACCAATGAGGCAATCATATTTTCCATAAGATTCGAAATCGCTTTCTTTCCATGAAGCTGAAAATTCAGATATTGAGGGATCGGATTATTTTGTCTTAAAATACCCACAAGAAAGTCCGCAATAATATTTTGCTTTCGCATCATCTGAAAAGGAATATCGAAAAATTCCGGAAGAACAATGAAATTGATTCCTACATCACCAGCCTCGGCCCGTTTAATGCTATGCTTTACATGCTGGTTCATCAGAAGCATATCCCCCTGGCGCATAACCAATTTTTTTCCATCGATATAGTGCGTAATTTCCCCCATGCACACATACATAATCTCAATATAATTATGCCGATGAATCGGGAAATCGACGAATCGGCTGTGATGCCTTACTGTTATAAGCTTTCCTTTTTTCAGGAATAACTGACTGTCAACTTCAAACTGGCGTGACCCATCTGACAATTTACGCCCTTCAGGATACCGATAAACATCCATCTCTACTTGTGTCCTGCCATTCAGATACGCCTGCTCTTCAGCCGTTACCTCTTGTATCTTCTGCATCAGCCATTCATCCATAGAATATCTCCTTCTCATAATACTTCATTATTATTTTAACTCCTGCGCTGATAAATACAATGTCGTAATTTACGGAAACAAGGTCTTTATTTGCAGTAACCGTTCAGGCGCGGGGAATTTGGCATGAATTTTGTGCGTCAAGCTTGCTTGTATCGTTGCTATTTTAGTAAAATCCATAGTGGAAAATCCTTTACAAAAAATCCAATTAAAGCGTTTCCCACGCCGGATTTGTGCTGCGAAGCAGCGTTTTCCTCTGCAAATCCGCGCGCATCCGCCGCTTCTGCGGCATACTTCCTCTGCATGGGGCTGCGTAATCGGGTAGGGAAGAGCCATCTTCCCCTATTTGCCGCGCGGCCCGCACGCCGCTTTAGCGGCATATTCCTCTGTGCGGGCCTGTGCATAGACAAACCGGCAGAACGCCCATATTTATCGGGTTTCTGCCGGTTTTGCGGTGTTGCTGCCCATAGGGAGCCTATGAACAAAAAATTTTTTCCAGTGTGACATTTGCTGCGTTTTTTACATTCTGGGAAGCGTTTTGCATTGCATAGCTATGGCCGCAGTACCTCAAGTCATCCGCCCGCTTTAAACGATGATAATAACGCCTGGTAAGTTCAAAAGACTCCTGGCTTACCGTTCCTCTCTGGCAATACGCGCTGTCCTTAATTTACGTTTCCCAAAACCATAATCTCATATGGCTTCATGGTATATGATTCTTCTAATGCCTCCCGGCCTTCAGACGATAAGGTATGCTCACAGAACATATCGCCCTTCCTATCATAATTTTCCAGCAATACTTCATATTCTTTCCCTTTCCTGGCTACTTTGATGGTTTGGTTTTTACTATCCAGATTGCCAAACACCAGAATCTCCTGTTTCCCCAGCACTCTTTGGTATGCCAGTACCATATCTGTTCCGGTTTCTAAAAATGAAATTCCTCCTTTAGCGATCACCGGATATCGTTTTCTCATAGCGATTAACTTCTTATAAAAAGCGAGAATAGAATTCTCGTCTTTTTCCTGGGCTTCTACCGTAATCTCTCCTCGAAATTCATCAGACATGGGAAGCCATGGTTCTGTCTCGGAAAATCCGCCATAGGTTTCCCCTGTCCACTGCATAGGAGTCCTGCTGTTATCCCTGGATCTGGCTGACAAAGTTTCAAGTGCCTCTTCCTCCGTCGCTCCTTTTTCCAGCAAAATCTCATAGTAATTTAAGCTTTCCACATCCCGGTACTGCTTGATAGAAGCATAATGGGCGTTCAGCATGCCAATCTCTTCCCCCTGATAGATGTACGGAGTCCCCCGCATGAGATGGATTATACCAGCCAGCATTTTCGCCGACTCCTTCCAGTAAGTGTGTTCATCTCCTATCCTGCTCACAATACGGGGCTGATCATGGTTGCACCAAAACAGGGCATTCCACCCGCCTCCTTTCTGCATCCCCATCTGCCACTCCACAAATAGTTCCTTCAGCTTTTTATAATCCGTATCCATAAGGGCCCATTTGTCCCCGTCTCTATAATCCACCTTCAGATGATGGAAATTAAAACACATGGAGAGTTCTTTTTCCCTTGGATCGGAATACCGGATACAATGCTCAAGGGATGTGGAAGACATCTCCCCTACGGTTATGAAATCCTCAATCTTTGCATCTTTCACCAATTCCTTCAGATACTCATGGATATGGGGGCCGTCGCTGTAAAACCTACGGCCGTCTCCTTGAAAATCGTCTTCCATCACTTCCGGTTTGGAAACCAGGTTGATGACGTCAAACCGAAAGGCCCTAATCCCTTTTTCCTTCCAAAACCGGAGGATTTCCTTCAGTTCTTCCCGAACTTCCGGGTTATCCCAGTTTAAATCCGCCTGGGTCACATCATATAAATGGAGGTACCACTTTTTCAGGCCGGGCAAATATTCCCATGCGGAACCGCCGAACTTTGACTGCCAGTTTGTAGGAGCATGATCTGGTGTGCCTTCTTTGAAAATATAATACTTTTGGTATTTTTCCTCACCAGCCAGCGCTTTCTGAAACCACTCATGGTAAGTAGACGTATGGTTAAATACCATATCCAGCATAATCCCCATATCACGCTCTTCGCTCTTCCTAACCAATTCCTCCAAATCTGCCATTGTCCCAAATTTTGGATCCATAGCACAGTAATCCATCACATCGTACCCATTATCATTCTGTGGCGATGGAAAAAACGGGGTCAGCCACAGATAATCTACACCTAATCCCTGGAGGTAATCCAATTTTTCTATCACCCCGGGGATATCTCCCAAGCCATCCCCATTGCTATCCCGAAAGGATTTCGGATATATTTGGTATACTACTTTGCTGTTAAAATTTGCCATCTTGCTGTCCTCCTGATTCTTCCTCACCTGAATGTTACCACAGTTGTTTCTTTTTCTTTTACCACTACCCCTGTATGAAACTGAATTTCCCTGCCATTCCCCTCATTGCTGATCACACATACGGTCACATCCCGATGGCCTGCCGCCTGAATTTTTGCCCGGTCAAATTTGATCAACGGTGTTCCGGCACTGACTTCCTGCCCTTCTTCTACCAAATATTCAAATCCGTCCCCTTTCATATCCACGGTATCGATGCCGATATGTAACAGGACTTCCATACCATTATCCAGTTTTAACCCACAGGCATGACGTGAATCTGGCATTAATGCCGCAACCCTGGCGTCCGCCGGCGAGTACAGTATTTCGGTTTCCGGAATGATGGCCATACCGTCACCCAAAACTCCTGCCGAAAAAACGCCATCTTCCACTTCCGCCAAAGGGATTGCTTCTCCCGATAAAAAGGCTGTCAGCCTTCCTTCCGTCTCTTTCTTTTCCTCTGGCTGCCCTTTTGCTATTTTCGCCTCTTTTCCGTCGCCCATCACAGAAGCAGAAACCATGGTTCCTGCTGCCGGTTCCACTGTCTCATCGACCTGGACCGCTGCCAAGCGCCTCTTACCCACAATCATTGTCAACAAGAACGAAACCGCAAAGGCAATTATCATACAAATTCCAAAGGAGCCCATAAACGGAGGCTGAATAGATAAAATTCCGGGAACGCCGCCTACACCGATGGCGTTAGCTGTTGTCCCTGTGGCCACACAAACAATCGCTGCCAGTCCGGAGCCGATCATTCCGCAGACAAAGGGGAACCCTCTTTTTAAATTTACACCAAAGATTGCCGGTTCCGCCAGAGCAAACCGCATTCTTGTCATACAATGTGAAACTGCCGCGATGTTCTCTTTTCCGCCTACCAGATGTAACAACTGTTTTGCGTCTTCCGCATACTTTCCCATGCTTTCAATCCCTCCATCTGTTTTAACTTGTTTAAACATGTTTGATGCATTATGTTATAACACACTTGTTTAAACAAGATGTTGACTTTTTTATCCTTTCCTTGCTATAATAATGATAACAGAGGTGAATAACTATGCCGAAATCAATATACGAAACCATTTATAAAGATTTAAAACAAAAAATTGAAACCAATGTTTTTGCCTATCAGGAACTTTTACCTTCAGAAAACACATTGGTCCAAACGTATAACTGCTCACGCAATACCCTTCGCCGGGCAGTCAGCCGCCTGGTAACGGATGGTTATGTACAGACCATGCAAGGTAAGGGAGTACGCAATATCTACCAGCCCATCGCACAGACGGCCTTTACCATCGGAGAGATAGAGACGTTTCGGGAATCTGCAGCACGGAACGGCCATCATGCCAGTACAAAAGTCCTTTTGTTTACCGAATTTGCCATTAACGAAAAACAGTCTCTATACACGGGGTTTCCTGTGGGAACGGATATTTATTATATCCAGCGCCTGCACTATCTGGATGCTATGCCGCTGATTCTTAACCACAATTATTTCTTAAAAGAAGCAATTCCTGGCCTGACAAAAGAAATTGCGGAAAACTCTGCTTATCAGTATTTGGAGCAGACATTGCATATGACCATCGTAAACAGCAAACGGGTCATGACTGTCGAAAAAATAACGCAAATCGATGAAAAGTACCTGCTGAAAGATATTCAGGACTATAATTGCATGGCGGTAATCAGCAGCCAGACTTATAACAGCGATGGCGTAATGTTTGAATATACCCAATCCCGGCATCGTCCGGATTATTTCTGCTTCTATGACAATGCAGTAAGAAAAAGCAATCGTCAAACTTGATGATTGCTTTTTCTTACTGCATTATTCTGGTTGCTGGAAAATTTGAAAGAATGTAACAATATAACTTATCGGAAATTGCGAAGCGATTTCCGATAAAAGGCGCGTCATTTGCGCCGTAAATCCGATTACAGGGTTCGCGTAGCGGTTCCTGTAATATAACTTATCATAATTTGCAAAGCAAATTTTGATAAAAGGCGCGTCCTTAGCGCCGTAAATCGATTATAGGAAGATGGACCTTCTTATTCCTTGTCATTTTTACCTTATCTAGTAATATTTCATCTGTTTTCAGATTATTATCGGATTCTCCTTTCTTAACGAATTCTGGTTTAGGACAATTACTAATAACAGCCTCAATTTTACTACTATCCCTTGCAATATTTACTTGACCGCCAGAGATATTAAATACAATAGCAGAATTACTCTGCATTCCTTTATCAAAGTATGTAATTCCATCTAAAGTTAAATTAATAGAAATGTCCCCTTCTCAATCCAATACACCACTTTTACTTGTAAGGCAATCATTTGCGATCAAATCTTTTAAAATATCGAATATCGCTGTTTCAATACTTGGTATTTCCTCAAAGAAGCGATAACTAATAATAAAACTATCTTTATTGATTTCTCTTCTATATTTCAAAACTCTTCTTAAGAATAATTCGCTGTCTTTTCTCATAACTTCCCTCTAATTCATATTTTATACATCAAAAGTCTTTCAGGATATAATTATCTTAGCCTGAATTAATCAGTCTCCTAGAGCCGTTTCATCTATCATAGAAGGTATTTTGCTTAAAATATTTATACTTTCTTTATAATAATAGGAGGTTGGAATCATTCTCTTATTAATAGATTTCAATAGGCACTCTTTCGCTTTCATTTTTTTATCTAGTTTATAATATGTCTCACCCATAAGAGCATAAATCAATTGTTCTGCAACATGTCCTTTTTCAAAATTTTTTAACATATCTATTACTTTTTCCCCTACCAAAATCATTTTATCTGGATAGAATTCTTTAAGAGAATACATAACATTAGCCATAGTAGATATTAGATATACTTTAGTAGTATTACTCATTATAATTTCGTAAATCATTAATGGTAACTCATGATTGTCTGTAACCATTGCAAAGCAGGCAATTGAATCACAATATCCATCACATACAGAGCTTACCATTTTATAAATGTTTGCTGCTTTTGAATAAAACATTGCAGCGATGTCCCATAATCGCTTTTCGGTCCGGTAAATATGTCCCATTCCAAGTAAAGCATTCGCTATTGCCAAGTTGTCCTCGTTATAACAATTATACTTACCAATTAATGCCTGAAATTCATAATAAATAGCATCTTCATATTGGCTATTTAAAATTAACGAGTCAGCATAGTTTGTATAAGTAGTATTTCTCCAAGGACTATATTTAGTGATTCCACATTCATCATATAGCTATATTACTTTTTGATATGTATTTATACTATCACATATATTTCCAGTATCATATAGCAGTAACGAGTAATCAGAATAAAGATTAGCAATTTGATGCTTTTGTGATTCATTTACGCTATTTGAGATTTTTATTGCTTCCCGCATTTTTTCTAATGCTTCCTCATTATTTTTCAGATGGGCAAAATGCATACCAACCGTTTTTTTAATAATCATTTTCTGAAAATAATAATTTGGAGAATAATCATTATTAATGGAGTCTATAAGGGATTCCGCATGCTGAGCCATTTTTAATGCCATAGGAATATCGGATTCCATACTATAGACCTTGGAATAATTATTATAAAGTTCAGCCAAAATTAATTTGTTTTCATCACTATCATTTTGATAACATGAAATAATAATATCTAAAAGTCCCTTTGATAAATCATATTTACCAACTTCCTTAAATACCAAAGCGGCTTCTTTTACCGATAAATGACGACAGAACATATAATCTTCTTTTTTGATTCCAATAATATTATAGATATAATCTGCATATTTAACACAATTTACTGTATCAATTTGTGGTCCTAGCTGTAATTTTCTTTCTAAATCTGCCATCAATAGTTCACATTGATGAAACGTAATTGAATTATATTCACTAATGCAACTACTTATAATTTCATGCATATAAACTTCTCGATTTTCGCAAGTTACCCATCCTTTATTTGATAGTACCACTATAGTATTTGTACTTGAAAATGGTACCCAGCACTTCAAATCTGATAATAATATTTTTGAAAAAGGGGGTAAAATACTCAGCAACTGAGCCACAGTCCTTTCTTCATCTGTTAAGACCGCTAACTCATATACTTTACTAATCTGTGAAGAAATATCCTCATTTATAAATCGATTATTCCAATCAGAGTTGGCTTGTAAATTCAGCTCTTTTAGCTGATAATTCTGTGCTTTTAGATCATCCCAAAATTCGCTAATGCTTCTATTTATATAACAAATAGACTTAGCAATTAACTCAATCGCTAATGTATATCTTTGAGATCTGTTTATAATATCCTCAATTATCAGATCTTCTTCAAACGTCAATGAGTCCTTAAGGAAATAATTTTCTTTAAATATCCTTTTGCATTCTTCTTCATTTGGCGGATCTAGTCTATAGACAGGTATTCCCACAGGTTGGCATCTGGAAGTTATAAGAATATCCGCATTTGACAATTTAAAAATCTCAAATAAATCTCCTGGTCCAATTGAATTAAAATTATCAATTATTATTAATATATCTCCCTTCAAGTTGGATAAAAACTGAAAGATTTTTTCATACTTTTCATCTTCAGTATTTTTCTCTGAAAAGTTGAAATTTGCAGTAAACAATGAAGAGATAAGAGATTCTGTCCAGCTACTCTTAAATTCAATCCATGCTATATGCTTGTATTTACTTTCGTAATCAAAATATATCTTCTTCGCTAACGCTGTTTTTCCTATCCCCCCTACTCCGTTAATTAATACTCTGTGATTCTTTGATAGAATTTCAATAATTTCATCTTCCTCATCATTTCTTCCCACAAAACATGAATTTTTTATTGGCGCTGATGATAATTTCTTTTGAAAAGTGCTGGCATCTATTGTAATATTTTGATATGCATTTATAGTCGCATTATCTGTTGCATAATTAACTTGACCTCCGGGAAGAATATTTAGAATTAAACTGTCTGTGGTATCCTCTTTCATAATGTATCTCCTAACGGATAAATGGTTTAATATAGTCCACTAATTTCTGTAAACTATTTGCCAAAGCCGGTATCCCATTTGCAATCGTAAGCATTGGAGCTATTAAAGTAACACAATTTCTTAATCTGCTCACTTTGGGCTCTGGTTTCACCAATTCCTCCTTCGCCATATCTACAACATCTCTAATCTTATCTGCCTCTTTTTTTCTATACCTGATAAATTTTCAATAATTTCTTTTAAAATAATATCCAAGCTATTGGTATTGTCTCCATTATTCTGTGTGGCATAAATTGTTCCATTATCTCTCGCATAATTAAGCTGTCCACCATTCATATTAAATGTAATGTTCTTATCTTCCATCATTTTTCTATCTCCCTTTCTTGCTAAAAATTATAAATCTTCGCAGTGTTAATTTTCACTGTATTTATCCAATTAGAACACTCTTGCCTTCAAATCCAAAACCATATTTTCTAATCCTATCTTCACTAATCCCTTCTGCCATTAAGGCTGATTTATAATTCTTATCTTCAATCTGCTTTAAAGCTGCTTTCACGGTATCCTCCAGACTCTCTTCGTCATCCGGGTCATAGACCTTGAATTCCAGAATAATCCCATGGTCCTCTTTTTTCCGTGGCTTTAACATCACATCATATCTTCCAAACCCACTTTCCCGATTAGATGTAATCACATACCGATCAGCCAGTTCCACCATAAGTCCTAATACAAATCCGTGGTAGAAACGTTCCGGCTCTGATCCTGACGGACGGTTTCCTGTATCAAAATAGCTGAAAGTACTCAGGGTAATCCGGTTCATATAAGCATTCATTTCCTTCGTATTGCCTTGTAATAATGCTTTGATAAATCCATTGTATTCCTTTACTGACTTCCCAAACCAATCTCGTATCATCTTCTCAAATGTTATACGGACTTCCTTATTGGTCAGACTCAGTTCATATTCCTCTATTCCAAATTCCTCATCGAACCGATGACTGTCTGCTTTCAAATATCCACTTGCCAGAAACAGACTCCACACAGCGCTCTCGCTGTACTCCAACTGGCTGAAAACAATCTGCTCATCAATGGTTGTACAGAGTTTCCGTCCTTTCAAAAGCTCCTCCATGGTCTCTTTTACAGCCGGACTCCCCTCCCGGATCAGCTTTCCCATTAAGCTGTTGCTGCTGGTATTGGCCCAATAGCAGGATAGTTTTTTCGTTTTAAGATAATTGATGATAGACCAGGGATTATAAATATCCCTTTTCTTACCAAAAACAAAACCGTCATACCAGGCCTTCACCGATTCTTTTTGTCCAGACAAATCATATTCCTCCAAGGCGTTCCATACCTCCTGCTGTGTAAATCCAAAGGAGTCCTCAAAAATCTCGGATGTTGTCGTTATTACCGTTAGATTATTCAGATCAGAAAAGACAGATTCTCGGCTGATCCTTGTAATTCCAGTCATGACAGCCCGAAAAAGATATGGGTTTGTTTTAAAAGTTGAATTGAAAAGGCTTCGGATAAAGGCAGCCATTTCATCCCAGTATCCGTTCACATAAGCTTCCTGCATAGGTGTATCATACTCATCCAGAAGAAGGATCACCTTCTTTCCATAGTAACGGGAAAGATAAAGGGACAGCATCTTTAAGGAAAGAGTAATCGTACTGTTTTCCGGAACGGCAGAAATCTTGCGAAAGTCTTCCTTTTCATCTTCTCCCAGAACATCACTGTCCAGCAAAAACCGATACTTTCCAAAAACCATTTTTATAATCTGACAGATTTTTTCTCTAGCTGTAGGGAATGTTACTTCCTTCACATCAGCAAAACTAAGCGCAATCACCGGATAAGTCCCTTGAAGCTCCTGAAATGTTTTATCCTTCCATATAGAGAGGCCTTCAAATATCTTCCCTTGCCCTTTATATTCTACAGAGAAAAAGCGCTCCAGCATACTCATATTCAGCGTTTTTCCAAAACGGCGGGGGCGGGCAATCAAAGTAACCACATCCTGGTTTTCCCACCACTCCCGGATGAACTCTGTCTTGTCCACATAAAAACATCCACTTGCAATCAGTTCGGTAAAATCCTGATGTCCAATGCCAATGATTCTTGCCATAATTGTTGATGTCCCCTTTCTTCTATCCATAGTATAACAAGTTTTCCCAGGCAATTCAATGTTAAACGAGCCTATATACAGAACTTTCATGATTCAAAGGAAAATATCCTATTTAAAAATGGTCCTTAATAACCGAAAAAAGCTGGGAGCCATGCTTGTCATGGCCTCCTGCTTTTAAGGGAACTAAAAAGTATCAAAGTATATTGTGTACCAACTAATCTTTATTCATATTTTTAAATTTTTATGCAATTACCATATATAACTTTCTTACGCCGCCTCTTTTCCTATTTGCTTAATATGGATCCTCATTTTGATCTGATTTTTACTGTTTTAAAACTCCGCAATTTTTCAACAAATTTATTTTTTCAACACTTCAAATTTGTTCGTCCTATTCCAAAACATATAATATATTCATTTTATGTAAACATATCACTACAATATATAGTACACCAAACGTATCAACACTCACCCAACGGACACGTCCGGAAAATACATGGCAAAACGGATGGCCACGTTTTTCGGATCCTTGACGCACATGTCCTCGCCGCCGATGTAGCGGGCGGGCTGCTGGATACTTAGTAAAATTTCATCAGGTAAGGCTAGCTTTCTCATGATTTTTTCTTATATTTTTGTTGGTATTGCATAAATTTCCGGCTATTTTTTGTGGTGCGGAAAATATAGCGATTTTGAAGAAGTTGCTGCAAATAAGGTCCCTGTCAGATCGGCGAATATGGCCTTTTTTGAGCCGAAAATGGGGCAAAATTTAAAATCTTCAACAATTTTATTTTCACGTACACCCTCTGGGGCGCGGAGCCCCGTCTCCAAAGGAATCATGCTAACCTATCTATCCAGGGAAATTAACAATGTTGTTGGTCTGAAAAACGATAAAGTTACTCTGGAAGGATATATTCCATGATTTCTGAAGATATTTCGATATCATAAATCACTATATCTGTGTCTAGTACATCGTTGCATTAATCTTGAAGTAATCCGTGCTTGATGTTTTGCGTCAGTGCAAGGCGGAAGAAGAAGGCGATACCCTCGCTTCGCTGGAGCAGACTCTGCGGTGGCATCGTTAACTGACGGTGCTGTGTGCCAGTGGCACACGTTTAGCACGGACCGAAGCGGAGCGTAGACCAACGCGGCAATGGCACAAACAGCGAGTGCTGATTACTCGAGAATTAATGCAACGCTGTACTAGTACTGCATTGCGAAAATAATGGTGAATACAGTGCTTGATATTTTCGTCATCTGTGCGTCTGCAAAGCGACGTTCTACACTCCGTTCCGGTCCTTGCTGAACATTAGCAACGTAGCGGTGCCTACGTCTAGCTTTGCAGGCGTGCAGAGGGCGGAAACAGCGAGTGCTGAATTCACTGAAATTTCCGCAAGGTAGTACTAGAATTACGCCAATACGATATCCCAATAGAATCTTAACATAATCATATAGGTTCAAGCCTACTTATAAAACCGCTTCCGTCCAGTTTTAAACATCGGGCATTGCCCGATGTTTCTTGTGATTACAATTTATGTGTAACATTTAAATTTGAACTTGTGGAGGCGTCAATATGCTGACAAAAGAAGAAATGCCGTCCCATCTATAGCCACCACAGCATCTTTAATCGAAAACAAATGCTCCCCTAATCATCCAAAATCTGCGGATACCCCCTGGCGATTTAGCGAATTGAAAAAGACCTCACCGGCACCGTCCAAAAAGTATTGACAGACAGCTTGTCAAAAACCTGTAGCAACACCATATGCCTATTCTTTTAAAAACAACAGCTTCCCCTCAGAAAACTGCAGATAATCCGGCAGCCCTCTTTCGGAAAGCTCTTGCCACTTATCTTTTTGTATGAACCAGCAAAGGGATTCCCCTCCCCTGCGCCCTTCTTCTGTTTCTGGTTTAAGATAATACTTCCACTCAAAAGGAAGCTCTGCCCTGCTTTCCACTTGCACCCGGATACAATTCTTCTGCCGCTTCCCCCATATCGGGACAAATTCATGGGCCCGGAAACCGACGGCCGACGTATCCCCGGGAATTTCCCTTACCGTATGCAGCGTAATGCCAAAATCCAATGCCCGCATTGAATGCGGGTTCAGAATTTCCACCCTTGAGATATTCTTACAGCCAGTCAGCCTGGCTGCGGCAATTTTCCGGGGATTTTCAAAGATATCTTTGCTTTTTCCAAAAACAGCGGCTTTTCCGTCTTCCATAATAAGCAAATCTTCACTGAAGCGGTAGATTTCATCCCGGTTATGGGAAACCAAAATAGCAGTTCCCTGATAATCGTCCAGCATCGTAAGAAGCTCCTGCTCCAGCCTGTCGCGGAGGAACCCGTCAAGAGCCGTGTAAGGCTCGTCCAGAAGAATCATCTCCGGCTCATAGGCCATAATCCTTGCAAGCGCAGTCCTCTGCTGCTGCCCTCCGGAAAGCTCCCCGGGAAGCCGTTTTTCCAGCCCGGCAAGGCGGAATCGTTCTGTCATTTCCCGAACCCGCCTTTTCCTTTCCGCCTTGTTTCCCTTTATGCCTGCAGCGATATTCTCTTCCACGGTCATGGCGGGAAAGAGTGCATAATTCTGGAAAAGATAGCCGACATTTCTCTTTTGGGGCTTTATATTAATCCTGCTTTCTGAATCAAAAAGTATACGCGGACCCAGTTGGATTCTTCCTTCCCCAGGAGTCTCGATCCCGGCAATTATCTTCAAGGTCATGCTCTTCCCGCAGCCGGAAGCCCCCAGGATCCCGATGCGTTTTGCGCTGCTTTTCACCTGCAGTTCTATAGAAAATCCTTCCCATTTCCTTTTTATTTCTATATATACTGCCATCCTTTACTCCCGCCATTTCCTGATATTTTTCCTTCTT
Source organism: uncultured bacterium (assembly GCA_947383005.1). Classification (GTDB taxonomy): domain Bacteria; phylum Bacillota; class Clostridia; order Lachnospirales; family Lachnospiraceae; genus Brotaphodocola. The sequence continues at coordinate 107,033 of CANDBT010000004.1, read as the reverse complement.
TTCCCTGCGGCCAGATTCATAAAAAAAACAGCCATAAAAGCAATAAAAAGGACAATTGCCACCCACACGCCTGCTGTCTGGTAATCTCCGTCCTGAATCACCATGGCGATTTTCTGGGATATGGTTCCCGTCTTTCCCGGAATATTTCCTGCCAGCATGGAGGTCGCGCCGTATTCCCCCAGTGCCCGTGCAAAGGTCAGGATAGTCCCGGAAACAATGCCCGGCCCCGCTTCCGGAAGCACAACCTTTCGGAAAATCCGAAATTCCGACATGCCCAGGGTTCTTCCCGCATAGATCAGGTTTCCATCTACCTGCTCAAATGCCGCGCGGGCATTTCTGTACATCAGGGGAAAGGCAATGACACTCGCCGCAATGACGCATCCAAGCCAGGTCTGCACCACCTTGATATTAAAATTCTGGAACAGAAATATTCCCAGGGGCCTTCTTCTGCTAAATAACAGCAGCAGGAAAAATCCTGCCGCCGTCGGCGGAAGCACCAGCGGCATCGTCAGAATCCCGTCTGCAAGCGCTTTCTTTGCCGGCGGCAATTTCATCACTTTCTCTGCTGTAAATATGCCGGCAAAAAAACAGATTATTGTCGCAGCAATCCCTGTTTTTAAAGAAATATATAAGGGGCTCCAATCCAAATTTTTCAAAACAGCCATGATAGTTTACTCCACATCCGTATTAAAATAATAGCTCTCAAACACTGTTTTTGCCTGATCGGACAGAATAAAATCCAGGAATTCATCCGCCGCCTTGTCCTGGGCTTCGTCAGCCTCCTCGTTGGCCACCCGGGCAATCGGATAAATCACATTTCCTGTCAGCTCATAGCTTACGGTTTCCAAAATATCAAGCTCATCCTCATAGCCATAAATATCCGAATAATAAGTGGTTCCGACTTCGCAGGAACCCTCCACAACCGCGGACAATACCTTGCTTACATTATCCTGCTCGCTGATTTCCACGCCGCCGAGTGCATCGGATACCTGCCGCGTCGTAATTGCCGACACGTCTTCGGATTCCTCTAAAATACCGCACCGCACTAACGCCTGTCTCGTATACTTCCCCACCGGGACACTTCCTCCTGCCAGCGCAATACTCTCTGCATCTTTGAAAGAATCAAGTCCCTTTACCTTTGTGCCGCTGTCCTTTCGCGTTACCACAACCAACTGGTTATTGACTACGTTGGCCCGGGTGCCCCCTTTCATAAGGCCGTCTGCTTCCAGCTGATCCATTTGCTTTTGCGCCGCTGAAAAGAAAATATCACATTCATATCCCTCCTCAATCTGGATGAGAAGCGTACCGGAGCTGTCCGCATTATAGGTAATCTTTACCTCCGGGTGCTCTTCCTGATACATCTTCCCCAGTTCTGTCATGACCGTATTAAGGCTTGCCGCAATAAAAACCTGAATCTCTGTTTCTTCCCCGTTGTTGTCAGCTTCCTTTTCCTTATCCGGATGATTCCCGTCTGTTTTGACTCCTTCCCGATTGTTCCCTGTTGCAGCTTCCCCCTCCGGATTGCTTCCGCCTGTCTCCGCCCTTTCCAGGTTGCCTTCAGCCGCTGCCCCTTCCGCTGCTTCCGTTTCCCTGCTTCCTCTATTTCCCGTGCAGCCGGCAGAGACAAGCGCCATTCCCATTACGGACAACATGACCAATATCCTTTTTTTCATTTTATTTTACGCCCCTTCTTTATTTCCCTCCACACTCTCCTTCCGTACCTCTCAGGATTCCAAGGCCATGCCCTAATGATGGCAGGATATATTCCAGACTCTCCCTGACCGCCTTGGGACTTCCCGGAAGATTTACAATCAGCGTCTTTTTTCGTATTCCCGATACTGCCCGGCTCAACATGGCTCTGTCTGTAATTGACAGAGAATATACCCGGATTGCCTCTGCGATTCCCATGGCCATCCTGTCGCAGACAGCTTTTGTGGCCTCCGGCGTTACGTCACGCTCGGAAAAACCTGTGCCGCCCGTGGTAAAAATGACATTTACCTGACGTTGATCCGATAAACGCATCAGTTCCTTTTTGAGTTTTTCCTCCCCGTCCGGGAGCAGGAGGCTCTCGATAATCTCATATCCTGCCTCTGTAAGAATGGAACAGGCTGCCGGGCCGCTCTTATCCTCCCGTTCTCCTTTAAAGCCCTTATCGCTGAGTGTGATTACTGCAGCGGTAAACGGCTTCCTGGCATCAAAAGCAAGCCTTCGTATCTCATCCCCGGGACGGATTACCCCGCCTTTTACTACCTTGGCAAATACACCTTCCCGGGGCATGATACAGTCTCCCACCGCCTTATATATGGCACAGTGGCTGTGGCATTCCTTTCCGATCTGGGTAAGCTCTAAGATTGCCTCCCCGATTGCGAACCGGGTTCCCACCGGAATTTTCCTGAGGTCAAAACCTTCCACGACCAGATTTTCCCCAAATATCCCGAAATCCACCTCTGCCCCTCTTGTCTTGAATTCTTCGATTTTTTCCTGTGCAAGAAGGCTTATCTGACGGTGCCAGGTTCCTGCGTGGGCGTCTCCCTCGATTCCCTGGTTCTCCAGAAGTATTGCATAGGGAACCTCTGTTTTCCGGGTGCCCTTTTTTTGGCTTACACAGATTGCCATGATTTTTCCCGTCTTCGTTTCCTCATTCTTTTCCCTGACCCTATCCATTTTCACTTCCATTTCCTTCATCCTCCGATCTGTACCATCTGCCTTCCTTCCGTAATTTGTTCCTCTGTTGCAAAACAGTGTCTTTCCGGCTTCCGGCTGATTGCCTCCCTGACGGCGCTTTTCAGTTCTTCTCTCTTTTCCTCGCCATTCGCATATACCGGGTTACGAACGATCTCCTTGATATCCACAGAACTCCCATAACAGAGACAAGGCTTTAATTCTCCCTTTGCCGTCAGGCGGATACGGTTGCAGCTTCCGCAGAACTGCCCATGCACCGCACTGATAAAGCCGATACTTCCTGAAAACCCGGGAATCCGGTAATACACTGCCGGCCCGTTCCCATGAAACGTCTCATCTGGCTTTATCCCAGGGTATTTTTCCTTCAAATTCAGAAGCACTTCCTCCCCGGAAACTCCTTGATATTTTTTTCCGAGACCTATGGGCATCATCTCAATGAAACGGACATCTGCCGGCACGTCTTTTGCAAGCTCTGCGAGAGACATCCATTCCCGGTCATGGATTCCTCTTTGGAGCACACTGTTTATCTTTACCTTCAATCCCTTTTTCAGCGCGTAACCGATACCGGCTTTTACTACAGGAAGCACAGCAAAGCCGGTAATCTGCCGATATAGCTTCTCGTTTAACGTATCCAGGCTGATATTTACCGCGTCAAGGCCGTTTTCCAAAAGCTTGTCCAGATATCGTTCAAGAAAGAAACCATTTGTGGTAAGGGTAACTTGCCGGACACCGGGAATTTTTTTAATCATCCCCACCAGTTCCGGACAGCCAGGACGAACCAGCGGCTCGCCCCCGGTAATCTTAAAATTCCGGACTCCTAACTCTGCGGCGGCCTGACAGACCAGGACAATCTCCTCAAAAGCCAAAATTTCCTCCGCCGGCGCCAGCTCAATCCCCTTTTGGGGCATGCAGTAATGGCATCTCAAATTGCACCGGTCTGTAATGGAAATGCGCATATAGCTGATTTCCCTCCCAAAGCTATCCTTCATTCCTCTTCCCTCCCGGGCGTGTTTCCCAAACATCCTTTTGCTGCAATATCCTGTCCGCGATCCGGCCGGTCTCTTCAAATCCGGCTGTATCCTCCTGATAGTCTTCCGGATTCCTGTCTGTCACAATCAAAAATCTCCCTTCCGGATTGGAGACAGGCTGAACGGAAATCCCTTCCCGGATCACCTCTATCTTCGGAAAGCTTTTCTCCTTCATCCCCTCAATGAAAATAACATCTGCCTCCGGAAATATCCCGATTAGTGATTGTTCCCGCTCCCCGGTCCCTGTCTTGTGTACAAAGATCCGGGAATCGGAAAAAACCGCTGTCCCATATGCTCCGGCCTTCTTTAGCCGGTCACTGTCCGTCCCCGGGATATCGCAGGAAAAATCGTGACCGTCATGTTTGATCACGGCAACCTTCTTCCCCCGCGCCACAAGTTCTTCTACCAGCCCTGCAAGCAAAGTCGTTTTCCCGGAATTTTTCACGCCGCAGACCGCTACAATTTTCTGCCCTGCTTTTTGCACGAGTTTTCCTCCTGTCTGCCTTCTATAATAAAACAATCCATACCCTGTCTCCCTTTTTTAATGCCGCCGTCCCTGCCGGAATCTCAATCAGGCAGTTGCAGCCGCACATGGAGCTTAAAATTCCCGAGGCGTTTGAGCCTTCCGGAATCCTTACCTTCCCCTCCTCGTAAAACGCACGGACATACCGGGTCACGCCGCTCCGTTTTGGGAACTCACTCTCTGACACGGCGCGCAGCCTTAAAAGCTCCGGCGCCTTTCTCCCCGCCATCTTTGCCAGGACGGGCCTTACCAAAAGTTCAAGATTGACAGCCGCGCCAAAAGGATTCCCTGACAGGCAGATCAGTAGTTTCCCTCCATATTGTGCACACAAGGTCGGCATACCCGGCTTGATGGCAATTTTCCAGAAAATCCGTTCGCAATCCAGGAGTTTTAATACCTCATGCATAATGTCCTTTTTTCCGACCGATACCCCGCCGGTTGTGACAATGATATCTGCCTTTTCTCCGGCTTCTCTAATCCACGCCGCAGCTTCCTCTGGCTTGTCTCCTGTCCGCCCTTTCCGGATTACCTCTGCCCCAAGAGCAGTCAGCCTGGTCGCCATTGTATACAGATTAGCATCATAGATTTTTCCTGGTTTCCGTTCCTCACCCGGAAGGACAAGTTCATCTCCCGTCGTAAGCACCGCTGCCCGTACCCTGCGGAAAACCCGCACCTTTTCCCGGCCAAGGCTTGCCAGTGTCCCCAGTTCTATTGCCCCGAGCTTTGTCCCCTTTTCCAATACTTGTGTCCCTGCCCGGTAATCCTCTCCGGCAAAACAATAATTTTCGTAGGCTCCGACTTCCCGGTAAACCTCCACTTTCTCCTCGCCATAATCTGTATCCTCCTGCCTGACGATACAATCCGCCCCTTCCGGGACAGGAGCGCCTGTCATAATCCTTATGGCCGTTCCTTTCTCCACCCGCATGCCGCTTACCCGGCCGGCATCCACCTCATCAATCACTGAAAGCCTGGCCGGGCGTTCCTTCGACGCTCCCGCTATATCCCCGCTTCTTACCGCATATCCGTCCAAAGGCGAACGCGCAAACGGCGGCTGATCCTGCCCGGCGAAAATATCTTCCGCCAGGGTCCTGCCGCCTCCCTCCCAAAGCGGGATTTCTTCCATATCCCTGACTGTCTCTGTCTTCGCAAGAAGCAGCTCTTGTGCCTGCTTTAATGTCAGCTCACCCATCCCTTACCAACCTTTCATATTCCTCTGTTGTATTGATATTTTGAAGCATTTCTTCAAATATTTTCTGCCCCGACAGATCTGCATAGAAAATATTCAGCCGTTTAAGCGCATCTCGGATGCGGTAATTCCCTGCCCTGATCTGCTCCTCAAACAGCTTTGCCGTACCCGTCCGGTAAATGGCTGCCAAGGGGTGAAGCCTGCCGTCCAAAACCGGCACCACGCCGTCATAAAGACCCCCCTTTTCTTCTGCATCGGAGATTTTTTGCTTCAGACAGCAAAATAACTCTGCTTTCAGAAACGGCATGTCACAGGCAGCCACCGCCAGCCACCCGCATTCACAGGCTTTAAGCCCTGCATGAATGCCGCCAATCGGTCCGCAGCCCGGGTAAAGGTCCGTGACAACCGGACAAACACTGCTGTCCTTTCTTATCTCGCTCCCGTAAGATATTCTTACCCGGACCGTTTCCTTTTGCAGTTCTTTTATGATTCTTTGCGTGAATGTCTCCTTTCTATAAGTAAGAATCCCCTTGTGCATGCCTCCCATTCTTGTACTCCTGCCACCTGCAAGAACCAACCCTTCCGCCTGCATGAAATCCTCCTGATAAAACGTATATAAAATGGGCCCGTTTACAATCGAGTAGGGAAGAGTCATCTTTCCTACTCGCCGCGCCGGGCGCCCGTCAGCTTTGGCTGACATCTTCCTTTGGGCGCCCGTGCGCATAAAAAAGAGCAGGGAGACACAAAGTCCCCCTACTGCTTTTGGAGTAACCCTTCAGAAACAATACGGCTGCTTCGTGTTCTTTTTTTCATCCGAATCCCCTGCCGCAAGCAACGAAGAATCCGGCTCCCGCGGCAGCCGTCAGGCGGGCATGCAAATATGCCCGTCTGCCCCACTGCCTGCGGGAATAAGGAAGGCCCATGCGTTTCCACATAAACCCTGGGGATAAAAATACAGGATTATCCCGGCTCAATATCCTATCCTTATCCATTGGATATGACTTAGATACTTTCGCTCAAAGAACCAATATTCTGTTATTTTCTCTGTCACTTTCTTTCCACTTTAAGCGCCATCATCAGGAAATTCAGAAGCACAAACCCCACAATCATGGTCGTTAAGTAAACCTGAATGCCCCCCAGCTGGGATACCGCCGCCCCCAATGCTTCCTTCCCCGTCCCCGCAAGATAACCACTCATCTTATTGGTAGCGACGATTCCGATACACATCGGGAATGTCATTCCCGCAAAACCGGGCGTAAAGGAAAAAGCAAAGAATTTCGGCAGCTTAATCACCACAAATACCAGGGAAGCCAATACACACGCATACAGGATATATACCAATATCGGGTTTGGCGCCCCGGACAGGTTCAGATAGCTCACCAGACACAGGCTGCAGGGTGCCAGAAGAACCGCCATCGTATGATACACCGGCGGCTTTACCTCCACAGTAACAAGCCTTCTGAGCATAAATGGCAAGATCACAAAATAAACCGCAATCCCATAATACAACACACACATAAGAAGCGGACGGATTCCCATAGCGCCTCCTACCACACTGCTCACCATAATTCCGTTATAAGTCACGAACCAACTGGGCACGAATGTGTGAATATCCCTCTTTGCTATCACATTTCTGTAGGTAAATACCAAAATATGCGCGGCATGGATAAAAACCGCAACGATCAGCATTCCTTTCCCCAATGCCGGCACATAGTCAAAATAATAGCTTCCCAGAAGCATAAGCACCATGGTAAATCCTGCATACAAACTACAGGGAACGACTGCCTCATATTCTTTTTTGCAGACCTTTGGGTATTTGACGAGCTTTACCACATATAATAAAAGAATTACGGTAGCCGTCCACATAGTCAGGTGCCTGATCCACGGATATCCCATGCCGGAATACACATTTCCAAGGGTCAACGCTCCCACAAATGTAGGGAGGACCGGTACAGGCATTCTCTCTAATCTCTCCATATTTTCACTCCTCATCCTTCGTCATTCATAGTAAATCCCCATGCCTTCCATCATGATTCGATATTTTTATAGTAAACCCCCATGCTGCTTTCTTGGTATCACCATAAATGAAAGGGGTTTACTATGAACCCTCCGGGGGATGCACACGGAATGCAAAAACAGCATTCCGGCGCTGTACGGTCAGCGCAGCACATGCGCAGACCTACCGTGAGGATTCAAGACTTTCATAGTAAAATTCAAAATTGTCTTTCATGTGGAAAAAATCGGAATAATCAATATCAAATACCGGCTTTTTGACTTTGGAAATATCAATTTTTCTTGCAATCAACTGCTGCAGGATACCGCCGTATGCCAGATCCCCCTGCAATACCGCGCCGATGATTTTTCCGTTCTTATGGATGATCTTTTTGTAAGACTCCTTTGTTTCCCTGATTTCTGTCCTGGCCTCCGGATCGTCTGCGTTGACATCCCCCAGCGACATGCTTGGGATCCCCAGGAAATTCATCGTGGCTTTACTGGCAAAGAAATCGGTCATAGCCCGTTTCTCCCCTGCCATATTGCCTGCCGCAATAATCCCCTCCTTCACGGCCACCGGCCAGATCGGGCTGGTTCCTGACACGTCGCCCGCGCCGTAAATATCATCGTCACTGGTTTTTCCGGTTTCATCATAGACAAGCCCAAAACGGCTGAGTTCTATCCCGGAACCTTCAAGAAATTCTACATTGGAACGCACCCCGGCGGTCACGACCACAAAATCACAGGGAAGCCTTTTCCCGTCTGTTAAGATAATCTCCGTAATCCGGTGATTCTCATCCAGTATGGCTTCCGCGATCCCTACGCCATAATATTGGCTGACTCCCCGCTTTTTGAATGCCTCCTGATAAGTTGTGGCGGCGCGCCTGTCCAATTGCCTGGACAAAAGCCACCCGGCCATTTCCACCATTGTCACGGAGACTCCCAACTCCAAAAAGCCGCTGGCACAGTCAAGGCCCACGAGCCCCGCCCCCATAACGACGATATGCTTTGCCGTTTTTGCCGCTTCCCTCAGGACTTCCATATCCTCAATATTGCGGAAACCTGCAACGTTTGCCGCTTCTTTCAGATTTTTCACCGGCGGTATGAAGGTATGGGAACCGGTGGCAATCAGAAGCTTATCATAAGAAACCTCTTCTCCGTCCTCTAAAAGAACCTTCTTTTCTTCTCTCTTTAAGCCGACGCAGTTCCTGCCCTTCATCCACAAAACATGGTAAAGTGTTTCAAAGTCTTTTTCCGCAAAGCAGAGCCTGTCCATATCCCGTTCTCCCCCAAGATAGTGATGGAGAATACAGCGGGAGTAGATGGCCTCATCTTTAGAGATGAGGACGATTTCTGCCTCCTTATCCAAACGCCTGAGTTCCCTAACCCCATTGATTCCTGCTGCCGAGGAGCCCAATACCACATATCTCATCCCTTATACCTCCTCTACCGTAATCGCCTTCATGGGACATTTTTCCACGCACATAGGCTTTGCACTTTTATCCTCGCTCCGGTGCACGCACATATTGCATTTCATAATCTCTGTCTTTTTCACGCTGTCATGCTTTAAAATCCCGTAAGGGCAGGACATGATACACATGTAACAGCTTGCGCACTGGTCTTTGTCATACTCTACATACCCGGTCACAGGATTCTTTTTCATCGCGCCGGTCATACACGTATACACACATTCCGGCCTTTCGCAATGACGGCAGAAGATTGGCGCCGGGCGTGTCTCACTGTCAATCGTCACACGGTTCCTGGCATCTCCGCTCTGGGTTTCATGGCTTACCACACACGCTGTCACACAGGTAAGGCACCCGATACATCGTCCACGATCTATTTTAATCCGATACATAATTCCCTCCTGAAATCTTTCCTGATAACCATTCCGATAACACCTGAATGGTTACCTTTCCTGTCGTTGCTGCAAAAGTCTTGACTCCCTATGGCACTCTCTTATTTCTCCTCATTCGCCGGAGGCTCTTTCTCAAACCGGACCGGAGTTGCCTTATAGGACGGTTCCTTGGAATAGGTATCATATAACGATGGTGTCAGCTTATTGCATTCTATATAATGAATCGGCGCAAATAATTCACGATAACCTACATTTTCCGTAACCTTTACCAAAAATACCGCTTCCTGCCCGTTCACGGAAAATACCCGTATCCGGTCATTTTCCGCAATGTCATTCTCACCGGCAAGCGTCGGGTTCATATAAAGATACGCCTTTTTCACCGAAACATCCTCGACAAATTTTACTTCCTTTGTGCGGCTCTGGGTATGCCACTGTCCCACGCTTCCGCGGCCGGTATTTAAGATAAAGGGATATTTTTCACTTGCCGGAAGCGGGTTCTCCCTTACCTCCTCGAAGACAAACTGCGCCTTTTTTGACGGGGTGAAAAAGTTCCCGTCGCCATAGAGGCGGCGCTGTTCTTCTTTGTTTTCCTCTTCCCTGCCTTCCGGGTAAGGCCACTGAATGCCATGTGAATTCTCCAGCGCCTCCCAGGTAATCCCCGTGATATCACAGGGCATATTCCGGGAACACTCCCGCATCAGGTTAAAGCAGTCTTTCGGCGTCTCCCAGCCTTTTAAGGCATCACCCATGCCGAGCGCTTTTCCCACTCCCAGGATCGCCTCATAATCCGATATTTCATGCTCCCCACGGGCAAGCACCGGACGCATGGCCGAAAGCCTGCGCTCCAGGTTGATGTAAGTCCCCTCCTTTTTGATTCCCGGGACAACCGGAAAGAATACGGTGCAGTCCTCCGCGCTTTCTATCGTGTCATAGATATCCTGTACGACAAAAAGTTCCAGCTTTTTCGCTGCCTCGGCAAAGGTTTCGTTATTCGTCCAGCTATGTCTCGGATTTGTACATAAAATCCAGAGTCCTTTAATCTCTCCGGCATTGATTCCCTCGATAATCTGGTTGTATGTTTTGGTAGGCTTTTCAGCCAGCATACTTTCCGGAACGCCCAATACCTGTGCAATCCGCTTTCTTCTTGCGGGATTGGTAAAATCGCCTCCTCCGAAGAAGACAGCCGTGTTGCTGTAAGCACGGGATCCCATGGCGTTGCACTGTCCGGTAATGGAATTCGCCCCGGTTCCCGGCTTCCCGATATTGCCGGTCATAAGCGCCAGGTTAATGATTGCCTGTGCCGTGCGTACCGCCTCATAGCCTTGGTTTACCCCCATTGTCCACCAGAACGATACGCGCTTCCCGCTATGAATCAGCTCCACAAGCTCCAGAATCTGTTCCCGGGAAAGACCTGTCCCTTCTGCGCCCCGCTCTAACGTGTAGGGCCTTACAAATTTTTGGAATTCCTCGAATTTCTCCGTATGCTCTACAATAAATTTATGGTCCAGATAATCCTTTTCAATCAGCTGGCCGGCTATGGTATATAAGAGCAGCAAATCGCTTCTCCATTTTAATCCGTACCAGTAATCCGCATTCATGGCAGTCTCGGATTTTCTCGGGTCAATCACGATAATTTTATGCCCTTCTACCTGATTGTTCCGCACCCTGCCCCACAAAATCGGGTGTGCCACGACAGGATTGGCCCCGATAAAAATGATCCTGTCCGAAAGTTCCAGATCCTTCAAGGTAAAACCCGGTGCGTCAAAACCGTAGCTCTGTTTGTGTGCCACAACTGCCGTCGCCATGCAGAGCCTTGTATTCCCGTCCACGTTCGCCTTCAGATAATTTCTCATCACATGCCCGAAGAGGGCAAATTCCTCTAAGGTAAGCTGTCCCGTGCTGATGCCTGCCACACTTTCCGGGCCGTATTTCTCCTGCAGTTCTTTCAGCTTATTCGCTACATGCGAAAATCCTTCTTCCCAGGAAACCTCCCGAAAGCTTCCGTCTGCTTTGCGGATCTTCGGAAGGCTGTTTGGCTTGACGGTCTTCTGCTGCTTGTCAAGAGACAGTCCCTTGATACAGCAAAACCCGTCATTGACCGGATACCCCTTTGTCGGCACTGTCTTGACAATCTGGCCATCCTCCACATAGAAATCCAGATTACAGTCCAGGGCACAGTAATTGCAGGTTGATTGTATCTTTCTCATGGCTCCTCCTATCTGTCAAAATAATTTCCGTTCTGGTAAGTTATTCCTTTAAATGAGAATATTTTACCAGTAAATACGCAAAAATTCCGTGATGTAAGTCACGGAATTTCCAGAAGTTACGGATATTATTTTTTGCTGTTATTTGATCTCCCCCGTCCGGTAAAACGCGGATATTCTTTGCGGATTTATGATAATGATCCGCTTTCCTTTCATCTGGATCAGCCGATAATCCACAAGAGTCCGGCAAAGCCTTGACGCAGTTTCTCTCGGCGCCCCCAACATATCGGCAAGAAGGGTAACGGAAAGATTGATATTGATTTCTATCCCCTCCGGCACGTTGACGCCGAAATCCCTGGCAAGCTTCCAGAGCTTTGCCGCAAGCCTGCGCTCCATGTAGATACTTCCCATCGTATTTTTAAGCTGATGGCCAAGCCGCCAGACCTTCCGCTCCTGAGCCGCAAGCACTGCCCGGGTCAGGGCAAAATCCTGCTGCATGCAGCGCACAAAACGATCGGCAGGGATAATAAAAATACGGCTTTTCTCAATGGTTTCACAATAGGTGGCAGAATGATGCTCATTCAGCACATGCTCATTGAGCAGTGCGCCACGGCCAAAAATAAATAATATCTTTCGGTTTCCGGTATGGGTCAGATTATAGACGATAGACTTGCCGTCTATCTGTATATAAATCTGTTCTAACGGTTCCTTTGCACGGATAATCAGGCTTCCCTTTGGGAATTCCTGTATTTTACCGTACTTTCTGAGTTTTTGCAGCGTATCGGGCGCCACTTCTTTAAAAAGCGCTAATCCCTCTGTCATTTGTACCTGAATACCAATAACCTCCTTCCCATTGTCCTATTGCCTTTCATATATCCCGCTCTTTCCTCCGCTTTTCTTTTCCAGGCGGATATCTTGGATCACCATCCCCTTATCCATGGCTTTACACATGTCATAGATGGTAAGGAGCGCCACCGACACGCCGGTTAGAGCCTCCATTTCCACCCCGGTTTTCCCCTCGGTCTTTACCGTACAGACCGCTTCGATTTCGCAGCTTTCCTCCAGCATCCGAAAATTCACCATTGCTTTTGTCAGCGATAGCATATGACATAAAGGAATCAGATTAGCCGTCTGCTTTACCGCCATAATCCCTGCCACCCTGGCAACTCCCAGTACATCCCCCTTTGCAGCCGTACCGTTTTTTATTGTCTCATAGATTTCCCGGCTTACCTGAATCCTGCCGCTTGCAGATGCCTCCCGCTCTGTGATCCTTTTCTCCGTCACATCAACCATGACGGCATTTCCTTCCTGGTCAAAATGGGTCAGGGCCATTTAACAATCGCCTCCCTTTCCAAATCCACAATTGGGAAAGATGCATACCGGGCAAGACAGGCACAGCCCTCCTTCTCCCAGCGTGGAGATATCCTTTTCTTTCAATTTTTCTCCTGCCATAATCCGCGGAAGCACCAGATCGAAAATCGTTCTTTTCGCATACATTACACAGCCCGGAAGCCCCATAATCGGTATGTCACCCTGATCATATGCCAAAAGAAACATTGCCCCGGGAAGCACCGGTGCCCCATAGGTTACGATTGCAGCTCCTGTATTTTTAATCGCCAGAGGCGTGCGGTCATCCGGATCCACACTCATCCCTCCCGTGCAAAGAATCATATCCGCCCCCTTTTCCAGCAATTTCCGGATACAGGCAGTAATCCGCTCATGGTTGTCGTCACTTATCTCATGTCCGATAATTTCCACATGATATTCGGCCAGCTTTTCTTCAATCACCGGAGTAAACGTATCCTGAATCCTTCCATAATACACTTCATTTCCTGTTGCCACAATTCCTGCTTTTTTCTGTAAAAAGGGCATGAGTTCAAAAATGGGTTTATCCCCGCATATCTCTTTTGCCCGTTCCATCTTTTCCTTCTCAATCATAAGCGGAATAATTCTTGTTCCTGCGATTTTCTCCCCCGCTTTCACCGGAAAATTCCCATGTCTGGAGGCAATCATCATCTCTCCCAGCCCGTTGATGCGATTCAAGCGGTTCTTATCTACCTTAAGCAAGCCGTCGCATTCTGCAATGACTTCAATTTTCCCTTCCTTTACCTCCGACGGACGCATATGTTTATTGGCACAGAAGGAATACAGAATCTCTGCCGCCTCATTTTCATGGAGCATATTCCCATTGTTCTCCCACACATAGAGATGATCCTTACCTACGCTTAACAATACCGGAATATCCTCTTCTGTAATTACATGTCCTTTGCGAAATACCGCGTCTTTTGTCACTCCCCTGATAATCTGGGTAACATCATGGCAAAGCACATGTCCTACCGCATCTTTTGTTCTAATCTCTTTCATAACCTTTTCACCTTTTCACGAAGATATGCTCTGGAACTTTTTTGTACCTGTCTGAATAGTTACATTATACCATTGGCTGCCTTATGGGGCAATGATATCATCCCATTTAAAATGCTTGCAGCACATTAAACAATATCTTTCAGGCTGAAAAGTTTCGCCCCAATCCCATTTCCTGCCAGCATCACCAATAGATATGCTGCCGATTTCGCCGTATATACCCCTGCCAGGTGAAAATAAAACATATTGGCGATAGAATGTTCAAATCCGGATAAAATAAAAATCATCACCGGTGCAATAATAAAGACAATATTTTTTGTTTTTTGATAATTATCAATCGCCAGATACATCATCACTCCGCAGAACATGGATAAGAAAAAAACATTCCACACGGAATTTTCCAGTTTTGCCGCCGTCAATGCCTGGCTGTCTATCTTAAGATGCGCCATATTTGCTATCCCTGACGCAAAAAAAGTTCCTATGTAATTCCCCGCAGCAACGATTGCCATATCAAGAAGCTCATTAACCTTCTTCACAAATCCGATTTTCCCTGTATACAGAAAAAATCCCTGTGTCACAATGGTCAATAATCCAAAAGAAAACAAAAGAGAAGCAATAATTTTATTATCTACTGACAGATAGACAATTCCTCCCAACCCGATCATAAATCCTGCATAAACAGCCTTTATCCCTATCTGAAACTTACTCTTCATCCCTTGTCCGTCCTTTCCTGCATTTTCCCATTACAATCCCATCCTCATTTTACCCGAATTCGGCGCGTCCTTTGCTGCTCTCAACTCCAACTCTATCACATAATATTGTTGGAGTCAAAAAGTATTTTACACTAATTTTTTCTTATGAAAATCCGCTATGTTATTAGTTTTATATGATATCAGGGCCAAAAGGTCAAAAATCACCGAAAGGCAGCCATACGTTTGAAAAATGGCTGTTTTTCGATGATTTTTGGCTTTCGCGGTTATGAAGCGCGAAGCAATCTGTGTATCGTAAGGGATAAATATGTAACAGTTCAGACGGGTATTTTCTTGCCCAACATTATTTTATTATCAAAAACATTGATTTTTACTTATATTCCTTTTATAATATCCTATATCTTCGCGAACCCTGTAATCCGATTTACGGCGCAAAGAACGGACAGCTCTGTCAACAGACCAGAAAGCGAGGCATCTCATGACTATACGCAGTTTAAAAATATTTGTGGAGGTTGCGGAAAGCGGCAAAATCAGCAGCACTGCCCGCAAACTTTACATTACCCAGGCTTCTGTCAGTCAATGCATCTCGGAAATTGAAAAAGAATACAACATCCGCCTTTTTGAACGTTTATCCAAAAAGCTGTATCTGACCCCCAGCGGCAAGCAGCTTTTAGAATACGGCAGACAGCTTCTGGCCTACAACAAAATGGTAGACGACTTCCTCCTCCAGTCCACCAAGGAACGGATTTTGCGGGTCGGCGCCTCTCTTTCCACCGGCGCGTCCATTCTCAGCGACCTGATCACACTGATGGATCAGAAAAATCCCGATGTAAAAAATCAGATTGTTGTGGCCCGGAACTCCATTATTGAAGAAAAACTTTTAGATAACGACCTTGACATCTGTCTCAACGATGTCAAGCCCGGCAGCAGCGATCTGATCTGTACTCCGATCATGCGGGATACCCTGGTGCTGATCTGCAGTCGCAATCACCCTCTGTGCGGGCGCAAGAGCGTCATGCTCAAGGATCTTGCCAATGAAAACCTGATCGTACGAGATAATACTAACAACGCGGCCACCCGCTTAGAGCAGCTTCTCAGCGAACGAGGTATTCCCTATCACGTTTCCTGGATCTGCGCAGATACCCTGGCCAGCAAAAAGGCCGTGTGCAGCGGTCACGGTATTTCCACTATCTCCCAGAGGCTCATCCGGGAGGAAGTGGAACAAGGACTTTTATGGCCTCTGGAAATTTTGGACGCCAATATGGACCGGACTTTTAACCTGCTGTATCACAAAGACAAATATCTGACCGACTATATGAATGATTTCATTCAGTTGGCGATGAATTATGAGAATTTTCAGTCTCAAAAGTAAATGCCGTTCTTGCCAGGTTTTTAAAACCTCTGAGGGCGTTGATGGCTTCATTTACCTCATCAATTTTCCAGGTTTTGCACACATAAGGATCAATCACTCCTTTTTCCACCAGCCCGATAGCCTCTCTCAGCGCCTGGGGGGAGGCTCCACGGATTCCGATAATTTCTTTTTCCTTGATTACCACCTCCTGAAAATTCACCGTAAAAGTATCAGCGGCGTACGCTGCCGCAATGACCTTCCCGCCCGGGCGAACACAGCGCAGCAGTTCGTCAATGCTGCTGTCCGTCCCGATCAGATCGACCGCTACGTCGCACAGCTCCCCTCCGGTAAGACGGCTAATCTCCTCCTGGAGGTTCTGTTCACGGGTATTGACCGTTCCGTCAGCGCCAAATTTCCGTGCCAGTTCAAGCTTGGCCTCGGTTCGTCCCGAAGCATATACCGCGGCTCCCAGATATTTTGCGATTTGCACCCCCTGGATTCCCAAAGCTCCCATACCTGCAAGCAAAAGCTTATCTCCTGCTTTTACCTTGCCTTGGACCTTGATGGCATTGTACATGCAGGCCACCGCATCCGGGATAACCGCCGCACTGGGCCAGGGAATATTTTCTCCAATGGGCATTACATTTTCGGCCGGAATAGCCACATACTCTGCATGAGAGCCGTTTCTTTCAAATCCGATGCGAACTCGGTTCAGGCACAGATTCTCCCTTCCCATCCTGCACATCATACAGGTATGGCAAACCACATCAATCCACCCGCACATATGCTGGCCAATCTCAATGTTTTCCACCCCCTCTCCCAGTTTCACCACAATGCCGGCCAGCTCATGGCCGGGAGTATAGGGCACCTTCACCGTTTTCAGAACCCCCTCCTGAATATGGACATCCGTCAGGCACAAGCCGCTGGCCATCACCTTGACCAGAACCTCCCCCGGCCCCGGTTCCGGAACCGGCAGCTCCTCCACCACGAACGGCTTGTGGAACTCCTTTAAAACAACTGCCTTCATCTTCTTTTTCCCTTCCGCCATTTAATCCCCTCCATCTTAAAAATCATATGTAACTGTTCAGTACCTTCACCGTTACGAGCAAAAATCCATTGAAAATCGCTACGGCGATGGGATTTTTGCCCTCTGGCCGAGTTTATCTTACGGTCAGCGCAGTAAATACCCTCGCTTCGCTGGGGCAGGCTCTGTGCAGACCTACTGAACAGTTACAATCATATCCGTTATTTCTTCTTTATATTCTTCTGGATATCAATCGCAACTGCAAACAGCATAATCAAACCACGGGCCAGGTTTGTATAGTATATATTTACTCCCAGATACACCAGGCCATAGTTAATCACCTGCAAAAGCATTACTCCTACCAAAACTCCCCGAATTGTACCGATACCGCCCCGAAGAGAAACTCCGCCGATTACACAGCCTGCAATGGCATCCAGCTCATAGCCGTTTCCCATCTCGTTGGTGATGGAAGCAATACGCCCCGCCTCCAGAAAGCCTGCGAAAGCATAGGTACAGCCTGCTATCAGATAGACCATCAGGGAAGTTTTCACCACACTGACACCAGATACAGTCGCCGCCTCCGGATTGCCTCCGCAGGCGAACATATTTCGCCCCAGCTTGGTGCGGTTCCAGATAAACCAGTAGAGCAATGCGGCCAGCACCGCATAAATGACAATATAGGGGACACGGATTCCCACCACATAGAACTCACCCTGGCAAAATCGGGTATAAGACTTGTCCAGGCCGGATATGGGCGTACCCCCTGTCAAACGATCATAATAAACCGACATCGCTCCGTAAATTGCCATCTGCATACCAAGGGATGCGATCATAGGGATCATCCGCAGCTTTGAGACCAACAGGGAATTGATCATGGAACACACGGCACAAAATGCCATGGAAAGCAGCAATGGCAGGATAAGCGGCAAACAGGGAATATTCGGATATAGTTTGATGCTGTAATCCGACGCCTGAAGCAGAACGGAACAGATGATGGCCGACAAACCGATCTGCCGTCCGGTTGACATATCCCGCCCGCCGATAATACAAATACTTGCGCTGGCCAATGCCAGCACAATACGCGGGGCAGCCTGCTGCAGGATAAAGGTAAAGTTTCTTATGGATAAAAATTTAGGCTCAATGGCTATGATCACCAACAATAAAACCAGAAGGACAATATAAATGGTAGAATTCAGGAGTTTTTGTTTGATATCCCTGATATTAAATTCTTTATTCACAACGAACACCTCTCTTTATTACAAATATTTAGCAGACATTTTAAATATCTTTTCCTGATCAAGCTCCGATGCCGGTTCGATGCCGGCGACCCGCCCGTTACTCATTACCAATATCCGGTTTGCCACACCTAGTAATTCCGGCATTTCAGAAGAAATGAAAATGACTGCCTTTCCTTCTTTTGCAATATCAATCATCAACTGATAAATCTCATATTTTGCCCCTACGTCAATTCCTCTGGTCGGCTCATCCATGAGCAGAATTTCCGGCTCTGTCAGAAGGCATCTTCCAATGATAACCTTCTGCTGGTTGCCCCCGGACAGATTGCTGATAGGTGTCTGGGGAGAAGGGGTTTTTACTGCCATGGAATCAATCACCCACTGTGCGTTTTCACGCATTCGGGAAGGGGAAATAAAGCCAAAGCGGTTGGTGCAGCGGTTGAGGCTGGATATGTTGGCATTATCCTCCACGCTCAGCATGGGAATGATCCCTGTAGCCCTCCGTTCTTCCGATACCAGGGCCAGGCCATGTTTCATGGCATTGACCGAGTTTCTCGGCACAAATTTTTCATTTTTGAAAGTAATCGTTCCTGTATCAATTCGCCTGAGCCCAAATAGAGCTTCCATCAACTCCGTACGGCGCGCCCCCACCAGGCCGCCGATCCCCAGGATTTCACCTGCCCGTACCTCAAAGGATACATCCAGGACCTTTGGCTCATAATAGGTGGTAAGGTTCTCCACCTTCAGAATCACGTCCCCCGTCTTTGCGTCGTTTTTCGGAAACCGGTCTGATAAATCGCGATTCACCATATAGTGCACCAGCTTGTCTGCGTCCAGGCTTTCCACCGCCTCCGTGCATACATACTGCCCGTCTCTCATCACGGTCACACAGTCGGAAATCGCCAGTACCTCATCAATTTTATGGGAAATGAAAATAATACCGCAGCCATTCTTTTTCAGCCGCGCGATAATCTCAAACAATTTTTCCGTCTCTTTCTCCGTCAATGAGGAAGTGGGTTCATCCATCACAATAATTTGGGAATTCCAGGACGCCGCCTTTACAATTTCAACCATTTGGCGCATGGAAACAGAAAGATCGCTGATTTTTGTCGCCGGATTCACATCGATGCCAAAATCCTTCATCAGCGCTTCCGTATCCCGCATCATTTTTGGATCGTCAATCTGCCCGAATCTGGTTGGATACCGGCCCAGCCATATGTTATCCGCGACATTCCGCATCTGCACCTGCTCTAACTCCTGATGGATCATGGAAACTCCATGGTTCAGCGCATCATAGGGGCTTTTAAAATTAATCTCTTTGCCATTCAGTATAATCTCTCCTGCATCCTTGTGATAAATGCCAAACAGACATTTCATTAACGTAGATTTCCCGGCTCCGTTTTCCCCCATCAGCGCATGCACTTCCCCGGGACGGACTTTTAAGTGTACGTGGTCTAAAGCCTTCACCCCCGGGAAAGATTTACATATATCTTTCATTTCCAGCAAATATTTTGTATCCATATCAATCTCCTTGTATGACCCAACAATCAAAAGTGGCGGGATGCTGCAAACGCACCTCGCCACAATCCTCTGATTTTCAATGATCAGTCTTCACGGGTTGCCCGATCGTAAGCACCTTTTGCGATATCTACATTGTCCTTTGTGATACCTGTAAGCACAATGTAAACAATCTTCGGATTCTTCTCGCTGAATTTCACATCCTCATCAAAGCCGTACAGCAAATCGCCATAAGTCTGGTCATTTCCCATTGCCGCTGACAAAGCCATCTTAATGCAGGTGGTTCCCTGCCACCAGGGATCAGTCAGAACCGATGCATACTGAACGCCGTCCCGGATATAAACCTGTGCGTCCGGGAGACAGTTGGAAGCCAGGACATAGACTCCGCCCTCCTCGCTCAGCAGGCCGGCAGACATATAGGCAGCGATAGCGCCTGCCGCCTGGGCATCCGTATGCGCCAGGGTCAGTTCAATCTCTTCCCCGTATTTGCCTACCCATGCATCGGCAATCTCTTTGCAGTTTGCCGTAGAATTGTTGCTGTTTTGCTGTTCCAGCAAAACCAGGGTATCTTTATACTTGGATTCCGCGATACGGGTCTTTACCGTGTCAAAGCAAATGGACATATCTTCATTCGGCGGTCCCTGAATATAAAACATATTGATTTTCCCGTCGCCATTCTTGTCCACATCATCAAATTTTTCATCCAGCAGCTCAAAAATCATATCCATCTGCATATGCGCCTTGCTCTCGTTGTCTGCGCCGATAAACCAGGTACGTTCAAAGTCGCTGAGAGACGGGCCGTCCACTTTGGTATTCAGGAAAATAACCGGGACATTTGCCGCTTCGCATTTCTGGGCAATGGCGCTGGCGCCGGATGACTGAACCACATAGCAGATCAAAACGTCCACGCCCCGTGCCAGCATCGTGTCCACCGCGTCATTCTGCTTCGCCTGATCGTTCTGCGCGTCAGACATGTAATATTCAATGTGCTCATTCTCGCACTGGTCAAACCAGTTCAGCATCGCGTTTCTCTGCCAACTGCACCAGTTATTCGAATAGTTAAACAGACTGATGCCGACGGTAATATCACGGTCAATCTCCGCGATCATCTGGTCAATGGTCTTTGCCGCCTCGGCCTCTGTGCTTATCTCCGGAGCAGCCTCTGTCTCTGATGTACCCTCCGCAGCCGCAACCGTGTCTGCAGGAGCCGCTGTGGTGGCCGGCGCCGGGTTCGAACCGGAACAGCCTGCTGACATGACAACTGTCAATGCTGTTATCGTTATCAGTGATAACATTTTCTTCATAAATATTTGCCTCCTTTGTGCTTTTGTTTTTATTGTAATGTAAACATCATGTTTAGATTCTAGCTTATTCTTTCTGGCAATGCAATGATAACAGGGTTTCCATATATTGGCAGCTCATTTTCAGTTCTTCATAATCGTTGCCGCAATAGGAGCCATCATGATCCGCTGTGAGCCATTCCGGTGCACATGCCAGGATCTGGTTCATCATAGCCGGAAAATTCACAATCCCGTAGCCGGTTGGGCGGAACTCAAAATGGTAATACTCCTTTCCCCCTCGCAGACCATTTAATTCATGCGCGGTTTTTAACAAAACCGGCCCTTCCGCATAATAATCCTTCATATGTATGATCTTACACCGATCTGCATACTTCTCAAGCATGTAAATCGGATCCCCTCCCCCAAGCATACACCAGCCGATATCCGGCATATGCCACAGAAGCTCTGCCGGCACCTGGTCCAGAATATGCTCAACGGGATACTTCCCTTCAATCCTGGTCATAAAATCAAATCCATGGTTGTGGTACTGCAGGGTCATGCCCGCTTTCTTTACCTCTTCCGCCACATGACGGATGAATCGGATTCCTTCTGAAAAATTCGCCCCGCCCGGATATTTATCCTCCGGAATCCTGCAGATTGAAATATATTTACTCCCCAAAGCCTTTCTTGTCGCAATTATTTCACTTAAGCTTTCTTCAAACTCCACATAAGGAACATGGTCCATCAGAATCTCAAGATGCGCATCCTCTGCTGTTTTCCGAATTTCCTCTGGATCATTTCCATATAATCCCCCCATCTCAAAAGCGTCAAATCCAAGCCTGCCTAATTTTCTGATTACCGCGAATAAATCTTTTTCCGCCTGGTGGCGGACCAGAAAAATCGGTGTGGCCAGACGAGGTCTTTTCATTAAAAACTCCCCCTTCATATTCGTTTTGCTACCTCATTTGTTATTCTCATTATACTCACATGAACATTCTTTTGTAAAATACGAATTTCCCTATGTTTTATTAGTTTTTTACCTATGTATTTATATTATATTCGGGTTTTATTGCTCTTTTCTCGAATTGCTTGTCTTTCCTTCCGTTTTTTATATATTTTCAACATTATAACTTTATTTTTCTTTAATTTTTTCATATTTTCATTGTATTTCTATATGATTTATAAATATACATAAGGCTATTTGGACAATTTATCTTCGTGTATTATCTATTTTTTGCATTTTATTCTTTTGCTATAATATTTGATATTTACCTTCGTTTTTTATATTTTTAATAAGTTTTTATTGACATTTTGCCGTGCGCGTGTTAATATGCGGTTAGAGTAGCAAAAAACATATCAATCATTTATAAAGAAAAGGAGTGTTCATTATGTTCTGTACCAAGGAAAAGTATCTTATTCGTTCCTGCGCCGATGGAGATGCCCCCACTTACACTTGCCCCAATGTCCATGAAGTATACCGTCCCGGTGAATGTGGATCCTATGAACTGGCAACCATTCTTGGGAATGAACCGGCGCAGCCGTTCGATGGCGACCCCAATGATTCCCGCAACTTCCACTACGTCCATATCACCTATCTTCCGGAAGGCGCATGTGTAGGCGAGCACTATCACCGCGACAACGAGCAGTTCTATCTGGTAATCGGCGGCAAAGCCGAGATCACCTTGTGCGGTGATAAATTCGAGGCGGAGCCCTACACCATCGCAGTAATTCGCCCCGGCGGCTCCCACGGCATCAAAAATATCGGCAAAGGCACCTTAACCTACGTTTGCTGCGAAATCGAACCGGCACGCAAGTATGACTATGAGCTTGCCCAAAATTAATGATGTTGGAGTCAAAAGATATTTTGACCCCTATAATACACGGATTGTTCCGCGCTTCGCGCTCCTGCTATCTTAAAACACCGAAAAGGAGCCCTGCTCTCATCGATTGGATTTGAGCAAGGCTCCTTTTTGTTGTTTTATGAAAGGATAAATTTCACCCTATTTCAAAAGCTTTAAACTATAGTAAACGACAAATAAATTTGCCGTTTACTATAAATGATGTTTTTACAGGTTTTTATACCTTCCCAAAAAACTCTTTGTCCGTTCATTGTCCGAGGCAAACACGTTCTCCGGCGTTCCCTCCTCAATAATCACCCCATTAGCCATAAAAATCACCCGGTCTGAAATTTCTCTGGCAAATGCCATCTCATGGGTTACAATCACCATAGCAATATGTAAATCAGCCAAAGATTTGATCACCTTCAACACTTCTCCTGTCAATTCCGGGTCCAGCGCCGAGGTCGGCTCATCAAAGAATAAGATCTTCGGATTTAATGCTAGTGCCCGGGCTATGGCTACCCGCTGGCATTGCCCCCCGGAAAGCTGACAGGGATATGCATCCGCTTTATCCTCAAGCCCCATCTTCTTTAATAATTCCCTTCCCAGCCTGTAAGCCTCTTCCCTGCTCCTTTTCTGCACGGAAATCGGTGCATCCGTAATGTTTTTCATGACCGAAAAATGAGGAAATAAATTGAAATTTTGAAACACCAGCCCATAATTCTCACGAATTTTTTTTAATTCATTTTTCGGCGCATACATCATTTTTCCTGTGCCGTCACTCCAGGCCGCTTTCTTTCCCAGATAAATCAATTCGCCGCTGTCCATCGTTTCCAGCATAGTCGCGCAGCGCAAAAGTGTGGATTTTCCCGAGCCGGACGGGCCAATGACCGAAACAATTTCCCCCTCATCCACAGACAGGGAAATATCTTTAATTACCTCAAGCCCGTCAAAAGACTTCTTTACATGATTCATTTCCAGAAGCTTCATGATTTTCCTCCGTTTTCCCGCCGTCTGAACGGTTACGTTTATTGGTAATAAGATAAGCTCTTTTCCACATGATCCATCCCAACTGCCACAATCAGGTTAAACAGGTAATAAAATATCCCTGCCGCCGCAAAAGGGAGCAAACTAGTCTGGGAGGAAGCCAGCGCCTTGGCAATGGCAAACATCTCCAGCACACTGATGGTAAAAGCTAAAGATGTATCCTTAACCAAGGTGATTACCTCATTCGTTACCGAAGGAAGAATCCGTTTAATTACCTGGGGAAGAATAATTTTAAAAAACGTTCTTGCCTTTCCATAACCCAGCATTTTTGCCGCTTCATACTGTCCAACAGGCATAGACTGGATGCCCCCCCGATAAATTTCCGCAAAATACGCGGCATAATTGATAACAAAACCAATAAGCGCCGCCCACAGCCGGTAGCTGTTGGTAATCTTTATTTTAAACAGATAGTAGGGGCCGAAATAGACCACCATCAACTGCAGCATCAGAGGCGTTCCCCGCATAATAGAGATATACGCCTTCACCAGCCCCTGAAGCAGCGGTTTTTTTGACATTCTCCCAAAAGCCACGATCATACCAAGAGGCAGGGAAAAAATCAACGTTACCAGAAAAATCTGGATGCTGACAAACATTCCTCCTGCTAACTGTGACACCATCAAACCCAACGACATTTTCCCTGCTCCTTTTCCTGTATTTTTCACGGCTATTCAGCCACATGCCAGTTCTTTGTACCGGTTCATCTAAAATTTCTATTTTCCGATTGTGGTAACATCCCGGCCAAACCACTCTTCGGATATCTTTGCCAGAGTCCCGTCTGCCGCCATTTCCTCCAATGTCTTCTGAACCTGATCCCGAAGCTCTTCGTTTCCTTTTTTAAACCCAATGCCATACTCCTCAGAAGCCAGCGTTTCTTCCAGAATCACGTATTGATCCGACGCCTCACGCTGTTCAATCTGATAGCCGGCCACAATCACATCCATGGCAATGGCATCCACCGCTCCCATTTCCAAATCCATAAAAGCGGTATTGTAATCCGGGGTAGTCTGCAAAGTGCCAAAAGTGCCGGATAATTCTGCATTATCGTTCAATGCTGCTTCTGCCGAAGAATCCGCCTGGACCTCGACAATCTTTCCTGCCAGATCGGCGAAACTGCTAATTCCGGAATCTGCTGCCACGACAAAGACCTGGCTGTTGTCCATATAGGGTTCACTCCAGGTATAATCGTCTTCCCGTCCATTCATGGTAAACCCGTTCCAAATGCAGTCAATCGTGCCGGAATTCAACTCCATATCCTTGGCGTCCCACGCAATCGGCTGCGGAATGAATTCCAGCCCCAGACGGTTAGCCACTTCCTCAGCCAGCGCCAAATCAAAACCCGTGTATTCGCCGTCATCTCCCACGAAACCCATCGGCGGAAAATCCTGGTCAAATCCTACGGTAAATGTGCCGCCCGTTTCCGCACCGTCAGAACCTTCCTTTTCCCCGCTGCTCTCAGGCTTTTCCTCCGATTCCTCCGCTTTGGCCGATTCTTCTGTCCCGGCCTCCGCCGGAGTACTTTCTGCTGCCGTAGTTTCCGCACCGTTTCCGCCGCAGCCCGCCAGAGACAGCATCATGGCTCCCATCAATAATACGCTTCCGATTCTTTTTTTCATTTTCTTGCTCCTCCTCATTTTGCGCAACAGTTCAGACGGGTACTTCTTGCCCGTCTGAACCGTTACTGTCAATTACCGTCGGGAAATACCTTGCTGTTTTAAAACGCTTCGCAATAGTATGTCCTTCTGCACGGTAACATATTAGCACACTAAAGCAATTCTGTCTATCATTTTTTATTATCTCCTGCTTTCTTCCGATATTCCCGAGGAGAGCATCCATACGTCTTTTTAAAAGAATCTTTAAAATAATTCCCATCAGCAAAACCGTTATCCAGAGCGATATCCGTCACCGAACGTTTGGTGTTAAGCAAATCCGAAGCAGCATTTTTCATGCGGACAAAACCGACATATTCCTTAAACCCAAGACCAATAACCTGTTTGAATTTTTTTGAAAAATAAGTCGGACTCAAACCAGCTACAGCGGCCACTTCTGCAAGAGTAAGGGGAGATGCAAAATTTTGATAGATATACTTTGCTGCCTGAATCACTTCCTTGTCTTTGCCGGCAGAGATTTCCAAACCACCCACATTTTCCATCCGATAGCGCAGCAATACACAAAAAAGCTGATACAGATAAGAATGAAGCATCAAACTGCCATATGGATCATGGCGGGAACATTCTGACAGCATATGATGAAGAATCGAAAACGCCGGTTCTTCTCCTTCCGGCCGGAGCACGATGGGGCCGGACTGCAGTATTGCCTGATTGAAATCAGGGAAATAAGAAAGCAGGACGGGAAGGAAATGCCCTTCGCTGAAATAAAGAGTTATCCGATCACAATCCTCATCCGGCAAATATAATGTATGATGCAGATCCCCTGGCGCAATCAGCATAAAATCTCCGGAACTGAGGGCATAGAGGGTATCGTTTAAAAAGAAGCTGCATTTCCCTTCGCATACATAATAAATCTCAAAATATGGATGAACATGATCTTCCCGCATGGAAAAACCGGCATTGCGATGTACACGATCAACATAAATATCTGTTATTGTTGGAAATTTAACTTTCATGCAAATTCCTTCCTGCCTGTTTTAAAAGTAATAGCAAAAAATCAGTATTTTATTCATAATATCCCATAAAATCAATAGAAATCACATAAATTTTATTATACAATAAAAGGGAAATTATGACAAGGACAAAGAATCCTGCTCCGCCACAGACATTGGCTCACTTGTTACTGATCACGGGGCGCATTTCCTATGAAACAATAAATTGAAACAAGAAATTTCTGACAGGAGAGAAATTATGGCAATTACTCAAGCAAGTTTATCGAAAAAAGACGAAGCGTTCCGGGAATTCAGCCTTCACGGAAGCATGTGGAAAGTCCTCTTGCAGGTCGGTACTCCATTAGCGCTATATCAAAGCCTGAACCAGCTTTTTAAAATATTGGATACCATGATGGCTTCCCATATCAGCGCCTCTTCCGTATCCGCGGTAGCTTATCTGTCCCAAATCAATCTGATGCTTTCCGCATTAGGTGGTGGCCTGGCTGTCGGTGCGGGAATTAAAATCAGCCTGGCCTACGGACAGGGGAATTACCAAATGGTCCAGGAACGGGTCAGCAGCCTTTATATCATGTGTATAAGCCTGGGAATGGCCGTGCTTGCAGGAATCCTGCCTTTTACCGAACAATTCCTGGCTATGGCGGGAACACCGGCAGAACTGATTGCCGAGGGCAAATCATACTTTGCCGTAGAACTGATCACCATGGTTATTTCTTTTATGAACAATGTATATATCGCCGTGGAACGTGCCCGCGGCAATTCCCGGCGCATCTTGTATTTGAATTTAATTGTTATTGGGGTAAAACTTACCTTAACCGCACTTTTTGTCTATATTCTTAACGGAAATCTGGTAATGATTGCCCTCGCCTCCCTGCTGTCCCAGGCCAGCCTTCTTTTCTTCGCCATAATCAACAGCCAAAGCTATGACAGCCCTGCTTTTCGCTTTTCACTAAAAGCAGTCACAGGTAAAAAAGAAGTGATTTCCCCCATGATCACAAGCTCCATCCCCGTCATTACAGAAAAGATGCTTTTTGCTTTCGGCAAAATAATCGTTAATTCCATGAGTACCTTGTATGGCGCGCTGACGGTCGGCGCTCTGGGGGTTTCCAACAATATCGGCGGCATTACCAACAACCCGCAAAATGGATTTCAGGAAGGCGCTGCCGCTATTATCAGTCAAAATATGGGCGCCAAAAATAAAGGGCGGGCTATCGATGCTTTTAAAAAGACGTTGATTATCAATGTGGTAATCGGCATTGTTTTTTATGGGCTTATCATGTATCATCTGGACTTTATCAGCAGCCTGTTCGATGGAAAAGATGAAGCTTTCCATCAAATGATCGTGAAAATACACCGTTTTGAAGCGCTTGGCACCATTACCTTGGGAATCAATGCCGCAGTTTTAGCGCTGCTCTATGGGCTGGGAAAAACAAAACTTTCTCTGGCGCTTAATTTTTCCCGGGTCTTTTTGTTTCGCATTCCTGTTCTTTGGTTTTTACAAACCTTTACCGGCTGGGGAAGCGAATGCGTAGGTATTGTCATGATGGTCAGCAATATATCCGTGGGTATAACCGCTGCCATTACCGCATGGATTGTCATCCGCAACTTAAAAAAATGTAAATCCTGACGCACACTCGCGCCAAAGCACAGTTGCGGTAGCAACTATTTTCATGATGAGCGTAGTGCGCATCCTATAAATAGAAAAACAAAATTACAGGCAAAAATGCCCCACCTGAACTGTAGCAATATTGACAAGCCGCCGGATTGTGATACAATTCCTTTACAGGTTACCTTATCTTATCAAAATAACGGAGGCAACATCATGTTTCTAATCATGGGTACCGGACAAGGACGGAAAAAACTGAACTTTGACCAAGTAATCGTATGCGGCCATTGCGGCCGCAATGGCCATTTGGAAGTATATGTGGCTTATTCCTATTTCAGCTTATTTTTTATACCCATCATTAAATGGGGGCATAACTATTATGTTCAGATTAATTGCTGTCATACCACTGTGCCAATCAGCACAGATTTGGGCCGGCAAATCCAGCATGGCCAAGTGACTTCTTTGCCGCAAGACATTATCCCCAGCAATTACGGCGATCATATGGCAGACAAAGATTTTATCCGTTGCCATAACTGCGGCTATAAAATGGAAAAAGGCCATCGTTTTTGTCCTGAGTGCGGAATACGCTTATAAATTCCCGAAATCCTTGTTTCCCCGTTGCTGGAAATCCTTTTCAAAAAATGCAGGGTCCCCCGTAGCATTCCCTACCAGGTTGTGATAAACTGAAAGGGTTAAAAAGAAAGCGCTTACAAATATGAAAGGAATGGTTCTTTATTATGGCATTACACGTTATGGACGAGGCAAACCGCTGTCTCGGCTGCAAGGTTCCTCAGTGTCAGAAGGGTTGTCCCATACACACCCCTATTCCTGAGATCATCCGGCTGCTAAAGGACAAGAAGCTGGACGACGCCGGAAAAATTCTCTTCGAGAACAATCCCCTAACCACTGTGTGCAGTCTTGTATGCAATCACGAAAATCAGTGTGAAGGGCACTGTGTTCTCGGAAAAAAGGGAGCTCCGGTCCATTTCTCCACCATCGAAAACTACATCTCCTCCACCTACGCCAGCAAGATGACCAAAGGCCCCTCCGCCTCAAACGGGATCAAGGCAGCCATCATCGGCTCCGGCCCGGCAGGCCTGACCATCGCTGTCATTCTGGCCAGATACGGGTATGACGTGACCATCTTTGAGGGAAAAGACAAGATCGGCGGCGTGCTCCGCTACGGCATCCCGGAATTCCGCCTTCCCAAATCCGTTCTCGACGACTTCAAATACCGTCATCTGGATTTAAAAGGCATCAAATTCCGGCCCAATACCCATATCGGCGGGGCCATCGGGGTGGACGATCTGTTTCGGGACGGCTACAAGGCCATTTTCGTGGGTACCGGCGTGTGGAAGCCCAATGCTCTCCACATCAAAGGGGAGACTCTGGGACATGTCCATTTTGGGATCAATTACCTGAACAACCCAGACAGCTATAATCTGGGAGAGCGGGTCATCGTCATCGGCGCAGGCAATGCCGCCATGGATGTGGCGAGAACCGCCGTCCGCAAGGGAGTCCGGTCCCTCACCTGTTTCTCCCTGACCCAGAAGGTGGCCGCAAGCCAACACGAATTCAGCTATGCCCAGTTGGAGGGCGTTCAGTTCGAATACAATAAGGCTCCTGTGGAGATCACCGACGAGGGCGTTATCTTCAAAGACATCATCGAGCAGGAAGACGGAAGCTTTGCGGATGTGCCGGACTCACAGAAACTCTATCCTGCGGACAGCGTCATCATCTCCATCAGCCAGGGCCCCCAGAACCGCATCGTCAGCACCACGGAAGGTCTCAAAGCCAACACACGTGGGCTTTTAGTGGCGGACGAGACAGGCCACACCAGCAGACCGGGGATCTTCGCCTCCGGGGACGTGGTCAACGGGGCCAGAACCGTAGTGGAAGCCGTGGCCCACAGCAAAGTGGTGGCGGAATCCATGCATCAGTATATGCAAAGCCTGGCGTAACATTTTCATACGATCAGCGCAGAAAATTCCCCGCCGTCTGAACTATTACCAATAACTGCCTATTTTTTGCAGAAAACATTCAATTTTATTGTAAAAATTAAATATTGAAAACCTTTGGCCGGATTGCTAAAATAAAGCCGGTATCCAAGAAAAAGCGCAACATGCCGGGAACCCGGCGGAATGGAGGATAATTACCATGAAAATTTATAATGTGGAAGATCCCGTAAAATTTTTGGAAGTTATTAAAGAATGCAAAGGAAGCGTAGAATTGATTTCCAAGGAAGGCGACCGCTTAAACTTAAAATCCGAACTGACCAAATATCTTGCTATCAGCAAGCTGTTTTCCGACGATACCATCATCAATGAACTGGAACTGGTTGCCTCTGACCCGGATGATGTAAACTTGCTTTTAGAGTACATGATGAACGGTCATTAAAATCAACATTTCCTTGTATAAGTTAAGCCCCTTGCCTTCCAGGGCAAGAGGCTAAAACTTTTCCATCCTAATCTTGTAATCGATTGTCTTTCCACTTTTTTATCGTACCGTCTTTTAAGTAAAATACGCCTTCACAGTTACTCCATGAACCGTTTGCAAACTCGCCAACATATTTTATATATGTATCATCATTTTCCGCATAATAATAAGTGCCTTTTCCTTCTATATTATCATTATGCCACTCACCATCAATCCACCCTCCGTCTTTCCGTATAAATGTACCTGTTCCCTCCCGTTTATCATTTTTAAACTCCCCTTCATACCGATCAAGTTGGCTATTTTCACCATAAAAGAGAATTCCTGTTCCGTTTCTGGCATCATTTTTAAACTCACCATCATACCTGTCCCCATTTTTCCAGGTCATCACTCCTGTGCCGCTTTTTTCACCTTTCAACCATTCGCCCTCATATTTTCTCCCATCTGCCCACTGATATACACCTGTTCCTTCCCTGCTCCCTTCCACCCAGTCCCCCTCATATCTATCTCCGCTTTTCCAAATCATGATTCCTTTTCCCTGTTTCTCACCATTCACAAACGTTCCTTCATATTTCATCCGGTCGTATTCATCATCCTCCGGGTAATACAGTACTCCTTCCCCTTCCTTTATCCCTTTTCGGAATTCTCCCACATAGACTCTTCCGTCTTCATACACGGCTGTCCCATCGCCTTGGATTTTCCCCCAAGCTTTTTTTCCCGTATAAGTCACCCCGTCTTCCGTCCATGTCCTCGTACCCGGCCGAAAATAGATACCCAAAGCAGCGGCAACTGCCAATACACCAAAAACACCAGCGCCAGCTACAGCCAATTTTAGGTTTTTATTCCCATCGGCCGCTTTCTGTAACCGGGAAAACAATTCTTCCATATTTTGGATCCGCTGCCCTGTCTGCAATGCCAGCCCCGCCTTTAACACCTTTACCACTTTTTCCGTCAACCCGGATTTCTTATCCGGCTTTAAATCCAGCGTATCCTTAAGCATCCGCTCCATGGCTTCCGGCGGTTTACTTCCCGTCACCATATAAACCATCGTGGCACACAGCGCATAAACATCTGTCCAGGGGCCGATATTCCCGCCTTTTATATACTGTTCCGGCGGGCTGAACCCCATAGTCGCCACCAATTGGGTATTTCCGCCCTTCCCCGCGGTAAAATCTTTCGCCGTGCCAAAATCCAGAAGCCTCACTCCCCCATCTGGCATCACCATGATGTTATTGGGGTTGATATCCCGGTGGATCATATTTTTATCGTGCATTTGCTGGATAGCATTTGCCAACGGTGACACCAACATCTACCGAAAAAGAATAAGCAGTATATTGCCACTGGATTTCTGTGACAAATGCTGCTTATTTTTTTGGAAATGCATCGCATCTATTTTTATCACGCCTTCTGCCCATAATAGGCATTCGCTCCGTGCTTGCGGAAATAATGCTTATCCTGCAGCTCCTGCGGTGCTGCCTTCACTTGGGGATTAATCATTTCGCAGCGGGCTGCCATCTTGGCAACTTCCTCTAAGACGACGGCATTATGGACGGCTTCATGAGCATCCTTCCCCCAGGCAAACGGGCCATGGTTTTTGCACAGCACACAGGGAATGGCCTCTACATCCAAATTCCGGAAATGCTCAACAATCAGTTTTCCCGTGTTTTCCTCGTAATTTTCCAGTTCTTCCTTTGTCAGGTTGCGGACACAGGGAATCTCCCCATAGATATAATCAGCATGCGTAGTCCCATAGCAGGGGATTCCCCGCCCGGCCTGCGCCCAACTGGTAGCCCATGAAGAATGGGTATGGACAATCCCGCCGATGCTGGGAAACGCCTTATACAACTGGCAATGCGTCGCTGTATCGGAAGACGGGTTCAGCTTGCCTTCTATCTTGTTCATTTCCAAATCCATAACCACCATATCTTCCGGACTCAGCTTTTTATATTCCACCCCGCTGGGTTTGATGACAAAATAGCCGCTCTCCCGGTCGATGGCACTGACGTTGCCCCAGGTAAACGTCACAAGGCCATACTCCGGCAGCAGCATGTTTGCCTCATATACCTTCTTCTTTAATTCTTCCAGCATAATATTCTCCTTCCCGGCACGCCCTATGGCAGCACACACTCTCCTGCCTTCTGCTCCGCCAGAATACCCTCTTTAAATTTCCGGATAAACTGTTCAAATCCGCGCACGTCATCCTGCACCGGCTCCATCCGAACCGCCTGGCTTCCGGCAAAGACCTGATTGGAAAGATAATCTCCCAACAGCTCTCCTTCCTTCTTCCGAACCATATAGGAAGCCAGAAGGGCAATCCCCCATGGGCCGCCTTCCCCTGCCGTTTCCATTACGGCAACCGGGGTATTCATCGCCGCCGCCATGATCCGCTGGCCTACAACGGGTGTTTTGAAAAATCCGCCATGGCCAAATATCTGTTCTACCGGCACCTGTTCCTCCTGTGTCAGAATATCCATTCCTACCTTCAATGCGCCCAAAGCCGCATATAAATGGGAGCGCATAAAGTTCGCCAGGGTAAAACGGCTCTCTGGTGTACGAACCACCATCGGACGTCCTTCAGAAACCTGCATAATGTTCTCACCGGACAAAAATCCGTAGGACAGCATCCCGCCGCAGTCGCTTTCCCCTTCCAGAGCCTTCTTGTACAGTACCTCATACAGACGGTTTTTATCTGCCTCAATGCCAAAGCTTTCTGCAAATTCCTTAAATAATTCCACCCACGCGTTCAGATCAGAAGTACAATTGTTGGTATGGACCATGCCTACCAGACTGCCGTCCGGCGTAGTTACCAAATCTATCTCCGGATGGATTTTCTTGAGCTGGTCTTTCAGTACTACCATAACAAAAGCCGAAGTCCCGGCAGACACATTTCCTGTCGATACGGCTACACTGTTTGTAGCGGCCATGCCTGTTCCTGCATCTCCCTCAGGAGGACAAACAGGAATCCCGGCTTCCAGCTCCCCACTCTCGTCAAGAAGTTTTGCCCCTTCCTGAGTCAGCAAGCCTCCTTCTTCTCCCGCCAGCAAAATTTCCGGCAGGATTTCTTCCAGCTTCCACGGATAATTCTTTTCTGCTATCAAGGCATCAAATTTCTCCACCATATTGCTATCGTAGGTCTTTGTCGCAATATCAATGGGGAACATGCCAGAAGCATCGCCGACGCCAAGAATTTTCCGGCCAGTCATTTTCCAGTGAATATATCCGGCCAAAGTAGTCAAAAATTTAATTTCCGGCACATGTTCCTCCTCGTTCAATATTGCCTGATACAAATGGGCAATACTCCACCGCTGAGGAATATTATATTGGAACAACTTTGTCAGCGCTTCGGCTGCCGGACCGGTAGTCCCGTTGCGCCAGGTACGGAAAGGCGCCAGCAATTGTCCCTCCCCGTCAAATGCCATATACCCATGCATCATAGCGGAAAACCCGATAGCGGAAAGGTGACGGATTTTGGTATCGTATTTTTCCCGGACATCTTGTGCCAGGCTGCGGTAGCAGCTCTTAAGGCCATCCCAAATATCATCCAGGGAATAAGTCCAAAACCCGTTTTCCAAACGGTTCTCCCATTCATGGCTTCCGGCAGCAATTGGCGTATGAGTTTCGTCAATCAGCACCGCTTTGATTCTGGTGGAACCAAACTCGATCCCCAGTACCGCTTTCCCACTGTCAATAACTTCCTTTGGCAAGCTCATTTTTTCCTCCTCTTCTACCGATAAACCGCCTGGTTCCAACGAAGCTCATTTTTTAATTGACGAATTGTTGTATCTCGATCGATATACACTGCTTCAATCCCCATAGCATCCGCCCAATCACCCATCTGCTCCGCGCTAAGGTCATAGCTGAATGCCGTATGATGAGCGCCACCAGCGATAATCCATGCTTCGGCTCCTGTCTTTAAATTCGGCTCCGGTGTCCAGAATGCCGTAGCTACCGGAAGCTTTGGCATGGGCTTTTCTACTTTCTTACAGTTGACTGTATTGATAATCAGCCGGAAACGATTGCCTAAATCAATCAGGGAAGTGGCAATAGCCGGGCCTTGTTTAGCGGTAAATACCAGCCGGGCTGGATCTTCCCTGTCACCCATGGAAAGAGGCTGAACTTTGATGCTGATTTTTCCATCGGCAATGGTAGGACATACTTCCAGCATATGGGCCTGCAAAATCCCCTCCTTGCCAGGCACCAGATTATACGTATAATCTTCCATAAAAGAAGTTCCTTTGGCATCTTTTTTGCCGCCGGTCATAATCTTCATCAAACGAACCATGGCCGCCGTCTTCCAGTCTCCCTCAGCGCCAAAACCATATCCCTTTTCCATCAGATGCTGGATAGCCAGTCCCGGAAGCTGTCCAAGCCCTCCTAAATCTCCGAAATGGGTGACAATAGCCTGATAGTTTTTCTCTTCCAAAAAGCGCTCAAACCCTAACTCGATAGCCGCCTGCACTTCAACATGACGCCTGAATTCCCCCGCGTCACGCCCTTCCAGCAAAATCTCATATTTACTGTAATATTCGTCAGTCAGAGCATGAATATCGCTCTGGGATACGGCAGAAACAGCCTGGGCGATTTCATTAACCGGATAAGCATCTATTTCCCAGCCAAACTGGATCTGTGCCGCCACCTTGTCTCCTTCTGTGACGGCTACATTGCGCATATTGTCAGCCACGCGCATTACCCGGATATGGCTGCTCTCAATCACGCCCACAGCGGTCCTCATCCAGGAAGCAATCCCTTTTTGTACCTGAACATCTCCCCAATAGCCCATAATGACTTTTCGTTCTTTGCCCAGGCGGCTGAATATATGGCCATACTCCCGGTCCCCATGTGCAGACTGGTTTTCATTCATAAAATCCATATCGATCGTATCGTAAGGGATTTCCTGGTTAAACTGCGTATGCAGGTGCAAAAGCGGCTTGCGGAATTCCTGCAGCCCTAATATCCAGGATTTAGCCGGTGAAAATGTGTGCATCCAGGTAATTACCCCCGCACAGTTTTCCGTCGTATTAGCCTCGTTAAATGTTTTTCTGATCAGTTCATTGGTAATTAACGTGGGTTTCCATACTACTTCAAACGGAAGCTCTCCCGACTGATTCAGCTTTTCCACAATGATTCGCGAATGCTCTGCCACATGCGCCAGACATTCATCTCCATATAAATCCTGTGAACCGGTGCAAAACCAAAACTCATATTTCTTCGTTTTCAGCATTTAATTTCTCCTTTTCATAATCATGTATATTCCTGAAGGTTCATAGTAATCCCCCATGCCGCTTTCCCGGCGCCACCATGAATGTAAGGGGATTTACTATGAACCCGGACAACAAACAACTTAATGTTTCCGGGCAAGGATCACACTCTGGATAATCAGGAACACACACAACATAGCAGCCACGGTAATTCCTGTCCACCAAGCCTGATCAAGACCGATAGAGGATACGATATTTTGAATTGTGCTGAGCGATAACACCCCGACAAACGTCCCGAAAATGTTTCCTACACCACCGGTCAGCAGTGTCCCTCCGATAATTGAGGAGGCAATCGCGTTCATTTCCATGCCGCTGGCATGGGAAGCCGAACCTGAACCTACATGGAGGAAATATACATATCCGCCGATTCCTGCCATCAGGCCGCAAATCAGATGGGATAAAAAGCGGGTCCGTTTTACATTGATCCCCAGCATCAGAGCACTCTGCCGGTTGCCGCCTACAGCATAAAAGCTGCGCCCGAGCTTTGTCCATTTCAGCACACAGAACAAAACGACGACCGTAACCAAAGCTACCAGGACACCGATTTCCACATAAGCATTGACATAATTGCCCAGCTTGTTTACCGTCCCCAGTCCCGGAACATTTATGCGTGTGCCTTTAAGCGCCACAAAAGCTTCATTGGCCACGTTAAACGGCGCCGTGTGGACGATTGTCGTCATGCCCCGGGCAAAAAACATCCCTGCCAGGGAGACAATGAACGGCTGGATATCGAGATAAGCGACCAGCGCACCCTGTACCGCGCCAAAGGCCAGCCCGATTCCCAAGGCCAGCAAAAGGGACATGAACAGATTCCCCCCCTGGTAATCCAGGTATACCGCACAGCTCATGCTGACCAAAGCCACCACACCGCCTACCGAAATATCGATTCCTCCGGTAATCATGACTATGCTCATGCCGCAGGAAGTGATAATTAAAGCGGCATTGGCATTAAGAATATTAAAAAAGGTTTGAGGCTTTAAAAAACCCTTTTGTAAAAAAATCATCGCCCCCGCATACATTACGATAAATACAACAATGGTAATAATCAGCAGCAGGTTTGTATCGGTCAGCTTCGCCGCCTTCAAACCATTGCCTGTTTTTTTCGTCTTTTCCATAATCAAGCGGCTCCCTTCTGTTTTTTCAGCGATCTTCCCCATGCGCCAAGCTTCTCCTTGACTGTCGGCGCACTGATTACCACCAGCATAATTACCACAACCGCTTTGTAGGCAGGCAGGGCGTCTGAGGAAACATTAAATTTGTAAAGAGTTGTCGTCAAAAACTGAATAACATAAGCTCCCAAAATGGAAGCCATAATATTAAATTTACCGCCGCTTAACACGTTCCCGCCTAAAGCAACTGCCAAGATAGCATCCATTTCGATATCTTTGGCGATTACCGAATAGTTGATGGTGGAAAGGCGGCTGGTCTTAATCAGCCCTACTACCGCTACGCACAAGCCAAGAATCACAAAACTCAGCCATTTGATAAAGGTAGGATTCAGGCCGTTTAAGCGGGAAGAACTGGAGTTGATTCCTACCGCCTGGGTATATAACCCTAAATTAGTAAATTTAAGTACCAACAGAGCAATAACTACGCAGAGCACGGCTAAAAAGAAAGGCGTGGGAATCGGAATTCCCGGGATAAAACCACCAAAAACCGTAAAACCTTTATCGGTAATGATGGGCAGCTCGTTATTGTTGATCCATGCCGCAATGGAACGCCCTGCTGTGTACAAAATCAATGTGGCTACCATAGGCTGTATCCGGAATATTGCCACCAGTACACCATTGAAAGCGCCAAACAGCATCGCCACCACGCATGCCGCCAAAAATCCTACCAGAATAGGCGCCTGAAGGGTTCCGTCCCCTCCCAGACCGACCAGTACCCGCAGAATTACCGATCCGGCAATAGCGACTGCCGCACCTACGCTGATATCCTGCCCGCCGGAAGCCGCGGTTACCAGGGTCATGCCGATAGCCAGAATCGCCACCTCTGAACCGTAATCCAAAATAGTCATCAAATATCCGGTCAAAACCGGATCGCCGACACTGTTATGTCCCAACGTAATCTTGAAAAATGATGGATCTACTACCAGATTAAACAGGGCTAACAAAAGCAGCGCCGCGATGGGAATAAATATCTGCCTGCGGAATAAATCCGCAAATTTGTTCTCTGTACCTATGGATTTTTTTCCTGTCATCACATCTCACCTCCGGCAATGGTTTCCATAACTTTGCTTTGTGTCAGATCCTCGCCGGACAGTTCTCCGACCACCTTACGGTCACGCATAACAATCAGACGGGAACAGGTACGCAGCATCTCATCGGTTTCGGAAGAAATAAAAGTCACGCTCATGCCTTCCGAAGCCAGTTTCAGGACCAGCTTTTGAATCTCGATTTTTGTTCCGATATCAATTCCCCGGGTAGGTTCGTCAAGAATCAAATATTCCGGATGGGTCAAAAGCCAGCGGGCCAGGATTACCTTTTGCTGGTTCCCACCGGATAAAGATTTAATTGGCGTATCGGCAGAGGCGGTTTTAATCTCCAAAAGCTTAATATATTCATCCGCAAATTTGTTAGCCTCTGCCCGGGAAAACGGCTTGAAAAATCCCCGCAATACCTGAGCAGCCAAAATCAAATTTTCACGGACAGACAAATCTCCCACAATACCGTCGATTTTTCTGTCCTCCGGCAGATAGGCAATGCCGTTTTTCATCGCATCCAAAGGCTTTGTCATCTTCACCGGTTTGCCTTTTTTCTTAACTTTGCCGGCAATGATTTTATCGGCACAGAACAGCGCCCGCACACACTCGCTGCGCCCGGAACCCAAAAGCCCGGTAAAACCGTTTACTTCTCCTTTTTTTATTACAAAGTCAAAAGGCTTGATTCCGGCATCGCTCTGAAGTCCTTCCGCTTCGATGACCAGCTCTTCTTCACCGGTATAAACCTGGTTTTCGTCCTTGATCTCCTCCATGTCATTCAGTTCCTTGCCCAACATCTTGGCAACCAGTTTGACCCGGGGCAGATCCTCAATCACATACTCACCCACCAACTGCCCGTCGCGTAACACGGTAATCTTGTCGCATACTTCATATACCTGATCCAGGAAATGAGTGACAAAAATGATTCCCACTCCTCTTGCCCGCAGATCCCGCATAAGTCCGAAAAGCTTTTCTACTTCCGACTCATCGAGCGAAGAAGTGGGCTCATCCAGGATCAATACCTTACAATCCATATCTACTGCCCGGGCGATAGCTACCATCTGTTGGATAGCAATGGAAC
This sequence comes from uncultured bacterium, assembly GCA_947383005.1. Taxonomy (GTDB): domain Bacteria; phylum Bacillota; class Clostridia; order Lachnospirales; family Lachnospiraceae; genus Brotaphodocola. The sequence goes on along the minus strand of CANDBT010000004.1, from coordinate 68,001 downwards.
AATCCGAAAGCTGCTGATTGGCTTTTGCTGGGATTCCCAGATTTTCCAGGATACGCCCGGCGTCCGCATTCATCTTTTTCCAGTTCGTTATCTGGGCCTTGCCGCGGCCAATATACATATTTTCCGCCACGGTCAAATTCGGACACAGCGTAATTTCCTGATATACCGTACTGATTCCCAAATTTTGTGCGTCCTGGGGCGATTTAATGACTGCCGGCTTTTCTGAACCTTTTAAGTAAATCTCACCCTCATCCTTTTCATAAACCCCTGTCAGCACCTTGATCAATGTAGACTTTCCTGCGCCGTTTTCTCCCATCAAGGCGTGAATCTCACCCTCACACAGGGTAAAATCCACTCCTTGCAAGGCACGTACCCCAGGAAAGCTCTTGTAGATGCCTCTCATTTCCAATACCGATTTTTCTTTCACTTGCAATCTTCACCCCTTTTTTTTATGCACAGGCCCGCACAGAGAAATATACCGCTAAAGCGGCGGGCGGGCCGCGCGGTGAGTAGGGGAAGATGGCTCTTCCCTACTCGATTAATAAGTATCCCATCATGTGCCCTTTGATGTGCTCCCGAAGTTTCGGAAAATCAACCGCAAAGGCTGGTGGAGGATAATCTCCGGGAGCACATTTTTATAAAAAGGGCGCGAAGCGTCCATATTCGGTAGTCATATGCCGCATCGCGCCTTTTTTATTCCATTGGTTCCTATTTTGTATTGGTTTGATTAGATACCGTATTTCTCCACATCGTCTGCGGTAATCTCAGTAGCGTCAAATCCTTTTTCTTCCATAATGATTGTCTTTTCAGCAGGCATGTTCCCAGCTTCTACGTCCTTAATGACTTTATCGATATAAGAAGCCTGGAACGGGTTGCACTGTCCGTCATAATTCCAGTTCTGATCCAGCAGTTCCTGCAGAGCCCACTTATTGCAGTCAAAGCCCATTACAATGACATCCTTGCCCACGCCATGAGAAATATTTGCTTTATCCAGGGCAGCAACTGCGCCTTTGGCCATATCATCATTCTCGGCATAAATTACATTAAAGCTGGTGCCGGAATCGATTACGGACTGAACGATCTGCTGAGCTTTCTCGGAGTTCCACTCGGCGGTCTGCTGAGTAACCAGATTCCAGGAAGCCTCGGCTGCAACCTTCTCATCAAGAGCGCCTGTACGTCCCTGCTGAGCGGCAGAACCCATAACGCCCTGAAGGTGGATAATATTGTACTCGTCCAAACCCTGTCCTGCCAGCCAATCTACCGCTGTCTGTCCTTCCTTATCCATATCGGAAACGATAGAAGCCAGATACAGATCTTCGCTGGCATCGATGGTACGGTCAAACAGAATCACTCCGATTCCTGCATCCTGAGCATCCTGAAGAACGCTGTCCCAGCCGGAAGTATCAGCCGCGGAGAGCAGCAGATAATCTACTTCATCCTGGATGAACTTCTGAGCCGCTGTAATCTGCTCGTCATTCTTCAAACTGTAAGCAAACGATGCTTCATAGCCATTTGCTTCGGTAAACATTGCCTTTAAGTCGGCATCATTTGCTGTACGGTAGCCGGACTCATTCGGGTCATTATTAATGATACCTACGCGAATCACCTTACCGTCCGCCGGGGCTTCCGCCTTTGCCGGCGCTTCCGTGGCATCTGCTTCTTCTTTTGCCTCGGGAGCTGCAGGTTCTGCCGCCTGGGTTGCCGCAGTTGTCTCTGTCGCGCTGGAACCGCCGCCGCATCCAGCTACCCCGGCTGCCACCATAGATACTGCCAACATTGCCGCTAATGTTTTCTTTTTCATCTTTTTTCCTCCACTTTTTATTTTTCTCTTTGGGAAGTGCTACTCTTCTTCCCTGTGTTTACATTTTACCATCTATTCCCTATTCTTTCAATCTGACATTTTTTCTTTTTGGCATTTTGTTGCTTCTTTACAATACAAATTTTGCATGGTATAATCATAAATAAATACAAATTTCTTTTTTTTTATGTTTTTTACTGATTATAGGGAAAATCTTACGATTTTAGGTCTTTTTTATCAAAGATTTCTTTCCTTTTGCTTTTGTGCATTTTTATCATTTCTCATAAAAAACAGGAATTATTTACAGTTCAAATCATTTTTTTCCGATTTTATCCGCTAATATTTTAGGAATTTTTTATAAGAATCTTTTAAGACAAGGAGAAATTCATGGCAATCAAATACAAATGGCTTGCCGAACGTTTGGAATCTCTGATTCAAAAGAATATTCAAAATGGCATCAATAAGCTGCCCACAGAGCAAGAACTATGCAGCCGTTATCATGTCAGCCGTCAGACTGTCCGGATGGCGCTGGCAGTACTGCAGCAAAAAGGTCTGATTGAAAAGAAACAAGGCAGCGGCTCCCATATCACCGGACGTTCCTCCCAATATCAGGAAAATATAGTCGATGTGCTGATTTCCAGCAATCAGGATTATATTTACCCGACCGTCCTCAATGATATCCGAAATACACTTTCTGAGAAGGGCTTTTCCCAACAGGTTTTTGTTACTGCCAACCAAGTCTGCAAAGAACGGGAAATATTGCTCCAACTTTCAGAAAACCCTCCCCGCGGACTCATTGTCGAGGGCTGCAAAAGCGCTTTGCCTAACCCTAATCTGGATCTTTATTATCAGATCATTAAAAAAGGCTGTCAGATCGTCTTCCTCTACAACAATTATCCGGCCCTGCACGATTGCATTACCATCAAAGATGACAATTTATACGGCAGCGCTTTGCTTGTCCGCCATCTGGCTGAGATGGGGCATCTGCACATTGGCGGTATTTTCAAATCGGATGACCTTCAAGGAATAGAACGCTATCAGGGATATATAGAAACCTTGCGGATCCTGGGAATCCCTCTTCAGGACGAACATGTCTGCTGGTTTGCTTCCCGGGAGCTGGATGGGCTCCTCCGCGCCAAAGACGCGCGTTTTCTTAACAATATGCTGAAATATGCCTTATCCTCCTGTACTGCCGTCATTTGCTATAACGACCTCATTGCCTACTATCTGATTGATGAATTGCTGCAGGCCGGCTATCAGCTTCCTGACGACATGGCTGTTGCCGCTTTTGACAATTCCTATTTCAGCAATTCCGATATTTTGACCGTTACTACCCTCTCCCACCGTCCTCACGAAATGGGAAAAACCGTAGCTGAAGCTGTCATCAAAAAATTAAGCGGACTTCCCGTATCGTCACAGGAAATCCGCTGGGAACTCAATTTAAAAGAAAGCACCTCCGTCCAGACGGCAAGAATTTGATCGTTACCGTTCACAAGGCGGGGAAACGCACGATGCTTCTTGTCCGTCAATGCTTTTTCTCCGCCCGGTATTCTCTTGGGCTGCATCCCTGCAGCTTTTTGAATACAAAACTGAAATAATGGGCGTCTTTATACCCCACTTCCCTGGCTATTTCCCCGGAAGCCTTATCTGTATGGCGCAAGAGCTTTTTCGCTTTTTCAATCCTCTTCTCTGTCACATATTCAACAAAAGTTTTTTGCATGTTTTGGCTGAAAATGCCGCTCAAATAGTTGGCGCTCATTCCGATATTTTCCGCCACCGAATTGAGGGAGAGGGTATCCTTATCGTAATGATCATCAATATAGTCCAAAGCTTTTTTCAGCATTTTCCCGCCCTGGTAGCTGTTAATCTGATCCCTGAGAGCTATCGCTGTCCGCAGCATTCCTGCAAAATAGCCGGAAACCTCCCCATCTTCTTCATGCACGATTTCCATGATACGCTCCATTTCCTCCTTATACTCTGCCTGGGCCGCCCCTATAGATTCCAAGAAAGCCACCACGGCAAAGCGGATATTTAAGACCACGTAGCTCCTGAACATCCTCGATTTCAGCGCATTATGGATATTTTTTAAATAAGAATCCACAAAATCAGGGATTTCCTTGTCGCTCCCCCGAGCCAAAAAATCCCGAATAATCTCCGGGTCCATCTGCATAAAATCGACATCACTGATTGTCTCCCCTTCCAAATCCGTCAGTTGGCCCTTCAATGTGGACTCCGAAAAAATATGCATGGATGGCATCATAAACCGATAGGCAAAATAATGGTTGACCTGTTTAAAGCATTGAGGAAGGAGACTAAGGCGCGCTACCGGTTCTCCCACCGCCACATACCATTCCATACGAGCTTCCCTTGCCGTACAGATTTTCTGCATATGAGCCAGAGCATTCTCTGTCAGCTCCTCCATCTGGGATTCTTCCGACTTTATCAGTACACCATAACCATTGACATTAAGGCGAAACAGGATATACTGAGGGTGGCGGAGGAAATAATGGAATACCTCTTCCTGCTTTCTCACTAGCCGCTCTCTGTACTCTACGGAAGAACCTTCACTCTTCTCATAGACGGAAAACAACAGCAAATTATAGCAGGAAGCAGTCAGGTTCAGGGAAAGAGCCGATGACTCTTCATAAATTTCTTTAACCGTCAGCTTTCCGTCCAGAACCTTCTCGAAAAACCGGCGCAGAGAAAATTGTTCAAATTCCTGCATTTCGTCCTGATACTGAATCTGATAATCTTTTTGCTCCTGTTCCTGTTCGATTTTATCCTTTAACTCCAGCAGGACTTTCCGCAGGGCAGCTCTGGTAATCGGTTTAAGCAAATATTGTTCCACCCCTGTTGCAATTGCCTGGCGCGCGTATTCAAAATCATCATAACCGCTGATAATGATAATTCTGATCTTGGGAAATTCTTCCTTCACAATCTCGCTCAGCGACAGCCCGTCCATAAAGGGCATCTTGATATCCGTAATCAGCACGTCCGGCTTGATTTTACGGATAAGCGGCAGCGCCATCTCCCCGTCGCTGGCCTCGCCCGCCAGTTTAAAACCATACTGTTCCCAGGGAATATTATCCCGCAGCCCTTCCCGGATCACCAGTTCATCTTCAACTAAAAATACTTTCAGCATCCTTTATCCTTCTCCCTCTTTCGCTATTTGCGTATTCGCTCAGACAGCTCTTGGACTGTTACCTCTATGCCTCAATCATCTTCCCCTAAATCTTCTGCCACATTTTCTTTAACGAACACCCTCTCCGGCACAAAATGCAATTTTGCTACCGCCTCCCCTTCTTCCATTTTCCGGATAATCTGGTCGACATATTCTCCTTGGTTTGGATTGCATTCAATATCCGCCGTAATCTTGCCTTCTTCCACCAGCTTTAGCGCTCCTTTAACTGCATCAAAAGAAATCACCAGGATATCCCCGTCCTCCCCCGCTGTCTTTCCCGCTTCCTCGATAGCCGCCAAAGCGCCAAACGTCATATCGTCATTTTGCGAAACTACCACATCAATGTCTTTATATCGATGAAGCAGGCGTTCCATCTCCTCCTGTCCCTTCGCCGTAGTAAATTCACCGTCAGCCTGCTCCAAAATCAGCCAGTTTTCGTGCTTTTGGGCAATCTCCTGAAACCCTTCGGCCCGTCCGATGGTAGCCGTGGCTCCTTGCGTGCCCTGCAGCAATACGATGTGAATATTTTCTCTCTGCCGTCCCTGTTTTCTCAGGCAATATGCCAAAGCCTCACCCGCCATCCGGCCTTCGTTTTTAAAATCTGATCCGACCCAGCAGGTATACAACGACTGATCCTGCAGCTTCACTTTGCGGTCAACCAAGATAACCGGGATATCTGCTTCTTTGGCTTCCCTGAGCACCGTTTCCCATCCGTCTTCCATAATGGGGGAAAACACGATATAATCTACCCGCTGGGAAATAAAACTTCTGATCGCTTTGATTTGGTTTTCCTGCTTTTGGCGGGCGTTATTAAAAATCATAAAATAACCGTTCTCTTTGGTGAAAACCTTCTGCAAAGACATGGTATTAGCTGTGCGCCAGACAGATTCGCTCCCCACCTGCGATACTCCCACTACGATCAGGTTTTCATCCATGGGCGTAAGCGTATCTTCCTTCTCTGCTTCACCGTATTCTCTGCTGCAGCCAGCCAACAGGAGCATTACTGCGGCTGCCGCAATCCATCGCCACACTCTGTCCTTCTTATTTATTTGCCGCTTATTCATCTGCCGCCTCCCGAATCTGCCGCCTGCCTGTTCTCCTTTTTTACGGCAGGAATAGTCAGCTTTACTATGGTTCCCCTGTTTTTTTCTGATTGGATTTCCATCCCATACTCCGCCCCAAAATACATGCGGATGCGTTCATTGACATTCGCCAAACCAAATCCCTTCTCTGTCTCGCGGCAGGGGCGCCGGATCTCTTTTTGCAGTTGCCTGAGTTCCCCTGCCTCCATCCCTATGCCATTATCGCTAACCGTCAGCACAAGGACATCCCCATTTTTCTCCCCCCGGACATAAATACAGCCACGAGCACGTTTATATTTAATCCCATGATAAAGGGCATTTTCCACCAGCGGCTGTAAAGTAAGCTTTGGTATTTCATACTGGTACAGTGCCGGATCGATTTCGATCTGATATTCCAAAATATCCCTGTACCGTACTTCCTGAATTTCCAGGTAACTGCTGATATGCTGTTTTTCTTCGCTAAGAGAAATGAATTCTTTCCCCCTGCTCAGTACCAAACGGAAAAAATCGGACAAGGTAACAACCATATTTACCGCTTCATCCGCTTTATCTCCTTCAATAAGCCAGACAATCGTATCCAAGGTATTATACAGAAAATGGGGATTGATCTGCTCCTGCAGCAGACGCAGATCCAACTGCCGCATTTTTTGTTCATCCTCTTTGATTTTTTGAAACAGCTTTTCCATACTTTCCGCCATATCGTTGAAACCATGGGCCAAAATCTCTATTTCGTCATGGGAATCCACATCGGCCCTGGCCTTCAAATCTCCCTGGGAAACCTTCCGCGTAGCGTCGTACAGTACTTTTAACGGCCGCAAAATCCCCGATGTTATCAGATAAGTAACGACTATCGTCATCACGGTCAACAGCGCTACCAAAATCCCACAGGCAATAAGAAAACTTTGTATCCGGTGGTTCAGTTCACCCGTAACCGTTTCCATACTTCTTGTCTGATAATAGATATAATATTGGATGTTATCCTGAATCAATTCTGTAAGAATGTAAATATTATTGTCCAATTCTTCAATATTGGCATCATACTGTCCTCCAAAACGGATATTTTCCAAAATATCATCTACCCGGTCTTCCAATGTGTCAATATTTCTCAACAGGCTATCCAGCCACACCTGACTCTCTTCATCAGTAGTAATATCCCGCAACGCAGTAAACTCCTGCCGCAGTTCGCCAATCAGCACATAGGGGTCCTTCAGCGTTCCGTCCTTGGAAATATCTTCAAACTTCACATACCCCACTACCAATTTATATAGGCTCTCATCCATTTCTTCCTTAAAATTCAGATTATAATTATTGGCAATGGTCATGCCGCTCACAATTTTGCCATATGTGCGGCTGTAATTCGTCATAAAGATTAAAAGGACGATAAGCAAAACGATAAACGGCAAAACGGCCGCCGCAGACAACATCAATATTTTCATATTGATAGAAAAACGGATAAGATTTTTCTCGGAATCTTTTTGCTGAAAAATATCATCTTTCATCATCAAATCCTCTCAAAGCCCTGCCGCCTCAAAAGCCCGGGGCATTTTCACGCTCAATTTCCCTCTCTGTTTTTTCGATACAGCCGGGAAGGCCGATGGCCTTCGTTTTGTGTATACTGCTGGGTTCCCTTTACCAGCGGCGCTATCTTTCTGCGAAAAGCCGCCGCTGGCAGCCCCTTGCCTAAAATCGTTTCATAAACCCGCTGCAATTGTGTCAAAGTGAAATACTCCGGCATTAAATGAAACGCCAAATCCGTATACTGGAGCTTCCCCCGCAAACGCTCTAACCCATAAGCGATTATCCGTCCATGGTCAAAAGCCAGACCGCCTCTGTCCACAACCTTACTGTCAGCAAAAGAAGCTTTGGACTTTTTTTCCAAAACCGTTTTAAACGTCGCGTCCTCACCAGAAAAAACCAGCTCCCAGCATTCGGTTTCCCCTCTTTTTTCAGCCATCTTACACTGTACGCCAAACCAGGATGCCCAGGCTGCATCATCCCCTGCCTGGATTTGGACTTTGCTGCTATCAATCAAAGCCATGTAAGAGCAGCTCATCACCCACGTCCGGGGGTCCCGGCCAGGGTCGCTGAACGTATAAAGCTGTTCCAAATACACCTGGCCCACTCCCGTTTCTTCCTGCAGTTCCCGCCTGGCAGCCTCATCCGTGGTTTCCGTCGGCCTTACAAATCCTCCGGGGAGCGCCCAACAGCCCAGATAAGGATGTCCTCCCCTTTTAATCATCAGCAAACACAACTCTTTTTCCGGAAGCTTACGGTAATTTTCTTCTTTCTGATCCATTACCGTAAAAATTACCATATCTGTGGCCACCGATGGCCTTGGATAATCTCCGGACCGATACGATGCCAGAAACTCTGCCTCAGTCAATCCGTTTTTGTCCCTCAACACTTTTTCTGCTATTCTCCTTTCCCATTCCATCTTCCGTCCGCCGTTATTTTGTAGCAACAACTCACTCTATTTTTCTTGTTTTTAGGTTTGTATATAGACATTTTCATTTTGTTTCAATACTATACTATTGTTTTTTTGATTTTTTGTTAATATTCAATACTATAATTAAGTCAATTGCTTATCTCTCACTTCCGTCAATGCAAATCCCAATAAATTTCTCCCCCGCCACTTGAGTGGATCTTGTGCATGGGGATTATCTTTTCCCATACCAATTCCCCAAATCCTGTCTCTGGGGCTGGCTTCCACCAGAATGCGCTTTTTCGTTCCCGACAAAAATTCCCGCAATTTGGCGTTCTGCGAAAATTTTGCCTCATTCCCTTTCTTCACAATATCGTAACAGGCATCGTCCCATATCCCCTTGTCAAAATGCTTTACTGCCCGCCCATATGCTTTCATTTCTTTGGGATATGTGGTACCCATAATTTTAGCAAGCATTTCCTCATCCCCAAACATCCGCGCTTTTTCTGCCATCATGTATTGTTCTGCACAGGAATATTTTATGCCATCCACCTGAAAACAACATTGCCACCATTGGCTGAGGCATGTTTCACCAATATGTCCGTCTGCAGCCGGGGTGTGACCCCAGAAAAACAAAAATTTATATATTTTTCCTTTTTCGTATTCTTTTCTCAAATCTTCCAGATTATATACCATTTTCCCCTATCTGCACCTGCCTTTCTTTCATCACCAATAATTCAGCGTCCAAAAACACCTTAAATCCTGAAAAATGTACAAAAACAGCCGACCCTTTGAACATAAATACCAAGGCCAGCTGTTTTCAATCCTTCCCTTTCCTACGGAACCCTTTTCGTAAAAGCCCCTTCGTAGATAGGTTCTTCTTCGTCGTCGATCTGAACCTCTATTGTTTCATAAGATATGTCATAACTCAACGCAAGAAGATATTCCTTGCCGTCATCGCCGGTGGCCTCAACCAATGCGACGGGAATTACCGGAACGGTATCCTCTAGTTTGCCGGTATAGGAAACCCCGTCTTTGCCCGTATAAGCGACGGTTCCGTCTGAACCGACAGTGAGCGTCCGGTCATCCGCATAGGACGATTCATAGACAAACTCACCGACTAATCCGCTGTACCAATTATCCTGGAAAGTCATGGCAAAATAACAACTAGAAGAAGTGGAACCTATGAGGCCGATACCAAGAGACGCAAAAGCAGAGGTGTCACTGCTGCGAACCTCAACGTTATATGACTGACCGTCGATCTCTGCCTCTGTGAGATGATCCCCCCTACTGTTGACGGCCTGTGTGATGGAGCTGTCAAGCGAAACAGTATAATCGGTGCCGGAAAGTCCCAGTACCTCCTGAATCTCCGGTGTCAGGCCGCTCAGTGTCATAGTGCACTCGTCGCCTGATTTTGAAAGAACCGCCGTAGCCAAGTTACCGGTCTTTATATCTTCCGCTGAAGCCGGACCAGTATAAAAGTAAGTTCCCAGCACATCCCCGGGAGCTGCATGGGAAGAGGCGGTCTCTGTTGCCGTCTCTGCAGAAGAAGGGGCGGCCTCTGTCGTCGCCTCTGCAGAAGAAGCAGCAGTCTCTGCTGACGTCCCTGCTGGAGCAGCAGCGGTCTTTCCGGTTTCCGTTTTGCCACAGGCAGACAACATCATAGACATGCCAAGAATCAGTGCCGGTACAAAATTTTTTTCATCTTGTATTCCTCCTACAAATTTTTTACACAAGCAATTGTTAAATTGCCAAGCGCACTTTCTGAACTCATAATAATATCTCGATGATAATAATATTATCACAATATTATTATCATCGAGATATTATCATTATGATTTTATCTTTTTCCATTATAAATGCTACCGTTCTATCTGTCAATCCCAAATTAAACTCATCATGATATTCCACGCTGATATCAGTAAAATGACTTTCCATCTTCCGCTCAGGCGCCTCTTCATGCGTGTAAAGTTTCCATTTGCCCGTCTTTCGGATTTAACACTATAATCTTTTAGAGTTCCTTTTAATACGAAATGACCGCTGTCAGCATAATTGCTAGCTTTTTCTAATTTTAAAAAACTTGACAAACTATTTTTTAATATCTTAATTTATGGTGTTATAGGCTATAATGGAAGAGAGTGATTTTTATGGCATATTTCTGCTGACAAAAAAGGCCAAAAGACTGATGGGAAGATCAAGGTTGAAATAAACGAAAAAGCGATAGAAAAGGCCAAAGCACTTGCCAGATACAACATGACCGTAACTTCTGAAACTCGTATGGGCGCTTCCGAAATATACACAGCCTATCATAACCTCTGGCGGATTGAGGAGTCTTTCCGCATCATGAAATCTCAGTTGGATGCCAGACCGGTCTATCTGCAAAAGAGGGATACAATAACCGGACATTTCCTTATTTGCTACCTTGCCGTACTGCTGACAAGGCTTTTCCAGATCCATGTTTTAAATGACAGCTTTGGTACGGAAGAAATTTTTGACTTCATGCACGATTTCAAAATTGCCAAAATATCGGAACAGAAATATATAAATCTGGCTAGAAGTTCCTCTTTTATTAAAGAACTATCTGCAAAACCGGCCTGCCACTGACCTCTTATTTCCTTGGAAAGGAAGACATAAAAAAATGCTAAGTCATAGGTTCTAAACTATGGCTTAGCACTATTTTTTTAATTCAACTCCGAAAGACAGGTACCATAAACCTGCCATCTTCTCAATAGGCAAGATGAAACTTTTAAGCCGTCATGGTAGCTCATATTAGCATTTGTGGAACGAATAGTGCACAGGACATATAAACATACCGCCCCCCTACCGAACGTGTCTGGAAACCCTTGATACAAACCTAAATTTAAAATATTCCTTTGCACTTTAGCTTTCCCGGTATACACATCGATGACATAGGACATCGATTGAAAGGTATAAAAAGAAATTCCTATAGGCAGGGCACTTTCAATAATCTTTAGCTTTGTCCTGAACAGCAGGTAAAAATACCCACCGAAAAGCCCAAATATTTAAAAATAAAAAGCACCCCTAAATTGTATAGTATACTGATAAAAAGGATAGCCTTTTTATAAGCATATTTCTTGATTCCAAGCGCAAAAAAATAATTAAAGAAAATGGAAACTATCATCAACAGAACCATTTTGGGCTCACCAAAAGCATAAAATATCAAACTGGCCAGAAGAAGAATAGAGTTGCGGTATCCTTCTTTACTAAGAAAATATAGCAGAAATACTATTGGTAAAAACACAAACAGGAAAATTGTGTCAGAAAAAACCACTTCTGTTACCTCCCAATTCAAGCTCCCCTATCAAACCTTACGCCATACCACCTTATTCACGATACCAACATATGACTGTATAATTTTTACCACCTTGGAAGAAACATTCAGATCGGTATAATCCGGAACCGGGATTCCGTTATCGCCATTCCTAACCATTTCCACGGCGACCTCCACAGCTTGCAGCAGTCCTGTCATATCAATCCCGCTGATAATGAAGCAGCCTTTATCAAGGGCTTCCGGCCTCTCGGTTGATGTCCTGATGCATACTGCAGGAAATGGATGATTAATCGATGTGAAAAATGAACTTTCCTCGGGTAGAGTACCCGAATCAGACACTACAGCAAACGCATTCATCTGCAGGCAATTATAATCGTGAAACCCAAGAGGCTCGTGCTGGATAATCCGGCTGTCCAGCCTGAATCCGCTCTCCTCCAACCTTTTTTTGCTGCGTGGATGACAGGAATAGAGAACAGGCATATCATACTTCTCTGCCAGCTTATTTATTGCACTAAATAAAGACAGGAAATTTTTTTCCGTATCAATATTCTCTTCACGATGGGCCGATAAAAGGATATAATTTCCCTTCTTTAATCCTAATCTTGTAAGGATATCGCTGCTTTTAATTGCAGTCAGATTATTCGTCAACACCTCGGCCATTGGGCTGCCTACAGTATAAATCCGTTCTTTGGGGAATCCCATCTCAATGAGATATCTCCTTGCCGCCTCTGAATATGTAATGTTCACATCAGAAATAATATCAACGATTTGCCGGTTAGTCTCCTCAGGCAGACAGATATCACGGCATCTGTTACCGCTTTCATTGTGAAATATAGGAATATGTAATCTTTTTGCACTGATAACAGAAAGGCAGCTATTCGTATCGCCAAGGACATACACTGCATCCGGCTTCATATCCGTAAAGAACTGGTAAGACTTGGCAATGATATTTCCAATGGTTTCGCCAAGGTCTGCGCCAACAGCATCCAGATACACCTCAGCGTCTTCAATCCCAAGGTCTTTGAAAAAAATCCCGTTCAGATTATAATCATAGTTCTGCCCGGTATGGACAAACAATGTATCAAAATATTGACGGCACTTATTTAAAATAGCAGCGTTCCTTATCACCTCCGGTCGTGTTCCGCATATAAAAGCCAGCTTGATCTTACCGTTGTCTTTCCATTTGGCAATTTTTCCGTTATTTCCCCATGTCCTCATAACTCTTCATCCCCCTATTCCCTTGCCCGCTATTGTTACTGTTCACAGGTACCCTGTGAACGTAACCGCATATGCCCATGTCAAATTGCCTTCGGGTTCTAAGCGCCAGTGGCGCTTGTTTAGAACCGACCGGAACGGAGTGTAGACAGGGGCATATGCTTTGCTCCTATAACGATACCTGCCTATGGCTAATCAGCGGAGTGATTAGCCATAGTGTGAACAGTAACCCGCTATTCTACCGGCTCAAAAAATGTATCCGGATGGCCTTGATCAAATACCTCATTGCAGGTTATAATCGTGACCAGATTGTCTTCGCCAATATTAGTGATACTGTGGGTAAAACCCGGAAGCATAATCACGGACTGTATCTTTTCACCGCTCACCTCGTATTCCCGGACTTCACCATTCAAAAGATTCTTTTCGCGAATCAGCCCATGGCCGCTTACCACAATAAACTCCTCCGCCTTCAAATTATGCCAATGCTGCCCCTTGGTAACACCTGGCTTCGTAATATTAACCGATACCTGGCCGGAGGATGGCGTGCGGAGCAATTCCGTAAAACTGCCTCTCTCATCCGCATTCATGTGAAAATCATAAATCGTTTTCTCGGAAGGCAGATATGACAGGTACATCGAATATAATTTCTTTTCAAAACAACCAGGGGTAAAATCAGGAGGCATGAGCGTGTTTGGATGCTCCCTGAATTTCTCCAAAAGATCAACAATCTCCCCTAATGTGGCCTTATATGTAATCGGGCAGTAACAGTACCGGCCAGTTTCAGCCTTCTTAGGAGTTAAGCCATCCCCTCCATTCTCTCCTGGTTTGGGATAATCACATCTATGGGGATACCCTTCCATACAATCGTATAACTCCTCCAGTAAATCCTCAATAAAAAGCATTTCCAATTCTGTATTTCGGTCTTTCACGGTAAAATCCAAATCATTGGCAACGGCATTACAGAATGTACCTACCGCCGAATTATAATTTGGCTTCACCCATTTGCCTGCCAGGTTCGGAAATCTGTAAATATATACCGGCGTTTTGGTCTGCTCTCCGTATTCAAACATCAGCTCTTCGCCAGCAAGTTTGGATCTCCCATATTCAGAATTGCCAAAACGTCCCGATAGAGCTGCCTGGATAGAAGATGTAATTACAATCGGGGCACGGTTTTTATACTTCTTTAATGTATCCAAAAGAATCGAAGTAAAGCCAAAGTTTCCTTCCATAAATTCACTAGTTTCCTTTGGCCTGTTTATCCCAGCGGCATGTATGATAAAATCAGCATTATGGCAGTATCTATCAAGCTGCTCTGGCGTATTGCCGCGGTCATATTCGTATATATTGGTTATATGGATATTTGGACGGCTTCTGTTCTTCCCATCTCTTATACATTTCAGGTTTTCACAGAGATTTCGTCCGAGGAAGCCCTCGCTTCCTGTTACAAGTATGTTCATTTTTTCTCCTCAATAAGCTACAACATTTATAACATAGTCAGATATTCCATAAAGTTTATTTTATTCTCCAAAGCAGTAGTTGTAGGCCTTCCGAGATCATCCCTTGCTCCTATGGCGCATTTTACCTCAATAAAGCTCAATTCCCTTCTGTTTTTTGCCACTTGCAAAGCCTTATCTAAATCAACAAAATGATCAACACCTACTGCATTAGGATAACCACATGCAAGAGCTATCTTCACTAAATCAATAGATTTTGCTACCGTGGGCATGCCGCCAACTGTCTCGTGTGCACCATTATTTATAACAACATGGATTAAATTATCCGGTTTATTTGCTCCTATAACTGCCATAGCTCCCATATGCATAAGGGCTGCGCCATCGCCGTCCACACACCAAATACGCTGACTCGGCTTATTGACAGCCACCCCGAGGGCAATTGAAGAACTATGGCCCATAGCGCCTACTGTCAAGAAATCATATTTATGACTTTGTCCATTCGCAACTCGTGCCTCAAATAGCTCCCGGCTGGCTTTGCCCGTAGTGCTTACAATCGGATCTTCACCGGAAACAGCAATAATA
Source organism: uncultured bacterium (assembly GCA_947383005.1). Taxonomy (GTDB): domain Bacteria; phylum Bacillota; class Clostridia; order Lachnospirales; family Lachnospiraceae; genus Brotaphodocola. The sequence continues at coordinate 52,975 of CANDBT010000004.1, read as the reverse complement.
TGTTGAATGATTTCCTCCCGAAGCATACGATTTTCATTCTCATATTCCGCAGCCGGTGCATCTGTCAAGCCTCCTTTACGGATTACAAAAGCCACATCTTTGCCCTTCTCTAACGCATTCTGAAATTCTTTCATAGCTTTCGTAACTTCATCCTCTGTAGTGTCCTTTCCTATAATAAATACCGCTATCCCCATGTCCTCTAGCAGCTTAATGGTTATCTCGCCTTGATAGATATGCTGCGGCTCATCATGAATCCCTGGTTCCCCGCGCCAGCCAATAATAAATATCATCGGGATAGCATAGACCTTATCATTCAGAAGACTTGCTACGGGATTAATAATATTTCCCTCACCACTATTTTGCATGTAGACTACTGGAATTTTCCCGGTTGCCAGATAATAGCCGGCGGCTAACGCAACACAATTCCCTTCATTCGCGGCAATGATATGATGTTTCGGATCAATGCCGTACTTGTGCATCATATAATTGCAGAGCGCTTTAAGCTGGCTGTCTGGCACTCCCGTATAAAAATCTGATCCGATTATTTCCACAAATTTCTCTACATTCAATCTAACCCCTCCTACAATTCATCAATCAGCGTGATGATATCCTTGATCGGCATCAGCCGGTCATCAGCCTCTTTAGCTCTATGATATTTCAATATATCTTTCGCCGTCTGCTGCATTGCCGGAAATGCGCTCCGGGTCAACTGATTGGCATAAATAACAATATTTACGCCATGCCGCGCCAGCTCTTCTTCTGTAATCATATTAAAACTGCTCGGTACAACAACGATTGGTGTGAGCTGGTCGCATAGCCTGAACTTGTCGCAAAATTCAAGAATTTCCGCAGGATCTTTTTTACGGCTATGGATCATAATACCATCGGCGCCAGCGGCAGTAAACGCCTTTGCTCGTCTGAGAGCATCTTCCATCCCCTGCTCAAGAATTAAGCTCTCAATCCTCGCAATAATCATAAAATCGTCGGTAAGCTGTGCATTCTTGCCGGCAGTAATCTTTGCACTAAATTCTTCAACCGTTGCCTGAATCTGCTCAACCTCGGTTCCAAAAAGGCTGTTCTTCTTAAGCCCTTTCTTATCTTCAATAATTACTGCGCTTACGCCCATTCGTTCCAGGCTGCGAACCGTATACACAAAATGCTCCGACAGCCCGCCCGTATCTCCATCGAAGATAATCGGTTTGGTAGTAACCTCCATAATATCATCTATAGTACGAAAACGGGATGTCATATCAACCAACTCAATGTCTGGTTTTCCCTTAGCCGTACTATCGCATAAGCTGGATACCCACATAGCGTCAAACTGATCCAGTTTACCCTCATGCTCCACAATGGTTTTCTCCACGATCAATCCTGTCAAGCCGCTATGTGCCTCCATAACCTTCACAATCGGAGTCATCTTAATCAACTGGCGCAGCCTTTTTCTTCTGTACTCCGGCATAGCGAGCTTCTCACGAAGCTGCATATCAATTTTCTTTACCCTTTCGCTGTATGTATAAGGAATATCAACCAACTTTCCGCCATAAGTCCCAATCCGTTCTTCAACATGAGCTCTAATCGCATTCTCAGGGCCCTCCTTCCAATTATCACCATGAAGGACATAATCCGGTTGAATAAGAGTAATCACATCGTCATAGAGCATATCATTTTGAATTACCACATCCTCCACGCCCTCAATGCTTCTATATAATTTAATCCTCTCATCCTGAGATATTGTTGGAAATTTATTGTAACGGATCAATGCTTCATCAGAAAGGCACCCTACTATAACTTTTCCTCTCCTGCGAGCTTCTTGAATAATATTGAGATGTCCATCATGGATCACATCCGTACAAAAACAAGTGTAAACCGTTTTCATCAGCCTCTCCTTAAATTCTATATTTTACTGGTACAGCTACTCCACAGAAGGCAAGCGCCTCTCTGAAAATTTCAAAAAAATCTTGAATATCGCCTTCATCGATAGCGCCAAGTGCACAGAGCCGAAATGTATTCGTATTGGAAATTTTCCCAGGATAAATCGTAAATCCGCGCTTATAACAGTAATCGTGTATTTTTTCAAAGTCCCAGTTTGCATCATCCGGATAGATTATCGAAGACACAAGACCAGCTCTCCACTCTGGTTTGATTGCCTGCCTAAATCCCAGCTCGTCAAGATTAGCATTAATAGCATTAAAAACACGGGTATGGCGCGCCCACTTGGCTTCCTCCCCCTCTGCCCAGTACTCTTTCAGCGCTTGAACGGCGGCATAAATAGTCTGAACCGGAGGTGTAAAATGCATCTCGCCTGTCCTTTCAAAATATTCATATTGAAGGAACAGGTTACAGTAATAGGAGCGCTTAGGATATTCCTTGCTCTTCTCGATAATTGCTCGATTACCTATCACAAAAGACAAACCGGTAAACGCCATAAGTCCCTTCTGTGCCGAAGCCATACAGAAATCAATGTTATCTTCTTCAATATGAATAGGTCTCATAGCATAGGTACTTGTAGTATCCACAGTGAATACGGCGCCATACTTGTGAGCCAGAGCACCGATCTCCCGGATTGGATTCAGAATACCCGTACCCGTCTCGTTATGAGTGGTATGTACAAGAGAAATATCGGGATTCGCTTTCAGTATTTCCTCTACTTTCTCCAAATCCGGTCTCTCATCTGCAAAAAACTGAAGATCGATATGAGGAAGCCCGTAATACCGACAGATCTCCACAGCACGGGCCGAATACGCTCCATTATTCACAATCAGAGCTTTCTTTCCTTCCGGAAGTAAGGAATTAAGGCAGACATCAATATTAATCGTCCCAGACCCACAAAACAGAACGCTTGTATATTTTTCCCGATCCCCATGTACAATTTTTACCAGATTTTCCCGAAGGCCATTCATGAGCGATCCAAATTCTTTCTCCCTGGGGCAAATATCCGGCACAACTTGGGCATACTTCACAGTATCCGTAGTGGTTGACGGTCCGGGATTCAATAATATATTCCTCTTAACAGGTTTCATGTTGCTCTCCTTCTTTATTGTTTATTGTTTTCCTTTTTTATACATCATAGGTCTTATCAACAGCTTTAAGTTCCTTGAACGTATCAATCTCAATAATATCCTCCTCATAGCATTCCCGGACTTCAACCGCATAATGTTCCTTCCTATATACCAGAGGCACCTGCTCCCAGTATCTTTCTTTACCTCCCGGGGACAAATAGACATCTGAGATATCCTGGCATAATTTATGTCCATCCATTTCATTCCAATAGGAGATTCCTACCATTTGCCAGATATCATTTCCTTCAGCGCCAACCATCTCTTCAACAATAATCCCCTCTTTGACCTTAAAGCACCAATCATCCGAACGCTCCTTTTTTATGGCTAAAAAATCAGATGTATAATGGTATTTCTTAATGATTGCAGGGTTAGAGAGCAGCAAATCAGCCTCAAAGACATAAGCATTAGAAAGCAAATGGCGGGCAACCAGAGAGGAACTGATATTATTGGCCTCATTATATACGGGATTCTCTAAAAATTTAATCATCGGATATTTATACAGAAGCTGATCAAACTGTTCTGCCAAATAGCCGCGGACTATATATATCTCGTTGATTCCTGCCTCCAGGCAAGCATCGATAAGACGGTCTATAATGCGGACACCATGGATACGAACCAAGGGTTTAGGGGTATTAAATGTAATGGGAACAAGCCGTGTGCCAAATCCGGCAGCAATGAATACCGCTCGTTTTGCCCTGTACGGCTCCAAAGCAGTTAAACCGGCCATAGTGATTGCGCCGTTTGATACAAAGCCTGCCTCACTTAACTCTTTCATTGTCCTGTTGATTGTGCCGAGAGAATAATTCGTTGTTTTTTCAAGTTCCCTTTGAGTCAAAGAGCAATGTGAACTGGTTAATGCCACCAGAATGTCAAATTGTTTTCTTGTCAATTCCATGTTCATTTATTCCTTTCTTCGTTTCTCCCGATCCCATAGCAAAGTTAAAAATGGAACAAAAATTAACCGATTCCTCTCATTTAATCAATTTAAAAAGGCCCACGTTCAATCGAAGGGGCCCAATGCTTTTTGCACATAATCTGTTGTTAAAATTTTCTTTACCACACCCTCAACATTAAGCCGGTTCGTATTGTGGCTTGTGTAGCTTTCTTCTGCCTCTGTCTTAACTTGGCCTTCTACAAAATACTTATCATAATTCAAGTCCCGGTTATCAGCAGAAACACGGAAATAATTACCCATATCTTCAGAGCGAAGCCTTTCCTCACGCGTCATTAAAGTTTCATACAGCTTTTCACCATGGCGGGTGCCGATAATGTTTATCCCCGTATCTCCAAAAAGCTGCTGAACACCTTTTGCAAGATCTCCAATCGTGCTGGCGTCTGCTTTTTGTATGAATAAGTCTCCGGAATTTGCATGTACAAAAGCAAAACGGACTAATTCAACAGCTTCATCAAGATTCATAAGGAAACGGGTCATGGCAGGATTGGTAATGGTAATCGGGTTGCCGGACCTGATCTGATCAACAAAAAGGGGAATCACAGAACCCCTGCTGCACATCACATTGCCATATCTTGTACAGCAAATAACCGTGCCTCCTCGTTCTGCAGCAACACGGGCATTGGCATAGATAACATGTTCCATCATAGCTTTGCTGATCCCCATAGCATTGATCGGATAGGCCGCTTTATCCGTAGACAAACACACAACCCGCTTAACGCCGGCATCTACCGCAGCATGCAGCACATTGTCTGTCCCCTTAACATTGGTTTCCACGGCCTGCATGGGAAAAAATTCGCAGCTTGGCACTTGCTTTAGTGCTGCTGCATGGAAAATGTAGTCCACTCCTGGCATAGCATCCGCAATAGAACGGGGGGCGCGTACATCGCCCACATAGAACTTGACCTTCCCGGCATAATGAGGATATTTTGCCTGCAGTTCGTGACGCATATCATCCTGTTTCTTTTCGTCGCGGCTGAATATCCGAATCTGCTTTATATCGGTTTTTAGAAAGTGCTTAAGAACAGCGTTGCCAAAGCTTCCTGTTCCCCCTGTAATCATCAATGTGGCCCCATCAAATTCAGACATGTTTATGTTCCTCTCATCTTAATTTTATACTAAATCCCAAGTAAGGATTGTATCCTCTTTCGCATCGCGAACGATATTTCTCCCTACAACAATATCCGTATATATAGGTGAAATACCAGTGCCTGGCCGTTTAGGCATGAGATCTTCCTTTGTTATTACTTCTCCAGCCTTCATGTCCCTTGTCAAAACTAATGACCTCCGAGCTTCTCTTCTTGACACCCGCTCACATTCCAAAACGGTCTTTTTACCACTGCCTAACACAGTATCAATCCATTTGAAATTAGAAATAGCCTTTTTAAAATCTTCTGGTTCTCCAGCATGATAATGATCATTCCCCACTAATGTCTTATCCAGCGTAAAATGCTTTTCAATAACTTCTGCACCAAGCATATAAGCAACTGCAAGCGTCATCATCATATCATCTGGAGCCACATGATCACTAAAGCCGATCCTTACATCAGGAAAATCTCTTTTCAAGGTTTCAATAACACGCAAATTAACATTTTCAGGGATTGTAGGATATGAAAGAACACAGTGAAGAATCGTAATGTCCTTACAGTCAACTTCTTGCAATGCTCTAATCGCCTCATCAACCTCGGAAAGATAGGAAGCACCAACAGAAATAAGCACTGGTTTTCCTTTTGCGCCAATATATTTAATAAACGGAATATTTGAAAGATCAGAAGACGAGATTTTATAAAAATCCACCATATTTTCCAAGTAGTCAGCAGAAGCATAATCAAACGGTGTAGAAGTAAAATCAATTCCCTTTAAATGCGTGTATTTACACAGTTCACAATACTCTTCCTCACCAAAGCCGTCATGCTTCATAAATAATTCATACTGAGTTTTTGTAGGTTCTTTTGTAATATCCCAATAAGCCGGAGAATTTTTTGATACGATTGTCCCCGCCTTGTACGATTGGAACTTAGCACAGTCAATTCCTGCCTCTGCAACTTTATCAATATATATTTTTGCTGCCTCAAGCGGAGAAATTCCCATGACTCTTGCAGTATCATAGAAGTTAACGCCAATCTCTGCAATTAAATAGGGTTTGTTTGTTCGCATATCCTTTTCCTCCATTATCTATTCTCAATTAAATTTGTTTTTGTGCAGCCAACAATCCCTTTCTGCACATCATAATAAATTGTCAAAACACTATTATCACTCAAAAAAATACTTGTTGGATCAGCCATATCACCTGCATTTTCATTTTTGTAAATACAATACTTATCATAGTAATTCCAAATCTTGTCCTTATTGGGATTAAACAAATATAAATAGATGTCTCTTCCTCCAATTCCATTAGGTTCAGCCCAAGAAGCCAAAATTTGCTTGCTCTCTGAAATCATCTGTAAACTAGGTTGGTGAAGAATCAAATTTTCAACGCCTTTAGTTTCTACTTTTCCCCATGACTTTCCTGAATCATCACTAACCAGAACATCTCCGTTAGAACGGCACAAAGCATAAAAACGTTTTCCAACTGTTACAAATGAAACCTCTGTTACTTCTGCTTCAAATGCACCATTTACTGTGATTCCTTGCTCCTGATGAGTGCTGTACTCTTCTTCAAACTTCCATTCTCCTTCTTTCAATACAGCCCGTATATTAGCGGTGGTAAATGTATCTTCAAGATCATGATTATAACCATAACACGGAATTAGAATTGTATTCTCATCAAGAACCGCTATATTCCCTCTTTTTGCACATCCTCTGTCTAAATATCCACACTCAACTTCAACTGGTGAACTCCATGTGTTTCCATTATCCTCACTGTACATGATATAAGTTCTGCCATAGGTATAATCATAATCTTCACTATATTTGTAGTATGTATTTCCGCCAAAGCCAGAATCCCAAGGCAATCGAGTAAAGAATGTAAACAGAATTTTATCCCCCATTACTGCAAAGTTCGGATCTCTCGCTTCGATGCAAAACTCTGCATTATTCGCAATAGCCTCATCTTGAGAATAATAAAACTTCTCTTCATCCTTCCATAAGCCAAGCCCATTACTGATTAAAAATTGTTTGTTTATAAAATCGACAGATTCAGAATCCCATTGTTTTCCATCACTTGTTCCGCGAATAATCCGTATACTCCCCAATGAATCTGTTAAATTATATGGTGCATGCATATTATTCCAATAGTATGCTGCAATCAGACCATTATCCGTCTGTACTATATCAGGAAAACGTCCCGCATATTCATTAACCGATTTATCAATAATAATATCCTCAGAATTGTCTGGCTGCTTTTGTTGTATATAATATGTAATAGCTTTAGGTGTCTTTTCATTGCTAACAACAATTATGCAAGTAATAAATAGCATTATCAAAATTATAAATACGTATATTTGTTTCCTTCTCTGTAAATACATAATGGCATTGATATTCCCCTTTATGTTGGTTGATTATAGAGCATTTATTAACCCCATTACTCTTTTTTTACCGCCGCGAAGATCGTGACTCAGTAACTTATCCTGGAAGTTTTGTCTTGCTTTCCTCGATAATGAAAGATACATTTTCAAAGTGCTTTCAATCACTTCATTATCCGGATTCAATCCAATATATGTAAATCCATTTTCATTACAGACAAATCCATGTTTTTCTTCTCTCTTATTCTGTGCCATTGCAATTGATGGAATACCCAAAAGCGCGAGCTCATATCCAGTTCTGCCACGAGATGTAATTGCAACATCACAACTGCTCATAAGCTCCGGCATATTTGCAATATCATAGAGAACTTCAATATTCTCATATTCATTGAATTTCATTAGTGTTTCTACGTTTAACTTTGCCCTACCCAAAACCATCACAAACTCATATTTCCTATACACAGATTTACATATTATATTAAGAAGCCTGTCTGAATAATTCTGAGGATCTGCTCCCCCAAAAGAGATAAAAACACGCTTAACTTTATCTTTAATTTTAATGGGATTATAAAACATGAACAACTTTCCACTGATATAGTATTTCTCCCCTGCTTTCACTTGTGGTAAATCTTCTTCATGGAACAGTGCATTAAACACTAAGTCCGCTTTTATAGCTCCTTCCCCATCATCTTCAAAGTTGATAATCTTAGCATCTGGCATAACTGATCTGAGACCAATCATATAGTCAATTGAAGTAGTAAGAATATCATTAATAAAAAGAGTATACTGCTGTTTTTTACATATCTGATATAACTCTGCAATTCCATCTACAGGGATTAGATTATGTTTGGTATTACCAAATATTTTTGGATCAGTCTGATTTGTATCATAGTAGATATCGGGCTTTACATAGAACTCATCAGCAATTTCAAGTGCCCGGTAAATGTGACCAATACCACGTTTATTATTTCCATTTACATAAATTCCTACCTTTTGCCGGGATAAAGCAGCTTCCACACTTCGCAGATCTTTAAATGTATCAACATCTTGTGATTCATCTTCAGGAACTTCAAAAATATCAACCTTCTCGCCAATACGAGTTGTGGAGGTAACAACAGATGACTTAGAAATAACAAACGCACCTGTTTCCAAATAACATGGCGGAAGATATTGCCTATTAAGTCTTTCCGTATAATTAGGAACTTTTTTCCCATCTCTTACTCCCCATGAAAGATGCGGAGCATTAATAGCGGATATAACTGTATCCAGATCATTATCAATTGTATATTGAATAGCCAAATCAAGTGTGTCCACGCGAAGAGTTGGCGATGTCGGCTGCATTGTCACAATGAAATCCCATGATACATTTTGAGGAATTGCATCTGCAATTACAGAATCTAAAGTTACAGAATCTCCACAAAGACTTGCATCCCTCCAATGTACTTTAACTCCCATCTGTTGCGCAATAATTTGAACCTCAGGAGAGTCAGTAGACACAACAATATCAGAGATATATTTGGAATGAATTGCATTATAAATAGAATAATAAATCAATGGATGTTCTCCGACAATTCTTATATTCTTATTTGGAATTCCCCTCGACCCTGCTCTTGCTGGAATAACCGCTAATATATTCATTAAAATATCTACCTCCATAAGTTAAAAAATTGATTTTCGTTTGAGTACTCTGTACAGTTCAAATATACCAAGAACAATACCAATACTCCAACGGACAATCCAGTATGAACCGAATATATAAAATAAGCAAACTCCCACAAAAACAAAGACAATACCTGGAAGAAATATGGTTATCTCCAAATGGTAACCACTTAATTCTTCTAAATGGGTTACTATATAAAAATGAGCTATAAATAACGCCATATATGATAAGCAGGTGGCTAAGCCCGCACCGAACATACCATTTAGAGGAATTAAAATTAAATTTAGAATAATATTAAGAACACCAGCAGCCACTGTTCCGAATGCAATTATTCGTGTCTCTTTTTTAAAGAATTCATAGTTAACCGGAAATTGATACATAAAAGTAAAATACACACTATATGACAAAACAGGAATTATATCCATTCCGCTGCCATAACTCTTATCTGCCATAATATACAATACTTCAGGAGACAGCATAAGAAAACCAAACGTTAAAATACTAAATAATTCTATATAATTTTTTGATTTTTTTCTAATAACACTCCAATCAGCTCTATTAAGATCATCATAATAGAAAGGGCACCATGTATTATTCAATGCATTCAATATTACAGTTAACACCGATGTTAGAGTACAAAACAAACTATATATTCCTATCTCAGAATTTGATATATTCATAAACTGCATCATAACTCGGTCAGACTGCGACAAGATATTCTGAGACAATGAGTGGAAAATAATTGGAAATCCTACCAAAAAGGCATATTTACAGTACTTTTTTTCCAAACTTGCAGGGTTAGAACGAAACAGATATATCCACATCAAAACAGAAATAATGCAATACGGAATTACTACGCCATATACTCTCCCTAAGTATCTACTAAGTTCATCCATATTCCATACTAGGAATATAGATAATCCTGTTGTTAAAACAGCTATAGCAACAGAAAGCAAAAAATTATTCCATGCTTTCTTTTCATATATAAATGAAACTTGAGCAAAATTTACTATATAATGCGAAAATGATAAAATAGCAACCAAAATAGCATACCATACGCCAATACTGGTATATCGTGAAAGTATTACCCCCGAAATCGTAATTATTATAAATTCCAACACACATATTATTGTACTAAACAGAAGTATTGAATTTCTAAAACTCAAATAATCTTTGCTAAAATGGTACAGCCCCGTGCCTATAGAGGAATGCATGCTTAATCCCATAAAACAAGTAGTTATCATTACCCAGGAATTGAAAACGGCATATTGTCCATATTGGGACGTCCCCAGCATTCTCGTAAAAATAGGTGTGCTTAAAAAAGCAATTCCCTGTAATATAAATGTGCTGATAATATTTAAGGACGCTATCAAATTGATATTACTGTTCTCTTTTAACATATTAACTCCACTTCAGCTAGACACACTTCTTCATCAACACTGATAAACGAAGGTCTGTTCTCTTTAAATTAATGTCATGCACTCTAGCCAAAAATTCCACATCACCTACAACATCATCAATAACAACATCCATAGAATTAGCTATACCTTCTGACAAAACAGTTGATCTATATGCTACTATATATCTGGTATTAGATATAGAATCACCAATAGAAACCAAATTACAATCTTCAATATTAATTTCTGTTTGTCCAAATGTATTAAAAATAAATCTATCATCTAAAGCCCGGGGATGTTTACGAATACTGCATGGAAACCCTGATTCAACAAATTTTAAAAGTATCTTCTTTATTTCTATTACCTCTGCCTCTGTTTCACTTGATAAATAGTAGGTAATATAAAAATCCGGTGTATCCTTTTTTCTGTATCTTGGTTTCAATTTTTCAGGTATATAAATATGTGCATATTTTATCTTTGTATTGGTCAGCTCTAATATATCTATAGTTTCTTTATTCCAGGCATAGTATTCAGAAAAGCGAAAATACGCCATGGAAGGATTGTAGCAATACTCACCATGTTGGATACAGATATATTTAATGCCTTTATCTTCACAATATTTAGTAATGATACTTGCAGCAAAATCCTGCTCTGATTGAGTTGTAATAATAGCTTTTGGTGTATATTGCGTAATCAGTTTATATATTCTACATAAATGCAATAACACACTTAAATTCATGAATGGCGCAAATGGAAACTTTTTAAAGCACGACAATGCTATCTTTCTTCCAGCATCGTCCAACACATAACTTGTGAGGCTGCTAATCACCGAATTTTTATTGTAATATACTCTGATTATATCTTTATAGGAATTTTTAAGAGCGGTCGGCAATTCTTCATCACTGAGCATATAGGCTTTGTCCGGACAAGTAAGAATAGCATCTCTTACCTCTATGTGAGCAACATTTTTTTGTCTTTTAGTCATATAATAAACTATTGGAAATAGAACAAATGAAACCAGTTTTTTTATAGGTATAGAATGATTTCCCCAAATCATACAACCAACATAATGCCTGTATACCCGGTCATAATCATCTTTCGGAACCCCTAATCTATGTATTCTTTTTTCCCATTTATCTAGCGCCTTTCTTTTTTCTGTTTCATACACTTTTTATGTCCCTCGTATAATAAGTTTATTTAAACGGTTTTCATCATTAAAAATCAGAAACATAATACTTATCGAACTAACGCTTTGGAATGTAGTCAACCCTGTATAAAAGGGATGTAGGCTGCAAATCGTTGCATAAGATACTATGCAGGCTACAATATATCTCATATTCTCTGTCTGGAATGCCAATATCCTTTTTGAAACTTTATAAAAAAAATATATAAAAAAGCATAAGCCTGCAACACCATAAATAAGCAATATTTCTATAAACACATTATGTGCTTCCAAAGATTTAGTAATCATTTGAACGATATCATCGCCAGCTCCAAACATAACGTAAAACGTTTCCTGCTCTCTAAAATAATTATATGCCCTTGTCCATATACCAACTCTTGTCTTAAGCCTATCAGGATTTAAGGCAAGCCCCCCGCTTGCAATTAACAGAGATATTATAGCAGTCCCAATTAATATCACAAGTGAAACTCTCATTAAAGTTTTTTTATTCATTCTTATTCTTAAGGTAATATAAACAAGTATTTCAAATAGCAATAATAACTGGCTTGTTGTAGAATCTGAGAGGGCAATAAAAAGTAAAGTTGTGAAAATAAATAATACGCTTATATTCATTTGGGGGAGGGGATTATTTTTATATGAATGTTTCAAATAATATATTGATGCCGGCAAAAGAACGACAGAAATACCGCTTCCTCCATTCAAAGACCCCATCTGATAACTAATCACATCATCGTAACAAGGATTTAAAATTGCACTAATATATAATAAATTAAAAATAGTAAGCATTAACATTACAAATTTAATGGGGAATCTATCTTTACAAATAGTCCCGAACGATAGTAACATTAATGCTGGTGCGCAAATATTTTTTGTCAAACCATATAACCTTATTGTATGAATAATATCATGTTTCCCTATTAATATTTGAACAATATATAATATTATATAAAAAACACAAAAAAATATAGCTATTTTGTATCCCTTACTTCCTATTTGCTTTTTTAAATCATATCTGGTGATCATCATCATGGCTACCAAACATAACCACATAATCAATTCCGCAACAAATCCGTTAAATAAGAGCGCAATTAAAAAAATCACTAAAAACAATTTTTGGATATCTATCTTCATCATTTATGATTCACCTTTTTATGCCGGATTCTACATGTTACAACAAATTACCACTTGCCTTTTCAATAATATTTTGGTACACATAACAAACGTCAAAATTTTTACAATAGTACTCATATGCTCTTATCCCAAACTCAGCCAGATCCGACTTCAACGCTTCCTCTATACATTCAGCAAATCCTTCGACACGATTGCTCTCGCACCACCAGCCGAACCCATTCTCTACACAGATTTTCCCGACATCTGTTGACTTATCGGTACATGCCAATACCGGTATTTTGGCTTGCAAATACCCTAATAGACGACTGGGAAAATTCGGAACGGTAAATTTATGATTCAAAAATATCATACCTATATCTGATGCTGCGGCAAGTATGTCATAATCTTCTTTGGGAAGCGTATTTAACAGCATAAAATTTTCTTGCTTTTTATTTTTTACAAATCCATCCAACTTACTATATTCTGTTCCATTTCCTACAACCACAAAGAAAACTTTGTCATTTGCTGATTGGCTTTCTATACATTTAATTAAAAAATCTATATCCTGGGCTAATCCAAGATTTCCGCCATAAATCAATATCTTTTTATCCAAAGGAATATTATATTTTTCTCTTACACGTGTTTTGGCCTCCTCATCGATGGATTGATCGGTAATTTCAATGGCATTCGGGCAAATTTCAATCTTATTACGAGCTAACTTTGGATTGTGGGCTAGTAAATACGTTATATTCGCATCAGACATACATCCAATGTAATCGGATATCTTATAGAATTCTTTTTCTATGTAACGAAAATACTTATACACTACCCCTTTAATTCCGCCTGTACTCAATAAGCCCATATCTACTGCATTTTGCGGAAATATATCTTTAAGCATCAAATATGTAATACAACCGTGATTTCTTTTTAAATATTTTATTGGACTTAACAAGGTGATGGGAGGCGTGGAATATAAAACCAAATCAAATTTCTCTCTTCTGAAATACTTTCTTATTGCTGTTTTATATTGATATCCAATCAGAACAGTTGACAACCCTTTTTCTATAAAACCGCATTCCCGGATATTCAGAGTTTTCACTTGCAGAACATGGATTCCCTTGTCAACTCTAAATGTGGTCGGGAGTCCTTCTTTTCTCTCGTGCATTCCCACAGCGTACACGTTATGTCCTTCTTTATAGAACTTTCGGAGTAAATCCGTATATATGCCAGAAACACTTATATTATCTAATCTCCCGATTGTAAGAAATAAAATATTCATGTAATTATCCCTTCATATCATCATAGTTCACCCCATAATGCTGGTGGCAGTATTCTTTATATGGGACATCTGGCTCATATTCAATCTTATGTTTATTACCACGTTTTTCCACTGGCGGAAATTCCATATAATTTCCATATATTGTTTTTAGATTATTGTTGTAGCCGGCTGGAATAGGTATTTCAATCGTTTCAAATTTTTTGTAAATAATCTCGTCAAAATCTTTCCTGTCCCAAAATAATTCCTCAGCAGTATTATCTGCTATTAAAACCGTTGACACCTTCTCAGAAGTATCATAATCTCTGGCTCTAAGCTTTTCCTCATTTTTTAAGAAATATTTTTTGTACGGAAAGTTCAAAAATACACGTCTTAAAATAAATCTTAATACGGCTGCCCTTTTGGTTTTATTTACATCGTTTACATATGTATTGCACAAAGTTGACCAAAATTTGATTCTTCTTCTAAACGCTTTGTACTTATTGAAATCAGAATCAACGCCATCTAACGGTACGATATCGATAGCTATGCCATTATTGCATCTTTTGTACATATTGAAATCACAATTTCCTGTAGTATCGCTATTTCGCAAACTGGAATGTATCTCATAACTGTCAATATCAGATAATGTTGTCTGTAAAAAGTATGGTTCTTTCAATCCTTTCGCGCATATAGAAACAAATTGGTCATAATCTTTCCTCGGCATTCCAAAATCGATATCGTCATCCCATGGTATATATCCCCCATGCCGTACAACCCCTAATAATGTCCCGAATATGGCAAAGCATTTCAGATTATTTTCATCACAAATATTCAAAAAATATTTTATTAAATCTAATTGTACCGCCCAGACTTTTTTTGATTTTTTATCGATTGTCCAGTTACACCTTACTTCTTCATTAAAAAAATCATCCGATTGATCATAATACATGATAATACCTCTCTCGTTTTTGATTGAGCAGCATTTAAATATACTCCCCGGCTGTCAGCCTGAATGTTGAACCTGTCATCATCGCCGATGCGTCGGACATCATGTATATAAGGCCTTCCATGTAATCATTGCGCTCGCACATACGTCCCATCGGAAGTATTTTCGCCGCTCTTTTCCGCAGTTCCGCTTCGCTTTCACCCTGGCTGTTTCTCAGGGCAACTTCCCCCTCGGTAGGCGTCCATCCAAGAGTCAGGTAATTGCACCGGATTTGTTCTGCCGCATATTGATGAGCGATATGCTCCATAAGTATTCTTAATACGCCTTTAGAACAGGCATAAGCCGCTCTGTCCTTCTGGCCGCCCCAAGCATGGGCGGAGCCGGTAAGAACGATACTTCCGCTTCCATTTAACCGCATATATTTCACCGCTTGCTGGCAGCAGAAGAATGCGGATTTAAAGTTGACATCCATAACCCAGTCAAAGGTATCTTCATCGCATGTATCTAACGGGCTTACCGGAGTTACGCCTGCATAATTGAAAAAACCGTCTATCTTCCCGTATTTCTCAAATCCGGTCTCAAAAAGATGCCGACAATCCTTAACCTTTAAAAGATCGCAATGTACAAAGATGCCTTCTGAACCAAATGTTTGTATATTCCTGACTGCTTCCTTTCCTGATTTCTCATCGCGGCCGCCAATGACAACCTTGGCCCCCTCACGGCCGGCAACCTCGGCAAAGGCTCTGCCAACGCCTTTTGTACCGCCTGATATTACAATTACTTTATTCTTTAATCGTTTCAACCCCATACTTAATCTCTTCCTTTCTTTTTGTCGAGATTCAGGGCTTTATCAACATTAAAGCCCCCCAGGAGCATATTGATGCCGGATTTATCAAAAACTTTTACTGTATTCATGTAATATTTTAATGTTTCAGCCAATTCTGTCTTACTATTACATACAAGATATAAGCGGGTCAGCACTTGTTTCTCATTGCCGACCCACTCTGGCAAAACCGTATCGCCTTCATGAAGCCTCTGGACGTTTGCAATTACACGCTCATCCTTATCCAGCTCATTTAGTCCCTCAATTTTTGCAATTTCTCCCTGCTTCAATAAAAACCATAGCGTGGCCGCCCATTTGCCACGCAGTCGCGTATCGTCGGCAGTCTTTAAATCCAAATCCCCCTCGGAACCTGTGAGTGCGAACCGAATCAGCAACTCTCGTTGATCAAAGCCATGAACCGCTTTCATAAGGAGATGAGGAGCCTCTCCCTGAAGGCGGAATCCTGTATCATAGACATAAAACTCACCATTTTCATAAAATGCGGACAACATCAGTACGCCATTCGCAATGCCAATCTCCCTAAACATCCTGACAGCATTTTTATGCATCCGTTCAAAATATTCATCCAAATGCTTAGAAGGGTATGTTCCGCCAAGACAGACACGAGAAAGCCCTGGCTGCTCGTCAGTTGTATAACGGTCATAGATACAGGACGCGGAGCAGTATCCGTCTTTAAAGGTATAATACATCCCCATATCATCACACTGCATATACTTCTCTACAATGAACCGTTTCTTATGGCTATTTTTCAGAGCCAGATCAACCCCGGCTATCAATTCCTCCTCGTTATAAGCCACAGTCATCCCTACTCCGCCGCCATTATCAACCGGCTTGACCATGACTGGGTAGACAATTCTATCAAGGTCTTCCCGCTTCCTATCAGCATCCAGATAAAATTCAGGAATGCCATGAATCCCATAACGCTCGCAGGTTGCTTTAAAGACATCTTTAAATGCAAAAATATCTACAATCTGCTGTGTTGCATAACAGGGAAGATCAAGTACTTCACACACTTTGCAATAGGCGGGGACAAGAATATCGGCGACCCCCACAAGAACGCCGTCAACCTGTTCTTCTTTTGCAAGAGCAACAAGGCCGGGAACATCCATACCATCTATGTCACAGGCTTTCCAGGCGGCCTGTTTTGCCGGGTCCGTATGGCGGGCGGAGGATACTATGGTCTTGATTCCCCAACTATTAGCTATTTCTACTAGCGGCACCGTCTCAGGATTTCCTCCAAGAATCAGCAGCTTCTTTCCCTCAAATTCTTTATTCTTATCCATTTTCCCTCCTGTGCTTTCAAAACGTATATTGTTCTCCCTGCTGCATTAGCAGGAATGGTAATTTCTTTTCCGTCATTCCGTCATAAAATTTTTTCAAATCGCCGCCATGCGACGCAAACATTCCATAATGGCATGGGATAGTAAGTGCAGGACGCAGATTTTCCGCCAGCTTTATTGCCTCTTCACTATCCATATTCCCATACATTCCATTAATCGGGGGAATCAGAATATCCAGAGGCCAATGAATCTCACCAGCCCTGTCAAGCCTTAAGCTGCTGTCTCCGACTTCATAGATACTCTTCCCATCGACCTTCACAACTACTCCAACAGCATCAGGAGCACTTGTGCCATGATCGCAGTTTACAAAGGAAATATGAAAATCTCCGGCATCATAGCTCTCCCTTGGTTTTACATATGTAATGGAATCTTTGTAATACTCCATTTGCAGCCGGCGGATCAATTTCTCACAATCCGCAGAACAAAAAAGCCTTGCACCTCTGCTCACCATCTCGGGTACGGCATCCATATCGAAATGATCGAAATGCGGATGCGTGCAAACTACCGCATCAAAAATTAAATCTGAGGGGCTAAGAATCTGTGGAAGTAATCTTTTATAACCTTTATGCCCTTCTATTCTTTCTACACAGTCGGATAAATACAAATCAATGGCAAGTAATTGGCCGCTGCGGCTCTTTAGAATATATCCAGCCTGTCCAACTGCAAATAAGTGGGTTTGTCCCGCTCTCGCCGTAAGCACTTTTATAGCAAAATCAAGCATGAGAATTTATTCCTTTTTCCTCTTTTTCTTCCACTAAATGAAGAGCATCCGCATCAAAAAAGCTCTTGATGAGATACTCTTTATTTTCTGGAATCGCTATAGTTAATATTTTTTCTCTGCCAATCCCTAAATCCAGCAGCCTATTTATAGCTAAGTTTGCCGCAGCCCTGTCTACGGTAGCTATTAGTATGTAATCATAGGACAAATCCGTGATGGTTTCCACAGGATCAACGTTCAGGCAACCTCTTCTATATTCCCAATAGTCGTCATCTAACCAGGCAATTATCTCGCAATGTCCAGCTTCTTTAAAGCGGCTGACAAGCTGCTGGCCAAATGTTCCGGCGCTATAGATAACCACCTTTTTTCTGTAGCAATCTTTGCCAAACATTAAAAAATCGTTTTGGGGTAATCGTCCACCAAATCGTATAATCGCGATTGAAAGCACATAATCCAAAACTTGATTCTTCAGTTTAAGCTCCGGATCGGTTTTCTTGGCCCATTCCATCATGTAATCATAAAGATAGAAAAGCTTTCGCGCTTCTGCCACATATCCTATACTCTGTTTGAGCATCGAATCCTCGCGCTGGCGATAGTGATATGCCACATTATCTATAACAGCCACGCGTTTACACTGTAACAAGACAGGGTATGTAACCGCCCCGTCTTCGCCAATAGAAATCCTGGAATCCACACGGATTTGCTGCCTCATCAAAATTTCCCGTTTAAACAGCTTATTCCAGACATAGGTACTGATTCCCGGCCGATAGTAATCCCCACAGGAAATCATAGACTTCCATAAATCCCTTAATGATTCACCTTCATATATTCCGGTAGGAAAAGCATTTATCAAATTCTCGGATTTAGAAAACAAATCTCGTGTAAAACCTGCACAGACCACGTCTGCGCCGGAAGAGCCGGCCGTTGTCAGAAGCGCCTCTATAAATCCAGGGCTAATCCAATCATCCCCATCTACATAACTTATATATTTTCCACTTGATTGTTGAAGCCCTGCCTTGCGGGCGGATACCAACCCGCCGTTAGGTTTATGGATAACGCTAATCCTCCTATCCTTGCTGCTGTAAAGGTCGCAAATTTCAGGACATCTGTCTTTCCCGCCATCGTCCACGAGAATGATTTCGAGATTCTGATATGTCTGACAAATGATGCTTTCAATGCAAGTACCTAGATATCTTTCTATTTTGTAAATCGGTACGATAACACTGACCAGCGGATAATCCATTGCCCCTCCTATTCCCATTTACATAACCTCTCGTATCACCATAAATGCCTCCGCATAATTTTTACATACCATACTTCCCCGATACATAGCTAATGCTTTCATTGCTTCTAAAGATCTTGGATGCGGATATGCACATAATTGGCTGGCATGACATTTCATCGCTTCCAGCTTCATTTCTATCTCATCTGCAATATCCACAAACAATGCAGGGATGAACGCATTGTCAACAGAAGGCGTATTCCAGTCTGTCTCTGAAAGGGTTTCATAGGCGTAGATTGCCTTTAGATTCGGAAACGTTACCGGCCTTAATGCCACCATTACCGCTTCTGTTGTCATTCTATGATCAATATGCATATCTCCCTTGTGCGGAATAAATACCATATCCGGCTTGAGTTCCAAAAGCGTTTGGTGAAATGCATGATTCAGTTTTGTTGTCTTCATTTCCCGAAGGCCAACCACCGGCAAATCCATAAAATGAGTTTTTACCCCTATCTGTTTATGAGAAGCAATTGCCTCACGCTTTTGGAGCTGAACCATTTCATTATTTAAATCACCAGCGGTAACTTCACAGACAATTACCTCATGGCCTTGTTTAACCAGTTTTGCCATCGTCCCGCCAGCTCCAAGGATTTCATCATCATTATGCGGTGCTATTACTACTACTCTCATATATCCGGAATTTCCTTTTCTTAGTCATAAACATTCTATATACGCTTACCTACAATTCTGCAATTTCTATCAACCCCACACTAAGATTCATCAGAAATGCAACGCGTTTCCCCCCAAAAGCCAAGGCTTTTCTTGGTTCAATAATCATCTTAAAACCTTGCTTTTTTAAATTTTCAATATCGTCATCCAGTTTTTCCGACTGATAGCAAATGTGATAAGGCGCCGGGCCGACGTGATGGAGATAGGTATCTATGGGAGATGCTTCTTTCTTATTCAGCGGACAAACAAGTTCGATTCTGTAGCCCTCTTTTTCTCCAAACATGATTTTAATATTGCGATCAGTATCCTCAATAAGCCGTTCAAAACAAAACCCTAATTTTTCAAAAGAATCCCGTGCCTGATCGATTTTCTTTACTGCATATCCTATATGATCAATCTTCATCCTGTCACCTGCTTATCATGCTTCAAATCGAATTTCCTTAAAACTTTTAAAAAACTTCTTCGTATAACCAGCCATATCTAACTCATACATTTTGTGGCCATTCGTATCAGAAATCAGCTTGAAACCTAATCTGTCATACAGTTCTCTCACCGGAACATTTTTAGCGGTCGGAATAAATTCGCCGATCATTTTCTTTTTAGCGGAATATTCGGCTGTTAATTCATTCAATATTACTTCTTCCAGTTTTCTTCCCATTACACGGCAGCTCATGAGAAACGTATCGATCTTTATCGTTTCTTTACTCCCGATAAGTATGACCACACTAATTAAGCCACTGTCTCCATATTTATCACTGGCATAGACAACATAAATTACTTTATCAGGATTCTCTGCGATCTCCTCTAGCTCCGCCTGAGTGTACCGCTTTGTCGTCGTATTGAACTGATTTGTCTTATTGCACAACTGTGCAACCCGACCCAGCTCCTCCGTCCGCATTCTATGAATATCAACAACTATCTCCAGCTTTTCAATATAGCCATCCAAACTCAGGCTTTTGCTCATTTCTTGCTTCCGTTTCTCCTCGTTTTGGTACATCTGAGTTTTTATCAAGTCTTCGCCCAGTACTCTCAACGGACGGCAATAATCGAGCCAAATATCTTCAGCAAAAGCTATCAGCTCAGTTATATCTGTCGGAAACTCCGGGACCAGAATATCCGGACACATATTTTTTACTGTTTCCCTCTCCACGGGATTATCATCAATAAAGATAAAACTGCCCTCAGTAAGATTCAGCTCACTCCCCATATCTTTTAAATTTGTATCCTTATTCTTCCAGTTGATCTTACGGCTTACAAAATCATCGTCACGAATAAGCATAGCAGGATGTCTCTGTATGGCAGCTTCTGCATCCTCTGGATTATTCTTACTGTTAATCGCAAGCAGGACGCCTCTGTTCTTCATTTCGAGGAACTGACGTTGGAAATCATAATATCGCTGCCCTTCCTTATGTGCAGAAAGTTCTATTCCTTCTACGCCATCCTCTCCAATGACTCCGCCCCAGAGCGTATTATCAAGATCGAGTGCAATGATTTTTCTTCTGGTTTTAAAAGCGGCTTCAAGCGCTCTGTCAATCTCTTTACAAACGGCAGCCAGCCCTTCTTTTGAATACGGCATACTGCTCATATACCACATCTTATTGGAATAGAACTGCTTTCGTCCAATTTCAGCAATTATATCAGCAATATCTAAAACATACACATTGCTCTTCAACTCGGCTAATGCCTGCACAAACTGATACCAGCTATTCTCAAAATCATATTTTTGCTTCCGTTCTGATAGAGATTTTATCCTGTTCTCACGGATATCAATAGTTGATATAAAGACCGGTATATTAACCATTCGATTTGTCAAAACGGTCAATGATTGTTTCCAAAGCGCAAGTCTCTCTGTTCCCTCATTATCATCCTTCCATGACCGTGCTTCCGTTCCATCCAGAAGGATAACTGCCGCATCCAATCTTTCAGAGTAAATACCGGATTCAGGATTGATTACTTCTTGCACCCATGTATCAAAACCGTCTGGCAGATAGAAATCGTATATCCTGTGTAATTTACCAACAATTAAATCAACCGTTATATTTGACAATAATGCTATGCTCTTCCTTATTTCAGCCATAGTAAGCAAAATCTCCTTTAAACAGCAACGAGTTGTACAACATGGTATCGCTTTTATTTCACAAAAGCATAAAGATCAGCTATAGTTTTTACATTACCGATATTCTCTATTGGTATGGATACCTTGTATTCAGCTTCTATCTCCATAATAAGGGTCAGCATCATAATGGAATCCCATTTCCCTTCTTTATATTCCGTATCCATGCTGATTTCCGAAACATCAACTTCCATAATATCTGCTACAAACTCTAAAAATTTATCCATAGTTGTCCTCCATCTATAAATCCGCTGATTTTTTAGGATCTGAAAACAGGTTATGCCCGTCAAACTCTTCTCTTGTATCATCTATTCGATACTCGCTTCCGTGCAAAGCTTCTTTAAGCACAACAAAAATCATTTTTACATCAACCAAAAAACTACTATTCTCTATGTACCAAATATCATTCTCAAACTGGTCATTCCAGCTCCAGGATTTTAATGGTTTTAAAGAATAACAGGCCAATCCCGGTCTTACCTCATGACGCTGCATGTGCCTTTTTGTATATAGAGGAAGATACTTTACAAGAAGAGGTCTTGGGCCAATAATACTCATTTCTCCTCTAAGGATAGAAAAAAGCTCAGGTAATTCATCGATGGAATATTTTCTGATAATTTTTCCAAACTTTGTAAGACGCGCTTCTCCAGGCAGTAATTCACCATTTTCGTCCGTTTCATTTGTCATCGACCGAAACTTATAGATTTTAAAAATCTTCCCATGCAGCCCAGGGCGTTCCTGCTGAAATAAAACAGGCCATCCGTGATAAACGAGTTCCAATACTATAACAATCAAAAATAACGGGCTTAAAATTATAATTGCAAGCCCGCTTAACAAGATATCTAATATTCTTTTTATCAAAACAGTATATAAAGTTTTCCTCGCTTTAGGCAGCAACTCTTCCATTGGCTCAAACTCCTAATCAATATATCTGGCTGGGTTTCCAAATACCTTCTTTTTCTTTCGTATCTTCGTAGCCACAATGCTTCCAATCCCGATATAAGCATCTTCGCCGATAGCAATTCCATTGTTGATTACTGCACCAGGAGCAATCCATGTATTCTCGCCAACGATTGTGCTTCCGGCTATAACGGTTCCGCAAGTTATCATTGCCCCCTGTTTTATAATATCATTATGGCTGATGCAGACAAGATCAGCCGTCTTCACGTCATCTTCAATCACGGTATCCGAAAGACATCCTCGAATTATTGTATTATTAGCGCCAATACGGACATTTTTGCCTATCTTCACACCTCCGTAATGAGGGACTATTTCCTGCTTTCCGGCTTCATCAGTCAAGTAACCAAATCCACAAGCGCCAATAACTGTTCCCGACTCGATAAAAGTATTATCTCCGATCTCAGCCTTACAATCAATTATCACATTATGCATGATTGTTACATTATTTCCAATCATAACATCCTTCGAGATAAAAGAGTGATGTCCTATATATACTCCAGTCCCTATATCTTCTGTTTCAATAATTGCTGATTTTTCAATCTTTTTCGTTATATTCTCCGGATTCAGACAGCCAAAGAAATATTCCGTGACACGAAAAAAGGTCCGATGAACATTTTCGACATAGATTATGGTAAAATCGTTACCCGTACATGACATCCCCTTTTCAGCAAAGAGAACCATTTCATTTAAACGATTTAATTCGTCCACAGGGATTCTATTCCCTTTCCTAATCCATGTAATACAATGATCCTTCAGGTTATTGAGCGGGCAGAATAATCTTATTTGCACAGATTCCTTCCCCTGCACCTCATAATTGATTTCAGACTCATTTAAGAAATCAAGAATCTCTTTTACCCTTATCATTTAAACCTCCAAAACCTCTCACATAAAGCATCTATGAATAATATTGATAATGATATCCTGCTGCTCAGTGGTCATCTTATTATCGGAGGGCAGACACAGTCCTCTATGGAATAAATCGGCGCCGGTATCGACAATCTTCCCTTCATCTATGTAGGCATTGCTCCGTCCCCTGTTTACCCCATCTGCCGTAATAAATATGTTATTCCTATAGACAGGCTGAAGATGCATGGGCTTCCAGATAGGACGTCCCTCTGCATTAAAAGCAGCAATAGCCGACAGGATTTCTGTGGGGCAGCTTTTTCCGCTCTCCTCCACATATACAGCCCTTTTCTCCCCACGCACAGTCTCACACATAGCATCTTCATCAATAAGGATACAAGACAGCCAATAGTTAGGTTCTGTACAAGATGGTATCGGGTTCATCCTTAAGGGGAGCGCAGCCAGCCCTTCTTTATATCTGTTAAAAATCTCTCTTTTTTGGGCAATATGTTCTTCCAAATATGGAACCTGCCCACGGACAATGCCAGCTATCACATTACTCATCCGATAGTTGTAGCCCAGTTCTTCATGCTGGTACCATGCTGCATCTTCCCGGCTCTGTGTGGACCATTTTCTGATTTTACGGGCGTCTGCCCCACTATCGGTAAACAGCATCCCGCCGGCGCTTCCTGTTATAATTTTGTTGCCGTTAAAGCTAATGACGCTGTAATCACCAAAGCAGCCTGTCTGAATCCCTCTATACAGGGAGCCAAAGCTTTCCGCTGCATCTTCCACAATCAAAGCATTATGCGCATCCGCAATGGCTCTTATCTCGTCACACTTTCCCGGGGTGCCGTACAAATGCGCCAGGACAATCAATTTCACCTCCGGATACCGCTCAAAGGCTTTTTTTAAAGCTTCAGGGCTCATATTCCAGCTATCCGGTTCCGTATCAATAAATACAGCCTCCCCGCCCTCGTATGCAACCGGATTAACTGTCGCATCAAACGTAGTATCGCTGCAAAAAACCTTGTATCCTTCCAATACCCCTTTATTAGCGGGCTGCGGGCCATACAATCTTTCCCCTGCCAGCCGGACGGCCAAGTGCAATGCGGCTGTACCGGAAGACAGCGCCACGCCATACTTCCGGCCAATTTTTGCAGGGATTTCTTCCTCAATCACATTTATATTCTCGCCAACTGTGGAAACCCAGTTCGTCCGGATAGCCTCGTCAACCCACCGCTGCTCATCTCCGTGCATTGTTGGGCTTGATAACCACACTTTATATTGAAATGGCATAATGCCGCTGAAACGCGGGTCTGTTTTAAAATTCATCTCATAGCCCCCGTATTTTGATACTTTTCATCTTTTACCATCTCCACCCCCATAAACAGCTCCACCGGCTTCCCCATAAACTCTACCCTCACCACCACTTCCCTCTTATGCAGGTTCACCTTCACCACATCGCCTGCATAATCCTTCAGCGGCCCTTCCACCACCCGGATTTTTTTCCCTTCTTCAAGTTCAATCTTGGAAAGGACGGTCTTATGCCCCTTATCCCCAATTCCCCGGACCATTTTCTCTTCCCCTTCATTTAATGGAAAAAAGAATGCCTTTTCCCGCCCTAACATCTTAGTCAGCCGGGGGATCTGTTTAAGTTCCTGATACAATTCCTCTGGTTTTTCCGAAACTACAAACACATATCCATGAAATAAAATTTCCTCAGTCCTATTCCAGGAACCATGGAATTTTTTCATCCGTTCTCTTTTAGGGACAAAGCATTCCTCCATATAACAGGACGGGACCTGTCTCCTGATCATATTGGCAGTCCTTTCTTCCTCCCCGCCAAGCGTCTGTACCACATACCACATATCTATCACTCCTAGAGTGTGTTTGAAAATTG
Organism: uncultured bacterium; assembly: GCA_947383005.1. Classification (GTDB taxonomy): domain Bacteria; phylum Bacillota; class Clostridia; order Lachnospirales; family Lachnospiraceae; genus Brotaphodocola. The sequence goes on along the minus strand of CANDBT010000004.1, from coordinate 27,277 downwards.
GATGGAAATTTGTTTTGGGCAGGCTCCGCCAATGCGCAGTTTTAACCTTCACTGCGCCTCTTTTCTGCCAATATGACCATAAGAAGCGTATCCCTGTGCCAATGCTTCAGCGATCCGTTTCCTAATCCTGCTTTTCATAAATCTCCAAGCCTACAGTTACCTGTGCCGTCCGGCCTTCTAAAGGGACCTCGATCTGTGCCGTCCTCTTATGCCGGTCAATTCTTCTGATCAGCTTTTCTCTTCCTTTTAAGGGGCCGCTGACCACAATAGTCTTCCCATCCCTTATAACACCTTTCGACATGGCAACCAGGTTATCTTCCTGGCACAGGTCTTTCAGATAAGGGGGATCACAGGGGATCAGGGACTCTACGTTTTCCTTCAGTTTTATGTCCTTAGCCCCTGACAGAAAGATATAGCCCGGCAGGAGGGTACGTCTTTCCAGATGCCAGCTCCCGCCGTAACGTATCATCCGGTGATACGCAAAGCAGACTACCTCCTGCAGCTCCTTTTGATCCGCAAGCTCCTGATATTTTTGTGCGTAATCCGCCTCGTCCCCTTGGGGGCATCTCACCAAATACCAGATTTTTTTCATCTCCTTTACAACTCTGCCGTATCAATCGGCAAAAACTGCTATAAATCGGTTCAGACGGGTGCATTGCGTCGCTTAAATGACAGTTAAGCGGCTGCTTGCTGAATCTTTCCCCCATAAAACGTGGCAAAATCTAAAAATCCTTTTATACTTTCTGGGAAAAATGGAAGTTTGATGCGGTTGACACCTATTAGAAATGATGATATAATCGGTAGCGTTATAGAAATTGAATGTTTATGGATTGTCATAAATAAAAAGTGTCGCTTAACTGTCATTTAAGCGACACTTTTTATTTCCGTTCTCGGCTTATTGTCTTATCTTTGGCAATACTCCCATCAATCAACCGAAAATCCTTTTGCGAACGAACCTGTCTCAAATTTCCGGCCTTTTTACTTTTTTCAAATATTGACAAGGGACTTTTTTTGTCAACCATACTCCGTTTTCCGATAAATAAAAGGAATATCCATCCTTTTCCATCTGTCCGGACTCTACCTCAAGTACCGCCGGAATCCCATGGCGCGCGCCTACATTAACTGCCGTAGGATAATCTTTAGATAAGTGGACATACAAACGTCCTGCCGGTTTCAGCCCTTCTTTTTTCTCTAAAATACTGCCAAGAAACCGGGTGGCCGTACCATGATACAATACCTGCGGCGGCGCTGTTTTTTTCAGCTCCACATCGACAGAAATGCTGTGACCCTGATTTGCCCGGATTTTCGTCTTATCTTCATTAAAGCTGTATCTCCCTTTCTCATCAGTCCGGACAATTTCTTCCAAAATTTCCTGATTAATCCTTCTCCCTGTCTGATTCACTCCCTCTATCAGCTCAGACACGTCAGCCCACCCGTGCCCATCAATCCGGATCCCTGCGGCCTCCGGATTGTGCCGAAGAACCAAACTAAGAAAAACGCTGGTTTTTTTATATTTATCCCTTTCCAAAATTCTCTATTCCTTTCCTTTTAATGCAACAGTTCAGACGGGTATCTTTTAATTAGCCAGCCGCCGGTTGACCTCCGTGGCAATCTCTTCCATCCGGCTTTGCAGATATGGCCCCGGACATTCTGTCTGGCTGTTGAACATGTTATGCAGCGTCAAATTTCCCGATTTGTCCCCGGTAAAATCCAACGACTCAATACCATTGCGCCGGCAAATATCGGTACACAAATCCAGCAGTACTTCATATGCCTTGTCACTCACATGCCAATCGCCGCCGATTTCATCATTAGCAACCTCAATAGTCACTGACTGGTTGTCATTGTCCCTGCTGCTGGAAGTCCATGCCCGGTTGCTTTCCTCTACGTAAAGAGCCACCTGCCCCTGGCTGTCAATAGCGTAATTGGCCGATGCCCGCCGGTCTTCCTGGGCAAAATTGAACCCTAAATCTTCCAATGCCAGATCACCTGCCATATGATGAACCGTAATCTTCCGGATAACATCTCCCCTGGGAAAATCCGCATTGGGTGAAAGATAAACATAATCGATAAGAGGGCTGTTCCTGGCGGATATCTCCCTAACTTCTTCAGCAGATAACACGCGCCCCACATTATCCGGCAACACCCTTCTGTGAGCGATACATAAGCCAAAAACAATCAAAGCCGTTGTGCCAAAACCCAACAGCAGCAACCGCACGCTGCGAAAAACCTGTTTCTCTTCTTTCATTCCCGCCTCCTATGCTGTACCGCAAGCCAAGTAATTTGTCAACATATTCCGGTTATTACAGTAAATCCCTTTCATTCATGGCAGTACCTGATGGCAGGCATGAGAATTTACTGTAAGCCCCGGCAGATGCGGCAACAGCAACCAATTTTTGCCAATAAGCTTGCTCACGAGTATACAATGAAATAGCTGTACAAATCAAGAACAAACACAAGAATAAAAAAACCAAACAACAGCTTTAAAACAATACCTTTTATTATCCATCTGTTTTTGTCCGGATTGGCCACAGTCATCAGCACAAAAGCCGTAACCCCTACATAAAAAAAACTTGTATCGATCAGATTATGAACCAAAAATGCCGCAAACCCTGCTTTTGCCATGTTTCGAGATCCGCAATACCCCACATGCCTCTTCGTGGTTCCGTTTTTGCGCCGTCCGGCGAGGGACATTGGGCTTTCCTGGTAAAACCACACCACTACTGCAGCCAAAGCTGCCATAGCAGCCCATCCCAGTTCCACCCCCACATGAAGAAAGGTGTTGTGGATATGCCAGGTATTAAAATATATCCCGCCATCAGCCAAATCCAGTAACCGCCAGCGATAAGGGCCTACCCCAAAAAACGGATTGGATACAAGATAGTTAATTGCACTTTTCATCATTTCCAGACGTTCAGCGAAGGTATCTACAGCACTGGGGCGAATCAATACAGCTACGACAGCTACCAGGAAGCCCGACACAGCAATCAGGGCAGTTTCTCTTTTGCACTGTTCACAAAACAGTAAGAAATCTTTCCAGCACGGAACCATAATCAGCATATCTATCAGCACCAGCAGGCAGCTCCAGGCCAGACCCGTGCGCGAAGCCGCCAGATAAAACAGAACACCCGTTCCCACCCCCAGACTGGCCCTGGCTAAAAGCGAACAGGCATACCACCATAACTCCTTAAACGAACATCTCTTTTTTTTCTCAGCCAGAAACACGAAAATCCCTGCCGCCATGGCTACAAAACTTCCCATTGATAGCGTAAGGCCAAGAGCGGCAAGCAGAACCGGCTCTGTATAAAACAAAAATTTCCGCTGGCTGCCATCCGCTTCTTGCATACACCCCATCAAGGCAAACCATCCGATTACCAAAAATATCCCCAGTGCATTCGGGTTACCTAAAACTTCTCCCAGCCTTCCCCCTCGTCCTTCGGCTGCCGCATGAAAAACATAGGCAAACACACCAATCGCTGCCACAGATCCTCCCCAAAATGCACACCAGCGCCGCAGCAGGATCTGTTCCCCTTTGTTTAGTCCCGCCATCAAAAGATATAATGCCGGAAATATCATATGTGTAGACGCATAACCTCCGGCAGGGAAGCCGAAAGCTGCACAGGCAGAAACCATTCCCAGCAAACTATACACGATCAATGCCCCTAAGATCCGCACATCTGCCTGTGCGGATGGCTGCATCATTCCCAGCATACACAATATCAGCCCCAGAATACTTACCCCAGCCGCATCCCCCACTCCTGCCCATGTAAGCATAATCAGGCTTAAAAACAGGCAGGCAAGAATATAATGATCGATAATCTTATTGAATTTATCTTCTATACGGATATTCATTTTCTCCCGTTTCTCCTAAAACTTGTAAAATCGCAGCAGTTGATGATGCTGATACCAAGTTTATAAGCCATGTATGGCATACATGGCTTATAAAAGGATACCACAGAAACGCCTGCCTTTCAATACTCCCGCCGCCTTTTCTTACAACATACGGTTTATATAGGATTTTTTTTGCTGCATGTTGCTGTGGACATAAATATCCATCGTAATTTTAATGGAAGAATGCCCAAGAATTTCCGATAAGGCTTTGCTGTCAAATCCATTTTGTATCCATTTCGATGCAAAAGCATGCCTCAACGCATGGATATTAATATCCGGAATACTGCATTTTCTTAAAATCGTCTTGAATTTCCGCTGAACCCCTCTGGGTTCCATACATTTTGTCGTCCCAGTCAGGATATAAAAATCCTCTTCTCTTCTTCGTTCCTGCAATTTTGATAAAAGAAAATCCGGAAGTGGTATTTCCCGGATTGAAGTTCCTGTTTTTGGCGTTCCTATATAAACGATGGTTCTTGCCCGGTTCTCGTGTCCGTCTTTTTCCTGCCCCCTTTCCGATTTAGTGTCCGCATTAGGATTTCGTATCCGGGAAACTGTACGATTGATTTGAAGCGTTCCTCCTGCCCAATCCACATCCCTCCATTGAAGCCCGCACAACTCGCCGACACGGATCCCCGTACAAATGGAAATCAGCAAACCGATGTCAAAAATTTTCGGGGAATTCTCTAAATAGTGAAGCAGCTTTTCCGAATTTTCCTGGTCAAACATTTTTGTATAAGATTTTTTCCCTTTAGGAATAAAATACCGGAGCCGCTCCGCCGTATCAATCCCATTTTCCGCCCCAACGCTTATGATTCCTTTTAGCAGAAACACAAGCAGCCGCAGCGTATTTCCCGATAATTCCTGATTCTGTTTATCCCACAAAAATTGCTTCAGGATCTCGTTATCGAAATCCTCCACCAAACATCCGCCCAAATCCGGCAAAATATGCTTCTCAACCATCGTCCTGTATAAAGCATATGTACTCGGTTTTACCTGATGATCGATTGATTCCATCCACAATCCGCATAACTGGGAAAATGTGCAGCCCGCCGATAAAGTTAATTGCTGTTTCCTTTTTGCCATAATTTTTCTCCTTTGCTATTTGATACGTTTATCATAGCAAAGAGAGAGACAATCATCACTTATCTATATTTGGGACAACAACGGCTAAAAACAGGTATATAAAAAAGCAAGATTAGCCGTTGAGAAAAATATCATAACATGATATATTAACAAAAGAAATGATTTAGACGAGAAAGGGACAGCCATGAAAAAAAGATATCTGATCATGATTATCGCGGTAATCGCCTCTGCGTTTTTACAGGCATTTTCCATGAACACATTTTTAGAGCCGGTAGAACTGCTTCCCAGCGGCTTTACGGGCATCGCTTCTTTATTATCACGAATCGCAGGATTGGTGGGGATTCACTTTTCCACTTCGCTTGGCATGGTGCTTTTAAATATTCCTGTGGCTTTGTTCTGCTATCGCCATATTGGAAAAAAATTTGTCATCTTTTCCATGGTACAGGTAGTCTTATCCAGTATCTTCCTGCAGGTATTAAAAAGCGAGCCTCTGTTTGATGACGTCCTGTTAAATATCTGTTTCGGCGGTTTTTTATATGGGCTGGCCATATCTATCGCCCTCAAAGGCAATGCCTCTACAGCCGGCATGGATTTTATCGCCCTGTATGTATCCAACCGAATCGGCAAATCTATCTGGCAGTATGTATTCGTTTTTAACTGCGGGCTGCTCTGTATTTTCGGTGCGCTGTTCGGCTGGGAATATGCCGGGTATTCCATCCTCTTCCAATTTATCGCCACCAGGACGATCGACAGCTTCTATCATCGCTTCAAACGGGTAACGCTGCAAATCACCACGCAAAAACCTAAAGAAGTGATCAAAGAATACGTAAATTCCTGCAAACACGGCATTTCCGTAGTAGAGGGCTACGGCGGATACAGCAGCCAGCCCATGAGCCTGTTGCATACGGTAGTCTCTACCTATGAAGTCCAGGATATTTTATTTCATCTGAAACGTGTCGATCCGGCAGTTATTGTTAATGTGCTGCCTACAGAGACATTTGTAGGGCCGTTTTACCAAAAGCCATTGGACTGATCCTTTTGTCCATGGCTTACTCCCACCTACTCCCAAATGGTCCCTTCCATCATCTGCCCGTCATCTTCCACTTTCGTTTTATCGAAACCGCTGGTATCCAGTTCTGTCAAAGCGCTGCATCCCCTAAACATGGAATTCATATTCGTCACCTGGGAGGTATTAAATTGAGTGACATCCAGCCGCGTTAAACTGCTGCACTCTTCAAACATGCCATGCATATTCGCCACCTGGGAAGTATCAAAATGAGCGATATCCAGTTGCGTCAAACCAGAATTTCCACTAAACATGCTGCCCATATCCGTTACCTGGGAAGTATCAAAATGGGTGACATCCAATTGCACCAAACCAGCGCACCCATTAAACATGCTGCTCATATCCGTTACCTGCGAGGTATCAAAATGGGTGACGTCCAATTGCGTTAAACTAACGCAATTAGTAAACATACCGAACATATTTGCCACCTGCGAGGTGTCAAAATGGGTGACATCCAGTTGCGCCAAATTATGGCAGCCCTCAAACATGAGGCTCATATCCGTCACCTGCCGGGTGTCAAAACTGCTTAAATCCAGTTCAGCCAGGCTTTCACAGCCGCTGAACATCGCGCTCATGTCTTTCACCTGGGAAGTGTCAAAACACGACCCAAAATCAATCTCCGTCATTTCCGTATAATGGGCAAAAATCCCCCTGCTGTTCTCGTTGGCGCAGACCCCGCCTTCCCCGGCTATATATAAATTGTATTTATCGCCATCAGGTTCAACCCAGGCCATAACTCTCCCGTCCCCGGCGGCTGATACATCCCAGCTATCATCCGGCACGTCTGCCAAACTGGGCAGGAAATGGATGCTGGAAACCATTTCCCTGTAAATATCACTTCCTAAAACCATCTTATTTTTATCGTGGCGCTTAAAGTAATAATCCACCATGTTTCCATCGTTGGGCTCGGCGTAATCTTCCATCAGGATATTTCCCTCCGGTTCCTCCCCATAAAGCGGAGAAGCATCCCCGTTTCCCACAGAAACCACTTCTCCCGGAAGGGCAGATGTATCTCCATTCTCCCTTTCTCTCCAGGGAAAAGGAAATGGCGCACGCAAAAGTGCCACTATCACGCATCCGCACAAAAGCCCCAACCCGATAATCTCTTTTCCCGGAAACTGCTCCCCGCTCCGCCCTGGCTGTGTGTTCCTCGGTTCCTTCTCCGTCCCCACCCACGAAAATCTGCGTTCCACCCGGCCAGCCTTCGCCCCGGCCCTGAATCCGCGCTCCGCCCGGCCAGCTTCCGCCACAACCTCGAATCCGTGCTCCGCCCGGCCAGCCTTCATTTTCCCGGAATCCAAACCTAATTGCGAGGAATACAAGGCTCTCATCAGCTCTCCCATCGACTGGAACCGTTCTCTGGCAGGCAGGGATAACCCCCTCATCAACGCCGCTTCCTGGTTTTCCGGCATCTTAATTCCCAGTTCCGAAGGATATCTTAAGAAGTCCCGTTCCTGGCGGTCCGTGGCTAAATTCGGCAGACATCCGGTAATCGCCCGGTACATTGTGGCGCACAAGCCATAGACGTCCGTCCACGGGCCCTGCCTTCCATTGCTGCTGTACTGTTCCAGCGGGGCATAATGGGGCTTTAAAATCACGGACATGTTTTGCGCCCTCTGGATAAAATTCCTGGCGGCGCCGAAGTCGATGAGCTTTCCCTTCATGTCCGGCGTTATCATAATATTATCCGGGCTGATATCCCGGTGGATCAGCCCGGCCTGATGTACTTTTTCCAGGGATTCCATAACCGGCCTCATCATTTCCAGCACCTGCCCGGGGGGTACGCGTCCTCCCTGCCTGTCTATCACCTGCTGAAACGTCTGACCCTCCACAAACTCCATAATAATGTAAGCCGTCCCGTTTTCCTGGAAAAAATCCCTTACCTCCACAATTCCCGCAAGTCCCCAAAATCTGGCCAGGCGCTGGGCTTCCTCCAGGAATTTTCTCTTTTCCTGCTGAAAAACCGTGCCTTGGGAACTTGCCGTTACCGCCAGCCCGCTGGGGGTGTGAATATCCCGGACAGCCAATTCCCGGACGTAAAATTCTTTTATGGCAATTTTCACCTTCTGCGCCAAATCATACCCGACATAGGTAATCCCAAATCCGCCTTCCCCGATTACCCTGCCAACCAGGTACTTGCCGGCCAAAATCGTTTCCAGCGGAAGGGAATAGGAATTCTGCCTATATCCGTTCCTTGAGAATCCGCAGTAAGGGCAGATTTCCTGATTCCCGGCTTCCCTCATACATCCCATACACAAATTCAGTTCCATCTCCTGTCCCCCACCATATCCTAGAATCCTCTACAGCGCTTCCACCTTGCAAGAATGTTTCTTCGTCCTTTTGTTATAGCTGATCCCGACCGCCAGGACTCTCCCTGTATATTTAGGTTCCTCCCCCAGCTTTCCCCTCAGCCGCAGCACATAATTCTTATCCTTAATCTGCTGGATTGCTTTTGAAGGTGTACTTCCTGCTTTCAATTCTAAAATTATGGCATCCGAACTCTTTACCTCTGGATAAAAGATAAAATCCACATACCCTTTTCCTGCCTTATCCTCCCGTTCCACACGGTATCTGTCCCGTGCTGCAAGATATACAAGATTAATCACGGCTGCCAGTTCAATTTCGCTATTATAAGAGAAGACCGGTGACTCGGTATTATGGGCAAATTCAAGGACAGCCGCCATCGTATCTGTGTCTCCCGCCAGCGTAGCAGCCAGCATCCGTTCCGATTCCCTGGCTAGATTGTAAACATATCCCAGGCTGTCATTATTCAGAAGGAGTTCATTATACTTATCCATCAATTCTTTATTTGGGACAAAAACCATTTTATTCTCATAAGTTAAAAGCCCGTAAACCACCATGGCCGAATAAATCTGATTTTTTGTTTTCAGTTCCGTTCCTGTGACAGCATAACCTTGAAGGGCAATCGAAACTGGTTCTCCTGATACCATCAGGACAATATCATCCCTTACATCCTGGATATTATTACGGATATAGTAAAAGATCTCGTCATAAGGCCCCGAACTGGTCCAATAATTAGACAATTCATTCTCCGTCAGGGCACATACCACTGACCGGGGGTTATAAATCCGTTTTCCTTTTGCCGTACAATAGCCATCATACCAAATTCGCAGTTCTTCTCTGGTAATCGCCGGTTCATCCGTCTCCTTTTCATATATTTCAAACAGTTTATCTACCTCGGAATCCAAAAACCCAAAGTATTCACTGAATTTCTTTTTTGTCGCCATATCATATTCTAAAAACATATTCAGTTCCGATCCGCCAGAGTATTTTGTGATTGGGAGAACTCCTGTCATATAAGCCAGTTCCACATAGACTTTTCCTTTTAATAACGATTTCAAAAACAGCAGATATGCCTCTTTGTCTTCCTGGGTGATGAAGGACATATGAAACATTGCATCCCACTCATCCATTACAAAGACGAACTTTTCACCTTTTTCCTGAAAAATATCCGTCATAATATCCCAGGTCGCTCTTGTTTCGTCAATCAAGAGGTCGTCATAGGCTCTGGCAAGATCATGGTTAATCCCATCCTGTATTCGGGCAATATACTGTCCATAATTTGTGCAATCCCTTGGAACTTCGCTAAAATCAATGTAAATGACATGATGTTTATTCAAATGCGCCTTATAATGATCATTCCTGGCAATTGCCAGCCTTTCAAATAATTTTCCGGCATCAACGGCTTTTCCCAAAAATGCGGCAACCATGTTTGCCATAACGCTTTTTCCAAACCTCCGGGGCCTTGTAATGCATAAATATTTCTGTCCGTCTATCTCCGCCGCACTTAAAATATCTTCCATGAGCAGCGATTTATCCACAAAGAACCGTGTCCCTGCTATTTCTTTGTATACTTCAAATGGCACCTTGCTGTTTAAATATTTTCCCATATCCGCATTCCTTTCCCAGAGTTTCAAGCATCACCTGTCCACACAATTTTCCTGCAGCCGTATCCGCCCATGGCTTACTCCCAAATGGTCCTTTCCATCATCTGCCCGTCATCTTCCACCTTCGTTTTATCGAAACCGCTGGTATCCAGTTCTGCCAACGCGCTGCATCCCCTAAACATGCCATTCATATTCGTTACCTGGGAAGTATTAAAATGAGTGACATCCAGCCGCGTTAAACTGCTGCACTCTTCAAACATGTCCCCCATATCCGTCACCTGGGAGGTATCAAAATGGCTGACGTCCAGTTGTGCCAAACTGCTGCAATTATCAAACATATTGCCCATATCCGTTACCTGGGAGGTATTAAAATGACTGACATCCAATTCCTCCAATCCGCCGCACAAGAAAAACATGCCCCTCATACCGGTTACCTGGGAAGTGTCAAAATGGCTGACATCCAGGCGCTTCAGGCTGCTGCAATTCTCAAACATCCAGCTCATATCCGTCACCTGGGAAGTGTCAAAATGGCGGATATCCAAATCAGCCAGCTTTTCCATTCCCAGGAACATATGGGTCATATCCGTCACTCGGGAAGTGTCAAAGCTGCTTAAATCCAATTTGCCCAGCCTCTTACAGTTCTGGAACATAAATCCCATATCCGTCACCTGCCGGGTGTCAAAACTGCTTAAATCCAGTTCGGCCAGGCTTTCACAGCCGCTGAACATCGCACTCATGTCTTTCGTCTGGGAAGTGTCAAAACACGATCCAAAATCGATATCCGTCATTTCCGTATAGAAGGCAAAAATCCCATTGCTTTTCTCGTTAGCGCAGACCCCGCCTTCCCCGGCTATGTATAAAACATATTTATCGCCGTCAGGCTCAAGCCAGGCCATAACTCCCCCGTCCCCGGCGGCCGATACATCCCAACTGTCATCCGGTGCATCCGCTAAACTGGGAAGGAAATGGATGCGGGAAATCATTTCCCTGCGGGTATCGCTCCCCAAAACCATCTTATTTTCATCGCGGGGCTTGACGTAATCTTCCATCAGGATATTTTCTCCCCATCCTTTTGCATCATCCGGAGATCCATCCCTGTTTCCCGAAGAAACCATTTCTTCCGGACGGGCAGACGAATCGCTATTCTGCCTTCCTTCCCGGGAAAAAAGAACCGGCACAAGCAAAAAGATCAGGATCAGGCATCCGCACAACATTCCCACTCCTATCATCATTTTCCCCGGGAGCTTTTTTTCTTCCGCAGACTGCCCGCTCCTTCCTGGCCTTTGGGGCTTCATTTCTGTTTTTCCTCTGTTTTTCGCCTGCCCAGCCTTCATTTCCGCTTTAAATCCGCGCCCTGCCTGGCCGGTTTTCTCCCTCCCGGAATCCAAACCGAATTGCGGGGATGACAAGGCCCTCATCAGCTCTCCCATAGACTGAAAACGCTCCCCGGCGGGCAAAGACAGCCCTTTCATCAATGCCGCTTCCTGGTTTTTCGGCATCTTAATCCCCAACTCCGAAGGATATTTCAGGCGGTCCTGTTCCTGGCGGTCCGTAGCCAGATCCGGCAGGCGCCCGGTAATCGCCTGGTACATCGTGGCACACAAGGCATAGACGTCTGTCCACGGCCCCTGCCTTCCATTGCTGCTGTACTGTTCCAGCGGGGCGTAATGGGGCTTTAAAATCACCGACATGTTTTGGGCTCTTTGGATGAAATTCCTGGCAGCGCCAAAGTCAATGAGCTTTCCCTTTTTTTCCGGTGTTATCATGATATTATCCGGACTGATATCCCGATGGATCAGTCCGGCCTGATGCACCTTTTCCAGGGATTCCATAACCGGTTTCATCAGTTCCAGCACCTGTTCCGGCCTCATCTGCCCGCCCTGCCCGTCTACCACCTGCTGGAGCGTCTGCCCCTCCACAAATTCCATGATAATATAAGCAGTCTCGTTTTCCTGGAAAAAATCCCTTACCTCCACGATTCCCGGAAGGCCCCAAAATCTGGCCAGACGCTGGGCTTCCTCCAAAAATTTTCTCTTCTCCTGCTGGAAAATCCCGCTTTGGGAGCCCGCGGTTATCGCTAACCCTCCGGAACTGTGAATATCCCTGACGGCCAGCTCCCGGACATAAAATTCTTTTATGGCGATTTTATCCCTCTGCACCAAATCATACCCGACATAAGTGATCCCAAATCCTCCCTCCCCAATCACCCTGCCTACCAAATACTTACCGGCCAAAATCGTTTCTAACGGAAGATGGTAAGAATTTGGCTTATACCTGTCCTTTTGGAAGCCGCAATAAGGGCAGACATCCCGATTCCCCATCTCTTTCATACACCCCATACACAAATTCAGTTCCATCTTCTGCTCCCCCATATATAAATTTCATCTGCTACAATTTCTCCTGGTCATATATTGCCCGTTCCCCGCCTACAAATTTTGCCCGGGTCCTTGCACATACAACATGCGCCTCGCCAATCTTTTTTATACCGATTCTCACCGGGACAGCCACATCCCTCAGGTGCATACCGATCAGCGTGTCCCCAATATCCATCCCTACATGGGCGCGGATATGCTCCACGGCAACCGCATGGAAAAATTCCCGGTAAGCTACCGTAGCAAAAGAGCCTCCCGCTTTCGGCTGCGGAACCACGTTCACTACTTCATAGCCATATCGCTCTGCCGCCTCCTGTTCCAATATCAAGGCCCGGTTGAGATGTTCGCAGCATTGAGCCGCCAGCCAAACCTTTCTTTCCAGGGCTGCTTGCCAAATCCCGTCAAACACGGCCAAGGCTACCTCCGGATTCGAAGCGCTGCCAATCCTTCCCCCGCATATTTCACTGGTGGAACATCCCACTACAAATAATTGGCCGGGCTTTACCTTCCCTGCATCCAAAATCTCAGAAGCCGCTTGGTAAGCGTCCTCTATCCATTCCTCCAACAGCTTCACTGTCCCCTCCGTCAAATCTTCCTTCATCGCTATTTTCCCTCCGTCAATCCGCCAATCGTATATAATAAGGCCAATTTGCCTCCCTCACCGCCAGAGTAACATTATTTATTCCGGCGCTGCTCTCATGGATACATTGAATACTGCCATTCTCCGCCCATCCCAAAAACATAATCACATGGGCATCCGTACCGGTATGAAGAATAATATCTCCCGGCTGCAACTGATCCCTGGATATTCTTGTCCCGCATCCTGCCAAACCGGAAGTACTCTCCTCTGGAAGCCTCTTTCCTGTAGCCGACCAATAAACCCAGCCAATCCACCCGGAACAATCCAGTCCCTTAAGTATGCGTCCCTTGGTATCCGGCAAAACCGGTGTCCCGAAAGAATTGCCGTCATAACCAGGTGCAGACGCTTTACCTCCCCAATAGTACGGCACCCGCCCGACAGACTCCAAAGCAAAACGGACAATCTCTTTTCGGGTTTCGGACAACCCTTCGGGCAGATTGGCCATGTATGCATCGATTTCTGATTCTGAGAGCGGAGCCGACAGCGAAAATACTGGAAGGGACAATCCATAACGTTTATACCAATCCTGACTGGCCAAAAGCTTCACGGATGCCTTTGTATATTGGTTCCATCCCTGCCATCCGTTTTCCCGGAAACTCTCTTTTTTATTGCCGATGTCATCTGCCGCAAATAACCCCCTGTTCTCATCCAGCCCCAAAATCTTCATATTGACAATTAAGTCTATGTGCCCCGGACATAATATTTCCGGTTTTTCATTCATTGGCTTGACGTCGGAATCCGAAGCTAAATTTGATGTTTCCCTTATCGCCGTTTCTATGTTTTTTATCTCTTCTGGATTTTCCGCATTCTCTTTACTTTCTGTATTCTCTTTATTCTCGGTATTCTTTATATTTTGGGTAATTTCCTCGTTTTCCGTAATTTCTTCGTTTTCGGTATTTTCTTTGTTTTCGCTATTTTCTTTGTTTTCGCTATTCTCTTTCTTTCTGTTGTCTTCTGTATTTCCGGAACTCTCTATACCTTCTGTATTTCCCGGCTTCTCCGTACCTTCTGTATTTTCATCACTACCTGTTCTTTCCTTGTTCTCGCCGTTTCCCATTTCTTCCGTAATTCCGCCGCTCTCCGTTCTTTCTGTCCTGTCTTCATTCTCCCATGCCCAGCTTTCCCGCTCTTGTCCTTCCTCATTGATACAATCTCCATCGCAATAATAAATCTCGGACATAGACACGGAAAAAGAATGTGATTTTTCCCAGAGCCGCATACAATAATCTTCAAAAGCTTCCCAATCCTTTGCGTCGTGGAAAAAACCATAGACATTCGCCATCGCCATAATTTCTTTTCCGTTGGCACATACAGGAACCGGCTTCCCGTCCCCGTTTGTAACCGATATCCGGATATCCCGAAACGTATCAATAACCCAGCTATCGGAATTTTCCCGATCATGAGATTTATTGTTGCGATTATACTTTCCCAGCACCCTGTTCCGGGATAATCCTAACCTGGAAGCAAGTTTTTCCGGGCTGTTGGCTGCATAGGAATATACGCTTCCCATCCAATCCGCATCTTTAGATGCCAGTTTTTCATAAACCATCCCCGCATAGCTTTGCGCCGGATCTTGGCTATCTGCTCCATCAGGAAAAACATAAGCTAAATTCAATTCTCCCGGCGCAGGCTCATGTACAACATGATCATCCTCGTTTGGTATACTTCCCGAAAGGGGAAATTCCCCTTTTCCGTCTGCCAAAATTTCTTTCACATCTTCTGCTGCTTCTGTTCCCGCTTTCCCTTCCCCTTCCTGATCCTCCTCTGCTGCCAAAACCGACTCGTAAAAAAATGCCTGTCCCCAGCCGGTAGTACAATATGTAGAAATGGCATAGATTCCGCTGCCCACAAACAGCATCGCAACCACTGCCCACAAACGTTGTCTCATTCTATCTCTTCCTTTCCTCCACAGTATTATCCTGCCCGTAGGGCTTTATTCTGTCATAGGAAATTGCGTCCTATAAAGCAAAAGCCCTCCGGCAGGATCGCACTGCGGCGGAGAGGGTTCATGTCGCCAAAGCGACCCGCCGCAGGCGGAGAATCCTGCAAATCAGGATTCTTTGTTCTCCATAGGACGAATTATCTTTATAGATACAAACACTATACCACAATTAATAGCTGAAATACAGCTCTTATCTTTTAAAATTGCCCAACACCTGATGTAATTTTTTACATTGCTGCCTTTTCTTTACGAACTTTGGCCAGCATTGGCAACCAAACAGGAATGTGTGCGTAAAAACAGCAAAACCTGCGGCTGCCTATTGCAAACAGCCGCAGGTCAAAGTCGTAAAGCCGGAAACGGAACCGCTCTCTCAGACACTGTCGATTTCATCAACGGTAAGTATAACCTTCAACAGAACAATTTTCAAAATCACGCAACAATACACAATACATCTCTTCAAGGCTTCCTTTCGCTTCCCACCCAAGCCTCCTTAACTTCTCACCCGACAATCGAAGCCCGGTATCCGGCGCATAACCAAATGGGTTGCCCTCCTGGACATCATATGTCACTTTTATGCTGCCACCCGCAACCTTTTTTGCTACCAATTCCGCCATCTCGCAAATTCGCATAGTATTCGCTTCATTTACAACATTATAAGCCTCTCCGTCCTGCCCGTTATTAAGAATAAAAAATATTCCTTCTACTACATCATCCAAAGAGCAGTAATTCCCCATAGACGTTCCTTGCGTTTTCAAAACAATATTTTCTTTTTTTTCTACGGCACGGGCAAACTGCGCATATACTCTTTTGTCCTCTGGGCTAACCCCTTTTCCAAAAGTCTGTGCCAGCCTGGCAATTTTAACCGGAACACCATACTCTTGCTGGTAAAGATAACAGTAATGTTCTGCCATGCGTTTTCCCATAGGATAACTGCTTCTTGCAGACTTCAAATCAATCTCGCCAAGCTGATCCTCCCGAACCAGCGTTCCCGTATCTTCCGTTTTTCCGTATACTTCCATAGAGGATAGATATACCATAGAACGAACCTGCTTGTCCTTGGCAAGCTCAAGAATATTTTTGGTTCCCATGACAATACTGTCTGCTGTTTCCACAGGATGAGTGACCATCTCTTTGGACTGGGTTACGCAAGCACAGTGAATAATATAATCGACCGGCATAGGAAATTGCTTTGTACAAAGATCCTCTATCTGAGTTTCTACGAAATCCAGCCTCTGATCATTTATCTCTTGCAGATCATGATAAATTTTCTTTGCCTTATCAATATTTCTAACCGGCAAAACAATCCTGCTAAACGAATTTCTTTCCCATGCAGCCCGTAAAAGAGCGCCGCCGATCATACCTGTTGCGCCTGTAAGCAATAAAACATTTTTCGCATCCATCTTTAATACCCGTTACCTGTTGGCAAAACAGCATATAATACAGTTTCTGACGCATTCCAGGAATAATGTCTGAGATATAATTTGTATTCAGGGACGATTGACAAAATATAATCCGGTATCTCTATAATATCTTCCGGCTTATGATATACACATATGGCTAACTTGGGCTTATATTTCCTGATCAATCCCGCCGCCCCGGTCAATGCCTTCAATTCTGCCCCTTCAATATCCATTTTTATATAAGTCACCTTTTCTTTCACCACTTCATCCAGTGTTACCGTATGGATCTTTGTATTTCCTTTTTCTGAAATATGTGAACCGATTGTTCCGTCTGCCTCAAAACATAGCGTTTCTTCCTTATCCCATAAACCGTTAGGAAACAAAGAAATATTCACATTTTTATATTCATTTATTCCGTTTCTTATCTTTTCTAAATTCACTTTGTCCGGTTCAAAAACATATATCTTTTCCGCCTTACATTTGCTTAATAACATTTTACTGGAAGCAAAATCATATGCCCCTCCGTCCACAAAAACCTCCCTGTCTCTTAATTGTATAATACCTTCATCAAAATATTGAACCCCATGTGGAGAAATTGTTTCTTCCCCACACAGGCTAAAAATATGATCCGGAACAAAATAGCCAGACAGCCAACATAGGATCTCTTGTTTGTATTTTGTGGAACTGATCAAAACAAATGTTTTATCCTTGTCATATTCACCCACCAATTGATCGGGAGAAATAATCTTAAACCCACCTCTATAATAGCTTTCCCTCTGCTTTTTTTCATCACGGTCACAAATACATGTTACCTTTTTGCCAAAATAATCGCAGATACTTAACGCTGCATCACAATTTGCCCCGGCGCCATAAACAACCAGATCCGCGTTTTGTGGAATTTTGGCTATCCTGTCCATCGAAAACCTGCTTAGCTCTTTCAGTATGTTCCTTATGTATGAAATATCTTGTGTCATACTGAACAGAAGCCTGTTCCCAAAAATAAATTTCGTCTCTTCATCTGCCAGGTTCTTATCGATATACGCTGCCTTTTCCCATAACTCTCTCGTGTTATTTTTCATCATGTTATTTTTCATCATGTTCTCTTCTGATCATATGGGTTTTCTTTGCTTTTCATCTATCGCGTACAGCACCGTATCCCAAATTCCCCAGGTATGATGCCGCATATAAAATTTATATCCCGGGTTCAGCGATTTGATATATAAAGGCAGCTCCAATATATCCCATTTTTTGTGATAAACAGACAGGCATAGACATGGCTTCTGTTTTTCGATAATCGCTCTGGCGCCTTTTAATGCCTCCCATTCCGCTCCCTCTATATCCATCTTGATAATATCGATCTTCTTATCAGCAAGAAATTCATCCAAAGCAACTGTCTTCACTGCCAAAGTCCCCTGTTCTGAAATTCTTGATCCTCCATATTCTCCATTTGGAGCGCTTTCAAAGGAAATTTCTGATGACTCAGACCAAACGCCTAAATTAAATGCCTCTACACGACATAGTTGTTTTTTGATTATATTTTCCTGACACTTTTCAAAAGAAACCGGATCCGCCTCAAAGGCGTATACATTCCCATATTCCGGACAAAATTTTATGAACTGCTCCGTATTCCACATATCGTATGCGCCAATGTCACAAAAAACATCCCCTTTTCGTGGAACCATGATCCCTTTTTCAAAATAAATGTTTTCCAGATTATATTCATATCCTGGTATAGAGCGAAAAACCCTATTATCCGGAATTCCCATATCCATCAATTGATTATAAATTTCTTCGTGATTATTGTAATCAATTACGGAAATCAGAACATATAAATTTTCGTCTTTGTTATCCAATTTTGAGGGTGGATAAACCGGAAGCCTCATTGCCGGATTATGATGGCTATAGAGGGTTCCTTGTTTGCCTCTGTCATTATCCACAAAAAACACCTCTACATCCGGATTCGTAAGCATTCCATATTCATATAGTAACTGAATAACGGTTATCGCTCCATCTCCTGTTCCAAAAAGGGCAATTCTGCATGGTTTCCGTTCCATGCATATTCTTTCGCACAGCAGCAGTAGTTTTTCATTTACATGATATTTGCCCCGTTTTTCTCTATAAGAATCCCGCACCATATGCATAAGATATTCTTTTAATTCGCTGATAGAATATAATAGACGGTTTAAAAACACCTTTTTCGACAAATCGTCCTCCAGCATCTTATATACGTTTATGATATCTTCATATCTTTCCTTCTCAAACAGCTCCATCGTTGAATCCATAGCAATCTCCTTTCATCCATTGACACCTTGTCTCGTTTCTATGCTTCTCCATTACATTTCCATTTTCCCTGGAACATTGAATTTTTATAGTATTCCATCATTTTCTGTGTCTGTTCCTTATATCCCAAATGCCCCGCAACCGTATTTTCCGCAATCACCATCGCCTTGCCTGACATCATGCAATATTCCGTAATATGCTTTTCATCCATTCCTAAATTATTATCCCCTATATCCGGAAACATTCCCATGTCTATCCATAACTCTCTTGAAAAAAGAATCATCCCTATGCTATATCTGGACGGACATAGGGAATAACTGAACTTCTTTTCCCCCAATTTCCTGCTTACATCATCGATCATAATCTTTTTCCATAAAAATTTGGCGGTATTTGCGTTTTCCAGTATTTTTTTATGATGATGTATGCCATCGGTTATTTTAATCGGGCCAAATGCCTCTTCCCACTCTTCTGTCAGATTGAGTAAATCAAGTATCCTCGAATAACCATAACCATTCACCGGTATCAGCGGACTGGCAAATCCGACTTCATATCTCCCCCTGGCGGAAACTCTCTGATAAGTATTTTCCAATACAGAAACGGTATTTTCAGTAAGGAAAATATCCTCGTCCATCTTAATAACCCAATCGGCGCTGTCATGTCTGTGACAGGCAATATTCTCAATAACCGATATCTTATTCTTTTGCGTACTTAAATAAGACCATCCGTTCTGTCCGCATAAATCACTTAATTCTTCCAAATAGCATCCGCTGCTGGCAACACATATATCATACTCTGCCGGCACAAAACGTTTTATTCTCCCAAATACACAATCCCACAGTTCCGGCTTGTATCCCGCCAACACTAAAAGCATTTTTGGGGCTTGCTTTCGTCTGTCCTCAAACGTATACGAAACCTGCGCAAACAATTTGTAATACCTGCATAAAACCTCAAACGTGTCCACAAACAGGCAGTTCTCTCCCGGCAAATATCCATATCGGCGTAGTTCCTCCAGAATCACCGGATAATAAGTACTTGTTACGATTACCTTTCTGCCGGCCAGAATATTCATTCCTTCTTGTGGCGCAAACACTTGATAACCGTTCATCCATTCCGGCCTGTCTTCGCCTCCGTCAATTAAAAACGATATTCCCTTTGACGTTTTTTCCAGGTATTCCCTATAGTCGCTGAACGTTTTCCCCGCTCCCCAAATCACAATTTCTGAGTCCAAAAATATTTTCGCAAATTTATCCGAAGAAAATTCATAGAGGATTCTCTCGTAACTTACATAATGGATTCCTTTTGCGAATCCATTCCGATCAAGAAACTCAAGGGCGGAATCTCTGTTTTGCTCACAGATAAGTATAAATATATCCTCTTTTCTCTCCATCAGTAAATTTTGAGGGGCAAAAGCCCGTTTTTTATCACTGTCCTGGATGCGCCTGCCTTTCTCTTCCAATCGGTCATCTACATAATATGCCGCTTTTATCACTGGAAACAATGCTTCCATATCCAGTTGGATCGCCCCTATTCCCCAGATAATCACTTTTTTTGACGCGATTTTCTCCAACAGGCTACTCATTTTCGTCTCCTCCCGGCAGCAAAAACTTTTCTCTGTGTTCCCGATAAAACGACTCCATCTCTTTATGCTGTGGCCCGTATGAAAGATGCCCGGCAATAGAATTTTCATCCACGACCATTGCTCTGGCCTGGTTCAAACAGTATTTGCACAAATATATTTCATCGGAACCCATGTTGCTGTGTTCCCAGACAGGCAACATCCCCATTCTGACCCAGTCATCCCTCCGAAAGAGAATAAAGCCAATGCTATAACGAATAGGACAGACAGAGTAAGAAAATGGCAGATTTCTTAATCTGTCCGCCATAGATTCCAGGGACCCCATTTGAGGATTTTCATCCCCCCATAAAAAGCGCGCAGCTTTGGGATTGTCATGGACGGTCTTATGATGACAGTAACAGTCTGTATACTTCAATTCACCGAATTTTTCTTCCCACAGCTTATCGCCTCCAAAAATCTCTAATACACGGACATACCCATATCCATTAACCGGTATCAGCGGAGTTACAAACCCCACTTCGTACCGTGAACTTTTCTGTACCCGAATGTAGGTATCTTTCATACTCTCAAAAACACCTTTTGTCACAAAGATATCTTCATCTATCTTATATATGTATTCCGCGTCGGGATGCAGCCATATTGCCATATTCACCACGAGAGAAACATGATTTTTTTCCGTACTCATATAAGACCATTGATAACAATGGCACATCTCTCTCAGTCGTTCATTAACCAGTCCGCTGGTCACGACACAAACATCGGTTTCCGCTGGAACGTATGCTTGAATTCGCGGGAACACGCTCTCCCACACAAATTCCTTATATCCGGCCAAAACCACTAACAAATCTTTTGACTTTTTCCTTCGGTCATCGAACCGATAAGCCGCATGGATTCTGGTAGACAGATTTCCCAATGAAATCAGAGTATAAAGATGGATAAAATCCTTTCCCGGCTTCCATCCCGAATCTGTCAATGTCTTGTAAATTTCATGGTAATAAATACTGGCCACCACAATATAGGTGTCTTTCCCCTTCTTTTCCTGCGTATTCCAACCGATAACCGGCTTGCCCATAAAGCTTTCCGTTGTTTTATGGGAAACAACAAAGTTTTCCACTCCGGGAAGATACTCCCTGATCTCCTCTTCAAAATAAGAATAGGTGTTGCCTGTTCCCCAAATTGAACTTTTCTGGCTATGTATTTTTTTATAAATATCATAATTGATCAGAAGTTCCTCGCCAAATATATAATCTTCTTTCGTAAAGCCCATATTGACCAGGCTGGCAACTGCGTAATCCTGATCGTCTGTGCATATGATAACAAAGACATCCTGTCCTTTTTCCTGCGCAAATACTGTAGATGAGCAGATATCTTCTCTTTGTACACTGATCAGATTCTTATCCTGAATATCATCATCAATATAGTAAGAAATCTTTTCCAATGAAAACAATCCTTCCAAATCTGTCTGTAAAATACCTACTCCCCAAATAGCCAGCTTTTTTCCTTTTATTCGTTCAAAAATATCCTTCATTCTTCTCCCTGTCTACAATCGGATCACAGATACATGATTTCCCTGCTGTTTTAAATGTTCAAAAAAATCCTTAAATGCCATATCACTGCAATCATCGTCCTCGATCATTTGTTTCCTCAGGCTTTGATACTTGGATTCTCCCATCCTATGTAGCTTAAAGATTTCTATCGGGATTTCCCTGTATTGTTTGACAAACTTCAAAACCAATTCTTTATTATCTTCTTGCAAAGTATATTGCTCCGCACATGGTATCCGGAAACAAATTTTTTTTCCGCTGTGAGACAAGGTATCCACATTCCTGCGATACAGCATGCTATCCCCGCCCAACAGCGTCCTGCATTTTTCCGCATCGAGAATTTTGACATCCACATAAAAAAAGTCAACATATTTCAACGCATCCTGCACCAATCTTTCCGGAACAAACAATGACGTCTCGACAGCCAGATGGACCCCCTGATCTTTGAAACGTTGAAAAAGCGCCCGAAGGAAATCCATATGCAGCAAAGCCTCTCCCCCGGAAAAAGTCACTCCGCCATCCGGGTTCCAATAAGCTTTATCCTTTATTATCTCCTGGTAAAGCTCATCAATTGAATAACTTCTGCCGTACACTCCTTTACCGTCCGCACGGGCATATTCCTCTTTTTCAAATAACAGGTTTTCCGGATTGGAACACCATGGGCAATGAATGCCGCATCCTTTCATAAACACCGTAGTCCGTATTCCCGGGCCATCCTGCATACACATTCTCTGAATATTGGTGACCAGATGCTCCATTGCGTTTATCCCTCTTTCCCTTCGTTTTTCAGAGCCCTGCTGATCAGCATATCCTTGTAATTATCCGGCAGGTCAATAAAAAACGCGCTAAATCCCCAAACTCTGACAATCAAATTGGGGAATGCCTCCGGATTCTCTTTGGCACGAATCAGCGTTTCGCTGCTGACAACATTCATCTGAAGCTGGAAAATTCCTTTTTTTATTCCAACCTTCATGAGAGTGACAAATTTATCCATGTTATTCCGAATAAAATCAGGCGTAACCATAAAATCAATCACATTCCCATTAAAGCGGTTTTCCCCATAATCAAGAGCCGACGCGAAATTCAGAATCTCCGTATAAGAATCCGCCGTTTCATTCGAGATATGGACAACGAAAGGAGCCCCGTATTTTCTGCCATCGAAAGACGCATACATGTCAACGGCTGCATCGATATATGTGGGAGCGCTTAATCCAAATTTAAGCTTTCCCCCATATTCATTTCTGTAATCTTTGGTGAAACGCGTTGTCGCAGCCATGATTTTCTTTGTTAATTGAATCACTTCTTCTTCATCCGTACCAAAATAACGCTTCTTCGATTTCAGTTTTTTCTGTTCACTTTCCATCCCCTCATAATTTGTCAGAATCATCCGCTTAATTTCAATAAGAGAATAGTTTTTCTCTTCATAAACATATTTCTTGATATTAAGTAACACCTCAATCACATTTCCTAATGCAACAGAGGTAATGCCTGCATGAAAATATTTCGCTCCTCCCCACGAAGCATCCTTTTGTTTTTCCCTGCAGCCGTCAATAAATACAGACAAAACCGGATCATACTGAAAACGTGCGTTTGTCAAAACACGCTTGACTGCATTGAGATTCCTTCCCAAATAAGTAATATAACATTCCGTAAACTCATCAAAGGTTTCCAGTCTTGACAGTTGTTCCCGTCTGAACAGATTCTCCATGGGCCTCATATAATTAAGGGTTGTCATATTGTTCAATGAAACGCTTTTCCCTGCAATCAAAGGTTCCCAACACGCAGATACGCCATAACTGCGTGCATCCTCTTCCTCTATTCCAAAAGCCTCCAAAGCCGGAATGATTACCTGGTCATTGGAAAAAATCGGCGATCCCACACCTGTCCCGATACAGGTCAGCGCCTTTTTCCATATTTTTTCCGGAGTTTTCTCATTTACCCGCAACAGCAGTTTTGGATCTGGAAGCTGCAGTTCCTGAACTAAATCCAAAAACTGCTCTGTCAATATATTATATCGATAGTTTCCCTCTTTTTCTGACCCTCCTAAAACAATAATCTGCCCGGTATCCCCCATTAGCATACTGCTCTTATACCAATAATACTGATGTAAAATCTGAAGAAATTCTCTAAGTTGTTCTTTCACCGTCTTTTCATCAGTGTATCCGGTTTTTACATCCCGTTCATAATACGGATATAATAATTGATCTAAGCTGCCCAATCCGGTCAAATAGTGGTCTGTCTGCCACATAATCTGATTGACAAACAAAATCCTTTGCAGCGCTTCCTCGAAATGTTTTGCCGGCTTTATCCTCAAATTTTCAAACCACTTTATTTTATCTGCTAATCTTTTTGTATTGCTGTGCCTGATTTCCTCAATAATCCTTTGAACCATACACTCCATTCCGTCTATTATCTTATTATAATCAACACAAAACGGTGTAGCTGGATCGGAATATTTCAGTTCGGACAGGCTGTGTGACAAAAGGATTTCATAGGACGGTGTTAGATTTCCAAAGCGATACCCTCTTATCTTATCCAATGCGTAGGCGTAATCAATAAAATACACAAACTGCCAATTTTCATCAATATATATTCTTTGATTTCGGCACATGCAGACAAACCCGTCAGCCACCGTGCCCTCATTATATACATTGAAAAATTCTTTTGCGTAGATTTTTTTGTAATCCTCCCTTTCCCGCAAAAGGCTTCCGTCCTGCTTCTTTTTATGCAGCCGGGCATCCTCATCCAAACCAGGAATATATATATCCTTCATTTTGTCGTTCACCTCTCACATTTCAAATATCATATCCCGCAGTGACATCACTGGCAGCTCTGGAAGCCTGCATACCATTTCATGCAGCACCTCCCGATCTGCAGAAACTGCCGTAACGATAAGGGCATCTACTTCATGTCCAAACGTACGGATAAATTCTTCCAATGTAACAACAGGGATATGGTAAACTTCCTTCAATTCATGTGCGTTCCGATCTACATAGACAATAACTTTTATCTCGCTGGACCGCAATTCCATCGCAAGGTATCGCCCCAATTCCCCTGCGCCGTATAGTGCAATTTTGCTGTATCCGTATGTATGTAAATAGTCCTTCCAATACTTTCCGTTACATTGGTTTTCCAGCCATTTTCTCACTATCATATATTCCTTATTCCTTCCTGGATATTATTATGATATGTGCCCTCCAGACATATCCCCTCTGGAAAATGCGCGCGGTTCTCTTTGAAATTGACCTTATACCAGCCACAATCTCTTCGCATGTGCGATTTTAAAATCTTTATCATGCAATGAAAAGAAGATCGTGGTAAGCAATTCCCCAAAATATCCCAAATACCGATCTTCCCGCCGGATCCCCTGTCTTTTAAAATAGCTTTCCATCTCAAACAGAACAGAAAACAGGAACTCACAGTACTGATGGAATATCTCTTCTTTCGCGATCAGCATATTATAATTATAAACATAGTCTGAATGTAATATTTGAATAATTTTTGTTTCCGCTTCCTGGTATAATTCCGATATAATTTTCATAAAGACGGTGTAGTCTTCTTTTGTTATATACCGGAAATACTGTTCGGAGGCGTCCGGGCTACACAGAAACGGAACCGGGAGTATCACATCAATATCATTTTTTATAATTTTTTTTATATCTTGCGCAGATAATGCAAATATTCTCCGATAATGACAAATCCCCATATACGAGGAATGTCTCTTTTTCCACGCCCAATAGGTCACGGTCAGTTCACAATAATTCTTATTTCGCCCGGATATCCCTCCAATAAAATCATCTGTATTATCTGACAGTTTCTGCTTCGTCAATTTCCTTCCCGCATGAACCGGAATCGTCCAGTTTGGAATTTCATATGTCTTTTTAAGAGGTTTATCCCATATGCTTTTGGCCATATAAACTTCAATAGTTTTACCATCGGCCGTATTCTCCGTCGTCGCGTCTTCCGGGAGATCTTCAACGGTCATAAATGGCCTTCTTTTCTTATAAAACATTTTCATGAGATCATATTCTAAAGAAGAGTTTACAAGATAATATTTTTTCTTACTGCCAAAAGACAGACGTTTGATAATTTCTTCATGGTACTCCTCTGGTGTCGCGACAATAATCAAAGGTTTTTTATACTGATAAAATTTTTCTTCCGAATATACTTCTGCCCGGATCCCGCCAAAAAAATGGGTATCCGACAGGTCCGACACAAAAAAACAAAGGATTTTTATCCCATAAACGGCTTTCAACACGCATGCGATATTATATGCGACAATCCCCGCCCCATAAATCGCAACCGCCTTTATCTTTTTCAAATCATCAACAACGCTTTCCATTTTATCCTGCTTCCATTTTCATCTGTTTATGTATCTTTTCTCCCGCACTCTCTCCATCGGTGATTATTGGCTTCGTTCCCGGACGAAATATTTTGTCCATAAAATCCTTGTACATCTTCCGTCTTTCCCCTAAAGTATTGGCCATTCCCCTGCTGAAAGCATAAACGGTATCCTCCTGCGTATCATAAACGACCATCTGGTTTTCCCGATGCTGGAGCAGGATTTTCTTCTCCACCGCAACCAGGTTCGCAAACACCCTCTGCCCCTCTAAAGAGCCATCTGATTGGCAAAACGGCCTTAATGAAGTCAATTCCGTAATCTCTCCATTATCCAGATTTACTTTGACAGCCATATTTGTATTTGCGGGAAAACAATAAAGATAGTTATCTATCCTATGTGCCAGCTTCCCTCCAAAATTATTATCCGTCTCTCTGCATCCTGGGGGAAAATCCGCGTATTGCTCTATAGTTCCGTTCAAATAATCCCATTTCAAAAGTACAAGCGCATCTGTAGGCAGCAGCCATAAATGCTGTTTATAGTAGAAAATCCTCTCAATATTAAAGGTTTCTCCGTTTTCCTCTGAAACAGGGTATTTTTCCCATGTCTCTGACGCAAGATCAAATAGGATTACCGCTTTTCCCGCCGGAATGGCAATCCGGTCTTCATCAACAGATTCTGCAAACCCAAACTGTAAAGAACTGGTATCATCCGTTTTTTTGAACAGCGGAATTGATTTTAACTTTTTCGTATCTAAGTCATAACGGACGATATATCCGTAATGAAAAGGGATCAGATACAAATAATTCCCGTATTCCCGCACATCCATAAAGAAAAATCCCCTTTGTCCCGGATTCCCGGAGCACAATTGTATCTTTTCATATCTTTCGGAAGCAAAATCATAAACCATCATATTGGGATCCGATGCCGGGATCATAAATAATTTATCCCGGCAGGCAATGGAAGCAAAATACAATTCCCGATTATCCTCTGATTCATTATTCAGCTTCATAAAATAGTGTGTGCCCTGGCCTTTAAAGTCGATTTTCATGAGCATATTTTTTTGACAGGCAAAACCATATACGTTTCCCTCATGCAAAAACATAGACGAAAAATAGACATATGAACTTTTTCCCAAACAATCCCCTGCTGCCTGGATGTATATGGGTTTCCCCGTCTTTTCATATAATGACACGACGCTGCTCCAGTCTCCGTAATAGATGTCGCTGATCGCGA